>NZ_NKTX01000044.1 GCF_003207815.1 Komagataeibacter oboediens | reverse complement strand
CGATCATGGTAATTTTCATCCGGGCGGTCTCCTCTGAATGGTCATTCCGACCCCAGCATGGCACATTGATGCCGCATGGAGGCCGTCCACCCCATCTTGAACCGCCAGATTGACGACCTGAAGGGCATACGCCGGGGACAGGTCGACCTGCTTGCGCCAGAAGCCCTGTCGCGCGCCTTCCTGCCGGAACTGGTCAGCCGCATGAAGGACAGCCACCCCGGTGTCGTGCTGAACGTGAACATCCGTGACAACAGGCAGATCTACCGGACCCTGCTGTCGGGCGAAGGGGACCTTGCCCTCGTGCTAGACCCCGAGGACATGCGCGACCTTGTGGTGATCCGCCGCATGTCCTTTCCGCTGGGCTTCGTCTGCCGGCCTGACCACCCGCTGGCGCGGCACACTGCGGTCCGGCTGGCGCAATGCGCCGATTACCCCATGGTGGTGCCCGAACAGCCACTGGCGCTGTCATCCGTATTCGAACGCCTGCTGGAAAGGGGCCGCATTACCCCCGGCGTCGCGGCCCGTGCGAATAATGTGCAGATGATCATCTCACTGGCCATGACGGGCATCGGCATCTGTTTTTTAAGCTATCTGGACGTGATGTCCGAAGTGACGCGGGGGGATCTGGCCTTCGTGCCGCTGGTGGGGGCCAATGTGCCGCATCTGACGCTGGCGCTGGTGCATGACCGTACACGCCAGCTTTCACGCATTACCCATCTGGTCGAGACCAGTGTTGAAGACATCATGTCCCGGCATGTTGTCTGAACAGGCTGTCCCTATGCAACCTGCCACTGCATGACATCAGGTTTCACCGTGACGCACCGCCCGTCCCCTTGATCCCGTGCCGGGCGTCATGCAGTGTCCATGGGAATGGGCTTGCCCCAGTGGAACAGAGCAGGGAACGGATGCGAAAGATTTCTTTGGTGGCGGCCGGGGCGATCCTGGCCACGATGTCCGTCATGGCTGACACCATTCCTGCCCGGGCTGCCGTGCCATCCGCCACGGCGCAGGCAGATAGCCCGGCCAGCCAGACACGGGCGGCCACGACCGCCGCACGGTCCTTTCTGGCCACCTTTGATCCCGGCAGCCGGACAAAAGTGCAGTTTCCATTTGTTACACAGAAATCTGGCACGCTGGCCCGTTTCCGGCGCAGCGCCCCGGACCAGCCTGTCCAGCCGGTCACGGATGCGCAGGCCGCTGCCCCCGCAGCACGCGGACCGGGCATGGGGCCACCCGGCGGGTTTATTGGCGAACGCTATGGCACATCGGTCTGGTCCAATTTTCCGGTCAGTGACGTACCACGGCCGGGCCTGCAACTTGGCCAGATGACCGCTGGCCAGTATACTGCCGCGCTGCACCTGTTGCAGACGCTCCTCAGTGCGAAGGGGTATCAGAAGGTCATGGACATCATGGGCGGCGATCAGGCACTGGCTGACAGTGGCACGCCGTTCGCTTCAGGACGGGCCGTCTACACCATGGCGGTTTTTGGTGAACCGGGAGATACGAAACCGTGGATGGTACAGTTCGGTGGCCATCATCTGGGGCTGAATATCGTTATTGATGGCACGCACGGCATCATGACCCCCACCCTGACCGGGGCCCAGCCTGCAATGTACCTGGCAGACGGCAGGACGGTGCGTGTTCTGGCAGGCGAAAATGACCGTGCCTTCGCCCTGCTTGACAGCCTTGATGCGCAACAGCGCAGGCAGGCCATCCTGCCATACAAAGTCGAGGATCTGGTGCAGGGACCGGGACATGATGGCGAAACCCTCATTCCCGAAGGCGTAAAGGGTTCCGACCTGACGGCAGCGCAGAAAGGCCTGCTGATGGATGTCATCGGGGAATGGGCCGGTATCATAAACGATGCCTATGCCGCCCCGCGCCTGAAGGAAATCAGGGCCGACCTGGACAGCACATGGTTTGCATGGAGCGGTCCCACCACCCATACGCCGGGACATAATGGCGTATCCTATTACCGTATTCAGGGGCCACGGCTGCTGATCGAATTTTCACCGCAGGGTGTGGGCGACGACCCGACCATGCATGTCCATACCGTCTACCGTGATCCCACCGACAGTTATGGCAGCCGGTACACCATGCCATGAAATATGGCAGGCCCCTGTCCGCTGCGGCAGCCGCGCTGCTGGTCGCCCATGCCCCGGCCCACGCGCACCGGCTGGATGAATACCTGCAGGCCACGGTGATTGATGTCACGCGCCGGCACGTGGCCATTACCGTGGACCTGACACCCGGCGTCGATATCGCACCCGGTGTCATTCGCGCGATTGACCGCAATGAAGATGGCGTCCTGTCACAGCAGGAATGGCAGGCCTATGCCACGCATGTTGCACAGGGGCTGTCGCTTTCACTGGATGGCACGCCACTTCCGCTGGTATCCGTCACCACTGCGTTTCCCCCCGTTGCGGCCATGAGGGCGGGCAGCGGCACCATCCGGCTGCACCTTGGCGCAACGGTCGCCCTGACACCCGGTGCCCATCGACTGGCTTACACAAATCAGGGCGCGGGTCCGGACACTGTGTATCTGGTCAATGCCCTGCTGCCCCGCGACCCGACCATACATGCACAGCACCAGCAGCGCACGACCAGCCAGACATCCTATGAACTGGACTTCACCGTAACGCCGCGTGATTCAAAATAATCCGTTGATAAGGCATATCTGCGGATACCGGCTTTTTGCGACGGATACCGTATCCTGACGCTTGCCCGGAACCGGTGTGGGCACCTGACAACGTTCTCGGTTTGGCACTCAATCCATCAAATAAAAAAATAATAAAAGTTTCTGGGTGTCGCCTTTTTTCAAAAAACGACGCTTTCCGAAGCTTTTTGAAAAAAGCTTCACCAAAAACTTTCGATAGATTTACAGGATGCTGCATAAGCCGGATTTGCAAACAGTCTCATTGCAGACAAACCATCAGTCCCGAAGGCTACGGCTACCGGTCATGCAGAAAAGACAGGCCGCGCCGGGTTCATGGGAGCCCTACATGCGGCCTGCTGGATCATCTACACGGGCAATCAGAATGCAGTGGAGATGGTTCCTGTCATGCTGAAGCGTGGTTCAACATAAAACTGTGCCCCTGTCGAACCTGCAATGCTCTGCCCGTTCAGTAGTGTCACGGCATGATAGTTATCCGCGACCCCGGTCGTGCCCGTGCGGACCATGGAACCGGTCAGGTTTGTAAAGTTCAGCCGGAACGTGGGGGACTTCGCCACCAGGAAGGGCGAGAAACGATAGCCCAGCGAGATGGTGTCCGTGACATAACCCGGGATCCTTTCATCCCCAACCAGTGTTACGGACTGCGGGCCGGTATAATGAACGGTGGCATTGGCAAAGAAGTGCCTGTTGTCATACGTCAGGCCGAAATTGGCCATGACATGCGGTGCCATGATCGCCTCCTTGCCCTTGGTCGGCAGGTAGGACGTACCATACTGGACATTCGAATCCTGGCGCGCATTGAGGTATTCAAACGAAACATAGGGGCTGAAATGATGGAACGGATGCGTGGACAGCATGACGTCGAAACCACGCGCCGTCTGGTTGCCTGCATTGACGGTGCTGTACGAATTGTTCGCGTTATAGACACTCAGAAGGCGATTTGTAATCGCATAGTTGAATAGTGACAGGTCAAAGATGATGTAGCGGTTATTATAACGGTACCCCAGTTCTTCCTTGATCGTGTACTGGTTGCGGGGCAGCGAGGTGTTTTCCGTCAGGTTGCTGGGGTCAGGTGCGCGGAAATCCCCTTGCGCATTGACGTAAATCTGGTGATGGCGGTTGAAGGTGTACGACGTTGAAAAACGCGGCAGGGGTACGACGGAATTCGATCCCATGGTCTGGTGCGTCAGGTAATTGTCGAACCAGTAATTCATCATGGCGAATTTGAAACCGGCGGACACGACCAGCCGGTCCTGGAAGTATTTTGCCGTATCCTGAATGAACAGCGCGTGGATCTGGTCGCCTGTCTGCTGGTTTGCCGAATAATACCGCTGTCCGTTCTGGAAATAGGCAGTCGACAGGTCATCGGGATTGTTGGAGAAACCGTTCTGGTTCACCGCACTGTTCGGGCCCCATTGCCGGCTCTGTGTATAGCCATACCAGTATCCGAACGTCATCTGGTTATGTCGTGAAATATCGTAGGTCAGTTTGATCGTGGCCCCGGTGGTGGGCGTACGCTGGTCATAGTAATTGACCGAAAGTTGCGAGGGCGACACCGCACTGCCATTGGCATAGGTCAGCCCGGACCCGGCTTCGCCGCTGACGGATGAACTCCATCCACGCCCATAGGCAAAATAGGGCACCAGGTCAAAGTGCAGCCGGTTTGTCAGGCGCAGGTGCACCGGCAGGGTCATGAACAGCTCATTCCACGGCCCTTCCTGGTGATTGCCCCAGAAATTTGGGCTGTTCGGATCACTGCTGGCGCCCCACGTGCCCGTCCCGTGCTTCTTGGCATAAAACTGGTCAGCCGTAGGATAGTTGTAGATTCCGTACCGTTCCTGGTTCCATGACAGAAAGAATTTTATGTAGGAATCAGTCCCGATATCCTTCTGCACGCCAAAGTCGATATGCTTCTTGTCCGATGCACCCGCACCGATCCAGTTATCGGCATGGGTATGCGAAAACGAAAAGAACGAGCGCAGGCCGGTCTTGCCAATGTCACCGCTTTCCAGCCGGATAAACTGCCGGGACATGTCATTGGTGCCGTATGAAAAATCCGTCAGCCCGCCGAATTTGTGGCTGGGTGTATGCGTCACGACATTCATGACCCCCAGCGCCGCTGACGTAACGGGCTGGTCAATGGCGGATGTTCCCGGCGTGACTTCGATACGGTCCATGTTTTCCGTATCAATGTCTTCCTGAAGGTATTCGGTGCCGGAGGTCACGACCGCGCCATCAACCAGCAGCGCCATATCCCCATCATTCAGGCTGCGGCTTTCAATCGAACCGCCCGTCATGCCCGATGTATCCTGCGTCGATACGTTCAGGCTTGGCAGGTTCTTGACCATGTCCAGCGCCGTTCCGGCCGGGCTGCGCATGTCCATGAACTGCCGTGTCACGGTCTGGATACTGTGCGGGGCCCTTTCCTGCCGCATCATGCCGCCGCCGCCGGACCGCCCGGAACTGACCTGCAGGATTTCCGGGGTCGACGTGGCCTGCACCGCATTCGCACCCTGTCCCGCCTTGCCCGATGGCGCCGCACGGGATGTGGCAGAAGCTGCATGACGGGCTTTGGTGGTGCCGGTCACACTACTGGCGCCCTGTGCGTATGAGACAGTAACGAACCCGGTGGTACCGAGAAGAAATGTCGTTAATAACCAGCGTTTGCCGTGAAACATGGCACCTGCAACCATATCGGATCCCCCCGTAAACGATCACATGCTCTACCCAACAGACAGCACAGCCGGGGCAAGACAACATGAACGGGAAACGCTTGCCATGGTTCGAAATGCCGAGTCCATCCTGTTGTTGACCATAAGAAACAATAAATATGTCATTCATTCTCCTGAAAACGGCCAAAAACAGACCTTTTTATTGTGTAAAATGCCCACCAGGCCAGTCACGACCCAGACCAAAATCGACCACTTATCATTGCATTACGTTAATATATGGCAAGCGTTGGCATGTCTGGTTTTCCGACCCGCAGGTGCATTCGTCCACTGTCTCCCGAACCGATATTTCCAGCGCAGGTGTTGCAGATTGACGACAGTTCCGGCGCACCTGCCGGAACGGATGCTTCCTCCCGGCGTCCTCCCGATGACCGGAAGGTCGCCGGGAGATCAAAAACAGCCCGCGATTTGCCACACACCGGCGCAACATCCGCATTCAGGCACTCGACCTGCGCACAGCGACACAATATCCTGGGATTGCGGCTACCCGACCGGCAGCCAACGTCGCCACACCGCGTGCGTGGACGACAGAAAAAAACGAGGAGACACCAGACAGGTGACCAAGCGCGTAACCCTGGCCGACCTGGCGGAACAGACCGGTCTGAACATTTCCACCATCAGCCGCGCCCTCTCCCGGCCAGACCGGGTGAGTAACGAGACACGGCGACTGGTCGAAAAGGTCGCCGCCCAACTGGGTTACGAAACAAATGTTGCCGCCCGGAACCTCAGCCGCGGCACATCGGATACCATCCTCGTGCTGGCCTCCAGTTTCTCGGGACAGGCGATTTCACCGGTCTTTACCCAGATCCTGCTGGGCGTGTGCGAAGAAGCGAAGGCCCTGGGCCTGAATGTCATGCTGCGGCAATATCTGGGCCAGTCCATTTCAGCCAGCGACGTGATGCGCTACCTGCAGGCAGGTGTGGCGGACAGCGTATTACTGGTGGCAAGCGAACAGTGGGAGCCGCCCGTGGGCAGGATCCCGGATCAGGGCATGCTGCCGGTCGTCAGTATTTTCAAGGACCTGACATCTGCCGGACTGGCCAGCGTCATGACGCAGGAAGTGGACGGGTACGTCGCGATCGTTGACCATCTGATCGAGCGTGGACACCGCCATTTCGCCTTCGTTTCCGGGCCGGAGGGAATCGGGCACGAACATATCCGCTACAATGCCGTCAAAAACCGGCTGTCTACACTGGGACTGGGCCAGAAACTGATCCGGCTGGAGGGCGGCCCGTTCGATATGCCGTCCGGCGCGAAGGCAGCACAGACTTTCCTTGCCCTGAAAAACCGTCCCACCGCCGCAATCTGCTGCAGCGACGCGCAGGCGCTGGGCTTCCTGCACACGATTCTGGAAAGCGGCCTGCGCGTGCCGGACGATGTCGCCATCGCAGGCTATGACGGCATGGATTACACCGCCTTTACCAGTCCGGCCCTGACCACCGTGATCCAGCCCATGCTGGAAATCGGCCGCGTTGCGGTGCAGGTGCTGGCCGACATCCGCAATGGCCGGATCACGAGCCCCCGCCTTGTTGCCCTTGCGCCAACCTTTGTCATACGGCAATCGACCTGAATCGTTTCGGCAAACGTTTGCATTCCCATTACATTGCTGTATGTAGGTCTGGAGACCATATTTGCGGCAATTTCATTTCGTTTAATACATACCTCCGCCGCATGTCGTCTTGATCAGGGAGCACATGCAGGTGAAAATCGGAACAGATCTGGTTACTTTCTACAACCCTGCTTTCTGGGGTGTCCGCACGGAAGCGGAGGTCGCCACCGTGGCCGCGGCAGATGGCCGCGCGTTCTGGACCCGGATATTCGACAGCCTGCACGATGCTGGCATAACGGGCCTTGAACTGACCTTCCCGCCCTTTGACCAGGCTGGTGCCGTGGCGGCATTCGGGTCCGAAGCAGCCCTGGCCCATGCACTGAAAATCCGGAACCTGGAAATCTGGTCGGACTTTTTCCCGGCCCTGGACCGTATCCCCGTTCATGAATACGCCAGCGCCGAACCGCAGATTCTGGCACAGGTCGATGCAGCAGCACGCTTCCTTGTGGCAATGGGGGGCAAGGTGCTGGTTGCGGGACTACCCTGCCGCCGCACTTTCCTGTCCGAACCACCCGCATTCGTGGACCTTGCCTTTGCCGCCCCCATCGCCAGCCTGCTCAACCGCATGGGGTTCGCGGCCGCCCGCCATGGCATTACGCTGGCAATCCATACGGAAGCCCACACTGTCGCCTGCGCCCCGCGCGATGTGGACCTGTTCATGCTGCTGACCGATCCGCGTTATGTCTCGCTGTGCCCCGACCCTGCACACATCATCCTTGAAGGGGGCAACCCGACGGATGTGCTGACCAGGCATGTCGCGCGCGTGGTGGCGATGCACTGGAAGGACGCAACCAGCGCCATGCCGGTCGATACCCCGATCGGACAGGACATTCATACCCGTCACCGGGCCTATTTCTGTGAACTGGGCAATGGGCAGGCCAATTTTGCCCAGCTGGCGGCCCTGCTTGCGCGCGCGCCGCTGCGGTGCGGCCCCATTATGGAACTGGATGCCTGCCCCCGGCCGGTACCGGCGCTGCAACGGGGCATCACGTTCATCAACCATATGGTCGGGGAAAATGCACCATGAAGGGCCCCGGCATCTTTGCCGCCCAGTTCATCGGGCCCGACGCTCCTTTCAATACCCTGCCCGGTCTGGCGCGGTGGGCGGCCGGGCTTGGATACAGGGCACTCCAGCTTCCCACACATCTCAGCCATATCTTCGACCTTGAACAGGCAGCGTCCAGTCAGGATTACTGCGACGGGATACGCGGCATGCTGGCGGAGCATGGTCTCGTGATCTCGGAACTGTCCACCCATATCCAGGGCCAGTGCGTTGCAGTCCATCCGGCCTATGACATGCAGTTCGACCGCTTTGCCCCCGCATCCGTACAGGGCAGCCCCACGGCGCGTACGCAATGGGCCATTTCCCAACTGGGGCTTGCCGCGCGGGCTTCGGCACGGCTGGGGCTGAAGGCGCATGCCACCTTCTCCGGCGCGCTGGCATGGCCGTATCTTTACCCGTGGCCACCACGTGATGAGGGCCTGATCGACCTTGCCTTTTCCACACTGGCGGCACGCTGGCGACCGATCGTGGATGCATTTGATGAAGCTGGTGTCGACCTGTGTTTTGAACTGCACCCCGGCGAGGACCTGCATGACGGCACAAGCTTTGAACGATTTGCCTCACTGCTTGGCAACGCCCCGCGTTGCGCGATCCTGTACGATCCCAGCCATATGCTACTTCAGCAGATGGATTACCTCGCCTTCATCGACCTTTACCATGACAGGATTGGCGCATTTCATGTCAAGGACGCCGAATTCCACCCAACCGGCAGGCAGGGCGTGTACGGCGGCTTTGCCGACTGGCGTGACAGGGCGGGACGGTTCCGTTCCCCCGGTGACGGGCAGATCGATTTCGGCAGCATTTTTTCCCGCCTGACACAATATGGATATGACGGCTGGGCGGTGCTGGAATGGGAATGCTGTCTCAAGACCGCGGCACAGGGCGCACGTGAAGGCGCGCCCTTCATACAGCGTCACATGATCGAAATGACCACGCAGTCCTTTGACGACTTTGCCGCAAGTCCGCTGTCGGATGACGAACGGCAGCGCTGCCTTGGCCTGTAAGTTTCAGGAGAACGACATGAACACATGGCCCGTCGGCATGATCGGCGGTGCGCCCGGCTCCTTCATGGGGGACGTGCACCGTCGCGCGCTGGCCCTGACCGGACGGTTCTCACTGGTCGCGGGGTGCCTGTCGCGACACGCAGGCACGGCACAGAAGGCAGGGCTTGCGCTGGGGCTGGATCCGGCGCGCACATATACCGACTGGACACAGATGGCGCGCGTCGAAGCCGCCCGGCCGGACGGCATCGCGCTCGCCATCATCGTGACGCCAAACGACATGCACCTGCCCGTCGCCGCGGCCTTTCTGGAGGCAGGCATTCCGGTACTATGCGAAAAGCCGCTTGCGCTGACACTGGACCAGGCCCGACATTTTACCGAACGTTTCATCACGAAAGGCCACGATATGGTCGTGGCCTATACCTATAGCGGTTACGCCATGGTGCGTGAGGCGCGTCGGCTGGTGCATGACGGCACGCTGGGCACGATCAGGAATATTCAGGTTGAATACCTGCAGGACTGGCTGGGTGATGCCGATAGCGACGGCGGCTGGCGGCTTGACCCGCGCACCGGGGGCGCGGGCGGCTGTCTGGGCGATATCGGGACGCATGCCTTCCATCTGGCGGAATTCGTATCCGGCCTGCGGTGCGAAGTACTGTCGGCCCGGGTATCGCGTCTTGTGCCCCGCCATGCCGTACCGGATGATGCACAGATACAGCTTCGCTTTTCCGACAATGCGGTTGGCAGCCTGTGGGTCAGTCAGGTTGCAACCGGGTCTGGCAATGCGCTGCGGCTGCGCCTGTTCGGGGAAAAAGCCGGACTGGAATGGAACCAGGAACAGCCAGATACCCTGATCGTGTCCACGGCGGATGGCCGCACGACCCATATCGCACGTGGCGGGAGCGCGGTCGGGACCCCTTCCCTGCTGCCGCGCGGCCATCCCGAAGGCTATCTGGAAGCCTTTGCCCGACTGTATGCCGATACGGCGTACCTGCTGGACGGCCATGATGCCCCGCTGCTGCCCCGTCTGGCGGATGGCGTGCGGGGGCAGGAGTTTATCGAAGCCGCGCTGACGTCGGGCACGCAATACGGCGCATGGGTTTCCGTGCGGGCATAGCCCCATGACCATGACTTAATTTTTTGTACCATCAGGAACGGAATATGACCGGAACAGGATATGATGTCATTGTCGTGGGATCGGGCGCTGCCGGTGGTTTCGCGGCAAAGGAACTGACGGAACAGGGGCTGTCCGTACTGGTGATCGAAGCCGGGCGCTCACTTTCCGACAGAGACATCAAACCGCCCGCGAACAGAAGCGGCGGCGACAACGTGCAGCTTTTCCCCCGCATCAGGGCCACGCTGTCGGGTCAGCACATCCAGTCCCGCGTGGCGTTCTTCAGCGAGACGCTGAAGCATCTTTTCGTCAACGACCGGCAGCACGGCTACACCACACCGAAGGACGCCCCTTTCCTGTGGATACGGGGGCGACAGGCGGGTGGCCGGCTGCATGCGTTCGGGCGGGTGCTGTTCCGCTGGTCCGATTACGACTTCAAGGGCGCGGACAAAGGGGACGGAGGCGTGGACTGGCCCCTGTCCTATGCCGATCTTGCGCCGTGGTATGACAGGGTGGAAATGTTCCTTGGCATCCATGGCACCCATGACGGCATAGAAACCGCGCCTGATGGCGTCATGGCCCAGTCCACCCCGCTGACACCGGAAGAACGCAGCTTCCGCAGCGCAGTGGAGGCACGCTGGCCGAACCGGCATGTGGTGCCCTGGCGTTTCAATCCGCATAACGGTGGCCCGATGCCCAGTTCCCTTCGGGCGGCTATGGAAACAGGCAGGCTTACGATACGCCCGGATGCCGTGGTGCGTGAGGTCATGACAGACCCCGCATCGGGACGCGCAACCGGTGTGTGCTATGTCGAGCGCCAGACGGGACAGGTGTGCGTCGCCCACGCAAAGGTGGTGGTTGTCTGTGCCTCGCCCATAGAAAGTGTCCGCCTGCTGCTGAACTCCCGCAGTCGCCTGCATCCCGACGGGCTGGGCAACAGTTCGGGCACGCTGGGTCATTATTTCATGGACCAGTGTCCGAGCCTTATGTTCGGCCGCTGGCCCGCAAGCTGCCGGGAAGGCGAAGATGCGCCCCTGCCGGTCCATACCCTGTTTGGCACCACGGGCGGCCTGTACATTCCCCGTTACGAAAACGCCTGCGGGGCGCACGACCCGGCATTCAGGCGCGGTTATACGTTTCAGGGGTCCATTGGCCGCCATGCATCGGCGGGGGGCGCTGACGTGCCGGTTACGATCATGGGTTTCGGGGAGATGCTGCCGTACCGCACCAACGCCATCACCCTTGATCCGCGCAGGCGTGACAGGTGGGGGGTGCCCCTGCCCCATATCCGCTGCGTGCCCCATGCCAATGAACGCGCCATGCTGCGCAAGCAGATCCGCGATTGCGCGGACATGATCGAAACGCAGGGTGGTCATGTGGATTTCTGGGCTTCCCCCCTTGGTCTGGGCGAAGGTGACGCGGGACTTTATCCTGACAAACCTTTTCCCATACGCTGGTTCATACGCAAGATGTTTCCAAAAAGCATGACCATGGGGGCCGCCATTCATGAAAGCGGGGGCGCGCGGATGGGGAATGATCCCGCGACATCCGTGCTCAATCCCTTCTGCCAGTCATGGGACGTGCCCAACCTGTTTGTCACGGATGCGTCCAGCTTTCCCACCGGCGGCGCGCTGGGCACGACACTGACCGTCATGGCGGTCAGCATGCGGGCCTGCCACCATCTGGCAGAAGAGCTTCGGGCCGGTCGCCTGTAACCGTTCATTCCTCAGCCGGGAGGCCAGTCATGTCATCCATAACCAGTGAAGTCTCCCTGCGTGAAAAGGTCGCCTATGGATGTGGCGACCTGTCATCCAACCTGATGTGGGGCATGACGTCATCGTACCTCATGTTCTATTACACGGACATATACGGGCTACCCGTTGTTGCCGTTGGGTGGATCCTGCTGGTGGCGCGGGTGTTTGACGCCTTCTGTGATCCCGCCATCGGGTATGTCATCGATCGCCAGGGCGGACAGATTGTCCCGCGCCTGATCCGGTCGCTGGCGCTTCCGTTCGGGGTGGCCGGGTTCGTGTGCTTCGTATCCCTGCCGCTGTCCCCGAATGGAAAAATACTGTGGGCGCTGCTGACATATATCGTGCTGGGCGCCATCTATTCCTGCATCAATACGCCCTATGGTGCGCTGGGCACGATGATCACCCGGCAGGCACATGACCGGGTTGGCCTGAACGCCTTCAGGATGATGGGCTGCCAGGGGGGGCAGTTCATTGTATCGCTGTTCACGATCCCGGCCATCACGTGGCTTGGAGGTGGGAACGGCATGGTGCAGCGCCAGCATGGCATGGCGCTGTATGCACTGTGCCTTGCAATTGCCGCGACCATTCTGTGGCGATATGTCGGACGGGTCTGCATTACACGTTATCCGCCCGCACCCGCCCGCCATTCCCCTGTGGTCCTGCTGCGCGCGCTGGCGCAGAACCGGTGCTGGTGGCTGTGCAATGGCCTGGTGTTCCTGCAGTTTGCCGGGCTGGCCGCGCTTTATGGCTTTGCCCTGTACTATGCCCGCATCATTCTGGGGGGAACGGACGAAATGGGGGGCGTGCTGCTGACCGTCGCCACCATAATGGGATTTGCCGGCGCCATCATATGCCCCCATATCGTGCGTCGCCTGGGTGTTATCGGAAGTGCCGCCGCCTGCGGGGGCGTTCAGGTCATGGCATATCTGCTGCTGGGGCTGGCAGGGGGCTGTGTCCCGTTCTTTTTCGCGGCTTTTGCCATGCTGACACTGGCGCAGGGCATCACGTCCCCGCTTTATTATGTGCTTCTGGCACATGGCATAGACGTCGGCAGGATGACATCACCCGTCAATACGGCGGGCATGGCCTATTCAATCAATACGCTGGTCACAAAACTGTCCATGGGGGTGACGGGGTTCATACTCGCCACGTTCCTCGCGCATGGTCATTATGCGGGTGATGTCCATACCTTCTCCCCTGCCCTGAAGCACTGGATCATGGCAGGCTTTGTCTGGCTTCCGCTTGGGGCGGCGGCGCTGCAGCTTGTTCTTCTGGCCATATGGCCACGTGGTGTCGCATCGCCGGTCACCAGACGGAACCCGTGACGGCCCGCACCCGCCATCCCGGCCATGGCACCAAAATCGCCCGCCCCAGGGGACAGGATGCCATTATACCGCACATGGTATCGGACATGACAGACCGGCCGGATGAGCATTGCCTAAAAACGGCATGCGAACCCGGATAATGTCCTGACAGGTGGTATCCCCCCCTCCGGTCAGGGGCCTGTGGAATCCAGACAGCCGACAACGGTTCTGGCATCCTCAAGCAGCCGTTCAAGGTCCAGGCCGGGAATGGCGCCATCCACGACAACCGGCCTGCCACCAACCAGGACATGGCGGACACTGGCGGCCCCCGACACGACCGGCGCGATCAGCGGATCATGCAGCCCCGCATGCCGTGGGGAATCAAGGCGGTGGACGACCAGATCGGCAATTTTGCCGACCTCCACGCTGCCCAGTTCCGGATACCCCAGTATCGATGCGCCTGATGACGTGGACCAGCGCACGACATCTTCCGCCGTTACGGCGTCAGCTCCCTGCACGGCACGATGGATCATCCATGCGCAGTGCATTTCGGCACCCATGTCACAGGCCTCGTTCGATGCTGCTCCATCCACGGCCAGCGACACCCGCCCCCCACATGCGTCCAGCGCAGGTGCCGGGGCAATCCCGGACCCCAGGCGGCAGTTGCTCTGCGGACAGTGAGCCATGCCCGTGCCGGTCTGCGCCATGAGCGCGATCTCGCTCTCATCCATATGGACCAGATGGGCAAACCATACGTCAGGTCCGACCCAGTCATGTTCGGCGACAAACTGCAGCGGCCGCATGCCATAGGTTTCAAGGCAGAATTTCACATAATTTGTCGTTTCGGACAGGTGGGAGTGCAGGAAAATACCCATGCTACGCGCGGCTGCGGCCATTTCACGCAGTTCCGTGGGCGTGGCACCCCATGTTGGCGTATTGGGGGCCAGTACGATCCGTGTCATGGAAGCGGGGCTGGGATCATGGTAGCGCCGCACCAGGTCATCAACACGCCTGAGCATGACATCCAGCGGCTCGGTTGGCGCGGGAATGATTTCATCCGTGTCGAACTTCCTTGCCTGCGTTGTCCCGCCACGCGCAAGGACGTAGCGCAGCCCCAGGTTCCGCGCCGTATCAAACAGGACATCCGCCGGGTTGTACGGGTATAATTCGGAAAAGAGATAATGATGGTCGGCGACGGTCGTGCATCCCGACAGCAGCAGTTCCACCATGCCAACCCGGGCCGCGACACCCAGTGCCCGTTCGTCGATCCTGTTCCAGTAGGTATTGGGCACCAGGCGCAGCCAGGGCTCAAGTGGCTTGTTGATTGCCGTAGGGACCGCTTTCAGCATTGTCTGGAACAGATGATGATGCGTGCTGACCAGCCCGGGAGTAATGACGCCACCGCGTGCGTCCAGCAAAGTCTCATCCGGCAAGGGTGACAGGTCCCCCATTTCCGCAATCCGTCCATTGCGGATCCGTACGCTGCCCGTGCTGCGCGCGGCGTCCCCCCGCAGTCCTGTCAGGATACCGGTCGCGTTGTGAATCAGCATGTTCATGAGGGCATAATCCGAAGCGTATCAACATATGATGTCGTGAAGGCCGACTGCCAGTCTGCGGTTTCCGCCAGCAGTTTGTGTGCCACCATGAAGTCGCGCGTCGCCTTCCAGCGCTCGGTCGTCATGGTGCCAATCCCCCGCGTGGCCGTATCGGGAGAAATGAGCGCACCGGCCTTCTTCAGCGTTGCGATGCCAAAGGCGAGATGGTCCGGTGTCATGCGGTTATTGGCCTTGAGGATAAGGTCATTGCCCAATGCGGGATCGTTCATGTAGTCGCGCCATCCCATGAGCGAGGCCCTGATGAACCCCCGGACAGTATCCTGTTGCCCGACACTCTTCTGCCGTGTCGTGACGATGGGCGCGCCGTAGGGCGGGTATCCAAGACCGGCAAACGGAAAAAACCTTACGGGCACGTTATTGCGCTGCGCATCCCACACTTCGGACGATGCATAGGCCTGCACGGCTGCGGCCGGGTTCGCAAAAAAGGGCTGCAGGTTAAATGTGTACCGCGCAGCCTGCGCGTCATCAAAACCATACTTCTCCTTAAGCCATGGCCAGAATGTCACATGGGAACTACTGGCGATAAGGATGGGATGCCCGCGCAACTGGTCCAGCGCCGTAATGTCATCATGCGTCATGAGCCCCTGCTGGTCATGCTGGAACGTGCTGGCAACCGCGACCAGCGGAATGCCGGAGGCGACCGCCGACAGGATCTGGAAATCATACCCGGTAATGAAATCAGCCTGACCAGCCAGCAGCAGCTGTGGTACGTTCATCTGGGGGCTGGCGGCCTCGATCCGTACATCAAGCCCTTCGGCGGCGTAATATCCCTTTGCCAGTGCTTCATAAAAGCCACCGAATTCGGCCTGGGCATACCAGGAGGTGACAAACCTTATGGGAGTAGCGGCCCGCGCGCGGCGGATTGATGGCATGGACAGCCCGGTTACGCCGCCGGCAAGGGCCTGCAGGACAGTCCTGCGGCGGATGCTCCGATGTATCATGGGCACGTCTTCCCTGTTATCGCGAAACACAGTGTAAGACCGTGTACGGATACTTCTGAAGCATCTATTTTCGCGTCAAGCGCTGCCTTTTTGCGTGCGGAGTTTCTGTTTGACGGCGCACGGACATCTGCCTGGGCCGGCAGCATGTTGCGTCATAGCCCGGCCCAGGCAGGCTGGCGGAGGTTTCTGGATGCTGCATGCACGACTGCTTCACTACCTCGACGCAATTGCCCGGTACGGGTCCATGCGCAAAGCGGGAGAGAAACTGCATACGGCGTCTTCAGCCATCAACAGGCAGGTGCTGGCGCTTGAGGCCCGGCTGGGAACACCCATCTTTCACCGCCTGCCCCGTAAACTGGTCCTGACGCCTGCGGGCGAGGTGCTGTTGCAGCATGTGCGGCGCACGCTGCGGGACATGGAACAGACGCAAAAGCTTATTGACGATATCAAGGGACTGCGGCGTGGCGACATCATGATCGGAATCATGAATGGCCCCGCCACCACCATCCTGCCCATTGTCATTGCGGACCTGCGGGAAAGCTGCAGCGGGATCCGCCTGCATATCCGGATCATGCCCCAGAATGAAATTGTCCGGGATGTCGTATCCGGTGAGGTGGATGTGGGGATCGGGTTCGACTTTTCACCAGACCCGAATATCAATGTCTTCCATACATGGACGTGCCAGCTTGGGGTTGTGGTCAGCCCGGGACATGAACTGGCGCACAGGAAATCGGTCAGTTTCATGGACTGCCTTGCATTTCCCATGATCATTGGTGATTCTGCCATGTCCATCCGGCCCCATCTGGATGTACTGGCGGCGCGGACCGGCGTGGAACTCAATCCGGTCATCGAAACCAATTCGGTTGAAACGATGCGCAGGATCGTTGCAACCGGCCATGCCATGACGTTCCTGACATCACTCGATGTCATTGCGGAAACCAGGACGGGCGATCTGGTCTATGTTCCGCTGAAGGACGTCGACATACAGTCCCAGTCCCTGTCCATTATTACACCACACGACAGTCGGAACGCACTCAGCGCCATACTGCTTGAACGTTTCCGCTCCGTCATAGATGACGTTCTGCATACGAGGTGATGTTTCCCCGATGCCGTGTCGCCACAATACTGACGGGACGCATGCATCCGGAACACCGCCTTTTTGGAAAAATCCGACACCCGGCAACTTTCTCTTTTCATCACTGCATTATTTCAGCCCCCCAATGGTGTTCCGCGCATGCATGAACAGTACCGACACATTTTCGGTTACCGGATGTCCCACAACAAGGACTGGCGGCCCTGTTCAGCTCATATACCAGCCGCCATTCAGGTTGATCGTCTGCCCGGTGACATAACCATTGCGTATCGTGGCGACCGTCAGGTCTGCAACTTCATCTGCCGTCCCAAATCTGCCAATCGGGATCATGTCAGGACTGATGGCTGGATTATGGGCGATCATATCGCTTTCAATCAGTGCCGGCGCAATCGCGTTGACCGTAATGCCATCATGCGACAGGAGCTGTGCATAGGAATGCGTCAGCCCCAGCATTCCAGCCTTGGAGGCGGCATAATGGGGGCCAATTACGCCCCCGGTCTGCGCAGCAATGGATGACATGTTGATGATCCGCCCCCACCGGGCCTGACGCATGGGGGGAAGGACGGCCTGCGTCATCAGGAATGCTGATGTCAGATTGGTGCGCAGCAGATCGTTCCAGTCCTGCAGGCCAAGCTGGCCCAGCGGCACCTTGCGGGAAATTCCCGCATTATTGACCAGAATTGCAACAGGGCCGAGGACATTGCTCGTCCTGCGCACGAGGTCGGAAACGTCGCCTTCATTCCCGACATCCGCGCGAATGGCGATTGCGCGCGCACCTGTGGCCTCGATCTGTCTGCAGACGTAATCATCCGGCGAGAGACGCGGGCGTATTCAGGCGGCGATGGTATTGTGGACCTGCTGGTGGGCTTTCCAGTGCCAGGGCAGGAGTTCATGGAGGCGTGGATTGGGGATGTCATTGATCCGTGCCAGGACATCGGCGAGCCATGCGTGGGGATCGACATCGTTCAGACGCGCGGTGACGATCAGGGAATACATGGCGGCGGCGCGCTCTCCGCCACGATCGGACCCGGCGAACAACCAGGCTTTC
>NZ_NKTX01000043.1 GCF_003207815.1 Komagataeibacter oboediens | reverse complement strand
GCCATTGGCCGGAGCTGCATCCGCACAGGTCGGCGTGGCCGGTTCTTCAACGTGGTGGACCTGGTCAACCGGCTTGAGGCTGACAGTCGGGCGGCAAGGGCGGGTCGGCTGGCCGAACAACTCGGCCGACTGGACTTTGTCATCCTCGACGAACTGGGATACCTGCCCTTTGCCCAGTCTGGCGGACAGTTGCTGTTCCATATGATCAGCCGCCTTTATGAACAGACCTCGGTCATTGTCACCACGAACCTGTCCTTCGGTGAATGGGCCAGTGTATTCGCCGACGCCAAGATGACCACGGCACTGCTCGACCGTCTGACCCATCACTGCGACATCATCGAGACAGGGAACGAAAGCTGGCGGTTCAGGAACCGTAACTGAACCTCTCTCCAGATCCATACCTGCCCCGGCCTGTCTCCTTACGCCTACGGCTTCAGGAGACAGGCCGGGCCTTCAACAGGGGGTTAATATTGCATGCCGATCAGGGGTTATTTTTGAGTGCCGATTGACACACGGATTGCTGCCAGGGCCAGAAGCCGGCGCGCAGCGTTCGCCTGCCGGCTACGCGCCGCAAGTCGCCTCAGATCAGAGGCCGAATAGTCATCCCGTAGCTTCACCGCCCTCGTCATCAGCCAGATCCTCCCGCATCAAGAGAATCAGAGCCAGCGCCGTTTGTCACTTCACACACGAGTCAGTGGCTACGTCCTTTGGTATAACATGGCCCCGACATGGAAAGCGGAGCAGTACTGATGAAACGGATGTCCATTGCGGCGTGTCTTGGCGCGGCCCTTGCGGTTGCGGGCTGCGCATCGACGGGCAATACGTCCATCCGGCGCGAAACTGCCGAAACCATCGACCAGAAAATCCATGACGACCAGACCACGAAACAGCAGGTCCGCGCCCTGTTTGGCGACCCGATGGTAATAAGTTTTACTGATGGCGGACATGAGATCTGGCAATACGATTTCATGACCACGCGCCCCAACGGCACGAATTTCATCCCGTATTATGGCGTGTTTTCAAGTGGTTCGCGCAGAATGCGCAAAAGCCTGACCATTATTTTCAATAACGATGTCGTCTGGCACCATACCCTGTCGGCATCGGCCGTACGCACCCATCAGGGGCTGTAGGGCCGACCCCACGGGCGAGGGGGTTGCGGGCGGGCGGTGATCCGCCCATCATCGCCCGAAACGAGAACCGTGGAGACGTATCATGCCAACCCTGTTCACGCCGCTGACGGCAGGCGACCTGACGCTGCCCAACCGTATTGTCATGGCGCCGCTGACGCGCCTGCGCGCCGGTGCCGGGCACGTTCCCACCGACATGATGGCCGAATACTATGCCCAGCGCGCGCTGGCGGGGCTGATCCTGTCGGAAGCGACGCCGGTCACGCCACAGGGGATCGGGTATGAAGGCGTGCCCGGCATCTGGACGGATGCGCAGGCACAGGGGTGGAAGACGGTTACCGATGCCGTGCATGCCGCAGGCGGGCGGATTTTCCTGCAGCTATGGCACGTGGGCCGGATTTCGGACCCGTATTTCCTGAATGGGGAGGCCCCGGTCGCCCCCAGCGCGATCGCGGCGAAGGGGCATGTCAGCCTGCTGCGGCCCAAGCGCGATTATGTCATCCCCCGCGCCCTGCGCACGGACGAAATTCCGGGCATAATCGACGCCTTCCGCCGTGGCGCGGAACTGGCGAAGGTGGCCGGGTTCGACGGGGTGGAAATCCACGGCGCCAACGGCTACCTGCTGGACCAGTTCCTGCAGGATTCCACCAACCACCGCACCGACCGGTATGGCGGGTCGATCGAAAACCGCGCCCGACTGCTGCTGGAGGTCACGGACGCCGCCACAGGCGTATGGGGCCGGGGCCGGGTGGGGGTGCATATCTCGCCCCGGTGCGACCTGCATGACATGGGGGATTCCAACCCCGCCGCGACATTCGGTTATGTCGCGACCGAACTGGGGCGGCGGAAGATCGCGTTCCTGTGCGCGCGTGAGGCCGAGGGACCGGACAGCCTTGGCCCGCAGCTGAAAAAACAGTTTGGCGGCGTGTATATCGCCAATGAAAAGTTCACTGCGGCCAGCGCCGAAAAGGCCGTCGAGGACGGACGCGCCGACGCCGTGGCCTTCGGTCAGGCCTTTATCTCCAACCCCGACCTGCCCGAACGCCTGCGCGCGGGTGTGGACCTGACGCCGCCCGACCCGTCCACCTTCTACACCCACGGGCCGGAAGGCTATATCGACTACCCCACCATGGGGGCGGCGGGGGACTGATTGCCGCTGTTGTGTCAGATCCTGAAGCTGGCCGGGGCGATATCTGCGCCGGGCAGCTTCGGGATATGTCGCCTTTTTGAAAAAAGGCGACACCCAACAACCGGTTTGCGTTGATCAATGCGTTGCCCGCCGGAAGTCGCCTGGACGCTGCTTTGAAAAACATCCTGAAACCATAAGAAGTTTCTGGTGACGCTTTTATTGTCTTTGATCAATGAACCGTTTTCAAACAATGTCCTGACGACACTCACGCAGCAGGACTGTCGCGACCGGCAGGTTCACCTGAAGGATCTTCCAGCCGTCCCGTTCACGGTGCAGCCCTGCACACAGGGCGAACGCGCCGCCACTTTCGGAATGGTCACTGGCGTGTAGCCGCACGGTGGCCGATGCCCCCGTTCCGGATGGTCATGGCCGCGGGACGGGACAGCGATGCCGTGCCAGCTTCGGCATATGGATGAAATGGTCGGTGTCTTCCGCCATGGTGCCGGTGATGGACGGTGGCCATGATCGTGTTACGTCATCGGGCAGTAATGTATTCCGTCATCCATGTATCGGCTGGCGGAAAGTCCGGCCCAGCCTGATCCTGTCGGGTACTGGCGGCAATATACCAGCGATGAAAATCCGGCCCGACCTGTTGTGGCACCGTATTTCCGGCACCCGCGCAGGGCGACGGGCAGGGCAGCAGGCACATGATGACGGCCATCGGCCCATCGGGCCGGGACGATGGGGGAGATTATGCCTGGGGCCCCGTAACGTTCGATGCTGTGACCGCGTGCCCGTCGCGTTCCGGCGGCGGCAGGCGGGCCGGGTCGGGCTGCGTAATGAAACTGCGGATGGCCGCGCGGCCGATGCGGTTGGTTTTCAGGCCGTCGAACGTGCCGCCAATCACGCCGCCCAGAACGGGCACGATGGCGGCGGTGTGCGCCAGCCCACGTGCGGCAACCGCGTGCAGGGCATGGCGGGCAAGGTGTTTCTTGGCCTCGGCCGCCATGCGGTTGCCAAGGTTGTTCACGACGGTGGACCCGGCAAGGGACAGGCCGATGTTCTTGGCCACTTCCTCCATCCCCACTTCCGACAGGCAGGCCAGACAGGCCGCCTTTACCGCCGGGTCATGGATATCGTGGCCGCCCATGGCGGCGATGGCGGTAATCATGCGCACCTGCACATACAGCACGCCCGCGACATTGGCGGGCAGGGCCCAGGCCGCTTATGAACCCCGCCGTCGCGGCCTTGGTGTTCTGCCAGCGGATCAGGGCGCGCGCGGCGCGGTGGGGGTCATTGCCGTGGCGCGCAAGGTAGGTGCGCGCCATGTCCTGCGCCGTGCCGGTTCTACCCACGCCATGGACAGACGCCTGATACGCCCATTCAAGGAAACGGAAAAAGGACGGGTCCTGACCGTGGTGTTCGCCTGCCATTGTATTCCCACAAAAAACGATCAGGTACTATGGAAACACGAAAAGATAAACAGTCCTGCCATCATGCCGGCATGCGTGGGGCGCTGGCATGGGGTGCGTGAATGCGCCGCGGGGTGGCGGTGCCCTGCGGCATGTCCGGTCGGGTTACACCATGGCGCTGCCATCGGGGTGGGTGTTGATTTCGCCCACGCCGTCGGGTTCGAACGTGTGTTCAGGCAGCCGGTCGGACAGCAGGGCGCGGGGGCGGCCGATCCACATGCTGTCGCGCATGTGGTCGCGGCGCGGGTTGGTGGTGCCGGGGTGGATCAGGATGCTCAGCCCGGCATGGTTCAGCATGAGCCAAGGCACCAGCGTCGCGAACAGGTTCGTGCCGAACGCCACCTGGTACATCGGGGCGACATGCGGGCCGACCGCTACATCGTGCCACCGGCCCAGACGGACGGCAAAGCGGTCGGCAATCTGGTCACGCAGGCGGGCGGCCGTGTCGCGCGTGGCTGCGCCATCGAAATAGACATGGGCGTGGTAGCTGGTGATTTCGTCAATCGTCCGGGGGGTAGTCGTCTGGTCGGTCATGGGGCGCGCTTCCTGTGGGGTAAATGTCAGCCGTGGGCGGCCGGGGTGGCGGGCAGGGTGATGCGCGTTTCGGTGCGCATGCGGGGTTTTACGGTATGCAGCATGGTGGACATGCCCCACTGGCGGCCATCGAACGTGCCGGTGCTGTCCAGCATGGTCAGGGTGTTGCCGGTAAAGACCATCTGCGTGTCAAATGTCATGGGGTGGGTCTGCCCGCGCATGGTCAGGCGGCCAACCATGCGGGAGAGGACCTGCCCCTTCACCACGCGGGGGCTGCAGTCGCCCACATAATGCGTGGTGGGGAACCGGTCGCTGTCCAGCATGTTGCCCGATTTCGCGGCCTTGCGTTCGACTATGGTGTCCATGTGCACGCTGGTGGCGTCCATGGTCAGGTCCACATGGCAGGTCTGGCGCGACAGGTCGTAGTCCAGCGTGCCGGACACCTTGGCGAACTGCCCCTCCATCGCGCCCACCACGCTGTCGGCATGTAGCAGCACGGTGGTGTTGGCGGGGGTCAGGGTCAGGTGCTGGCTTTCGGCCCGGGCGGAATGGGGGGCCAGAAGGGCCATGCCAAGCACGGCCATGGCGGGCAGGCGGACGGGGCGGGGGATCATGTCTGTCATGACCGGGCTAACGCCCATGGGGGCGTGGGGTTGTGGCGTGGTGTGGGGGCAGCAGGCATGACGCATCCGGGCGGCGGGGAACGGATGCGTGCCTAATGCGCGAATGCGGCGTCAGTAGGGCAGGGGACGGGGGAAAGGGCAGGCGGGACGATGGCGTCGGTCCGGCCCGCCATGGGGCAGCGGGCATGGGGCCGGACCGTGCGCTGTTCCATTCTGGCTGGCGCATGGGGGATGCATTCCATTTTACGCATGAGCCACCAGATGCGGCATCCGCACATGTTCAAGGTGTTGCCAGAAACAGGAAAAGCTGTCGCGCGTCACCTTTTTCCACACAGGCAATGCCTCCCGAAGCCTCAGGCCTGCCCGGACACGTCCTTTATGATTGCCGGATATATCCGTTCAGACCGCCTGCGGGATGGTAAGGGATGCCGGTTTTTTCAGCACATCGGTGTTTTCCGATGCTGTCTGGAAACCGGCATGCTGTCTGCCACGTCCGGGGTGGATGTGCCTATTTCCACACCCACTTGCCCACCACCCGGCCGTTGATCACCAGGTCGGATGCATCGACCTCATCGACAGGATAGGTGGGGTTGACGCTTATGATACGGATGCGCGGCGGGCGGGAATTGGGCACCAGCATCAGCTGCTTGATCACCACGCCCATGCCGTTCCACAGCACGTACACCCCGTCGGGCGAGGGGACGCGGTGGCCGGTATCGACCAGAACCCGGTCGCCCGCGGCGAATTCCGGCTCCATCGAATTGCCCGCAACCCGGATGATCGCAAGGCCCGCCGTGTCCGGCAGGTAGTTGCGGATGAAGTCGCGCGGAATGCGCCATGATTCCAGCGTGGGGTGGCCTTCCCCATCGCCACAGGCGGTATGATCCACGATCGCGCCGGCGCCGGCCTGCGGGGAGATGTCGTATTCATGTACCGTGATCGCCCCGTCATCGGCCTGCATGGGCATGGCGGCGCGTTCGGCCCGGCGGATGCTTTCGTTCAGGTCGGTCGCCCCCGGCACGATACCGCACAGGGCCCAGACCTCGCTCGCGGCAATGGGGGGATCGCCCCGGTCGGTCAGCAGCGGCACCAGCTTGCGCACTAGCTCAACCGGGATGTAATCCTTCTTCAGCTTGTTTTCATAAAAGGCGTAGCTGGAAAACTTTTCCCCCAGCCCCAGGTCGCGCGCCAGCCCGCGCACGGTATAGCCCGCGCGTTCCCGCAGCGCCTTCAGCCGCAGCGCCGCCGTGCCCGACCCGCCCGCAGCCCCCCCGCGCAGCAGGTCGCTGGCGGTGCAGCCCAGCACGGCGGCCACTTTTTCCAGCCGGTCGCCACCGGGGTTGCGTGACTTGCCACGCAGGATGTCATGCACGTAGGTTTCGTTCAGGCCCGCCAGTTCGGCAAGGCGCTTTTTATTGAGGTTCAGCAGCGCCATGCGGCGCTCGATCTCGGCGGCGGCGGGGGATCGTGTCTCCATAATGGGAACTGTCCCATAATCCGGTGGGCCTGTGTAGAGGGGATATATCCCATTTCTGCTTGACGTACTGGGATATGTCCCATACAACCCGCGCATGCACACCATTCCGCCCGATTTGCTGCGCGTGGCCCGCATGGGCTGGCATGTCCTGCCGGTGCGGGCGGGATCGCGGGCCGCATGTTTTCGCGGTGCGGTGGACCACGCCACCACCTGTCCCGACACCCTCGCACGCTGGGCCGCGTGCTGGCCCGGTTGTGGGTGGCGGGTGGTGTGCGGGCCGTCCGGCCTGTTCGCGCTGGATGTGGACCGCCCCGGCACGCATGCGGCCGATGGGGTGGCGGCCCTGTCCGCCCTTGTGCGCCGCCATGGCCCGCTGCCGCCACGTCCCATGACGCGCACCGGCGGGTCGGGTGGCGCGGTCCTGTTCTTCCGCCATGATGGCGAGCCCCTGCGCGGGCAGGCGGGGTATCCCGCGCCGGGACTGGACCCGCACCGGGGGCGGCAGGCGGTGACCATCCCGCCGGGCACGCACCCGGCTACGGGCGGGGCCTATACATGGCGCGTTCCCCCGTGGGAGGTTCCGCCGCCACCCATTCCGCGCTGGCTGGCCCGGCTGCTGGCCCCCGCGCCGGACCCTGCCGTCACGCCCGCGCCCCGCATGGTGGCCGACCGCGCGCCCGGCGTGCTGATGCGCGCGCTGCATGCCGTATGCGACGCGCCACCGGGCATGGCCAACACCACGCTCAACGCGCGTGCCTATACGCTGGGCCGGTGGTGCGGGGCAGGGATGATGGATCTTGCGCAGGCCCGCGATACGCTGTTACATGCCGCACAGCGTCGGCATATACCCATGCCCGAAGCCCGCGCCACCATCCGCTCGGGCCTGAACGCGGGGCTGCGCAACCCACGCCCGACCGGTAGGGCACTACCTTGACATGATCGGGATCACACATGCCCGCCCGTAATGCGGAGGGCGTGTCATCCGGTGCCTGCCCCATTTCCATTCGTGAAACCTGTAAACGCAACCATGATGGATGCCGGGAATCGGCCCTGCACGGGCTGCGGCCGCTTCCGTGCGGCAGCCATCAGGGCGGTCCGCATGCGTAATAGTCGGGTCGGCGCGTATGTCCCGGATCGGGTTATCCACATCGCCCACTGTGTCATCCGGGCAACAGACCGGCCCATTTTGCGCCCGTTGACAGCCGGGATCGTGGTTGTGAAAAGAATAGAAGGAATATAGTCCTTTCCATAAACTGCACCTGAAATGAATATTTATGAATGGTTACCGACATATCCGTTTCATATAACTCTATATAACATCATTATACGCGCTTTTTTTACTTGTAATTTCATATCCATTTCCGGAAGATCGTTGGTGGGTATGGAAAGTTAATGATCTGGTAAAGGAGCCTGAAGATGGTCCTGCAGCAAGTATTCCCGAACGGACATACGCCTTTCCATTTGAACAGGGGCGAATGCCTTGATCCGTCCGCCATCCGACTGGCGATCGATGTATGTACCAAGAACAACAAATTTGCTGTTGATGTGATTTACGCCCTGCTGGCGGAAGTGGATGCGCTGAATAACCGGATCCTCTCTCTGGCGCAGGATGACCGGCCACGCCGTTCGCCATGCCCGATCCCGGAAGGCAACGCAGGGTAACACGCCCCGTCCGGACCGTTCAGCATCTGCACGGATACTGACCGGGTCACATGCCGCCATGCTGCATGCAGGGCGGATCATCGCGCCGCACCGCCTGTCCCGCCCCCGCGCGGCAGGCAGTGCGGCGCGTTGTTTACCAGGTATACGACCCGTTACGGTCCATGGCCCGGCGCCCGGCATAGGGCGATATACGCCCGGTCCCGTGGGGTGGGCAGTATGTGGCCGCCCCGATCCGGGTGACTGGCTGTGGTACTGGTCCGGCACGTGACCAGCCATTCCACACGCCGTGGCCGGTTCATTCCAGCATGCCGGACATCGCCGGGGAGGCATGTCCTCCCGTTCCTGTCCCATGTGGCGCTGCGTCTATTGTCCCGTACATGTTCAGGTGGCTGGCTCTGGCGCGGGTCCGTTACATGAGCGGTCGTCCCGTACCTTGTGGCCGATTTTTCTCGACGCTGCCGGAGATCGGTGGAGGCATGGGCCGGTCAGGTCACACGCTACGTTGCACCCGTCGCTGGTCAATACCCGTTCGGATGGCTGACCGTAGTGCGGGGCCGGCATATGACCAGCCGTCCCGCACGTCGTGGCGGGTTCCTGCCTGACGTAGCTGGCCATCGGGGGCGTGGCCTCTCCCTCCATGCGGCGGTGCGCCTGTCATTGGTCCATGTCCGGTCGGGTAACAGCCCGTGGTGCAGGACCGGCATGTGACCGGCTGCACGCGCGCTGCGGGCTACCTTCGCGGCGCAACTGAATATCCGGGGTGGCTTCCGCTCCGGCTCCGTGCCGCCTGTATGTGTCTGGTGGGGTTCCGCGGGCAGGGCGCGGGGATGCATTGCGCCATCGAATGATTGCGCACGCCACCTGCACCCCTGCGCATTATCCTGCCCGCCACCCACGCGGGCAGCGGCGGGCGGGTTTGGGGCGGGCGCTGCATGGTGCGGGCCGCCGGTCCCGTGGGCCGTCCCGCCGTCGCCCCCAGACCAGAAGGCCCGTTGCGCATGCAAGATCACCCTGCCGCCCCCGTTGCCACCGCGTGGATGGACCTGCTGGTCCGTGGGGCGGGGGGACGGGTGGTGCCGTCGCTCAGCAACTGCCTTGTGCTGCTGGGGCATGACGCGCGGCTGTGCGGAATGGTGGCGTGGGACGAATTCAGCTGCCGTCATATCATCACCCGTGCCCCGCCGCCGCCCTATGCCGGCGCGCCGGACCTGCCCGGACCCTATCCCCGTGGCATGGAGGACGTGGATGTGGGGCTGGTGCAGGCCTACCTGCAGCGCGCCTATGACCTGCCGGTTGGCCGCGCGGTGGCCGATCAGGCGTGCCGCACCGTCGCGGGGATGTGCCGCACGCACCCCGTGCGCGAATGGCTGGACGGGTTGCGGTGGGACGGCGTGCCCCGGCTGGATACATGGCTGCATTCCGCGCTGGGCTGCACGCCCGATGCCTATCACGGTGCCGTGGGTACGCGTTTCCTGTGCGCCGCCGTGCGCCGGGTGCGCCAGCCGGGGTGCAAGTTCGATTACGTGCCCGTGCTGGAGGGGCGTCAGGGCATGGGCAAGAGCCGCCTGCTGTCCACCCTGTTCGGGGCGGCATGGTTCAAGGACGACCTGCCGCGCGACCTGGGGGAGAAGGATGCGGCACAGGGGCTGCTGGGTGTATGGGGGGTGGAAATGGCGGAGCTGCAGGCGCTGGGCCGCAGCACCCTGCGCGACGCCAAGGCCTTTTTCAGCCGCCAGCATGACCGGTACCGCCCCACCTATGGCGCGTTCGAGGTCAGCCGCCCGCGTCAGTGCGTTTTCGCCGGGACCACCAACGAAGCCGAGTACCTGACCGACCCCACGGGCAACCGCCGCTACTGGCCCATCGCATGCCGGCATGCCGATGTGGCGTGGGTGGCCACGTGGCGCGCGCAGCTATGGGCGGAAGCCGACCATATGGAGGCCACATCCCCCGTGCCCCTGTGGCTGGATGATGACGCCGTGGGCGCCACCGCCCGCCGCGCGCAGGACGACCGCATGCATGACGACCCGTGGCGCACGCCCGTGACCATGTGGCTGCGCATGCGGTCGGCGCCACATGTGCGCATGGCCGATGTGCTGCACCTGGCCCTTGGCCTGCCACGCGACCGGCAGGACCGCGCGGCGCAGAACCGCGTGGCCACCCTGCTGCGCAGCCTTGGCTGGACCCGGCGCAGGCTGCGCCTTGGCGGGGATCCGCAATGGGTGTGGGTCGCGCCCTGATCCGTCCGCGCATGGGCAGGGGAGGCACCGCCTTTGCCCGAAAAGGCGACCCCGGCCCATGCGCATGACGGTGTGTGTTCCCACCGTACCCCATAACCCCCCAAACCCTGACGGCCCCCTATATACCCTCCTTCCTTATATCATTTCCCATTTCATGGGGTACGGTGGGAACAGGGGCACGCCCGCACGGAATGGCAGGATTGCCGTGGCCTGCAGGCCATGCCCGGCGTACCCCACGCCCGGCGGCGCTGGGGTACGCGCGGGCGTGCTGCCTGCATGCGTGCCGGTTAGTATGAAAATATCATACAGACCGCACAGGAAACGCCATGTCCGTACCGCAGCCCCGTACCCCGGATGCCCCCCGTACCACCCCCGATGGGGAACGCCGCCGCGTGGCCGCCCTGCTGCGTGCCGACCGGCGTGCGCGCCTTGCCGCGCGTGACATCGTCATGGGGCTGAAACCCGACATGGGGGCCGACGGTCCCGCCGCCCGCGCGCGCAGTGTGGAGACCACCCGCATGGAACTGGCCCCGCGCACCCGGCCACAGGCCGTGCGCCTGACGCGCGATACCTGCATGCTGGACCGGCTGTTTTACCGCGCCAATGCCGCCCTGACGGCAGACCAGCACGCGGCGGGCCTGCGGTTCCGGGCCATATGGCGGCGCGCCACGCGGGGCGGGCGGCTGGTGCAGCGCTACACCCCCCATACCGGCGCGGGCGGTGGTGGCACGATGGAGGACACGGAGGCCAGCGTCCACGCCCGCCGCGTCATGGACCGCGCCCTGTCGCTGCTGACCCCCGCGCGCGCACGGGTGGTGTGCGACGTATGCGGCATGGACGAAGCCCCCGGCACGCGCATCCGCACGCTGCACATGGCGCTGGATATCCTGCATGAACGGTGGTGAAGCTGGTACGTCATTCACCACCAGCCATGCGCCGGCTTCGGGCGGTCACGGAAGCCATGGCAGGAATCTTGATATAATACTGTCTGGATTATGCAGGGTAAATCCAGACCTACAGAAGGTTTTTTATTTCCTCTACGCTCAGTGGCCGATCCTTGCGGCTGTGTGCGATGCGATGACAGTTGGGGCAGAGACAGACAAGATCATCAAGGGTCGTAACCGTTTCCCGTGTCAGGTTTCCCAATGGCATTACGTGATGGACATCAATAATATACTTATTCCCCTCTCCCCTTTTACGATACGAGCAGGCCTGACAGGTAAAGTTATCCTTCTTTTTGCGCGCCTGAACCAGTCGGGGATCACGGGAACGTCGCCAATACGTTTTTTCTTCAAAAATCCCTTCTATGCCCTGATGATATTTCAGTTTCACGGGTTTCGGCAATTTTTCGTCTGCTGACTCCGATGCAGGGGTAGACCTGTACTCTTGCAGCAATTCCCATATGCCTTTGCCGTGCCCCTCGACGCTACGGAATACGGCTATTCTGCTTGAAGGATTCTTTTTCTTGAAATTGAGTGAACTCGCTGCGTGGTCTTCGACAGTCCTGCGAATACTGGCCTCGGCATGCGAGGTCCAACTGGCATGCCGTGACATCCTGCGCGCTTTGGCAAGAGGATAGACTTCGTTATATCTGCCTCTTCCCCCCAGCTCATTGAAAACATGGATCAGGTCATCCAGCCACGAGCCTTTTTTTATTTTGTCCATGTGCACGTTACAAATGTCTGTTGAAACTTCATCATCCATCCAACCAGCATAATACCAAAATGATGGGCAGGTCACGTCTTGCCAGCGTCAGTTATGGTCTGGGTCGCCCCACCGCGGAACCTGCAGGATGGGCCGTGCATTTTCCCGCATGGCGCGACGTGAAAACGGTGTGATATGGGGAGGGAATGAACAGAACCGGTCTTGTCCTTGCCCTGCTGTCTGCCGTGCTGTTCGGGGCCAGCACGCCATTTGCCAAGCTGCTGCTGGGGGATATGTCGGCACAGATGGCGGCGGGGCTGCTGTATCTTGGCTCCGGCCTGGGTCTGGCGGTGGTGCTGGGGGCGCGTGCGGCATTGCGGCTGCCCAGTCATGACGAGGCACCACTGACGCGCGCCGACCTGCCGTGCCTGCTGGGCGTGATTGCCACGGGCGGGGTGGCGGGGCCGCTGCTGCTTATGGCCGGCCTTGCGCGCAGCGACGCGGCCAGCGCGTCGCTGCTGCTGAATATGGAAAGCATCGCCACCCTGCTGATCGCATGGGTGGTGTTTCGCGAAAACGTGGACCGCAGGCTGCTTGTGGGTGCCGCGTGCATCGTGCTGGGGGCGGGCGTGCTGTCATGGCAGGGGCACGCGGCGGTTGCGCCCGGGGCGCTGTACATCATCGCGGCATGCGTGTGCTGGGGCATTGACAACAACCTCAGCGGCAGGCTGTCGGCTGCCGACCCGGTGCGCATCGCCATGCTGAAGGGCGTGGTGGCGGGCAGCGTCAACCTGTGCGCGGCCCTTGTGCTGCAGCATGCCCGCATGCCGGGTGCCGCCGTGGTGGCGGCGGCAGGGGGTGTCGGTTTCCTTGGCTATGGCGTCAGCCTTGTGGCGTTCATGCTGGGGCTGCGCCACCTGGGGGCGGCGCGCACGGGGGCGTATTTCGCGCTGGCCCCGTTTATCGGGGCGGTGGTGTCGGTCGTGCTGTTCCACGCGCATGACCTGGGGCGGCTGGCTGTCGCGGGCGCGTTCATGGCCGTGGGGCTGTGGCTGCACCTGAGCGAACGCCACGACCATGAACACGAGCACACGGTCATGGCCCATACCCACCGCCACGTGCATGACGAACACCACCAGCACGAACACGGCCCCGATGACCCGGTGGGCGAACCGCACACCCACCACCACGTGCACACCCGGCTGGTCCACAGCCACCCGCATTACCCCGACCTGCATCACTGCCACGACCATGGCGGGGACGGCCATTCCCACGACCCGGACCACACGCACGGGCCGGACGGGCATACCCACGCCGCCTGACCCCGCCGGGGGCGGGGGGCGACGGTATTATGGCGAAATCATGGCATGTCCGGCCTTTTGCCGTTCCCTCCCGACATGGTGACCGGTATAGGGGAATGATCTGATCAGGACATTCATTGCGGAAGAGAATTGAGATAGTGGACAAGCCCAAGATTTTCGTCAGCGCCGGTTCCCCATCAACCGAGGCCCAGGAAAAATTTATCGAAGCGATTGAACAGAAGCTTCGTGATGCAGGCTTTGAACCCCAGACCGTGGGCCGGACGCGCTTCGCGGCGGAAGCCCCGCTGAAGGAAATCATCCAGACCATAAATGAATCCGTCGGCGCGATGATCATTGCCGAAGAACGGGTCTATATTGAATCCGGCACGGAACGGCGGGGCGGCAAGAACGAACGTGCCCTGAAGGACGTGAAGCTGACCACGCCGTGGAACCAGATCGAGGCCGGCATGGCGTACTGCAAGGGACTGCCGGTGTTTGTCGTTATGGAAGAAGGCGTGCGGCAGGAAGGGCTGCTGGAACCCTATGACTGGATCGTGCTGCCCATTCCGTTCCCGTTCACCACGGATTCGTTCGTAAACGTGTCTTTCAACGATATGTTTGATGCGTGGAAAAAGAAGATTGCGGAAAAACAGGCCCAAAAGCAGCAGACGGCAGCACAGGCCACCGCCAAGGCCAATCCTGCCGACATGACGATCGGGCAGATCCTGTCATCGCTGAAGCCCGCGCAGCTGTGGGCCACACTTGGCAGCATGCTGGTCCTGCTGGCTGGTGCCTTCACACTGGGCAGCCGGCTGTTCATGGGGCACTGACGCGCCACGACCACCCCACCGGCGCGGGCCCGTTTCAGGCCGGGAGGCCGCGCACGGCCGGGCCGGATTGACACGCCAGCCCCCCGCCACCCATCATGCCCGGCAACCGGCATGGGGAGGAGAGGCGGGACATGGATGGGTATGCGGGCTGGGCCGAAACCGACCTGCCGGACTGGCTGGCCACGCCGCGGCGGGATTTTGACCGCCTTGCCGCCCACCTGCGGCCCGAGGTGGAGCGGCTACTGGCCGCGCAGGGCGTGTTCGCCCCGTTTGGCGCGGTCATGGCGCCGGGCCGTTATCTGGGTGTGATCGGGACGGTGGCCGCGCCAAACGCGCAGGCCGACAGCGCCATACAGCTGGACCGCGCGCGCGACGCGGTGCAGGACACGGCATTGCGGACGGGCGCGCGGGCGGCGGCTGTAGCTGCCAACTGCACCGTGCTGCTGCCCGGTGGCGACGGGCCGGTACAGGCCGCCGTCATCATGTGCGCCCACCGCGACGGCACGGCGGAAAATATCGTCTATCCCTACCGCGTGGGGGAGGCGGGCGTGACCTTCGCCCCCGCACAGGTGACCGAGGGCACGCAGGACATCTTTCCGCCCATCCGCCTGCGGTTCCACATACGCGAAACCTGCCCGCCCCGTCCGGCGGGGTATGCGGTCACGGCGTTCGCGTTTCATGGCATCGACCGCGCCACCGTGTGCGCCCGCATGGGCCTGACGGATACCGGCACGCCACAGGACGATGCCCGCCCCGCGCCCACGTCCATCGCCAGCCTGCCCGATGGGTGGACGGTGGTGGTGTGCAACGACCCGGCCATGGCGCGGGCGCATGAAGCACGGCTGGCGGCGTATTCCGCAGGCGCCACTATTGCAACCTGCACCGTGGATGAACGCCGGTATGAAAGCGCCGCCAGTTTCTGCCATGACGGCACGCAGATCTGGACCGTAAGCCACCATGGACAGGCCGCAGGCCCGCACGACCTGACCATAACCGGCACCCCGCCCGCAGCGTTACACGAAACCATTGCCGCGATGGACCGCGAGGAAACCGAAAGTGGTTACCCGCCCGGCATGCTGGATTTCTATTTTGATATTCCGGTGGAGGTGGTGTCTGCGCTGACGGGATTCCGGTACTGTCAGCGCGCGTATACGGATGTTGTATTTGATGCTGTGCAGGACATACCGGGCCGGCAGGGCGCAGGACCATAAATACTGTTGCTGGCGGCGTTGCCGCCCAACGTTGATATGGGAAAACGGGTGGCAGGTGTCGCCCTCGTCGGCGACATTCGAGACGATAAATTGCCTTCCCGAAACCGGACATTATTTCGCCGTGCATGCCCATCCCAGACGGTAGTGCCCATGCTATCCTGGCTTCAATGCGCAAGATAGGCTCCACGTATTGACGTGGCACCCGAATCCGGTATCAGAATGTCTCAAGAATCCTTTGAAATTTGGGCTTTAGCGGCACCAGTCAGGAGTGAGATGACGCCGATCGGCGCGCGACTGGTCGTTATGCTCAGCGATGAGCGGCAGCGCATGGCCAACGAGTGGTTCTGCAAATGGCACTATATCAGTGGTTCGATGCCAGTCGAAATCGAAAGCTTTAATGGGAGGCCGATTCGTTATGGTGGGATTCGTTATACAGGAGTTCCCCAAACGATCTACAGACAGACCATTCAACATTATCTCGCCAAGAAGATCTGCGAGGTGTTTTACGGTATCGAAGATGAGATATTACGATACCCGTTTGCGATCCGTGTCCAGGCGCTTTCAGAAGCAAAGTCGTTTATCACTGATTTTGCGCAACAAATTCGTCATGAGGCGGTCGAGAAGGACCGGATACTGCAAGGTGATGGTTTTAAATTTCCACAGCGACAGGATAATAGGGGAGTGGGTTGGTTCCCAGCCACAGGATATCGCTGCACGGGTTGACCAGTTGCGACGGATCTATTGCGACGTCATGTCAGAAGTCGGAGGTAACAACATGGTCTTTGGTAGCATGACAAAAGATAAAGTCACCCTAGGCTCAGGACTCATAGCCAGAACATGACGGTTGCGGCGAGGCAGATCGCCGAGAAGAATACGGTGGGGCATCTGTCATAGCGTGTCGCGACCCGTCTCCAGTCCTTGAGCCTCCCGAACATGATCTCGATACGGCTGCGTCCTTTGTATTTCCGCCTGTCGTATTTTATGGGTTTCCCTCGGGATTTCCGTCCCGGAATGCAGGGTTTGATCCCTTTCTCCTCCAAGGCATCCCTGAACCAGTCAGCATCATAGCCCCGATCTGCCAGCATCCATTCGGCTGGTGGAAGACCGTCCAGAAGGGCAGCCGCACCGGTGTAATCACTGATCTGGCCTGCTGTCATGAAGAAGTCGAGCGGACGTCCGTTCCGGTCGGTGACGGCATGCAGCTTCGTATTCATCCCGCCTTTGGTGCGCCCAATCAGACGGCCTGGAGCCCCTTTTTTAACCGCAGGCTCGAAGCTGTGCGATGTGCCTTGAGATAGGTCGCATCAATCATGATCGTCTGAGGCTCTGCCTTGCCGGTAGTCAGTCCCTCCATCATGCGGATGAATATCCCCATAGCACTCCAGCGCTTCCAGCGATTGTAGAGCGTCTTGTGTGGACCGTATTCCCGGGGTGCATCACGCCAACGCAGACCATTTCTGTTCACGAAAATGATCCCACTCAACACACGACGGTCATCAACGCGAGGTTTGCCATGGCTCTTCGGAAAAAAGGGCCGCAGACGCTCCATCTGCTCGTCCGTCAGCCAATACAGGTCACTCATCTTCAGTCTCCTCAAGGAGCCTGAATCACATCCGGCCACTCATATCAATGGGTCCTGAGCCTAAGTAGCAAGAAATGCACTCGCAATTGTCATGGCTATCTTATCTGCCGTGCTCCAAATTGGATCGGTCTTGAGGTGGGCATACTGTGCGGTGGTCTGCACCTGCGTGTGGCCCAGTAGCCGACATTCCGCTCTCCCCCCGCAACAGCCGGCGGGCAGAACAAACCGCTTCCCACCTGCGCGGTTTCTCACGATAACAGCCCTATCATGACACAACCGCGCCCGGACTGCCCCGCACGGCAGCCCGGGCGTTTTCATGTCCGCCGGACAACAGGGAAGGATGACCATGCCCGAACCCGCCATACCGGGCGCGCGGCGCGGGGCGTACAGCCGCCGGGTGGCGGAGGAAATCTGCACCCGGCTGGCTGATGGGCACAGCCTGCGCGCGATCTGTAATGATCCGGCCATGCCGCACCGGGCCACGGTGTTTCGCTGGCTGCGCGACAATGCGGCCTTTCGCGCGCTGTATGCCACCGCGCGGGAAGCGGCAGCCGATACGCTGGCCGAGGAAATCATAACCATAGCCGACCGCGCCACCGGCCGTGACGACGTGCCCGCCATGAAGCTGCGCATGGAGGCACGGATGTGGGTCGCAACCCGCCTGCGGCCGCCCGCTGACCGGCGGGAAGGGGGGAACACCATTGCCATCACGATCACGACCGATGATGCGGACCTGTAAAAAAACAGAATAGAAGTTTCCGGGTGCCGCCTTTTTTCGTAATCATCCGGCGAGAGACGCGGGCGTATTCAGGCGGCGATGGTATTGTGGACCTGCTGGTGGGCTTTCCAGTGCCAGGGCAGGAGTTCATGGAGGCGTGGATTGGGGATGTCATTGATCCGTGCCAGGACATCGGCGAGCCATGCGTGGGGATCGACATCGTTCAGACGCGCGGTGACGATCAGGGAATACATGGCGGCGGCGCGCTCTCCGCCACGATCGGACCCGGCGAACAACCAGGCTTTCCTGCCCAGGGCGATGCCGCGCAGAGCGCGTTCTGCTGCATTGTTTGAGAGGCAGATCCGGCCGTCAGTGAGGAATCGTGTGAATGTATCGGCACGTCTGAGAAAATAGTTCATGGCGTGGGCAACGGGATTTTTTGTCGACATGCGCCGGCAACACTCCCGCATCCAGTCGAACAGATCGTCGACCAGAGGGGCTATGTCTGTTTGACGGACTGCCAGCCGATGTTCTGGGGGCGTACCGTTGATGGTGCGCTCGGC
>NZ_NKTX01000042.1 GCF_003207815.1 Komagataeibacter oboediens | reverse complement strand
GCCCTCGTCATCAGCCAGATCCTCCCGCATCAAGAGAATCAGAGCCAGCGCCGTTTGTCACTTCACACACGAGTCAGTGGCTACGTCCTTTGGTATAAGGACAAATTGCGCACAAATCACGAAAAAGGGAAGACTCTGTATTTCAAAGGCTGGAGTCCGAAAAAGCCAACAGACTTATCCACAGGGTTTCAAGGCCAATTCAGGCTTGCGACTCTGGGTTCGTGTTGCGGGAAAGAGACAATAAATGGCTATTTTCCGCCATAAGAGCGATTCAACCGCTTTCTTTTCTGGTGACTTTGTGCTGGTGCCTATCGGACTCGAGGCGAGTCTGGCAAAAAAAATCCACACCTGACCGGTCCGTTCATATGCCTGTGCATCAGGCGTCCATATCATGCTCCCCATGGGGTGGGGTCAGGGATATGCCGGGGCCGTGAGTGTCAAACTGGTCAAGGATTTCCACAGGGAATTTTTCGCTGCAGACCATGTCGAACCGGTTATGCAGCGATCTCCGGATCCAGACCTCGAACGGCGTGGAACAACGGCGTTCATATGGCTGTCCGGGTTCATGTGATTCTGACATGGAGTGTCTCCCTGCCTGCCCAAGGTGTCATGCGGGGGGAAACGGTCATGGTGCCATGACAGTTGCCATGCATTTCCTTCCCCCCACATGTTCATGCATGAACGGTCAGCCCGCCATGTGGTCCAGCAGCGGGATGCCGGTGGCCTGTGACATATGCTGGCAATACGCCCGGACCGGCGCGGGCCAGTCGAGTCCCGCCACCAGCGTCAGGCTGCGCAGGTGGGCAAACAGGTGAATGTCATCGGTGGACAGGGTGCCGTTTACTGCCTGGGGGGATTTGATCAGACTGGCAAGCTGGTCAAGGGCCGTGTTCGTGCTGGTCCGCAATGTGTCACTTTCGGCCAGGCAGGTGCCGAACGGGCCGATCATCGTCTCCTTGTTCTCGATAAAATACAGGCGGGCGCCCGTCGTCGCGAATTCCGCAAACGGGGCGGCGGCGAAACGCGGCAGGATCAGGCGGATATAGGCCTGTTGTCCATCGCGCATCCACTGGCCTATTTCCGGTCGCGTCGGACCGGTCAGCACGGGGTGGCCATCCATGGCGTCGACATGGGCGATGATGTCCATGCTTTCGCCCATGAAGCGGCCGTCATGTTCCAGTATAGGCACCATTTTCTGCCCGATCATCCGCATTGGTGTCTGCACGTCGTCGTTGAGCAGCACTACCTCGGTAACGGGAAGGTTTTTGAGCCCGAAGATCATGCGTGCCTTCACGCAGAAAGGGCAGTGATCGTAGATGTAAAGCTTCATGAACGTCGCAGGGCCGCAAGCTTGCGATCGGTCGAGTACTGGCTGAGCGCATAGACCGACCAGATCGCGGCCGGAATCCATCCGATGACGGTCACCTGCAGGATCAGGCAGATGATGCCGGCAAAGGGACGTCCAATCGTAAAGAACTGCAGCCACGGCAGCAGCAGGGCAAGGACAAGCCGCATGATATCTCTCCATGTTCAGGCCCGAAGGGGCACGCAGGTAAACCTAGCGTGGATCATCGTCCGGCACAGCCTGGATATGTGTGTGAAGCACTACGACATACGCCGTAGGCGGGGACGGGTTGCCCTGGCAGCACCTCTGGATCAATCCGTTGATCAGGGAAGAATAAAGGGTTCTGGATATCGTCTTGTTTAACAAAGGCTTCGTTTTCTGAAGCTTTTTGGGAAAAAGCTTTCTTCTGAAATTATGGGCTGATTTCTGTGACACGGGTCATGCGTGGCTGACTGTTTACATGGTCGGGTAATAGCGTGTGGCCGCGGCGTGCCGTCCTTTTTTCCTGCAGGGAATGGTAGGCTGCAATGATGCTGTATGCCCTTTCTTTTGATACGGGTGCACGATAGAAACAGCACGATGGAAAATGCGTCGGATACACAATCGGCACCCGGTGGGCGCCGGAATTTCCTGGGGCTTGTTACCACCGCCACGGCCGCCGCCGGTGCGGGCGCATGCCTGTGGCCCTTCCTGCAGAGTCTGGCCCCGCGTGACAGTGCGGCAGCGCATTTGCCGGTTGACGTGGATATATCCGCCCTGCCGCCGGGACAGCAGATTGTCGTGACATGGCAGGGCAAACCCGTTTTCATTACCCATCGCACGCCCGAAGCCCTTGCCGCCCTGCAGGACGCTGCCCTGACCGGACGGCTGCGCGATGGGCAGTCCAATGACCAGCAGCAGCCGCCCTATGCCCGCAACTGGCATCGTTCGCTGGACCCGCGTTATGGCGTGGTGGTGGGGATCTGTACCCATCTGGGCTGTGTTCCCGCCTATCGCCCCCTGCCCGAAGGACAGGACAATACTTGGCCCGGCGGGTATGCCTGTCCCTGCCATGGGTCGAAATTCGATCTGGCGGGACGTGTGTTCCGTGGGGCGCCGGCACCGTATAACCTGCCGGTGCCCCCTTACAGCATGCCGTCACCAACCGTGATCCGGCTGGGTGAAAACCCTGCGGGGCAGGATTTTGATTTTGGTGGCATCCTGCAATTATAAGAAGTTTCTGGTGAAGTACTTTTAAAAAGCTTCAGGGAACGCTGCTTTTTTTTGACAAAAATGGCAGCGCCCGGAAAATTCTATCTGTTTTCCGTCAAGCAGGTATTTTCAAATACGTCCTACCGTTCGGGTTTCAGATGCAGGTCCATGGTATAGATCGCCACCGGCAGATGCAGGCGTGAAACCCCGTCGGGCTGGAATGTCGCGGTCCGGTTGAGCTGCACGGCGGGTATCCACAGGACACCATGGCTGTCGATCCACATGGCGTCGGCCCAGACCAGCCGCCTGTCATGGATCAGCGTGCTCGCCTTTCCCTGTGGCGTAATGCGCAGGATACCTAGCCTATCCACATCCGACACATACAGGTTGCCATTGCCGTCAATGGCCGTCCCGCCTGTCGTGGGCGTGTCGTAAAACAGGGTAACGGCATGGGACAGGTCGGATGCCGACAGGGCCGGGTTTTCCAGTGCTGCCGTGGGGGCGACCCACATGGGACCGGAACTGGGCTGGAAATAGAGTTTCTGCCCATCGGGGGAAACCTCCAGCTGGTCGGCATGGATCCGCACCTGCTGGCCATGGGCCATCAGCATGTGGCCTTCGGCATACATCGGGCGGTTATCTGTCGTGGATCGGTCATGCGCCAGTACCCGGCGCTGCGTCCCGTTGGACAGGTTGACCACCACCAGTGCGGGATCGCCCGCATCGGTTACGAAAATTGTATCCTGATGGAAACGGATGTCGTCCATGTAGCTGTGTGGCGTGCTGGCGGCGCGGAGCGGGATGGCATGAACCACGCTGCCGGTGTCCATATCAAACGCCAGCAGGCGAGCCGGGGTCCCCTTGGCGGGATTGGGCGGACCGCCCACGTTCGCATCCCCTGAATCCACAACCCATAACAGCCCGTCCGGGCCAATGCGCAGGGCGTTGACACGCACGAAGGGCTGCAGGTCCCCCTTTGTACCGTCGGGGTGGTTCCAGCGTGCATCGGGGAAGGCATGGGGCTGGCCGCTGGCATCGATTTCGGCAACGGTGGGACCGCTGCCACCCCCGCCCCAATAGGGGAAGGAAACGAAGGTGCGCCCGTTATCAGCCACTGCCACGGCATTCAGGACGCGGTCGGATGTCCATTGTACATGCAGTTGTTCATGCGCCCGTGCCGGACCGTGCCAGGTGGCGGCCGGGATGGCCAGAAGAACTGTCAGGAACACGCCCCGCAGGCGCTGCCGTATGGTCTGCATGGCGCCAGCATATCATTACGCGGGGTGATCGGTCATCACGGCTATGTGTCGGGGTCCCACATGCCATGGGTGGCATGCGGGACAGGCAGTCACGCTGCCGGTGCGGGGGCCGCCATCTGGCCCAGGGCGGAGCGCAGCTTGTTTTCGTTTTCCGGGGAAAGCGAGGTCTGCAGCACGCGGGCATGGCCCTTGAACTCACGCAGGTCGGCCAGCACCTTTTCGGGCTGGGACTTGCGCACCAGAATGAACAGCGCGGAGGTGTTGGCGGGAATGGTGGCACCCAGCGACTTGATGAAATTGTCATCAATGCCGTAGTCGGACATCTTGCCCGCGATCGCGCCTGCACCCGCGCCCACGATGCTGCCCGCGACAAAGCCCGCCAGCGGGTTCAGGCACAGCAGCCCCACCAGTGCGCCCCAGAAACCACCGGAGAACAGGCCATACGACGCACCGACCTTTTCCAGGTTGACGCTTTGCTGCAGGTGCAGCTTGCCATCGGCGGTGCGGACGACAACAACCGCATCCTCCAGATCCAGCAGGTATTCCTTTTCCAGTTTCTTGCATTCGGTCAGGGCAGCCGTGGCTTCATCCTGACTGTCAAAACCGATAACGATCAGATCGGACATGGGGTACTCCGTTTCATGTATCCGCCACCGGCCCGTGGTGGTGGATGGTCGCCTTGATATTACATGGATATGGCCTTCATGCCGTGGCGGTTTTTAGGCATGGATGCCCCCGGTGGGGTGCAGGTCTGCCCCGGTTGCGCTGGCTGCCCGCGCTACCCATTTCCATCATGCGTGTCATTCGGGCGCGGTGGTGAACCGTCCCCCTGTCAATGTGTTGTCTGACCTGCAGGGTGTCACGCACCCGGTTATTGCAAGGAGAGGGAAGCCGATGCCCCGTTTCATGAATGATGACGACCGCCCCGATAATGCAGGCGAAGGCAAGCACGGCACCGCGCGCAGGCTGGCGGAAGCGGGATTGCGGGCAGAACGCGCAGGGGATCAGGCGTGCGCTGATGAACTGTTTGACGAAGCCGAACGGACAGACCCGGAAGCGTTGGAAAACGTGCTGATGGAAAATCCAGTCCCCCGCCGCCGCATATCAGGACGCGGGTTTGGCGATGATGCGGCGGTCGCACGTATGAGCCGCACGGTGGAACCGGATGCCGATGCCTCGTCACGTGCCGGGATCACGGATGAAGGCAGCGGTGCAGACTCCGAACGCCGGTAAATTCTGGAATACATGTCAGGAAATGAAGGTTTCCGGATGCCGCCTTTTTTCAGGAAGACGGTATTGCCCGAAGCGTCTTGCAAAAAGCTTCACCAGAAACGTTCCTGTCACGTCGTATGGCGTCGTCCTACAGTGACGGCCCCCACATGCCCACGACGAATATGATGGCGCCCAGCGCCAGCATGGCGATGTGGAACATGACCTGTCCCGGCATGGAATCAGGGCTTATGTGCAGGCCATGAAAGAACTGGACCACCACCAGCGTCAGCCCGACAACGCACAGGCCGATGCGGACAGGGCTGACCGATGTGGGCCATATCGGGTTTCTACGGTTCATTGTTACGTGTCTCCGGGCTTTGACGCCAGCATGCCATAAAACCCGGCGACGCAGAAGCAGCACCTGCTTCGCGCAGGATTTGCCACTCCCTGCGCCCATGCTATGCGCATGGTAGGGCCGTGGAATGCGGCCAACAGGTGAACTGACAGGAAACAGATGCATCTTGACCGTTGTGCCGTGGCTGGTGGCCTTGCCGCCTCTGTCATGATGACCCTGCTGACGACGGTATCGGTAGATGCCCGCGCGCATCCCCACCATCACGGCACAGGTGCCGTGCACCATCATGCAACGCAGGCGGAAGCTCCTGCCGGGCCGCCCCTGCCGGACGGGCAGGTTTTCCTCCCGCCTCCTCCCGGCCCGGATACGGCGCAGCGCGCGGCCGATGCCAGTATTTTCGCCGCGACCCGCGTACTGGAAGGTACGCCGCGCTGGAAACTGGCGCAGGCGGATAATCGTGATACGCCCGCCCATATGGTCGCGGCCTTTTCATGTGCGGCGGGGTTTACCCTGCCGCCAGACCGCCTGCCTGAACTGGTTGGTCTTGTGACACGGATCGAACAGCGCCTGACACCGGCCGTCCATGCGCAGAAAATGCTGTGGAACCGCCCGCGCCCCTTTACCGAGGCGGAACTGCCGACCTGTATTCCGCCTCGCGCCAGCCTGAAACAGGATCCGTCCTATCCGTCGCTTCATGCCACGCTGGGCTGGGTTACGGGGCTGATCCTGTCCGATATCCTGCCCGACCGGACGGCATGGATCATGCAGCGCGCCAGGGTGTTTGGCGAAAGCCGGGTGGTGTGTGGCGTGCAGTGGCAGAGTGATGTGATGGCGGCGTGGTTGAATGGCGGCGTGCTGTATTCCGCCATGGAACAGGATGAAGGCTTCCGTCAGGAAATGGACGCGGCGCGTGCGGAAGTCACGGCGCTGCACCCGACCATGGCGGCACCGCCCGCAGCCGAATGCGCGGTTGAGGCGGATGCCGCCGCCCATCCGCCGCAATAAAGGATTACCTGAGAAGAGTTTCTGGGTGCCGCCTTTTTTAAAAGGCGGCGTTTTCCTAAGCTTTTTGCAACAAGCTTCACCAGAAGCACCTTTCGGTTTTCCTGCCCGACATCCAATGGGTCAGGACAGGAAACCGATGCGCCGGGTTCCGTCCCGTCCCGCCGTTTCCGCCTTCAGGCGTTCCAGCAGGTCATCTGGCGTCGGGTCTTCATCCAGCAGGCGCGCGCGACGCAGCACCAGTGCAAAGTCCGATGGCACCAGCGTGCGGACATGGCGCAGGCCTGCTGGCGCGTCCTTTTCGAAAAAACGCCGGAACGCATGGGCCGCCTGCGTTTCCGTCAGGTAGTCAAAGCGGGCGCGGAACAGGAACCGCCGCATGCTGGCCGGGTCCAGCTTTTCCACAAGGTTGGTGGTGCAGGCAAAGGGCAGGGGATGGTGTTCCATCCATGTCAGCATTTCATTGACCTGGCTGATTTCCCACGAGCGTTCCGCCGACCGGCGATCGCCCAGCAGGCTATCTGCTTCGTCAATGATCAGGAAGGCCCCGCTGTCGCATGCTTCGGCGAAGGCGGCCGCGATCTGCTGCTCGCTCTGCCCGACATACTTGTCCAGCAGGTCGGATGCGCGTTTCTGCAGTACCGGCATGTCCATCCGTTCCGCCAGATGGCGGGCATACGCACTCTTGCCCGAACCCGGTGGTCCCGACAGCAGCAGCGAGACCGCACGCGGCGCGCCGGGACGGGCCAGCCGCGTGGTCAGGGCCTGCAGGTCACAGTCCGCGTTGATCAGGGTTGAATCGTAATCCGTGACATCCGGCTGTGACGGCATGGGCATCTGCCCGCCCGCTGCCGCACGGGCAATGCCGGTTGCGATCATGCTGGCCATGGCGGAATCGCCGCCCGCCAGATGGGTGGACCGCAGCGCATTGCGGAAAATCGCCGGGGCCGCCGGAATGGCGCGGGCCAGGTCGGCTGCGTCCGTGGGTGCCAGGGCGACCTTTTCCTCGCGCGCCATGTCCTGCCACAGCCGCGTGCGCACGCCGATTCCGGGCTGTCGGACCTCAATGCACAGCGCCATGCGCCGCGCGATCGCGGGGCCAAGGGTATCAAGGTCATTGGCCGTCCAGATGACGGGGGTGCCGCCCTGTTCCAGTAGCCGGTGGAAGAAGACGCGACTGTAGGATTGCGGCGGGTCGAACAGGCTGGCGGTGAACAGGTCTTCCGCCTCGTCAAACAGCAGGATGGAGTCTGTATTGCGCAGCAGCCGCGTGCTGCACCGCAGGTCGGCCAGCCGTTCGTGGCGCGATGGCTCATCGCCCGCGCTGTCAGCCTCGCCTACGGGGTACAGGGTGGCATTGATATGCCGCGCAAGGGTTGCCGCGAATTCGGTCTTGCCCGTGCCCGGCGGCCCGTACAACAGGATATTGATGCCCGTTGCATGCTGTTCGACCGCGGCCTTCAGCAGCTTCGCCGCGATGTCCGCCTGCTGGCCCAGATGGGCGAAGGCATCCCACGGCAGGGTCGCCTCACGCGGTTGGCCCAGCAGCAGGGAGCGGATATCGCCCACCACGCTGGCGCGGCGGTTCATAAGCGCCATGAGACGGGGCAGCAGGGTAATGTCGCCGTCCTCGTCCACGGTCATGAGGCCACTCATGCGCAACTGCCCCTCGGGGGCCAGCGCGGTGGCAATCGCATCTTCCTCCTGCCCCAGAAGAAGGTGCAGAAGGGGAATGTCCTCGCACAGGAACGGCCCGCGTGACCGGTTTTCACACAGGTCGTCCCATAGCTGTTCGAAATGCCCGTTCAGGCGATAGCACATCGCAAGGCCAAGCACCTCGCTGGCCACGCGGCCCAGCCCGGTGGCCTGGCTCAGTTCCTCCAGCCAGGTATCCACGTATCCCCGGTCGCCCGCGTGCTGGGCGCGTGCTTCCTCCAGCGCGTGGCCAAGGCGTTTCCATTCGGTGGTGGTGGGCGGGTTTTCCCCATCATGGCGGGGGGCAGCAGGCAGTTCCTTGTCATGCAGGCCAAGGTCGGGCTGGGCCTGCACCACGCAGCGGACCAGCGCGCCGGCGTCACGCGATCCACGATGGATCGAACCATGCAGCACGCACAGCATCTCCAGCAGGCGGCGTGTCTCGCCCCGCACGCGCGATGAGCGCGGCTGTACCGTCCTGCGGCGTGTTGCCGGTCGTCTGCTCTTGGCTAGCGCCATATATCGGGTCTCCTGCTGCTCCTGTCTGAATATAGGTAGTGCAGGGACGGATGTCGTGGGGGAAGGACGATGTTTTCTCTCCCCCCACGTCCATCAGCTGCCATCTGACAGGGCAAAGCCGGTTTCAACCTGATCCAGCAGGGCTTCAAGTTCCGCGTGGCGCAGGGGATCGGTGCCAGTGGTGATATGGCCGCGTGCGCGCTTTTTCAGGCTGCCCGCGATTCGGGGGCTGACGGTGCGGTCGGTCCCGTGGCGCAGCATGTCGGCAATGCTGATCCCGCGTTCATGTGCCGTCCGCACCACGGAAAACGCCATGTGGTTGACGATGTTCTCGAACTCGAAACGGCCAAAGCGCGAATGGCAGCGGCTCAGCTGGTCAAGGGCGGTGGCATAGCGTTCCACCGGGTTGGCCTGCGTGGCCGTACGGAAATGCTGGGTGTAATGGCGCGAGGCCTGGATGTGTTCTTCCCGCGCAAGATCCCATTCGCCAATAGCGGTGCATTCCGTCTCGATCAGGCAGTGCAGGGCGCGGGCATTCAGGCAGGACGCGACAAAATCCGTATGGGTGATGTCGTTCCATTCCAGCTTCTGGCCCGCACGCTGCATGGCGAAACGGAAGCCACGATGTCCATCGATGCCGTACACGATGGTGGTGTTGCCCCGGCACAGCGGGTCGGTCCCGGTTACCATGATATGCCCGCTATCGGCGCGGTGCATGTAATGCTGCCATGTCATGACATCCAGCAGCGTGTCGTCATCCACGAAGCGGTCGGTATGACGGCGCACGTATTTCATGAAACTGGTGGCCTGCAGGCCGGTCACCGCATGGGGCGAGAAATCGACCTGCCACCATACGCAGGCCCGCAGCAGGTGAAACGCAAGCGAATCGCGCAGGTCCGCCAGTGCCGCATGTTCGGTGGCCAGGCTGTCCACCTGCGCATCGCACAGGGCCTTTACGGTCCGGAAGCGGTTGGCAAGCATGTCCAGCTGCCGCGCCACGGGCTGCCATGGATCAAAGTAGCTGACCAGGCTTTCGGGACGGGAATGCTGCAGATGCCAGGCAGCCGGGGCGGTACGTGGTTCACGCATCGGACGGTCCTTGAAGTATCTGGGGCTGGAAGGATCGGTGGTTAACGGGCTGATCATGCCGGAGTTGCCGACATGACCCGGATCCATGCGCCACAGGATGATGGGGGCGGGTCGCACGGGATACGGCATCGGCCCGGTTATCGGGACGGGGCGTTGGAAAGGTTATCGTTACATGCCATATTCATGCATATTATAGGCATGTTATTTGATAATGGTAATTAATATCACATTAAATCCATGACAGATTTCCTGATCCTGTCATGAATATGTCTTTTTCAGTTTTGTTAATAACGCGGCGTGCGGCGGGTCAGTTTTCGCGCCATGCGGTGAATATCCACGCCTGCGCGCCCGATGACCGACCGGCTGGTCTGCTTGGCGTCCACCAGTGTCACGGATCCCGCGGCGGACAGGGTATGCAGCCCGTCGGTCGCAGGCCGCCATGCGGGTGGCGCGGTCAGGGGGGGCAGGGGGTGGGCCGCGAATTCACGTATCGTCAGGGTGGTGATGGCCAGCGGGGTGATCGCCCCGCCATAGGTCCGCGCGCAGTCCTGCGTTGGCAGGATGATCGTGCCGTCATCCATCACGACCGGTGTTCCGCCGGGCCGGGCGCTGTGTATGTCGCGCCGGACCGGATTGGCGGGGTGCGGGTGCCACGGCCCCGTCAGGCTGTCGGCCCATGCCACATGCAGGGTATCGACGCGGGGACGTTCTTCTTCATGCCACGGGGTATGGAACAGCCACCACCGGCCGTCATGGAACAGGGGGGAGGCGTCGATCATCGGGCCGGGAAAGGTGCAGCCCTCCACTTCCTTCCAGCGATAGGGAAAATCGGTCGCGCGGTACAGGCGCTGCACGCCGCTTTTTCCTGATTCGGGCATCATGAGGAATGACCCGTCCCGGTCGCGCAGGATGACGGGATAGGACAGGTGCCATGGTTCCACCAGCACCGGTGAATGCGCGATGACGCGCAGGGTGCGGTCAAGGATGAAGACGTCAATGCGCCCGACCTTCACCCGGTAATCATAGGCTTCGGCAAACAGGTACAGCCTGTCCTCGTGCCAGATGCCAAAGGGGTCGGCAATGAAACGGAAGGGACCGGGATCTGGCAGCCATGTAACCGGCATGTCTGCCAGCGTGCCCGTGCGCAGCACGTCGGGCATGGACCGGTGAATAAGCCCCGTCTGCCATATATCGGTCCGGCCAAGTCCCATTTGCGCAGCCCCTGCCTGTATCGGATGGCGGATTTGCAAACACCGATGTGCTGCAATATGCCAGATGACATCGTACCAGATGAACAGGGCAGGGGAATAGCAAGCATGGGCAATGGGGAACAGCCCCGGCGCCGGACCATTCGTGATGTCCGGAAGGGAGACGTGCCGGGCGTATGGCTGACAGCCTATACCGCGCCCATGGCCAGCAGGCTTGACCCGCATGTGGATGTGATGCTGGTGGGGGATTCGCTGGGCATGGTGGTGTATGGCATGCCGGATACGCTTGGCGTCAGCATGGACATGATGATCGCCCACGGGGCAGCCGTCGTCCGTGCATCCCGCCGTGCGCTGGTGGTGGTGGACATGCCGTTCGGGTCGTACCAGCAGTCACCCGCGCAGGCGTTCGGCAATGCCGCGCGCATCATGGCGGAAACCGGCTGTGGCGCGGTCAAGCTGGAAGGCGGGACGGAAATGGCCGAGACCGTGCGGTTCCTGTCGCAGCGCGGCATCCCGGTCTGCGGGCATGTGGGGCTTATGCCACAGGCGGTCAATACGGCGGGTGGTTTCCGCACGCAGGGGCGTGACGCGCAGCAGGCGCGCAAGGTCCATGCGGATGCACGGGCCATTGCCGATGCCGGTGCCTTCGCCATCGTGCTGGAAGGGACCGTGGAACCCGTATCGCGCGACATCACGGCGGACGTGCCCGTTCCTGTCATCGGGATCGGGGCCTCGCCCGCATGTGACGGGCAGGTTCTGGTGGTTGACGACATGCTGGGGGCGTTCGGTGCGTTCACGCCACGTTTCGTCCGCCGCTATGCCGATGTGGGCAGCGTGATCGACGACGCTGCCGCACGCTATGCGGAAGATGTGCGCACCCGCCGCTTTCCGGGGCCGGAAGAATGCTTTGGCGTGCGCAGCAAGGTCCTGCCGGGATGAAAGCCCCCCGCGCGGCTGCCCCCTCCGTCTCCCGTATCGGACTGGCGGAGGTCATGGCATTTGGCGCGGGGGACATGGGGTTCAACATCATCTGGGGGCTGATGCTCAGCTACCTGGCGTATTTCTATACTGAAATCTCGCTGCTGCCGGTGCAGATGGTGGGATTCATGCTTATGGCCGCACGCGCGGCCAGCCTTGTGACCGACCCGGTGGTGGGGCTGTGGATCGACTGCAGGCCGGTGGGGCGGCAGGCCATACCCGTGCTGCGCGCAGGGATCGCGCCATTCATGGTGCTGGTGGCGCTGACCTTCATCCCGCTGCCGCACATGTGGCCGGTGGGCATGCGTGGCCATGGGCTACATGGCGCTGTGCGTGGCGTATGGCGTGGTCAATACCGCCTATGGCGCCATGACCAGCCTGATTTCGCGGGACCATGACATGCGCCTGCGCCTTGCCACCAGCCGCATGGTGGGGGCGACACTGGGCAGCCTGCTGGTCAGCATCACGACCCTGCCCATGGTGGACTGGCTGGGTCATGGTAACCGGCAGGCAGGATTCGCCCTGTACATGGTCGTGGTGGCGTGCGTGGTGGGCGGACTGCTGTGGCTGCCGTCGCGGTTCTGCCATGAACGGGTTGCGACTGATGGGGGGGACCTGACGGTACGTGCGCGCGTTGCCGGGCTGCTGGTCAACCGGGGCTGGCGGCGGCTGACGGGGGCGATGCTGCTGACCATGCTGGGCAGCACCTTCCTGTTCGGCGCGCTGGTCTATGATGTGCGCTATGTCCTGCATGACAGTGACCATATGGCCGGCTGGCTGCTGGGTCTTGTCAGCCTGATGGTGCTGGCGGGGTGTGGCCTGTCACTGCCGCTGGCCGGGCGGTGGGGCACGGCCCCGGTCATGCGCGGTGGCACGCTGGCGGCGGGGGGCGTGCTGCTGGTGGCGTATATGCTGCCCGCGCGGGTGGAGGTGCTGGGCATCTCGCTTGCGCTGTTCGGGCTGTGCGTGGGGATCTGCAATCCGGTCTGCTTTACCCTGCTGGCGCACTGCATGGACGGCGGCGATGGGTTTTCGGGCACGCACACCGTGGGACTGGCATGGGCGCTGAATTCCACCGCATCGAAAATGGCGTTTGATGTTGGTGGCAGTCTGCTGGCGGGCGTACTTGCGGCGTCGGGACTGGTCAGTGGCGTGGGCGTGCAGTCAGTCCATGCGCAGGCAGGCATCCATGCCGGTTTCCTGCTGCTGCCCGCGTTGCTGTACCTGCTGGCGGGTGGGGTGGTGCTGCGGTATTTCGCCCCTCAGAACCCTGTGGAGGCGGTAAACAGCACCGCAAGCCCGCCGCCCACGTAATATTGCGGGCCATCCACTTTGGTCAGGGTGGGGGTCGCGACACCGGACAGGTAATGCTGGTTGGTGATATTGTTGAAATTCATCCTGAATTCGGGATGGGAGAAGACGGCATGGTCATCCATGCGGTATCCGATGGCCAGATTACCGGTCGTATGGTCGGGCATACGTTCATCATTCATGAAGGTTGAGTACTGCCGTCCCGTGTAATGGATGGAGGCCATGCCGAATATGTGCCCGTCATCATAACTCAGCCCGGCAGAGGCCTGTAGTGTAGGGCTTTCCACCGCCGTTCTGCCACGTGTTGCCAGCATGCCGCCGACGGAGGGGATGTCACTGTCGATGGTGGCATGCAGGTATTCCCCCGACAGGTAGGGCGCGAAATGGTGCCATGGCTTCAGCCCGATTTCCACGTCCACCCCGCGTGATGTCTGGCCGCCACCATTTATGGTGGAGTCCACCTGTCCGATCTGGGTCTGGATTTCGCGGTTGGTGAAATCATAGTTGAACAGCGTCAGGCTGCCGACAATCAGGTTGCCGCTGTAGCGATAGCCCAGTTCTTCGGACACGGAATATTCGTTCTTCAGCTGTGTGGCGACGCCCGTATCGGTCACGCCACCGAACAGGGCGGTTTCATCTGGCGTGCGGAAATTGGTCGTGGTGTTGAAAAAGACCATGTGGCGCGGACTGATGCGGTAGCGGATCGCAATGCGCGGCAGCGGGGTGGCGGAATTGCTGCCTGCCGTCGTCTGCACCCCGTCTGACGTGGTCGTGCCATGGCGGTCCAGCATGACTTCCCTGAAGCCCACATCCACCATCAGGCGGTGGCCCAGGAAATGCATCCGGTCGCCGGCATACAGCGCGTTGGTCTGGGAAATCATGTGGTAGCTGCCCGCATCCACCTGCTGGCCATCGGGCTGCAGCAGGGTACGGCTGATCCGGTCCACCCATATGTCGGCGGCATATCCCTGCGCGTTGACTGCAGTGAAGGGCTGGTGCTCGCTGTCATCGGAATAGTCGTACCAGTATCCCACCACCAGGTCATGGTTGCCCAGCTGCCAGTCCAGTGCGGCATTGAAGCCGGAGCGGTAGCTGGTCTGGGTCCAGTTCGCGCGCACCACGGCATTTTCATCGCAGCCACCCGTGCCATCGCACAGGCCGCTCTCCCCCATGGTCGTGCCGCTGGGCGCGTTGCCGTAACTCCACTGCGCATAGGGCGTGACCTTCAGGTGCACGCTGTCCGCCAGCGTGAAGCGCGCGGGGGCTGCGATATAGGCGATGCGTTCGGGCTGTCGGTACAGCTGCCAGTAATCCGTGCCGCCTGCCGCATCATTGGGGTTATAGGTGGCGGCAAGGTTGTTGGCCGTCCCATGTGGTCCCTGTGCCTGCCAGTCCGCCTTGTCCACCGGCGGGTAATAGCTGGCGACCATCGTGTTCCATGTCCCGAGCACGGATACCCGGTTGCCCGCCCCCCATTCGCGCAGGAATTTGAAGTCGATGTGCTGGCGTTCATCATGTCCCGGCCCGCGCCAGTTATCGGTATACCCATGGGAATAGGACACGAAACCCCGGATGCCGGTATGCCCGATCTGCCCGGTATCCAGCCGCAGGAACTGCCGGTTCGTGTTGTATGACCCGTATGAGACATCGGCATATCCCCCCGCCCGCATGGAGGGATCGCGCAGGGACATGCTCATCAGTTCCCCCCGCCGCGTTCAGGACGGGCGAATCCAGGTCGGCCGTCCCCTGGGCGAGTGACACGCTCTGGTAATTTTCCGTATCCGCGAACTGTCCGGGGTAACCGTTATAATAGGCGATGTCGTTCAGCGGCATCCCTTCAAGCACATAACCAAGCGAATCCCCGCCCAGCCCGCGCACGGTTATGTTGGTCTGGGGTGAAAAACCCAGCGCGTCGGAGGAGGAGACATTGGCCCCGGGCAGCAGGCTGACCATGTCGAAGGCCGTGGCACTTGGCGCCTGCTTGCGCATGAAATCGGTGCCGATGGTGCTGACGGATTTTGCCGCGTCCTCCGCCCGGATCAGGCCGCCGCCGGGCTGGGTGCCCACCACGTGCCGGCTGGTCACGGTCATGCGTTCCGTCGGGGCGGCAGGCGCGCGGGCAGCCGTGCCGCGGGCGGGTGTCGTGGCGGGCGTGGCGGATGGCGTATTGTCATTTCCCGCCGCCATGCCCGGCCCCATGCCCAGCATCGTGCCCAGCGCGATTGTCAGCATCCGCCGGTAGGAAACGGGGGCCGGATCGGATACAATGTGGGGACGGGGCACGCGCGGCATGGAGTGTTCCTGAAGAAATCTTTTTATTTCATTATTTTGTACCATTCTGGTGGGGTATGACATCGTCTTGAACAAGCCGGGACGGATATAATATATCTACGTGGCGTATCATAAGCCCTGATATCGGGCGCATCCCGTATAATTGTGCGGGCAGGGAGGAAGGGTCGCGGGTGGGACAGGAATCAGCACATATCGTCAGCAGTTACGAACAGGAACTGGAAGAACTGCGTTCCATGATGGCGCGGATGGGCGGGCTGGTTGAACAGCAGACATCGCAGGCGGTCGCCGCCATTGCCGATCGCGATGAAAACGCCGCCGGTGTCGCAGCCGACCTCGATCCCCAGGTTGATACGCTGGAACGTGATGTGGAGGCGATGGTCATCCGCATCCTCGCGCTGCGTTCCCCCGTGGCGGGGGATCTGCGCGAAGTGGTCTCGGCGCTCAAGATCACGGGGGACATGGAACGCATCGGTGACTGCGCCGCCTCCATCGCGCGACGCTCGCTGCGCACGGAACTGGTGTCCTCGCGCCTTTCGCTGAGTGGACTGCGCGGCATGGGACGCCTGGTGCAGGACAACCTGCGTCGCGCGATCGACGCCATGAGCCAGCGGAACGCCGACCTCGCCCGCGAAGTCTGGCAGTCCGATACTGCGGTGGACGAACTGTATAACGCCATGTTCCGTGAACTGGTCACCTATATGATGGAAGACCCGCGCAATATCGGCCCGTGCACGCACCTGCTGTTCATTGCCAAGAATCTTGAACGGATTGGTGACCACGCCACCAATATTGCCGAACGCGTCTATTATACCGCAACGGGTGAAATCCTGCCCGTCGTGCGTCCCCGTGGCGGGTTTTCAGGGCAGGGAGGCTAGCGTCCTTGCTTGAAGACCGCCCGCTGCGCATCCTTGTCGCAGAAGATGATGCCGCCCTGTCCGTCATGCTGTCCTACAACCTTGAAGCGGCGGGACATCTTGTCATGCCGGTGGATAACGGTCTGGACGCCCTGCGGGAAGTGACCGACTGGAAACCCGACCTCGTGCTGCTGGACTGGATGATGCCGGGGTTATCGGGGGTAGACCTGTGCCGCAGGCTGCGCATGGCCACGGCCACGCGTTACCTGCCGGTCATCATGCTGACCGCGCGGGGTGAGGAACAGGATTCCGTCCATGCGCTGGATACTGGGGCGGATGATTACCTGGTCAAGCCATGTGGCATGGATGTGCTGCATGCGCGCGTGCGGGCCGTCATGCGGCGCAGCGCGGGCCGTGCCGCGCTACCTGCCGCGCAGACGGAAGATGTCCTGAGCTTTGCCGACATAGCGCTGGACCACGCCGGACGCAGGGTCAGCCGCGCGGGCACGCCCGTTGCCTTGGGGCCGACGGAATACCGTATCCTGCTGCATCTGCTGCGTAATCCGCGCCGGGTGTTTTCGCGTGCTGAAATACTGGCTGCCGCGTGGGATGACCGTATCCATGTGGAAGAGCGCACGGTGGATGTCCATATCCGCAGGCTGCGACTTGCGCTGAACGCCACGGGCGGGGCGGACCTGATCCGCACCGTGCGTTCCAGCGGTTACATGCTGGATGATGGCAAGGTGGGCTGATCGGCTGCCTCGATCAACCATTGATGACAGTTTCCGGGTGCCGCCTTTTTTCAAAAAAGGCGGCATTTCCTGAAGCTTTCTTCTTTTATATGCTGCCGCGTTCCAGCTTTACATAACGCTTCAGTGCCCGTTCGCGCCGCAGGCGTGACAGGCGTTTCAGCCAGAAAACACCATTGATCTGGTCGATTTCATGTTGCAGGCAGGTGGCCAGCAGGCCATCAGCGACATCTTCCGCTTTCGTGCCATCGGGCCGGTCGTAACGGACTTTCACACATGTGGGGCGGGTGACAGGCGCGTGGATGCCGGGCATGGACACGCTGCCTTCTTCCTGTGTCGAGGTTTCCGCTGACTGCCAGATGATGTCGGGATTGGCATAGACATGCGGGCCGTCCCCGCCTGGCAGGTCAATGACCACCAGCCGCTGCGCAATGCCCACATGGCATGCCGTGATGCCGATGCCCGGCGCAGCATGCATGGTTTCCAGCAGGTCGCGCGCCAGTTGCGCCGTTTCCGGCGCAGTCGCATCAACGTGGGCCGCCACCTGTTCCAGACAGGCATGGGGAAAGCGGACAATCGGCAGGATGGCCATTGCAATACGGTCAGTACAGGAAGGGACCGTTATCGTCGGCGTTCAGGTTGGTGTAATAGGGGATGTAGAAGTTCATGCCGAACGGGCTGTAGGTATGGTCCACGCCCGATACGGGACGCAGCGGCTTGACGTCATGGTCCGCCAGGCAGTCATACAGCGTCTCGCGCAGGTGTTCCGTTTCCTTGTCCGACTTCTGCGTGCCGTAGAACAGGTCATGCGCGTAGGGTTTGCAGGCCTGCGGCGTATGTTCGTAATATTCGGCGTACCGGTTCTGCCTGTTTTTTTCTATGTCCGCATCCGATATCCACTGGTGGCTGGCGGCACTCGTGCTCCAGATTTCCTTCCACCCCGTGCGCATGTGCGGCAGGCGGGCGACGGCGATACCGTCCTGACGGGTACCATCCTTGCGCACCAGGCTGCCATGGCAGGCCATGACCTGCATATGGTCGTTATAGACGGCGCTCTTGACCGTCCCGTCTTCAAACCGGATGGCGGGGGATGCGGTCGGCGTGCCCTGGTTGGCAATCCCCACGATCGTGGCAGCCACACCGGGCTGCTGGCAGTAGTTCACCATGGGGCGGGGGGTGTGCTGCGCGCAGGCGGCCATGGCAAGCGGGAGACATAAAGCAACAAGACGGCGCAACGGTTTTTTCCTTTTGCAATGCGGCACGGGACCCAGCCATGTGCCTGTCCATTCAGGCGTATAGAAGGGGCCCGTACCTCACAACAATGTAAATTTTCAATACCGCCCTGTGCTTTTGTCTTCTCTTGGTATCTGGCTGTCGGGATAGCGCGGGTTGCGGGCTGCGAATGCAAACAGCAGAACGGCCACCACCAGCAGTACGGGCGGGGAGGGAAGGGCGCGCCCTTCAGAATGTAATATTGCTGTGCAGTCCGAAAATCGCCTCATCGCCGGTACGACGGTAGGGATAGGACGGGTCGCTGCCGCCGCCTGCGGGATGCCAGACGTACTGGAAGTCCGGCTGCATCACCAGCCACGGCGTAACCTGCGCCTGATAGGTCAGTTCAAGGTGGTTTTCATTGCCCGGCACCAGGCTGTCAGTACCGGTCCGGGCCACGTTGCGGGTATACTGGCGCTCACCCGAACTGGCGCGGCCAATGCCCCAGCCCAGCCCGATCGTGTCGTTGTCACGTCCCCGGAACGGGGCCTTCAGGTTCAGGCCCGCGTCAATGGCGAAG
>NZ_NKTX01000041.1 GCF_003207815.1 Komagataeibacter oboediens | reverse complement strand
GCCATTGGCCGGAGCTGCATCCGCACAGGTCGGCGTGGCCGGTTCTTCAACGTGGTGGACCTGGTCAACCAGCTTGAGGCTGACAGTCGGGCGGCAAGGGCGGGTCGGCTGGCCGAACAACTCGGCCGACTGGACTTTGTCATCCTCGACGAACTGGGATACCTGCCCTTTGCCCAGTCTGGCGGACAGTTGCTGTTCCATATGATCAGCCGCCTTTATGAACAGACCTCGGTCATTGTCACCACGAACCTGTCCTTCGGTGAATGGGCCAGTGTATTCGCCGACGCCAAGATGACCACGGCACTGCTCGACCGTCTGACCCATCACTGCGACATCATCGAGACAGGGAACGAAAGCTGGCGGTTCAGGAACCGTAACTGAACCTCTCTCCAGATCCATACCTGCCCCGGCCTGTCTCCTTACGCCTACGGCTTCAGGAGACAGGCCGGGCCTTCAACAGGGGGTTAATATTGCATGCCGATCAGGGGTTATTTTTGAGTGCCGATTGACACATCAGGAAAAATCGGCCGGGCGGAGCGTGATATTGGCGCGAGGCGGATCGAATGCGATGTCCGCCGCGTCCGGCATTGCCAGGGCGTCCGCAATCTTGCGCGGATGGTGCGTCAGACGGCGGTATTCCTCAATGCTGAGCAGGACATGGGCCGTGCGCCCCCTGTCGGTGATGAACACCGGCCCCTCGGCCGCCGCCTTCTTGGCCCGGCTGGTGTCCTGGTTGAACTCGCGGCTTGAAAGCGTGGTGATGCTCATGTCCGGCCTCCCGACTGTAATGTAGGAACATTACTACATATTGGGAGGCATTGCCAGAAAATCCATGTCCGATCCGGGTTCGGGTCATCGTTGGCCGAAGATTCCATCCCGCCAGAACCGCCCGGTATCGTTCGACTCCCGCGATCTTCGTCCAGCATGACGAAGGCCCGACCCGCACCGGGCAAGTATTTTTTCCCTGCCGTTCGCCGGGATGCGACGACGCGGGAAAAGTCCTTGCGGATCGGAAAATGGCTGCCCGACCTGTCCTTGCGCAAGGAGGGATGAAAATGTCCGGCACAAAAATTCTCTGGGGCCAGATCGCGCTGGTCCTGTCCCTGATTGTCCTGTCCTGGTGGGCGGCGACCCAGTGGACGGCATGGGAACTGGCCTTTCAGCCTGAACTGGGGCGTCCTTGGTTCGTGCTGTTCCATCGCTGGCCGGTCTATGCGCCACCGCTGTTCTTCTGGTGGTGGTATGTCTTCGATGCCTATGCTCCGAACGTCTTCGCGCGCGGTGCCTGGATCGCAGGTTCAGGCGGCGTGCTGGCCTTCGCTGCTGCCGTGGTGCTGTCCGTTCATCGTGCCCGCGAGGCCAGGAAGATCGAGACCTACGGATCGGCACGCTGGGCAGAGCCGGAGGAAATCGCCCAGACCGGGCTGCTTGACCCGGACGGGGTGGTGCTGGGTCGTTATCGCAAAACCTATCTGCGCCATGACGGGCCGGAGCACGTCCTGACCTTCGCGCCAACGCGCAGTGGCAAGGGCGTGGGCATGGTCATCCCGACCCTTCTGACCTGGTCCGGTTCAGCCATCGTCCATGACATCAAGGGGGAAAACTGGGAACTGACGGCGGGATTCCGCGCCCGTTTCGGTCGCGTCGTGCTGTTTGATCCGACCAATGCGGCCTCCTCGGCCTACAACCCCTTGCTGGAGATCCGGCGTGGGGAATGGGAAGTCCGGGACGCCCAGAACGTCGCCGATATTCTGGTGGACCCGGAGGGCAGTCTGGAGAAGCGCAATCACTGGGAGAAGACCTCACACTCCCTGCTGGTCGGCGCCATCCTGCATGTCCTCTATGCCGAGCCGGACAAGACGCTGGCCGGTGTCGCCAATTTCCTGTCGGACCCGAAGCGTCCGATCGCGACCACGCTGTCGGTGATGATGCGGACAAACCATCTGGGCGAGAAGGGGTCACATCCTGTTGTGGCGTCGGCCGCGCGGGAGCTGCTGAACAAATCGCCAAATGAACGCTCGGGCGTGCTGTCCACCGCCATGTCCTTCCTTGGCCTGTACCGTGATCCGGTGGTCGCGGAAGTGACACGCCGCTGCGAATGGCGCATTGCCGATATCGTTGGTGGGGACCGCCCGGTGACGCTTTACCTGACCGTGCCGCCTTCGGATATCAGCCGCACCAAACCGCTGATCCGTCTGGTGCTGAACCAGATCGGACGACGCCTGACGGAAGATCTCGACGCCGCGGCACAGCGCCGGCGGCTCCTGCTGATGCTCGACGAATTCCCAGCCCTCGGGCGGCTGGATTTCTTTGAATCGGCGCTGGCCTTCATGGCGGGCTACCGGATCAAGAGCTTCCTGATCGCCCAGTCCCTCAATCAGATCGAGCGGGCCTACGGACCGAACAATTCAATCCTCGACAACTGCCATGTCCGGGTGAGTTTTGCCACCAATGACGAACGCACGGCAAAACGTGTGTCGGATGCGCTCGGCACCGCCACCGAGATGAAGGCGATGAAGAACTACGCCGGGCACAGGCTGTCACCCTGGCTGGGGCATCTGATGGTCTCGCGGTCGGAGACTGCGCGCCCGCTCCTGACGGCGGGCGAGATCATGCAGCTTTCCCCGTCCGATGAGATCGTCATGGTCTCCGGCCTCTACCCGATCCGCGCGAAGAAGGCCCGTTATTTCGAGGATGTGCGCTTTCAGGAACGCATTCTGCCGCCGCCGAAGCCCATGCGACCCAAAGATGGCTGCCCGGATGACTGGAGCAAGCACCCTCTTCCGCCCAGACCGCCTGCGTCAGACGCGGCGACTGAAGCGGCGGTGATGGACGACGATGAAGAAGACCCGAAGCAGTCTGCCCGACGTCGCCAGCCAGAACTAGGTGAGGGAACGGTCGAGAAAAAGGAGCCGATGGAAAATGAATTCGCACCCGACCCGACTGACGAATTCGACGACATCGCGCCCCGTAACAACCGGATGAACGATCTCATGCGCGGTGTCGCCCGGCAGGCATCGCTCGACCGTGGCGACGAGTTGGAACTGTGAGGCAAGTATGGCGATGGCAAAAAAGAAAGCCCAGATCTCCGTCTATCTCGATCCCGAGGTGATGAAGACCCTCTCCGCCTATGCCGCGCGACGCGCGCAGCCGATGTCGCTGATCGTCGAGGCCGCTGTCGCCTCCTTCCTGTCGCCCGACGGGGAGGAGCGCCGCGAGGCTGCCACATCGAAGCGCCTCGACCGGCAGGACCGGCGCCTTGCGCGGCTGGAGCGTGATATTGGCATCACGGTGGAGACCCTGGCGCTGTTCATCCGCTTCTGGCTGACCACGACCCCACCGCTGCCCGAACCGGCCGCAAAAGCAGCGCGGGCACAGGCTGCGGCGCGTTACGATAATTTTGTCGCGGCCCTCGGTCGTAGGCTGGCCCAGGGACCGAGACTCCAGCAGGAAATTCCAGACGACGTTTCCGATCCTGCCATACAGGATGAACCGGATTCGTAATTTCCGCACCCTGCAAGTATTTTTGCCCTGCGTTTCCCTACCGTCCTACGACGCATGAATTCCTGTTGAACCGCGTGGTTTCCTGCCTTTCTTAATTGTCCCTGTTGCTGTCCGCGCATCGCGTTCGGCCCGTAGCGGGGAAAATCATGTCGGTTTCCAGCATCCATGAAAGGGCCACGGTACGCGGCATGTCCATGCTGCGCACGGCGATGGGGCCAGCGATTGCCCGGCACCTCGCTGATCCTGCCATTGTCGAGGTGATGCTCAATCCCGATGGTAGGCTGTGGATCGACCGCCTGTCCGAAGGGCTGAGTGATACCGGGGACAGGATCATACCGGCTGATGCCGAGCGCATTGTGCGGCTGGTCGCGCATCATGTCGGCGCGGAGGTGCATGAGGGGGCGCCCCGCGTGTCGGCGGAACTCCCGACCGGTGAGCGTTTCGAGGGGCTTTTGCCACCCGTGGTGATGGCCCCGAGCTTCGCGATCCGTAAACCGGCCGTCGCTGTGTTCACGCTCGACGATTATGTCGAAGCCGGGACCATGACAGCGGGCCAGGCGAATGTCCTGCGCCGGGCTGTATCCGACCGAAAAAACATACTGGTCGCTGGGGGAACCAGCACCGGCAAGACCACTCTGGTCAACGCCCTGCTGGCCGAGGTCGCGAAAACTGGCGATCGCGTCGTCCTGATCGAGGATACGCGCGAACTGCAATGCCGCGCCCCCAATCTTGTGTCGCTCCGTACCCGTGATGATGTTGTCACCCTATCCGAACTGGTGCGCTCGGCCCTGCGCCTGCGTCCGGACCGTATTCCCATCGGCGAGGTGCGTGGGGCCGAAGCCCTTGATCTGGTCAAGGCATGGGGTACTGGCCATCCGGGCGGTATCGGCACCCTGCATGCCGGATCGGTAATGGTGGCCCTGTATCGTCTGGAACAGTTGATCCAGGAGGCGGTGGTCACGGTGCCACGCGCCATGATCGCCGAAACCATCGACGTCATCGCGGTCCTGTCCGGACGCGGCAATTCCCGTCGTCTGTCCGAACTGGCTGAAATCGATGGCCTCAATCCCGTGACGGGCGCCTATCGCATCCGTCCGGTGAGCTTTTTCTCTTCCGAAACATCCTGCTCTGCCAATGGAGAGTCATCATGAGGTCGCCTTCACGTTTGCGCGCCATTGTGTGCGCTGTCGCACGTCCTGACCGGCATGTGCCGGATCAGCGTGTATTCGGAACCTCCATGCTGCTGTCGCTTGTTTTCGCGTCATCGGCATGGGCGTCGGGATCCAGCATGCCCTGGGAAACGCCCCTGAACGAGATCCTGGAATCCGTGCAGGGGCCGGTGGCCAAGATCATCTCGGTGATCATCATTACCGTGACCGGTCTGACCCTGGCCTTCGGGGAAACATCGGGAGGGTTTCGCCGCCTGATCCAGATCGTCTTCGGTCTGTCCATCGCTTTTGCGGCCAGCTCATTCTTCCTGTCGTTCTTCTCGTTCTCCGGCGGAGCACTGATCTGATGGCGGGATATGACGATGACGCGGTGCCGGGCTTTCATGTCCCGGTGCATCGGTCGCTGACCGACCCCATCCTGCTGGGTGGTGCGCCCCGTGCCGTCGCCATCGCCAACGGCACGCTGGCGGCAGCGATCGCGCTGGGCCTGCGGCTGTGGTTGATTGGGGCCGTTTTCTGGATCGTCGGCCATGGGCTCGCGGTCTGGGGCGCGAAACGTGATCCGCTGTTCGTGGAGATGGGCCGGCGGCATCTGCGCTATCCCGCCTGGCTCCGGGCATAGGGAGGGCAGGGCCATGATGTCCCTTGGCGAATATCGCAACCGGAACTCCCTCCTGTCCGACTTCCTGCCCTGGGCCGCGCTGGTCGAAAAAGGTGTCGTCCTGAACAAGGATGGTTCCTTCCAGCGCACGGCAAAGATACGCGGTCCCGATCTGGACAGCGCCACACCTGCCGAACTGGTCGGTGTCACCGGGCGGCTGAACAATGCGCTCCGCCGTCTGGGTTCCGGCTGGGCCGTGTTCGTCGAGGCTCAGCGCGTGCCAGCGACACTCTACCCCGAGAGTGATTTCCCCGATGCGGCCAGCCAGATGGTCGATCTGGAACGCCGGGAGCAGTTCGAGGATGAGGGCGCGCATTTCGAGAGCCGGTATTTTCTCACCCTGGTCTGGCTGCCACCGGCGGAATCTTCCGGTCGCGCAGAGCGTTTTCTCTATGAAGGCAGGGAACGGGACGGCCCCGATCCGCACGGTATGCTCCATGCGTTCGTGGACCGAAGCGACAGGCTTCTGGCCCTGCTGGATGGTTTCATGCCCGAGGCCGTCTGGCTCGATGACGGTGAGACTCTGACCTACCTGCACAGCACCATTTCGACGCGGAACCAGAGCGTCCGGGTACCGGAAATTCCGATGCACCTTGATGCCCTGCTGGTGGACCAGCCGCTTTCGGGCGGCCTGGAGCCAAAACTCGGTGATGCCTTCCTCAAGACCCTGACGATCACCGGTTTTCCGTCGCGGACGTTTCCTGGAATTCTGGACGACCTGAACCGGCTGGCGATGCCCTATCGCTGGTCGACGCGCGCCATCCTGCTCGACAAGACCGATGCCACGAAGGTGCTGACGAAGATCCGTCGGCAGTGGTTCGCAAAGCGGAAATCGATCGCGGCCATCGTGCGCGAGGTCATGACCAACGAGGCGTCCGTTCTGATGGATAACGATGCCGCCAACAAGGCGGCGGATGCCGATCTGGCGCTGCAGTCGCTGGGCGCCGATGATGTTGGGCAGGCGTATATCACGGCCACGGTCACGTTGTGGGATGGCAGCGCCGGCATCGCGGCGGAAAAACTTCGCCTCATGGAAAAGATCATTCAGGGTCGCGATTTTACCTGCATGGCTGAAAGCCTCAACGCTGTGGAAGCCTGGCTCGGAAGCCTGCCCGGCCATGTCTACGCCAATGTGCGTCAGCCTCCGGTCTCGACCCTGAATCTGGCACATATGATCCCGCTCTCCGCCGTCTGGGCTGGTCCGGAGCAGGACGGGCATTTCAGAGCCGCGCCGCTGTTCTACGGCAAAACGGCGGGTGCGACACCGTTCCGGTTTTCCCTGCATGTCGGCGATGTGGGTCATACGCTGATCGCAGGACCGACCGGGGCAGGTAAATCCGTGCTGCTGGCGCTCATGGCGCTCCAGTTCCGTCGCTATGCGGGATCGCAGATTTTTGCCTTTGACTTTGGTGGTTCCATGCGGGCGGCGACGCTGGCAATGGGAGGCGATTGGCATGACCTCGGCGGTGGGCTGACAGACGTTGATCTGTCAGGAGAACAGGGTGGCGGTGTATCGCTCCAGCCTCTGGCGCGGATCGATGATCCGGATGAGCGTAAATGGGCCAGTGAATGGCTCGGCCAGATCCTTGTCGGCGAGGGGGTAACGCGCACCCCGGAGGTGAAGTCTCACCTCTGGTCGGCGCTGAATTCCCTGGCGTCGTCACCCGCCCATGAGCGGACCTTGTCCGGGTTGGTGGCATTGTTGCAGTCCAACGCCCTGAAACAGGCTCTGGCCCCATACTGTCTCGGTGGCCCTTATGGTCGCCTGCTCGATGCCGATGCCGAGCGGCTGGGCGATGCCAATGTAGTGGTGTTCGAGACCGAGGGGTTGATCGGTTCCGGGGCTGCCTCTTCCGTGCTGTCCTATCTGTTTCACCGCATTGAGGGCCGTCTGGATGGCCGGCCGACGCTGCTGGTCATCGACGAGGGCTGGCTGGTCCTGGATGACGGAGATTTCGCCGGCCAGATCCGGGAATGGCTGAAAACGCTGCGCAAGAAGAACGCCAGCGTCATCTTTGCCACCCAGTCCCTGTCGGACATTGCCAACTCCCGCATTGCGCCGGCGGTGGTGGAAAGCTGCCTCACGCGCATCTTCCTGCCCAATGAGCGGGCCATCGAGCCGCAGATCGCGGCCATCTATCGCGATTTCGGCCTCAACGACCGCCAGATCGCGATCATCGCGCGCGCGGCGTCGAAGCGGGAGTATTACTGCCAGACGCAACGGGGCAACCGCCTGTTCGAACTGGGACTGGGGCCGGTAGCACTCGCCCTGTGCGCGGCCTCCGGCAGGGACGATCACCGGCTGATCGATGCAGTGCTGGCGGAACATGGCCGTTCCGGATTTCTTCCGGCCTGGTTCGAGGTGCGTGGTGTCACGTGGGCTGCGGACCTTCTGAGGGAAGAGAACGTGCCATGATGGAAAAACTTTTCCGCATCCGTACAAAACTTTTCCGTCGCGCAAACCTGTTGGCATCCGTCATGGCCCTGGCTGGTGGCGCCGGCGTCAGTTCGGTGCGGCCCGCCCACGCGCAGTGGGCGGTCTATGATGGGGCTGCGCATGTCCAGACCGTGCTGATCGCGGCGCGGGAATTGCAGCAGATCGACAACCAGATCACGTCGCTCGCCAATCAGGCCCAGATGCTGGTCAATCAGGCGAAGAATCTTGCCCTGTTGCCCTTGTCGACATTGTCGACGCTGCAATCGACGATTTCCCAGACGACAGCCTTGCTCGCGCAGGCGCAGAACATCGCTTATTCGGTGACTTCGGTCGAGCAGCAATACCAGCAGGCATATACGTCAATTTCGTCGGGGATGTCCGACAGTGCTCTGTTCAGCCAGGCACAGACGCGGTGGCAGAATTCCGTCGGCGGGTTCGAGGACGCGCTCAAAATGCAGGCGCGCGCCGTCGGCAATATCCCGTCCGACAACAGCGCCATGACGCAACTGGTTTCGGCCAGCCAGACATCGACCGGGGCGTTGCAGGCAGCGCAGGCCGGCAACCAGCTTCTGGCGCTACAGTCCCGCCAGCTTTCGGACGTGGTCGCGGTCCTGTCCGCCACTGGCCGGGCCGCCGATCTGGAGCGGGCGCGGCAGGCGGCCACCGAAGCAGAGAGCGAGGCTCAGTACCAGCATTTCTCCCAATATAATGCCTATAGCCCGACTTCGGTGTCCATGTTCGGCAGCAGCGGGAACTGACGGCCATGGCGACCAATGACGTGGGCGTTATCGATACATTCCTGAACACCTTTACCACCACGATCGATACCGGTTTCGGTCTGGTGAAGGGGAATGTGATCTCGCTGGCGGGTACTCTGTCGGTGCTGGATATTGCGCTGGCCGGGCTGTTCTGGGCGTGGGCGGCGGATGAGGACATCATCCAGCGTCTGGTGAAGAAGACACTCTATATCGGCTTCTTCGCCTGGGTCATCAACGATTTCGATGCGCTCTCGAAGATCGTCTTCGACAGCTTTGCGGCCCTCGGACTGAAGGTCGGCGGTGGCAGTCTGGCGCTTGGTGATTTCCTGCGGCCCGGCCGACTGGCCTCGACCGGATTTACGGCAGCGCAGCCGCTTCTGGACTCTGTCCACAATCTCCTTGGTCCGGTCGCCTTCTTTACCAACTTCATCCAGATCTTCGTGCTCTGCCTGTCCTGGCTGATCGTGCTGGCGGCGTTCTTCATTCTGGCCGTGCAGCTTTTCGTGGCGTTGATCGAGTTCAAGCTGACGACGCTGGCAGGGTTTGTGCTGATCCCGTTTGCCCTGTTCAACCGCACCACCTTCCTCGCCGAGAAGGTGCTGGGCAATGTCGTATCGTCCGGTGTGAAGATCATGGTCCTGGCTGTGATCTCCGCTATCGCGTCTGTATTGTTCCAGAACTTTACTACGTCTTATGGCGATGCTGTTCCCACGGTCGGGCAGGCGACATCGGTGGTATTGGCTTCGCTTGCGATTGTCGGCCTGTCCATTTTTGGCGGCAGCATCGCCAACGGGCTGATCTCCGGCGCACCGCAGCTTGGCGCGGGTGCAGCCGTCGGGACCGGCATGGCGGTTGGTGCCATGGGTGCTGCTGCGGCGGCCGGTGTCGGGGCTGTCGCCTCTGGCGGTGCCGCAGCCCTTGGTGCGACCGCTGCTGCCGCGCGGGGTGGGGCCGCGATTGCCGGGGCCGCCACGTCTGCCTATTCGGCCGGAGCCGCAGGTGCGTCTGGCGGCGCGGGTAGCATGGCCGCCGGGATCGGAGGCGTGGGCCGGGCCGTCGGCGGGAACGTCGCGAATGCCGTCAAAGGAGCGGCCTCACGTGCCGGTTCATCCCTCAAAGAAAGCTATGCCGCCGGTGGACGCTGGGCCGCGCGCGGGATGGGCGGTGGAGAGGGTGACGAAACCGGTGGCAGCGGGCCGTTTCCAGCAGGTGGGGGTGGTCCTGCCGGAGAAGGGGGTGGCCCCACGGGTGGCGGCCCTACCGGTGAGGGTCCGTCTGGTGGAGATGGTGGCGGTTCCGGCGAACCGCCGCGCTGGGCGCAAAAGATGAAGCGCCGCAATGCCGCGACCCATGCCGCCGAAGCGGCCCATATCATCCGCTCAGCCGATGGCGGCGGTGGCTCGGCGTCCATTGATCTCTCGGAGAAAGAATGATGTTCCGTCGCTCGATCACACGCTACGGGACCACGCCCGAACCCGTGACCCCGTATCAGAAAGCGTCCCAGATCTGGGACGAACGGATCGGCTCCGCCCGCGTGCAGGCCCGCAACTGGCGGCTGATGGCCTTTGGAAGCCTGTTCCTGTCAGCAGGCCTCGGGGCCGGGCTGGTCTGGCAGTCCGCACGCGGCACCATCACGCCGTGGGTGGTGCAGGTGGACCGTCTGGGCGAGGCGCAGGTCGTGGCGCCCGCAACAGCCGCCTATGTGCCCACTGACCCGCAGATCGCCTGGTATCTGGCCCGGTTCATCGAGGACGTCCGCGGGCTATCCTCCGATGCCGTGGTGGTGCGGCAGGACTGGCTGCGCGCCTACGCTTTCACCACCACGTCGGGTGCTCAGGCGCTCAACGATTATGCCCGTCAGAACGATCCCTTTGCCCGTATCGGGCATGAGCAGGTCGAACTGGACGTGTCGTCCGTCATCCGGGCGTCGCCCGCGAGTTTCCGGATTGCCTGGGTCGAGCGGCATTTCCGTGACGGCGCGTTCGTTGGCACCGAGCGCTGGACCGCGATTGTCTCGGTCAGGCTCAGGCCGCCGCGTGATGCCGATCACCTGCGGAAAAATCCCCTTGGTGTTTTTGTCTCCGCCATCAACTGGTCGAAGGAGCTGGGCCAATGATCCGTCGCGCTCTTCGTGTCCTGCCGCTGTTGATTCTGCCTCTGGCCGGATGTGCGCAGCATTACCGTCCGCCGGTCATCCGCTACGATGATGCTGTTCAGGCCACGCGCCTACCCGATCCGCCGAAGCCCGTGCAGGTGGTGGAGGTGCCGCAGCCTCTCCCGCTACCGGGACAGCTCAAGCCGCTGTCCTCACGACGCGCGGTCCATACGGCTCCCGAAGTCGCCGACCCCACAGCGCGTGTGACACAGGCCAATCTGGCGGCCCGAATTCAACCCACGCATGCGGGCTTCATCAATGCGGTGCAGGTCTATCCCTATAGTCCGGGTGCCCTCTATCAGGTCTATGCCTCGCCGGGTGAAATCACCGACATCATGCTCCAGCAGGGTGAAAAGCTGGTCGGTACCGGACCCGTGGCGGCAGGAGATACCGTACGCTGGATTATCGGCGATACCGAAAGCGGAACAGGGGCGACAAAACGCATCCATATTCTGGTCAAGCCGACCCGGCCAGACCTGACCACCAACCTGATCGTCAACACCGACCGGCGGACCTATCTTGCCGAATTGAGGTCAACACCCGCCACGTACATGGCGTCGGTCTCGTGGAACTATCCCGAGGACGATCTGATCGCCCTGCATCGGCAGGACGACGCGGCCGATGACTCTACCCCAGTGGACGCGGGGCTGAATCTCGATACTCTGAATTTCCGTTACGCCATCCAGCCGGTGAAAGGCACCACACCGCCCTGGCTACCCAGCCGCGCCTTCGATGACGGCCACAAAGTTTATATCGCTTTCCCGGCCGGGATCGGGCAGGGGGAACTGCCGCCGCTCTTCGTGCTGGGGGCCGACGGCGGCCCGGAACTGGTCAATTACCGTGTCCGGCAGAACTGGATGATCGTCGACCGGCTGTTTGCCGCCGCCGAATTACGCCTGGGTGACAAACATTCCGAGCAGCGCGTGCGCATCGTCCGCACCGATGGGCGGCGGACATGACCGGGCAAGCGCCGACAGTGGAAGAAAATCCTGCGGCCCCCGCCACAGGGGGAAATTCCGCATCACCGCCGCCCGATCTGCGCCTGCGGGCGGAACGGCCACGTGTGGTCCGCCTCAGTCGCACCGTGGTCTGGTCGCTCGGTGGCGCGGGCATGATTGCGGTGGCCTTTGCTCTTGGCTACGCGCTGGAGAACAGCAGCTACAAAGCGCCACCGACCGCCAGTCAGGACACGGATGTGCGCCCGTTCGCCGATGGACTGGCGGGGCTGCCGTCCGATTATGTCGGCAACGGCGTGCCAAAGCTCGGTCCTGCGCTGCCCGGTGATCTCGGGCACACCATTCTGAAAGCACAGGAGCAGGGAAAAGTCGCATCCGGTGGGGAGGACCGCAGGGCCGCGCAGGAGGTGGAGGCTGCAATCGCGAGCAAATTGTTCGTGCAGACAGGGGAGCGCGACCGGGGTACCGACCAGGTGACCTCGCCCGCGCCGGGCGCTCCTGCCTCTCAGGGGGCAGCAGCCCCTACGACCGACGCACAGTCTGGAAACCGTGCCTTTCTGGCGGGGCAGCCCGACCGCGCGACGACTAGTCCCGATCGCATCGCACCGCTTGCCTCACCCTATATCCTCCAGGCGGGCACGGTGATCGCTGGCGCGCTGAATACGAAAATCAGCTCCGACCTGCCAGGCCAGATCGTGGGGCACGTCACCCAGAACGTCTATGACAGCCCGACCGGACGTTATCTGCTGATCCCGCAGGGCAGCACCCTGTTCGGGGCTTATAACAGTGGGATTTCCTTCGGGCAGCAGCGCACCCAGATCATCTGGACGCGGCTGATCTTCCCCGACGGCGAAAGTCTGGTGCTGGAAAAGCTGCCCGGTGGTGACGCCATCGGCCAGTCTGGCCTGTCCGACGAGGTGAACAACCATTGGGGCCAGCTTTTCAAGGCAGCCCTGGTGACCACGCTCCTCAGCGTCGGCTCCGAGGCGGGGACCAGCCAGAGCGAAAACAATCTCGCCCAGGCGATCCGCTCCGGCGCCAGCAACGGCTTTTCCATGGTTGGCAACAGGCTGGTTGATCGCAGCCTCAACATCCAGCCGACACTAACCGACCGGCCGGGGCTGCCCTTCACCCTCGTCCTCAACCGCGACCTTGTCCTGCAACCTCGCCACGCAAAGGAAACAGCACCATGACAACCCTGCGCATCACTGAAATTCCGGATGAAAAGCCGGTCCGCATGACCGTGGACTTACCGGCGGACCTTCATCGTGATCTGGTGGCTTACGCAGCGCTGGTCAGCCAGAATGGTCAGCCCGTGGATCCGGTCCGTCTCGTCCCGCACATGATCCGTGGATTCATTGCATCTGATCGAGCTTTCGCGAAGCTTAGGCGTGCGCGAGCTAAGCAGATAGTAAGCAGAGAAACTTAGTCTATTCGAGATTCTGCTTTCCCAAGAAAACAAGTATTTTATGTGCGACGGTCGACAAATTTCTATCGCGCCATTCAATGCCGTAATCAAGATGTGAAAAACCGTCGCCGTCGCGCACTTCTAGCACAGTTACCTGCGCAAGGATCGTATCTGGAAAAAATGCGAGCCAGCCAGCCGGCATGAGCGTAATACCATGTCCGTTAATGACGAGAGCGATCGTCCGCAGACTTATGATTTCTTCCCTACACACTGTTGGCAGAAAGCCAGCAATGCTCGCTTTGCGTTTTAACAGTGTAGACATGTCCTCTCCTGTATCATCGTTGCCGAAGACAAAAGTTTCTTCCCGTAAATCGCTCCAACATGTCGTGACAGATGAGGCAAGAGGATGGTTTGTCGGTGTGACAACGACAATTCGATCGCTCCACAGTGGTAAGGTAGCTGCGCAAGATTCGTTCAGCGGAAGAACTATAATTACTAAATCAACGATACCGTCGAAAAGAGCCGAAATTACATCTCTCTTGGATACGTCACGATATATAAACGAAATGCCGGGATAAAGAATTCTATAAGGTTCGATGAAGGCCGACACCCGTCCTGGCGGTACATTACTTTGTATTCCTATTGATACGATACCGCTTTCGCCAAAGGCGCATCTCCGAGTATATTCATAAAGAGCATTTGTGTCATGCAACAGAGCCTCAGCTTGTCGGAGGAATGCTTCGCCGACTGGCGTAGGTGTTGTGCCAGATGATGTCCTGCGGAAAAGCTGAATTCCGACGCGCTCCTCAAGTAGCCGAAGTGAACGACTGACTGCGGACTGTTTGGAATTTAGAGCGCGTGCCGCGCCATGGATGCTTCCTTGAAGAGCAATTGCGCATACGCATTGCAGTTCCCGTAGTTCAAGAGGAGGGTATCTTACCATTCCATTTCTTTCCTCTCATACAAACTAAAATTAGATAGTTTGCAGTGTGAGTGTTGTAACGAGCAACAACATAATTTATTTATACCTAACAAATATAATGCAATATTGATATGCATATCTTATATACCATAATTAATTCATATTTATATTTATTAACATCTATAGATATGCAGGCATAACTCTAGTTTGTAGGCAAAGATAAGGTTGTCGGGTCCATTCGCCCAGCAACGGCAACAATTGCAATAACAGCAATAGAAAGTGCAATTTCGGCTATTGTTCCGCGTTGAAGATATTTAAGGCTAACCGTAATGTTTCTTTTGTGGCGTAGATTTTTCACGTAAACATAGCGGTTGACGCAGGCGATACAGATCATACCGCTCGTTAATCCCAGCTTGAGAATGAGTAGTGTAGAATAGACAGTGACATGCTTCGGCCATCCCCCCAGGATATTCAGGCCGAGTCCAGAGCCGGTAAGCAGGACCAGAAGCACCGCGATATGCCCCGCAGCCGAGTACCGTGCTAACGCCACTTGCATGGAGCAATCCCACTTCTTTTTTCGTGTATCACTGACAAGCATGGCAACGGGGATGAGGCCCCCGCACCAGAAACCGCCTGCAAGCAAATGCACGGCCTGGAAGAACATCGCGCCCACACCGATCATGCGCACGTGACCTGTCAAGGCTGTCGCCGTCAGAAGCACGCATGCGGGTATGACCGACAGGACCGCGCCGCATTTACGCCAAGTTAGAAGTATAAGACAGACGCCAGCTACGGCCTGAATGATCCATGCCTGTCCAATGGTGGTGTCAACAAGCACGGCTTTGCTTAAAGTCGGCGAGAAGGCATCCTGCCATCCATCTCCGACCTCGGAGACTTCGGCAGGCAGTGTTGCAACGACTATTACCGTCGTAAAAACGCTCCCCCATGCCCAAAACTTTCCCAGGCGGGCAGAGAGTGCGTTTCCGAGTTCGCGCGGAGCCAGCCACCCTGCAAAAAGCAGGCTACCTGTAAGAAAGAGCGCCAGGCTGTCTCGTGCGGCGCGACATAGGATCAGGAAAGCATCCGGTGTCATCGGTTAGTAACTGTGAACCCGTAGACGCCATGAGTCTTGTGTCCATCGACGGCAAGGGCGTGCCAGGTTACGGAATATCGTCCAGGCACGAGGTCAATTTTGAGCGGGATCGTCAGAGTCTTGCCGTCATCCGACAGGGCAACGTTTCCTGTTTCTATAACATTACCCTTGGGGCCAGTGACAACGACGCCCGTGAGCTTGACAACTACTGCTTCAGTAAAGCCTAGCGTCAGGCTCTGCGGTGCCGTTCCCGTGCTATCCGCAGCGGGTATTTCGGCGTTCAGGTGGGCATGTGCATAGGCAGGGTCCGCCATCTGCAGAACGAAGTTCCCTGCGAGACACATAGAGGCAACGATTTTACGGATAGAAGTCATGTTTACTTTCCTTGCTTGGTGTGAATTACAGCAGAAAGACAAATATTTTCAGAGAAGAAAGTCTCTTATTGACCAAAGAAAGGGATGCTTTCGAGGCAGCTATGCTGTTGAAAACAGAACAGTATTGAAAGCTTTTGTCATGCGTTGCTCAAGCTCATCAATGTCTTTTTTAGAAATAATGAGAGGAGGTGCTAAAATTATGCTGTCGTATGAGATTCTTATCAGGACGCCGTGTTCCATACACGCTTTCACAACTGACCGTTTTATGTCTCTCTTCTCATCATTTCGGAAATCAAGCTCCCTGTAGCTATGGAATCCGACTTCAATCGCGCTTAATAATCCGATTGTCCGTGTGGATCGGACCAGTTCGTGTGCCGCAAGTTTCGAAATCATCTTTATCCAATGTTCCGAAATATCCCGCACATGATCTACTATTCTTTCATCCTCGTAGATTTTTAGCGTTTCAAGGGCGACGGCAGCGGCAACAGGATGTGCGTGATATGTGCCGCCATGATGAAACCCATGGTGCATAATCGAGCAGTCCACCAATGCGGAGTGAAAATCATCATTCATGACGACCGCCGAAATCGGTTGATAGGCCGCTGAAAGCCCCTTCGATGCGACGAGGCAGTCGGGCGTCTGGTTGACGGTCTGGCTTCCCCACATCTTTCCGGTTCGACCGAAGCCCGTCACGATTTCATCGAAATAAAGAGGAATATCGCGCATCGACAAGACGTTGCGGATTGCTTCAAAATATCCTTCCGGCGCTGGGTACATGCCGCCAGCAATCGAGACTGGCTCGCAGAGAAATGCCGCGATATTTTCAGCGCCCGTCTGATCTATCAGTTCTGCCAGTTCCCGAGCCAGTCGGTGCGCATAATCTTCTTCTGTTTCTCCAGCCAACGCGTCACGTGGCCAGCGGGGTTGCGCAGCATACAGAATATCGTCACCCGTCAGATCGAATTGACGTGCCCCCCTTTTTGTATCCACTCAAAAGGAGAGTTCCCGTTTTTTATGGCTTGGGGTTGGTGGGATGACAAGTGTCTCGGGGGCATGCCCCCCGAGACACTTGTCTGGCGACCTGATCCGGTGTCCTGCCATCCAATTGGGAATGGGGACGCACCGTGTTGTAGTCTTCCCGCCAGTCAGCCAGAACCTGTCGGGCATGGCTGAGGGAGGTGAACAGCGTTTCGTTGAGGCATTCATCCCTCAGCCGGCCGTTGAAACTTTCGACAAAGCCGTTCTGCTGCGGTTTCCCGGGGGCGATATAGTGCCATTCAACCTTCATCTCATCTGCCCATTTCAGGATGGCATGGGATGTGAACTCCGTACCGTTGTCGCTGACAATCATGAGGGGTTTGCCATATCGTTCTACCAGAGCCGTCAGTTCCCGCGCCACCCGTCCACCTGATAATGACGTGTCGGCAACCAATGCCAGGTTCTTGCGACTGAAATCGTCGATAACAGCTAGAATGCGGAACCGGCGGCCACAGATCAGGGCATCCGAGACAAAATCCAGGCTCCAGCGCTGCCCGGGTTCCTGAGGGATGGTCATGGGAGAACGCGTCCCCAGCGCCCTCTTGCGGCCACCCCGATGGCGGACTTTCAGCCCTTCCTCCTTGTAAAGGCGGAACAGCTTCTTGTGATTGGGGCTAAACCCTTCCCGCGCCAGAAGATAACCCAGGCGGCGATAGCCAAAGCGGCGTCTCTGGCTCGCCAGATCCCGCAGGCGCTGGCGCAGGGCGGCATCATCTGCCCGGGTGGAAATATACCGCGCAACACGCCTGGCAAGACCAACAAGGGCACAGGCGCGACGCTCACTCAGTGCCAGAGCCTTTTGAAGGTGTAGGACCGCCTGCCGCTTTGCGACAGGCGTCACCACTTTTTTCCAACAATTTCCTTCAACGCCGCATTATCCAGCATCGCATCCGCCAGGAGACGCTTCAGACGACTGTTTTCATCTTCCAATGCCTTCAGCCGTTTGGCCTCAGATACCTCAAGGCCACCATAGCGGGTCTTCCATTTGTAAAACGTCGCATCACTGATCCCGTGTTTGCGGCAAAGATCAGAGACCTTGAGCCCAGCCTCCTGTTCTTTCAGCACCCCTATGATCTGCTCTTCCGTAAAACGACTGCGTTTCATTCGTCCGTATCCTTCTCGATCGGACTCTACTTTAAAATGGTGACATTTCCGGGGGGCACGTCAGAATGAATTGATAATGCTTTCGATCCCGCCAAGTCTCGTGGCAAATATCGTCGATCCATGGTAGCTCCCCCGACGCGTGATTATTTTATGCCGTTTTGGATTTCGTTGTTTATTGATATACCAAGTCGTTTTAATGAGAGTTTCGATTGCTTCCGATCCGGTTGTGGCGAAAAGAACGTGAGCGTCCGGTATCGGCGCTGCCGCGCTGAGCGCGTCCGCAAGCGCGTGGACGACAGGGACCGTCCGGTTTAGCGCGGTGGGATAGACTGGGAGCTCTCGCATCTGGCGTGTGGCGGCTTCGATCAGGCGTTCATTATGAAAGCCGAGCGTGGCGCAAAACAGTGCCGACACCGCGTCGATATAGTCCTTACCCGAAGAATCGAAGACGAAGACACCAGATCCAGATACCATATCGACGCCTGATGACATGGCGGAGTTGCTAAGATGCGATAAGCCGTACACCAGTCGCGAAGTCATCATTGTGCGCCTTTACCAGAGGGAGAGGCTGAGGGCAGAGCCAAAGGGCAGGTCTTTCCCGGATCTGAGAACGCCGGGTTGGTGAGGAAGCTCTGATCCGTCAGGGAGTTCAGGAAGGCGATCACGTCCGCGATCTCCGCCTCGCTGATATCGAACGGCTCGATGAACTGGTCGCGCAACGGGTTCTCTCCGTGTGGCCCTGTCGCCGACCGACCTCCCTTCGAGTAATGTGCTGCCAGCACGTCGTGCAGCGTGGCGATGGAGCCATCATGCATATAGGGACCCGTCAGAGCGACGTTGCGCAGGCTTTCCGTGCGGAATTTCCCCTCGTCCTCGGCATTGCCTGTCACTGTCCGCAGCCCGTGATCACTGGCAGGATAGGCCCCCTTGCCGTCCTCGTTATACAAGCCGGTATTGTGAAAGCCTGTTTCTGGAAAGGGCATGTTAGCCGCGCGGATATTGTCGGTCAGATTCAGGCCGTTATGGCAATGCGAACATTCGAGCTTCTCGCCGAAGAAGAGCGCCTCGCCCCGTTGCGCGGCCGGGGACAGCGCCGTCTTGTCGCCATGCAGCGAATGATCGTAGGGACTGTCGAAGGACAGCAGCGTGCGCTCGAAGGATGCAATCGCCTTCGTGACCGTGGAGAGTGTGATCGCGCCCTTCGCCTCGGGGAAGGCGACGCGGAACAGGCGCGCATAGCAGGGATCATCCGAAAGCCGGGCGAACAGCGCCTTTTCCTGGCCGCCCATGCCCAGCTCGACCGGTTGGTCGCTGAACATCGGGATCAGCATCTGCTTTTCCAGCGTGGTGGTAAGCTCCCGGCGACTGACGCCTTGCTGAATACTTCTGGTCTTGTTCAGCTATGAAGCATGAGCGATTTAAGAGATAGGGACGCGGTACTACCTGCGA
>NZ_NKTX01000040.1 GCF_003207815.1 Komagataeibacter oboediens | reverse complement strand
TGCGTCCTCAACCGCATGGACATTGATCGCCTCGATCCGCATGCTCACACGACGGACAGCAAGGCATTGTCAAGCTTGAAAAACTTTCGGATCGGGCTCTAAGGTCGCTGTCATGCGCGGCCAGGACCCAGCGCTCCGTGCCCTTCAGCTTTCGCGTGGTGTCAAATATGGCCCTGTCGCTGTGGTCCATTTCCGAACCAGGCGGTGGGGGAGGTGGTACGAAAACAGGCATGGCTGTCATGTCCGTGGCCGTGCTGGCCTTTGCGACATGGCATGCTGCCGGAGTGGCGCCGAGGAAAAGAAAAAACAGTGATAAAACGGGACGGAAGCAAATGCGGGCCATCATCAATTTCTTGTCTTGATAATTGTCGAGAGAAGTTGAAACCCGGAACTGCAATGGAATTGCAGGTTTATATGCCCTGTTTGGCTCAGTTCCAGAATATAGGGCATGCATAATGCAGAGAATTAAAAAATAAAATCAGCCCTGAAAAAATTAATAAAAATGAAACATAAGCTACATGAAATGTTCAAAAAACAACTATTTAAAAAAATCACAAATCAAAATAAAACACATTTCAGAAATACATTGACATAAAACAGTCGTGGTAATATGCGTAACTTTGCAAAAAAATTTAAGACAGCAAAGTATACTCTGCTGTCTTTTACTGCTCTGTCTGTGGCGGGATATGCTCATGCCGCGTCACCCGATGCAGCAACTGGCAGTGGCACGCATAAAAAACAGGTGGCCTCTCGCACGACCACCACCAATAAACAGGTAGCGGACGACAGGGATCAAAAGCAGGTTTCCCGTAGCGAGGAAATGCTGGTGCGGGGGGACCGCATACAGTCTGCCACATACCAATCCCCCACAAATACACCGCTTACGGTTACACAGCCTACTTTTGTAATGAGTAAGCATTATATTGAAAATAACCTGCCTGCGACATCCAATTACGATACAGTGGCCGCCATTGCGCCCAGCGTCATGTCCATTTCACCCAATGGCCCCGGCCTGTCCGAAAGCGCCAATCTGGTCATGCGCGGCTTTTCCGATGGGCAGTATGACGTGACATTCGATGGTATTCCCATTGCCCAGACCAATGACAATACCCATCACAGTACTTCTTATTATGCCGCGCATGATCTGGGTCAGGTAGAAGTCGACGCAGGACCAGGCGATGCCACGACCGTGGGGTTTGCCACATTTGGTGGTCGGATCGGGATCAATTCCAAAGATCCCAAAAAGAAAATGGGCGCAGAAGCTTATGCAAGCGCCGGTAGCTGGAACACCTATAATTACGGCGCGGAATTTGATACCGGCGAGATCAAGGGGACTCATGGTGGCCGCCTGTTTGCCGATGTGGAAGGGACAACCAGCGGCGGTTACGTAAATTATGCCGCCCAGCGTCGTTCAAACTACATGATCAAGTATATCCAGCCTTTGGGGGAGCATACCACCCTGACGGTTTCGGGCATGTACAACCACATTGACCAGCATGCGCCACCTGGCGCCACGCGGGCACAGATTGCCAAATACGGGCCGGAATTCGGACTGAGCAATGACCCGACAAACCAGAATTATGAAGGCTACAACCGTGATGCCGTCCAGACGGATCTGGAATATATCGGCATCAATTCAGATCTGGGATCAGGCTGGACAATCGAGGACAAGGCCTACACTTTCGCCTATTTCCATCAACCTGGTGATTCAGGCAAGGACGTCAATGGAACGACTGCCAACGGGACTGTCTATTCCGCAACTGACGTGCCTGGCACCCGCATGAAGATGGATTATCGGGCATGGGGCAATGTGCTGAAACTGAAGAAGAAGGTTTCGATTGTAGACTTCCAGTCCGGTGTCTGGGTGGATCATCAGAGCAACGGGCGTATACAGTACAATCTGGACTGGACATTGGATGGCAGGCCCGCGCCCAATAGCGCCAAGGCCATTACCCGTCAGATGCATGACCAGAATCTGTCCATACAGCCTTTTATCCAGGCGGATGTACATATTACCAAGGCACTGACTTTCTCGGCCGGTTTCAAGTATGCGTCGTTTGAGCGCGATCTGGAGGCTACGGTCAATCAGACTACCAAGAAACCGATGAATTATTCACAGACCTATACGGCACCATTGCCATCTTTCAATCTGCATTACATGATCACGCCCAAATGGTCGTCCTACATTCAGGTTGCACGTGGTTTCCTTGCGCCAAGCCTGATGTATTTCTATGTTGGCAACCCTGCCGATAACCAGGTCTCGGCAGAGCGGACCTGGAACTACCAGATCGGCACATCCTACCAGAGCCGCCGGTTAAGCGTGGGAGGCGACTTCTACTATATTGATTTCAGTAACATGATCGGCTCACGCCTGATCGGCCAGAATACGCAGTATTACAATATGGGGTCCGTGCGGTATTATGGTGCAGAAGTGCAGGGAACGGTCTATCTGGCAAAAGGCATCTCGCTTTTTGCTAATGCCAGCTACAATCAGGCGCGTCTCAATTCAGATAATAGCTGGGTGCCCAACGCGCCGGACGCAACGGCTGCAGGGGGCATCATTTACAATAACAGGAACTTCTACGCGTCCCTGATCGACAAGTGGGTTGGCAGCCGGTTTGGCGACAGTTCCAATACGCAGGGCATGACGCCCTTCAATTCCCTTGACCTGTCATTGGGCTATACGACCGGCCGTGTGATTGGGCCGATGAACCATGTCAAGTTCAAGCTTAACATCACCAATCTGCTGAACAGCCATTCGATCAACTATTTCAATGGCTACGCATCCGATGGCAAGACCGCGCTGTATTTCACGCAGCCGGGACTCGGGGCCTTCGGGTCCATATCGGTCCCCTTCGATATCGGTCACTGAGCCAGCAGGCTCGTGGAAGGGGAGCGGGCATACCCTGTCGTAATGGCAGGGTATGCGCATCGGGTTCCTGCCGTGGCAAGGCCCCCGGAGCCCTAGTCCGAAACGCGCTCGATATGCGCGCCGCACTGCGCCAGCTTGCGCTCCACCGCCTCGTAGCCACGGTCCAGGTGGTAGACGCGGCTCAGGATCGTCTCCCCATGGGCGGCAAGCCCTGCGAGGATGAGTGAGAACGACGCCCGCAGGTCCGTCGCCATGACCGGCGCGCCGGACAGCGAATGTACGCCCCGGATGATGGCGGACGATCCGTGCACGTTGATGCGCGCACCCATGCGGTTGAGTTCGGGGACATGCATGAAGCGGTTTTCGAAAATGGTCTCCGTCACCATCGATGCCCCTTCGGCCACCGACAGCAGCGCCATGAACTGCGCCTGCATGTCGGTGGGGAAACCGGGATAGGGTTCGGTCATGATATCGACCCCGCGCAGCGCACCGGTGCGCTGCACGCGTACCGCCCCGTCCTCCTGCACCATCTCCACGCCCGCTTCCTCCAGCGCGCGTACGACGGCGCCAAGGTGTTCGACCTGCCCGCCCACCAGCCGCAGCTCGCCACCCGTAATGGCGGCAGCGCAGGCATAGGTACCGCATTCGATCCGGTCGGGCATGACGCGGTACTGCGCGCCATGCAGTCCCTCCACCCCGTCAATCACCAGCTTGCCCGTGCCGATGCCGGTAATGCGCGCACCCATGGCGTTGAGGCAGCCGACAAGATCCCCGATTTCGGGCTCACGCGCGGCGTTGACGATCTCGGTGCGCCCCTTGGCCAGGGTTGCGGCCATTAGCAGGTTTTCGGTCGCCCCAACCGAGGCGAACGGCAGGATCACCCGCTCCCCCTTCAGGCCATGGGGGGCTTCGGCATGGATGTAGCCATTTTCCAGCGTGATCTTCGCCCCCAGCGTTTCCAGCGCCTTGAGGTGCAGGTCAACCGGGCGGGTGCCGATGGCGCAGCCACCGGGCAGCGACACGCGGGCTTCACCACAGCGCGCCAGCAGCGGACCGAGCACAAGGATTGACGCCCGCATCTTGGAGACGATGTTGTAGGGCGCTTCGGTATTGGTGATCTCGCCACCGACCGCCAGCGTGCCGCCATCGCCGCTGACATCTTCCACCGTCAGGCCATGCTGTTCCAGCAGCCTGCGCATGGTGCGGATGTCGGCAATGCGCGGCACGTTATCCAGCACCAGCCGTTCGGAGGTCAGTAGCCCCGCCACCAGCAGCTTGAGGGCGGAGTTCTTCGCCCCCCCGATCACGATGTCCCCACGCAGCGGGTGGCCGCCGTGAATGATGAAACGGTCCATGACTTGCGGTTCCTGCCCTTACATGCGCGGCGGGGCGACGCCAACCTGCCCCATGTATTTGCCCTTGCGGTCGGCGTAGCTGGTTTCACACGGGGATGCGCCCTGGAAGAACAGGAACTGGCAGATCCCCTCATTGGCGTAGATCCGCGCGGGCAGCGGGGTCGTGTTGCTGATCTCGATCGTGACCTGGCCTTCCCATTCCGGTTCCAGCGGGGTCACGTTCACGATGATGCCGCAACGCGCATAGGTGGACTTGCCCAGGCAGACCACCAGCGTGTCGCGCGGGATGCGGAAGTATTCGACCGTATGCGCCAGCACGAAGCTGTGTGGCGGAATGGTGCAGCAGTCGCCCCGGCGGGTGACAAAGCTGTTTTCGGCAAAGTTCTTGGGATCGACCACCGCGTTGTCCACGTCGGTGAAGATCTTGAATTCGTCGGCCACGCGTGCGTCATACCCGTACGATGACAGCCCGAAGGAAATCACGCCCTCGCGGTTCTGTTTTTCCACGAAGGGTTCGATCATGCCGTGGTCCGTGGCCATGCGACGAATCCACGTGTCAGGCATTATTGGCATGTTGTCCCTTCCTTCGGCATCGGTGGCGCGTGGACGGAAAACCCGTCGGCTGCTGCGCGACCACTAACGAAGTGGCCGCCCGACCGCAACCGGCAATCACGCTTCGTTGCTGGATATGTCGCTGCTGTCAGGCATGAGGTCGGCGGGCGGGGCCGTGCGTGCGCGGCTCTGCTGCTTGCGCCGGCGCAGGTTGGCGCGCAGCGCCTCGGCTTCACGGGCCAGACGCTGCTGGCGCGCGGCCTCGGCCCTGTCGGTCAGGCGGGGGGTATCTGGCCGGTCGGTCATGGTGGTGGTTTCGCGCGGAAGGGGGGGAAGGCCCGCCACCCATGGGGATGGCGGGCAGGCGGAAGATGTCAGGCAGGTGTTGCCGGGCTGGCGGGCTGCTGCGCGGTGGTCGCGGGCGGCATGTCCTGCGGAATGCCACTGCGGATCAGCAGTTCACGCAGTGCCTTGACCACGGGGAAGATTTCCACGTTGCGGTCGTAGCCCACCTCGTTCCACGCGGCCTGTTCCAGTTCCACGATATCCTTGTCTTCAAGGAAGATGCGGTTGGTAAACCAGCCCAGCGCGGGCCAGATCATGTCGATCAGGAACGGCGTCTGCGGGCGCAGGATGGACAGCAGGCCAAAGGACTGGGTGATGCGTTCATCCTTGTCCACCGGCACGTAGGCGGTCCACAGGTCCATGATCAGGTCACCGTCCTTGTCGGTGATGCGCAGGGTCTGGTACGGGTATTCCGTACGGATGGTCACCACTTCCTCGACGGGCTGCTCCTTGCCCTGCAGATCCTTGTGCTTGCCGAAGATCAGGCGTTCGGCCAGCGGCTGCTGACCGGCGCAGCGCATGAAGCTGTAACGTGCCTCGATGAAGTTCTCACCCTTGTCCTGCCCCAGGAAGCGGGCCTTGATCTGGCCCATCTGGCGGCGGTGCAGGAACTGGTGGTTCATGTCCATCAGGTTCTCATGCATGAAGGTGTAGTGGCAGTTCACCCGCGGGCTGAAGTTCTTGGTCTTGTATTTGGGGTTGTCCGTCTGGGCCAGCTTGGGGAAAGGCGTGCTGTCGGCCTTTTCCGGATTGCCAGGGAAGACGAAGATCAGGCCGCCCGCCTCACGCACGGGGAAGGTGCGCACGCCATTGGGCAGCTTGCCCTTGCCAAGGTAGGGCACGTCGATGCAGCGGCCCGACCGGCCAAAGGCCCAGCCATGATAGCAGCAGCGCACGGTCTGGCCGTTCACGGTTCCCTTGCTCAGCGGAACCTGACGGTGGGGGCAGCGGTCATACAGCGCGAAGACGCTGCCATCTTCGGGGCGGACCAGCACGATGGGCGTGCCGGCATAGCTGACCGCCAGCGTCTTGCCCTTGCGCAGGTCCGACGACCACGCGACCGGATACCAGAAATCCGGATTGGCATTCACCCGGCGCAGGTCGGGGTGATGGGGCTGGGGTTCGGGTGTCGTGTCTGTCTGGACGGGGGAAATCTGGTTCATGTGGTGCAGTCCCGAAGTGTTCGCGTTGAAACGGCGGGCCGCGGGTCATCCCCGTCCGCCAGAAAGAAGAATGCGCAATGGGTGAAGAATTTCGCGCGCCTTGTCGACTGCAAAACCACCCCCTGCATAAGGCCCATGCCGAATACTGGACGCTCGATCAGGGTTTTGGGACCACCATGAGACAGATCAAGGCTGTCCTGCACCTGATATGGCACAATTGCCGCCCGCGCGTTTTCATCCCGCCTGCGGCAGGTGTTCTTCGTCCCAGATAACGTCCGTCATGGCGTTATGGTAGAAAGTATTCGCCAGCTGCGTATGCAGAAGTTCATCATATACAGCCAGCGTCGCGTACTGCATCGCCTGTGTTGAATAATGCTCGCGCACATTCTCGCGCGCATGCCACGCCAGGGCCAGCCGTTCTTCCGCCGTCATGGTGGCGACATGGTGCATGCATGCCGCCAGTGCCTGGGCGTCGTTGGGGGGAAAGGCAAAACCGGTCATGCCATCGTTCACCGTTTCCAGTGCGGCGCCATGGGCCGCCACGATCACGGGGCGGCCCATGGCCTGTGCTTCCACCACCACGCGACCAAAGGGTTCAGGCCGTAGCGACGGGACAATCACCATGTCCGCCAGCATCATGGCGGCGGGCATGTCCGCGCAATGCCCGGCAAAGCGCAGGCGTGCGGCGATTCCCCTGCGTGTCGCCAGTTCCACGAGGTCGCGCCCCTGCTTCTCATTCGCCTCGCCCACGAAAATGCAGACCCACTCCCCATCCGGGCCGGCCATGTCGTTCATGCGCGCCAGTGCCTCGATCAGCAGTGCATGCCCTTTCCACGGCGTCACCCGTGCCGGCAGCATGATGACGGTGGCGCCGTCGGGTATGTCCCACAGGTTGATCAGGTTCTGTACCCGGTTGCCGCGCACGCCCTGCGGGTCAAAGCGGGTCATGTCCGCCCCGCGCGGGATCAGGCGCAGGCGGTCATCGCCCACCTTGTATTCCTCGCGCAGGCGGTTTTCGATGTAGCGGCTTATGGCGATGACCCGGTTGCCCGATGCCAGCACGCTGTTGTACCGCCGCTTGCCCGGCAGGTTGGCGGCATGCACGCCGTGCCATGTGGTGACCAGCGGCACCTTCAGCCGCCTGCATGCAAGATGGGCGGCCCAGGCGGGGGCACGTGAACGCGCATGGACAAGGTTGACGCCGTAATCGCGGATGACATGGCGCAGGCGGGTTGCATTGCGCATGATGGACAGGGGGTTCTTGGCCTTCAGGTCCATCTCGACCGGGATGGCCCCGATATATTTCAGGCGCGGGACCAGCCGCCCGCCCGCACTGGCCACGATGGCGGTGCCACCGGCCTGCACGATGGCCTGCGCCATTTCCAGCGTGCCATGTTCGATCCCGCCGGATTCGAGGGCTGGCAGGGCCTGCAGGATAACAGGTCGGTCGGTAACGGTTTGCATCGCATTTCCCCATACCACGATCATTCCGGAACTGCACGGGTGGGGAATGAATGGGTTCCCGGCCCTTGACCTTCTTGGCGGGCGGGACGACGAATGCGGTAATGAGAGTCTCTGCGTGCCTGCCTGTTTCCCAGTTGCCCCAGCCGGACGGATGTCCCGGACGTTTCCCCATTGCCCTGGCCCGGCCCATGGGGCGGATGCGGGCGGGGTGTCGGGTCCTGACCGTCGCGGGGGCGATGATGGTGGGGGTGGTCTGTGCACTGCCGGTGGGCGATTCTGCCTGCGGTCGCGCACGGGCGGCGGAGACGGTGCAGCAGGCAGCCCCATCGCCCCTCCCCGGGCAGGAACACTCGGACGCATCGCATGAGGCATGGAGTTTCGCCCGTTGCACCGCCACCCTGTCCGATGACCCCGATGGCGCGCGGGATTATGCCCAGGACTGGCTGGCCCATGGTGGCGGGCTGGAGGCGCAACAATGCGAAGCCCTCGCGCGTATGGAACTGGGGGATGTGGCGACGGCGGCGGCATCGCTGGATCGCCTGGCGCATGTGCCGGGCTGGCCCACGGGGGATACGGCCGTGTCCGGTGCGGTTGATACCGCGCAGTCCCTGCGTCGCCGCGCCACCGTGGCTGAACAGGCGGCGCGGGCATGGCAGGCGGACGACAGCCCCAGGCAGGCATTCGACAGCGCGACCTATGGCCTGACGCTGGAGCCGGGGGACGTGCCGCTGCGGCTGGTCTATGCCCGGGTCGCGGTTGAACTGGACCAGCCACAGCGCGCGATAGACACCCTGACGCCGCTGCCATCCGTTCCGGTGGAACGTGATGAGGCGCTGATCGCGCGCGCCACCGCATGGCGCAGGATGGGACGGATCGAGCAGGCCATGACCGACATCAACGCCGCCCTGAAGGACATGCCCCGCAATGGGGCCGCCCTGCTGGAACGCGGCATCCTGTACCAGCGCGAGGGACAGATGGCGCAGGCGCGCGCCGACTGGCAGGACGTGGTGACGCTGTCCCCGGATTCGGATGAGGCGGACCTTGCGCGGCAGGACCTGTCGCTTCTTGAAACCGACCCCGAGGCACCCTGACCCCATGGCCCGTATCCTGGTGATCCGGCTGGGCGCGCTGGGCGATTTTGTCCAGTCCTTCGCGCCGTTCGCGGCCATTCGCGCCCATCATGCGCATGACAGGGTGGACCTGCTGACGCAGGCGCCTTTTATCGACCTTGCGCGGCATGCGCCGTGGTTCGACCATGTGCATGTTGACCGCAGGCCGCCATGGCATGACCTGCGCGCGGTCATGGCGCTGCGTCGGCTGCTGCGATCCTATGATTTTGTCTATGACCTGCAGACATCAGGACGCAGCACGCGGTATTTCCACCTGTCGGGCATGAAGGCATGGTCGGGAATCGGGCGCGGCGCGCAGGCGGTGCATGACAGCCCGCAACGGCGCGTCATGCATACCCGCGCACGCCAGCGCGACCAGTTGCGGCATGCGGGACTCGACAGCCTGCCGGTGCCCGACCTGTCGTGGCTGGCGCAGGGCGGGCCTGTCCTGTCCGCGCCCTATGGCGTGCTGGTGCCGGCGGCGGCGGCGCATCGTCCGGCCAAGCGCTGGCCGGTGGAACGGTATGCGGTCCTTGCGCAGCGCATGCACGCACGCGGAATGCGGCCCGTGATCGTGGGCAGCAAGGCGGAAGGACCGCTTGCCGCCACCATCCGCACGGCCTGTCCCGATGCGGTGGACCTGACGGGGCGGACATCGCTGCTGGAACTGGGCGGCGTGATGGGGCGCGCGGCCTGCGCCGTGGGAAATGATACCGGCCCCATGCATCTTGCCGCCGCCCTGGGCGTGCCCTGCACCGTGCTGTTTTCGGCCGACAGCAACCCCGCGCTGACCGCGCCCGTGGGCCAGCATGCGGGGCAGGTGCGGGTCATTTATGTGCGTGATCTGGCAACTCTGCGCGTTGACAGGGTTGCGGCGACGCTCGCCTGACGCCATTACAGCGGAACATCTTCTTACCGGAGCAATGAAACCATGCCTGCCATAACCCTGCCTGACGGATCCGTTCGCCGCTTTGACGGGGCAGTGACGGGCACGACCGTGGCGCAGTCCATCGGGGCCGGTCTGGCCCGTGCCGCCCTTGCCATGGAAGTGGACGGCAAGCTTATGGATATCGGTCGTGAGATCGACCATGACGCCAAGGTCCGCTTTGTGACGCGCAAGGACCCCGAGGCGCTGGAAATGATCCGCCATGACGCGGCCCATGTGCTGGCGGAAGCCGTGCAGTCGCTGTTTCCCGGAACCCAGGTCACGATCGGCCCGTCGATCGAAAACGGGTTCTATTACGATTTCTATCGCAACGAGCCGTTCACGCCCGATGACTTCGCCGCGATTGAAAAGCGGATGGGCGAAATCGTGGCCGCGAACGAACCGTTCGTGCGCGAGACGTGGCCGCGTGAGAAAGCCATCCAGTTTTTTGAGGACAGGGGCGAGCGCTTCAAGGCCGAACTGATCCGTGACCTGCCTGAAGATGAGGAAATCTCCATCTACCGTCAGGGTGAGTGGCTGGACCTGTGCCGTGGGCCGCATCTGCGGGGCACGGCGGATGTGGGCAATGCCTTCAAGCTGATGAAGGTCGCCGGCGCCTACTGGCGGGGGGATCACCGCAACCCCATGCTGACCCGGATCTATGGCACGGCATGGCGTGACCGCAAGGAACTCGAGGCGCACCTGCACCAGCTGGAGGAAGCCGAACGGCGCGACCACCGCCGCATCGGGCGCGAGATGGACCTGTTCCACATTCAGGAAGAAGCCGTGGGCCAGATATTCTGGCACCCCAAGGGCTGGCGGCTGTATTCGGTGCTGCAGGACTACATGCGCCGCGCGCAGAATACGAATGGCTATCAGGAAGTGCGCACCCCGCAGCTTGTTGACCGCGGCCTGTGGGAAGCGTCCGGGCACTGGGACAAATACCGCGAACACATGTTCATCGCCACCGTCGAGGATGAGGACAAGACCCTCGCCCTGAAGCCGATGAACTGCCCGTGCCATGTGCAGATCTTCCGCCATGGTCTGCGGTCCTATCGTGAACTGCCGCTGCGTATGGCAGAATTCGGGGCGTGTCACCGGTACGAGCCATCGGGCGCGCTGCATGGCATCATGCGCGTGCGTGGTTTCACGCAGGATGATGCGCATATCTTCTGCACCGAAGACCAGATCGCCGATGAAACCGCGCGGTTCGTGCGCATGCTGGCCGATGTGTACCAGGATCTTGGATTCGAGCATTTCCGCGTGAAATTCGCTGACCGTCCCGAACAGCGCGCCGGTGACGACGCGACATGGGACCGTGCGGAAAATGCGCTGAAGGTTGCCTGCGACATGGCGGGCGTGACCTATGAACACAACCCGGGCGAGGGCGCGTTCTATGGTCCGAAGCTGGAATTCGTGCTGCGTGACGCCATCGGCCGTGACTGGCAGTGCGGCACGCTGCAGGTCGATTACGTGCTGCCCGAACGGCTGGATGCGTCCTATGTGGGGGAAGACAGCGCACGGCACCGTCCGGTCATGCTGCACCGGGCAATTCTGGGTTCGTTCGAGCGATTCCTTGGTATCCTGATCGAACAGCATGCGGGCCGTTTCCCGCTGTGGCTGGCGCCGGTGCAGGTGGTGGTGGCGTCCATCGTGACCGATGCAGCGGATTATGCCCAACATGTGACCGACAGCCTGCGCAAGGCGGGGCTGGTGGTGGAAGCCGACCTGCGGAACGAAAAGATCAATGCCAAGATTCGCGAACACAGTCTGGCACGTGTTCCGGTGATTCTGGTGGTGGGCCGCAAGGAAGCGGAGGAAAACACCGTCGCCCTGCGCCGCCTTGGTGGCAAGGCGCAGGAGGTGCTACCACTGGAAGAAGCGGTGTCGGCCCTTGCATATGAAGCCCTGCCACCCGATATCCGCAGGGAACGCGGCTGACCGCCTGGTTCCGTGCCGCAATTGCATGGCTGTTTTCGCGGGTACGGGACAAGACAGTACTTGATCTGTGGCGTGTCTTTGCGTCACATATCTTTCCATAATGTAAGGTCATGCCTTGCCTGCGCATCTGCCATGGTCCCGGCCATGAATGCGTTGGTATCGGGGATGGCCTTATCTGCCGTTTGAATGAAACAGTTACAGGAGCTGACCATAGCCAGACCCCCGATGCCCACTCCGCCAAATCGAGAGGGCCCCCGTGTCAATGAAGAGATCCGCGTACCGCAGGTCCGTCTGATCGACGAAGAAGGCGAGATGCTGGGCATCATGTCCACGCGTGATGCGCTGGCCCGCGCCTATTCCGTTGGCCTTGATCTTCTGGAAATCAGTCCGAACGCCGAGCCGCCCGTGGCGAAGGTCCTTGACTACGGGAAGTTCAAGTACGAACAGCAGAAAAAGCGTAACGAAGCGCGCAAGAAGCAGAAAGTCATCGAAATCAAGGAAGTCAAGGTTCGCCCGAACATTGACGAAAATGATTATCAGGTGAAGATGCGCGCAATGAAGACCTTCATTGGCGAAGGCGACAAGGTGAAGGTGACCCTTCGCTTCCGTGGCCGTGAAATGGCGCATCAGGATCTGGGTGTAAAGGTTCTGGAGCGTATCCGCGCGGAAATGGATGAGATCGCCAAGGTTGAGCATATGCCCAAGCTTGAAAACCGCCAGATGATCATGGTGCTTGCCCCGCGCTAAGGGCAGGCCCACGTATCTGCGTTATGAAAAGGCCCGGTGGAATATTCCACCGGGCCTTTTCTGTATGTCCTGCTGCACGGAGGAACGACGATGGATGTCGTTCCCCTATGTCGCTGTGCCACGCAGGAATAATAAACGTTTTCGGGTGCCGCCTTTTTTCAGGAAGGCAGCGTTTCCTGAATCGTCCTGAAAAAGCACCCAAAACGTTTACTCGTTTCAGGATCGCCGGAGGGCAGACTTTTCTTACCCGGCAGGCTTAAGGATCAGCGTGGCGCGGACGGTTGCGGTGACATCCTGCATGCCGGTCGGGGCCTCTGCGCCGGGCATGTCAACGCTGGCGGCGCGCGCCATCATCATCATGGGCATCGGGCGCGGCATGTTCTGGTCTTCCAGCGTCACGGTGCGGATGGAGGCAACGGTCAGCTTCAGCGTACTGGCAGCCGCCTGCGCGCGCTGCTGCATGTCCTGCAGGGCCAGTGTTTCAGCCCTGCGGGTCAGTTCCGCCCGCTTTTCACGTGACAGGGACCAGTCCAGCCGGGTCAGGGCCAGGTTATCGGCCTGTAACTGACCCACCAGCGGCAGCAGCACCTTGCCATCGGTGGCGGTCAGGCGGATGCTCTGGCGCGCCACCCATTGTGGCCTGCGGTTCTGTCGCGGGTCGCCATCATCATGGTGCACGAAATACGACTCGGCATTCAGGGTCAGTCCCGATGCATGGGCGCTGGCAGCCGTGACCTTGCCCACCAGTGCATTGACCTGCGCCTGTGCGCTGGCGGCCGTGTCGGCCCGGGCTTCGGCCATGAACGTGGCGGTCAGTTCATCAGGCTGGGCTTGCACCGTGCCGGACGCGGACAGGTCCAGTTCGGTTGCATTGGGGGGAACGGGATTTACGGACTGGGTCTGGGCCATGCCACCTGCCGGATGCAGCGTTGCCGCCACCAGCATGCCGGGCAGGGCAATGCGCAGGCCGTGGCGGGCAAAGGTCGTCAAGGGGTAAAAGGTCATGAATGCGTGGTCTCCTTCAGTTCAACCAACGCACGACGCAGGCGCACGATCCCTGAACGGATTCGCCCCTCGCGGCACATGTCTTCCCCCTGCGTGCGCAGGCTGTCCACATCCTGCGGCAGGGCGGGGCCATAGGCATCGATGATGTTGAGCAGCCGGTTACAGTAAGCCTTGGTGTCGCTGGTAATGATCACGGGCTTGTCCGTGCCATCCCGTGTGGCGATGACATCCGCCCCGGCGCCTGCCCCGACCGGGGCTGCGCCACACAGGCAGAAACTCATCACAACGATGGCCGGCGCCATGGCGGGGTGCATGTTCATGATGTTACTTTACGCTACTGTTCATGTCATGCTGATGGGGGAAAGGTGACCTTTCCGTCATGCCTGATATGTGCAGCGGAGATGGAAAATCTTCTTCCATCCCTGAAATCGCGCAGGCGGCGATTGGCAGCGCCAGTGAAACCGTCAGCCCCGGGTTATGCGCCGACAGGTGCATCCGTCCCCCATGCAGTTGAACGATGGCCCGCACCATGGACAGGCCCAGCCCTGAGCCGGGCGTATTGCGCGCTTTTTCCGCCCGGAAGAAGCGTTCCGTGGCTCGCTCCATGTCGGCCTCGCTCATGCCGATTCCCTCATCGCTGACACACAGGTCCAGCATGCCCTCGCCCGTGGGGCCGACAATACGGCCGGGGGCCAGTTCGCGCACCTGTGCACGCAGGTGGACGGTGCCGCCGGGCGGCGAGAACTTGATGGCGTTGTCCAGCATGTTGGCCACAGCCTGCTGGATCAGGGAACGGTCCCCGTAGAAGATCAGGCTTTCGGGTAGGTCCAGCGCCAGCGTGATGTCATGGTCTTCCGCCACGGCTTCATACAGGTCGGCCACATCACGCAGGACCGGGACCAGATCGAACGTCATGAACGCGGAACGGCGGGCCCCGGCCTCGATCTGGGCAATGCGCAGCAGGGCCTCGAACACGGCGGTGACGTTGTCCAGGTTGCCCACCGCGCGTTCGATCGCGTCACGCAGTTCTTCATCCGTGGTGGCGTGCAGCGCCGCGTCCTCCAGCTGGGTGCGCGCGCGGGCGATTGGGGTGCGCAGGTCATGGGCAATGGAATTGGAGACCTGCCGCACGCCATCCATCAGCCGCACGATCCGGTCCAGCATTTCATTGATGGCTTCGGCCACCTGGTCCATTTCATCGCCATTGCCCACCAGCGGCATGCGGCGGCTCAGGTCGCCATGGGCGATGGCGGATGTCGTGCGGGCCACGGTCTTGACCATGCGGCGGAAAATGCCGTGCACGAGTACCGCGCCGCTGACCGCCAGCAGGGTCACCATGACCCATGCCCATAACAGCGAATCGGTCAGCAGGTGGCGCAGGATGCCACGTGCGCGCACGTCACGCCCCACCAGCAGGCGGTAGCCGCTGTCCAGTTGGCCCGCCGTATGGCTCTGCGCCGTGCCGGGCAGGCGGTAGGCATGCAGTTCCGCCATGCCGCGCAGGCCCGCCCGGGTATCGGGCAGGGAATACCAGCGGTCCGTGTACTGCACCTTGGCGGGCCATCCCGACACGTTGCCGGTCAGGTAATTGCCCTGCGGATCGATGACGAGGTAGATCGCATCGTCATCCAGATTCTGCTCCAGCCTGTCCTCGATGGTCAGGGCCAGCGTGGGCAGGCCGCCCATCATCCACCGTTCGGCCAGGGCATGGGCATCGGCATTGATGGCGGTTTCCACCTGGCGTTCCAGAAACCCGATCGTGCCCCACCACATGAAGGACATGAACAGGACGGAGGACAGGGCGAACATCATGCCATATGCCAGCGAAAACCGCAGGCTGGCCGACCGCCATGCCCGCCAGCGTGACGGGCGCGGCATGGCGCGCGGGAAACCGGCGGGCATCAGCATCCCGCCCACGGGCAGGGACGGCGCCTATTCGGCACGCAGCATGTATCCCGCGTTGCGGATGGTGTGGATCAGCGGCGTGCCGAACGGCTTGTCCACTTTCTGGCGCAGGCGGGACACATGCACGTCAATCACGTTCGTCTGCGGGTCGAAATGGTAGTCCCACACGCCTTCCAGCAGCATGGTACGGGTCACGACCTGTCCCGCATGCCGGGTCAGATATTCCAGCAGGCGGAATTCGCGCGGCTGCAGGTCAATCTTCTGGCCCGAGCGACGGACGGTGCGCGACAGCAGGTCAATTTCAAGGTCGGCCACTTCCAGCTTGGTCTGGGGGGCGGCTTCCGTCCGGCCTCGGCGGCCAAGGGCCTCGACACGGGCCAGCAGTTCGCTAAAGGCAAAGGGTTTGGTGACGTAATCATCGCCGCCTGCCTTCAGTCCCTGCACGCGGTCATCCACATCCGCCAGCGCCGACAGCAGCAGCACGGGGGTCGTGTTGTTCTGCGCGCGGATGGTTTCCAGCAGGCGCACGCCGTCAATGCCGCCGGGCAGCATGCGGTCGAGTATGATCAGGTCGAACTTCTCGCTTACGGCCATGAACAGGCCGTCCTTGCCGTTATCGGTCAGTTCGACCAGATGCCCGGCTTCCTTCAGGCCCTTGGCCACGAAATTGCGGACGGTGGGATCATCTTCAACAACAAGAATATGCACGTTGCCTCACGTCGTTTGGGGCGGGGTCAGTCAGTCTTCCATGTCCTCGTCGGGGCGGTGGCCGACGCAGGCCGGCAGGCTGAGCGTGTCATGGCGGCGGCGGATATGCAGCACCACGGTCGACCGGGGCCGTTTCGCCGCGATCGAACGGATCAGCATGCGCGATGTATCGATCGGTTCATCATTCACGGCGGTAATGACATCCCCTATATGCAGGTGCGCCTTCATGGCCGGCCCGTTGCGGTCGATGCCGACAATCTGCACGCCGTCATGCCCCGGGCCGTCCGCCAGTGTAACACCCAGCCACCCCCGGTCGATATGGCCATTATGGCGCAGCTCTTCCACAATAGGTGCCACGATTTCCGACGGAAGGCCAAACCCGATGCCCACCGACCCCCCGGTGGGCGAGACAATGGCCGTGTTCACCGCCACCACCTGCCCGCCCAGATTGAATGACGGGCCGCCGGAATTGCCGGGATTGATCGGCGCGTCGATCTGCAGGAAGTCATCGAACGGGCTGGTGCCGATATCGCGCCCGCGTGCCGACACGATGCCCGCGGTAACGGATGATCCCAGTCCGAACGGATTGCCCGCCGCCATGATCCAGTCCCCGATATTGACCAGCCTGCTGTCCCCCCATGGCACGAAGGGCATGGGGTGAGGAGCGTGGATCTGGATGACCGCAATATCCGTCAGGTCATCGCTGCCGACCAGATGGGCGGGGAATTCCGTACCATCGGCCAGGGACACGGTAATCAGGTCGGCACCACCCACCACATGCGCGTTAGTCACGATCACACCGCTGGGGTCGATCAGGAAGCCCGAGCCTGCACCCAGCATTTCTTCCCCATGCGCGCGCATGCGTTCACGGAACCTGTGTTCAAACGGCGTGCCCTTCACACTGGGCGGCAGGGGCTGGTGGCTGGTGGTGCTCCGGTTATCCTGTGAAACCGCGATATTCACTACCGCCGGTCCCACCTGGCGTACCAGCGGGGCGAAGGTCAGCGGTCCCGTCGCCACCACCGGCGGCACCGGCGCGGCGAACAGGGAGGGATTGGGCGGCACGGCGGATGACGTTGCAACGTCCTGCGCGCATGCCCCCGTCGCCAGTCCGCCCAGGCCAGGCATGCCCAGCAGCAGCATCGGCAACAACCGGGAAGCCGGACGGCGGCCCATGGCAATCCGTGTCATGTATGGCGGCGGAAGGAAGCGTTCATGATCATCCATGTTATCTGAAAAAAGCGGCAATGCCATGGCTGCATGACATCATGGACGCAAATGCATGCGGTTTTTATGGCGTACGATGCGGCCGGGGCGGTGGGGGCGTGGCTGTGGCGGGGTTTTCGGGCCAGTCATGGCGGGGATAGCGTCCGCGCATGTCACGGCGCATATCCGCCCATGACCCGGCCCAGAAGCCCGCAAGGTCGGCGGTAATGGCCTGCGGCCTGCCCGCGGGCGACAGCAGGGCGATACGCAGGTCGACCCGCCCGTCGGCAATGCGGGGGGTTTGTGTCACCCCATAGAAGGTCTGCGCCCGTGCGGATGCCACCGGCACGGGTTGCAGGTAGTCGATCGCGGCCCGTCCCCCCGGCATGTCCAGATGGGTGGGCAACATGCGGTCCAGCCATTTCAGCGTGGCGTGGTCCATCGTCGCGCGCAGCATGGCCAGCAGGTCCATCTCCGCCAGCGCGGACAGGCGGTTCACCCCCGCAAGCCACGGGGCAAGCCAGCTTTCGGTGGTTCGGGCCAGGGCCTCATCCGACAGGTCGGGCATGTCCGGGCGGTCCAGGCGGGTACGCGCCAGTGCCACGCGGGCCTGCAACTGGCGGCAGGCGTCGCTCCATGTGAAGGTCGCGGCAGGGTTCTGTGCCGCCTGCGCGCACAGGAGGGCACAGACTTCATCGGCACTGGCGCTCACGGTGCGGTCACGCAGCACAAGGTTGCCCAGCCGCAGCCTGCGTCGCGCCAGCACGTTGCCCGTTGTCGTGTCCAGCGTGGTTTCAACCTGTTCGCGCGCCCGCGCCAGCAGGCTGTCCGGCAGCGCATCACGGTCCAGCGGGGCGGCAAGGCATATCTCGGCCGCCTTGCGCACATGCATGCCCGCCACGGCCAGCAGGGCGCAACGTGCCAGTTCATCCGTCTTGGACAGGCGCGCGCTGCCGCCGCCGGCCATGCGGAACGATCCCGCATCCCCGCGTGACTGCGCCACCCGGTCGGGGAAGGCTGCGGCAATCAGGGCGGCGGGATCGCCACTGGCGGGAATGTCACGGCCCAGCCCCAGCCGCCTGCGGTACTGCCGGGCGGCATGGCGGATGCGTGACAGCGCCGCGCGGTCGGCATCGGGATGGTCGCCACCGGCCAGCAGGTCCAGACGCAGGCGGATATCGGCAGGGGCCGTGGGCGGCGCGCCCCGGCCGCCACCGGCGGGGCGACGGGGGCGCAGCGGGTCGCGTTCTTCCAGCAGTGCGGCGATGTCGGCGGCCATGGCGCGTTCGCCTGGCGTGCGCGCGGCCAGCATCATGGCGGCCAGACGCGGATGCGCGCCAAGGGTGGCCATGCGCGTGCCCTCCCGCGTGATGCGGGCTTCGTCATCCAGTGCGCCGAGTGCCTGCAGCAGGCTGCGCCCGGCCTCGAACGCGCCATTTGGCGGAGGATCGGGAAAAGGAAGATCGGCGGGCGCCGTACCCATTGCATCCTGCCATGCCGCCGCATCCAGCCGCAGGCCGGTCAGTTCGGCCTCCATCATTTCGGGCTGGTCGTGGGGCGGCATGGCGCGGGTGGTCATTTCCGTCCACAGGCGTATGGCGTGTCCGGGGGCGACACGTCCCGCGCGGCCTGCGCGCTGATTGGCGGCGGCACGCGAAATCCGCACCGTATCGAGTCGCGTAAGACCCGTGCCCACATCCAGCCGCGGCACGCGGCGGAACCCCCCGTCCACCACAATGCGCACCCCTGGCACGGTCAGGGATGTTTCGGCAATGGAGGTGGCCAGGATCACCCGCCTGCGCCCATCGGGATGGGGGGACAGGGCGCGGTCCTGCTCGGCAGGGGGCAGTTCGCCATATAAAGGCAGGACATCCGCCGCGATCCCGTCCAGCAGGGTGCGCGTGCGGTGGATTTCGGCAACGCCGGGCAGGAAGGCCAGCACATCGCCCGGATCCTGTGCGATGGCGGCGCGAATGGCGGCGGCCATGGCGTCGGGCAGGTCGCGGCGATGGACAAGGTCACGGGTGGCGTGGCGGATCTCCACGGGGAACATCCGGCCTTCGCTTTCCACCAGTTCGGCATTCATGCGCTGCGCCAGTGCCGCCCCGTCCATGGTGGCGGACATGGCGACCAGCTTCAGTTCGGGCCGCAGGCTGCGTTGCAGGTCAAGGCAGAAGGCAAGGGCGGCATCCGCATCGACGGATCGTTCGTGGATTTCATCAAAGATGACGCATGCCACCCCATCCAGCGTGGGATCGGACAGCAGGCGGCGCACCAGCAGGCCTTCGGTAATCACCTCGATGCGCGTGCGCTCCGATGTCGCGCCATCCAGCCGGGTGCGGTACCCGACCAGCCCGCCCGGCTGTTCGCCCATAAGCTCCGACATGCGCGTGGCGGCCGCACGGGTGGCCAGCCTGCGTGGTTCCAGCATCACGATCCGCCCGTCGCCACGCCATGGCGCATCCAGCAGCGCCAGCGGCACCAGCGTGGTCTTGCCCGCACCGGGCGGGGCGACCAGCACGGCGTTGGACGTGCGTGTCAGTGCATTCTGCAGCGGCGGCAGGGCAGCGGCGACAGGCAGCGCGTTGCCGCCTTCGGACAGGAGGGCGTCAAGACGGTTTTGCAAGGTCGGGTCTAAGAGCCCGATCCGAAAGTTTTTCAAGCTTGACAATGCCTTGCTGTCCGTCGTGTGAGCATGCGGATCGAGGCGATCAATGTCCATGCGGTTGAGGAAGC
>NZ_NKTX01000003.1 GCF_003207815.1 Komagataeibacter oboediens | reverse complement strand
GAACAGGATGCCACGTTCACGCAGGCGTTCGACAGCCCGGATGGCGCGTGGTGTCAGGATCTTGTCCTTCGTGACCAGCGTGCCGTCCACATCGGCCAGCACCAGCCTGATCTGGCTGGCCGGTGTTGCTGCTGCGTCCTGGGGCATATTGCCTCTCCCTTCTGTGCCACGCGCCTATGCGCGGTGCAGTACAAAACTTTCCATGGCAAAAGCCCACCCGTCATCCGTATTGGATCGCGTCACGAAACGGGCATGGGCCTTCACATTGTCGGGCGCGTTGCCCATGGCGATACTGACCCCGGCTTCCTTCAGCATGGGAATATCGTTGTTCATATCCCCGATACACGCCGTATTCCGGATATCAATATCCAGCAGTTTTGCCAGTTCTTTTGCCGCATAGCCCTTGTTCGCCTGCGGATGCGTAATATCAAGGTAAATGGGCGAGGAACGATGTACACTCGCCTTGCCCGCCAGAAGGTCTGCAAGCGCCCGTTCCACCTCCGGCAGGGTGGCGGGATCGGTCGATACACCCATGATCTTGCCGACATGTTCATAATGACCGTCAAAATCATCCACCCGTACCGGAGTGGTCCGTACCACGTCACGTTCATGACGGACCTGAGGCGTATCATCGCGGCGCACCAGCCAGTCATGGTCGATGTACAGCCACGGCTCGACCCCGTGGGCGATCAGGAATTCAACCGCCGCCCGCGCCGCTGCCGGGTCAAGGGACAGCCGTTCGCGGATCGTACCGTCAGGATCGCAGATCAGGCCGCCATTCAGCCCGGCAATGGGGGTATCGATGCGCAGTTCACGGACAAACTGCATCATGCCACGGGGTGCACGGCTGCTGACCAGGCTGAGCCTGATGCCCGCGGCCCGCACGTCATCCGCAGCGCGACAGGCGGCGGGGGTCAGCGTGCGGTCCGGTGTAATCAGGGTCCCGTCAATATCGGATACGACAAGGCGGACGCCGCCTGCGGGAGCAACGGGTGGGGTCATGGGCATCATCCAATCTTCAGCCAGTGGCGGTGATCGCGGGCCAGCAGGGCGTCGGCCGCTTCCGGTCCCTCACTGCCAGCCGCGTAAAAATCAAGGCTCCGCGCGTCCTGTCCCCAGTCCAGAACCGGCTGTACGGCGCGCCATCCGGCCTCGATATTATCCGCACGCTGGAACAGGGTGGCGTCACCGATCATGCAGTCATAGATCAGGGTCTCGTAACCCGTGCTGGGTCCTTCGCTGAACCATTCGGCATAATCGAATTTCATCCGCACCCCGCCCAGCCGCACGGACGGACCGGGGATCTTGGCGGAAAACTGCATGGTCACGCCTTCCGTCGGCTGGATATGGATGACCATGATGTTGGGGGCCAGCTTGTCCACCGGCGTATCGCGGAACAGCGCATAGGGCGCGGATTTGAAATGTATGGCAATTTCGGTCTTGCGCGCGGCCAGCCGCTTGCCCGTGCGCACATAAAACGGCACCCCGGCCCAGCGCCAGTTATCGATCTGGAACTTCATCGCCATATAGGTTTCGGTCAGGGAATGGGGGTCAACACCGGGTTCCTGCCGGTAGCCGGGCACTTCCTTCCCATTCACTACGCCGGGGGCGTACTGCCCGCGCACCACATCCTGCGGTGAGAGGGGATGGATGGCATCCAGCACCTTGGTCTTTTCATTGCGCACGGCATCAGCATCAAAGGAAATGGGCGCTTCCATCGCCGTCATGGCCAGAAGCTGCATGACGTGGTTTGGCACCATGTCGCGCAGGGCGCCGGTGCCCTCGTAAAACTTCGCGCGCTGTTCCACGCCCACCGTCTCGGCAGCCGTGATCTGCACATGGTCAATGTTCTGACGGTTCCACAGGGGTTCGAAAAAACCGTTGGAAAACCGTAGCGCCAGAATGTTCTGGACCGTTTCCTTACCAAGATAATGGTCGATACGGTAAATCTGCTGTTCCGTCAGGGTGCGCAGCAGCCGTTCATTCAGCGCCACGGCGGAAGACAGGTCGTTGCCAAAGGGCTTTTCGACAATGACGCGGCGGAAGGTGTGACGTCCCTCGCGCACCAGTCCCGCCTCCCCCAGCCGGTCCACGATGGGGCCAAAGAAACGGGCGGCCACGGCAAGGTAGAAGATGCAGTTCTGATCGCCTACCACCGCAGTGATGTCCTGATACGTCTGCATGGTTTCAAAATCGCCGCGCACGTAGCGGATGCGCGGTTTCATCCATGTCCAGACGTCCTCGCGCAATGTCACGGCTTCAGCACCCCGGCGGGCAGCGAAGTCCTCCAGCGCCGCACGGACATTGCGCTGCAACTGCTCATCAGTCAGTTCGGCCCGGTCAACCGCCACGACGCTGAACCCGTCATCCAGCAGTCCGGCACAGGCAAGATTGTAAATGGCAGGCAGCAGGAGGCGGCGCGTCAGGTCGCCTCCCCCGCCGAAAATGACAAATGATCCCGGTGGGCTGCGCCGTGGGGCGGTTTCATGCCCGGTATCGCCAACCTGTGATACCGCCGAGGCAATGATGTTTTCCATTATACTGCTGTCCCTGGACTGTTTCCGCCTGTCTTCCTTCCCCGGCTGTTCCGGTTGCAGTCATTGAGCGCTGTCGTTTTTTCCAGAAACAGCCGGGACCCGGAATGCGTAGCATCCCGGCGTCCCGTCAGTTACCAACCGCGTGTCAGATCAGTTATTCGTACCCTCAATGTGACCGCCAAAACCGAAGCGCATGGCAGACAGCATCTTTTCGGCAAAGTTGTTGCCCGTGCGCGAACGGAAGCGCGTGAACAGCGACGCGGTAATGACGGGCACCGGCACCGCCTCTTCGATCGCGGCCTCAATGGTCCAGCGGCCTTCGCCCGAATCGGCCACGTCGCCCTTGTAGTTCGACAGGTCGGGGTTGCCCGCAAGCGCGCTGGCCGACAGGTCAAGCAGCCACGACGACACCACGCTGCCACGGCGCCAGACTTCGGCAATGTCGGGCATGTTCAGCTCAAAACGCTGGTCTTCGGGCAGGTCGGTCGAATTCTTGGACTTCATCACGTCAAAGCCTTCGGCGAAGGCCTGCATGATGCCGTATTCGATGCCGTTATGGACCATTTTCACGAAATGGCCGGAACCTGCGGGACCGCAATGCAGGTAGCCCTGCTCGGCACGCGGGTCGAAACCGGACTTGTCACGGCCCGGCGTACGCGGGATGTCGCCAATTCCCGGCGCCAGCGCAGACAGGATGGGGTCGATGTAATCCGTGGCGTCCTTGGTGCCGCCGTACATCATGCAGTACCCGCGTTCCAGGCCCCACACGCCGCCCGACGTACCGACATCAACGTAATGGATGCCCTTTTTCATCAGTTCCGCGGCACGGCGGATGTCGTCCTTGTAAAACGAATTGCCGCCGTCGATCACGATATCGCCCTTGCCCATGAGCGTCCCGAGTTCCTGCACGGCCTGTTCCGTCACCTCGCCCGCAGGCAGCATGAGCCAGACAACCTTGCGGCCCGCAAGCTTGCCCACCATGTCTTTCAGCCCGGTGGCGGGAGTGCAGCGATTGCCTTCACCCTGCGCGCAGACCTTGGCGGTCACGGCGGGATCACGGTCAAAGGCCACCACGTCATGACCGTGGCGGGTCAGGCGGATGGAAATGTTGCCGCCCATCTTGCCAAGGCCAACAATACCGATTTGCATGATCAAACACTCCTAGAAGATGGGATAGGACCGTAGTCCTACCGCCATCATGGCCATTTCCCAATGACCCCCATCAAAAAACCCGCCCCTTCGTCAGAGGGGGCGGGCCAGCATGCGGTCAGACCGCGCGGGCAATATCCTGCCCAAGTTTTTCAAGACCGGCCTTCAGTTCACCATGAATGTGAACACGCAGCACACGGCGGCCACGTTCGGCCAGTACCTCCATGTCGCCACGGGCCTGCGCTTCCTTGACGATGCTGAAGGTATATTTTTCCCCCGGCACCGGCAGGTTGACCTCATCATCACATGTAATCTGCAGGAATACGCCCGTGTCTGGACCACCCTTGTAGGCCTGCCCGGTCGAATGCTGGAAACGGGGGCCGAATTCGGCGGCCGTGGCCAGCTTCAGCGCGTCACGCAGGTCAAGGCGTACCTTCTGTATCCATTCACGCGTCCATGTATCGCGGTCGATATAGGCCAGCAGGGCAACGTAATCACCTGCCTTCCCGCGGGCGAAATGTGCTTTCAGGATCGCTTCCGCCGTCTTGCCACCACCCAGTGCCGCGGCATTTTTCGGATCGGCATAGAAGGCGAAGGGGCCGTCCTTGGCAAACGGCTCATACGGCGGCAGCCTGCCGGTTTCGTTATAGGCGGTGGTGATCTTCTTGGTTTCGATCTTCGATTCCTCGACATCGGGCTGGTTGAACGGGTTGATCCCGATCACCGCACCGGCGACGGCGGTCGCGAATTCCCAGCGGAAGAATTCCTCCAGCACCTGACGGCGTTCATGCAGTTCGATGGTGACGACCGGCTCACCCGCTTCGGCCAGCGCGGCGAAGGCCGCGTCCTGCTTCGGGCAGGGATCTTCAGCCAGCCGCAGGTAGGCAAACACCCGGTCCCTGCCATACACGCCCGGCTTGCCGATGGTTTCATCATCGATGGGGATCAGGCCCTTGCCGTCCTTGCCGGTCGATTCCGCAATCAGCTGTTCCAGCCATGCGCCCATGTCGTAAATGCCGGGCGATGCGATGATGGTCACCTTGTCACGACCGAAATCGCGCGCGGCCACACCCAGCACGGCCCCCAGCACCACGCCGGGATTCTGCGCGGGCGGGACGGAGGCGGCACAGGATTTCTCGCCACGCTGTGCCGATTCCAGCAGCAGCTTCAGCGGCAGGCCGGCAACGGCTGCCGGCACCATGCCAAAATCGGACAGGACGGAGTACCGGCCACCGATCTGCTTTTCACCGTAGAAGATTTTCCAGAACCCGTCCTTCTTCGCCACGTCTTCCATGTGCGAACCCGGATCGGTCACGGTGATGAAGTGCGAACCGGCCTTGTCGCCCAGCACCTTTTTCGCCTGATCGAAGAAATAGGCCTTGAGGATGTTCGGCTCCAGCGTGCCGCCGGATTTGGACGAGACGATGAACAGCGTCTTGCTGATATCGATCTTTTTCTCGAAATCACGTACCTGCTGCGGGTCCGTGCTGTCCAGCACGTACAGGTGCGGAAAGCCTTCATGCTTGCCAAATGTCTGGGCCAGCACTTCAGGCCCAAGGCTTGAACCGCCCATGCCCAGCAGCAGCGCATCGCGGAAGCCGCGTGCCTTCACTTCCGCCTGGAAATTCTCGAATTTCGACAGGGCCGCAACCTGGTCATCGGTGATGTCCAGCCATTTCAGCCAGCTTGCCTCATCCTTGCCGGTCCAAAGGGTTGCATCCTTGTCCCATACGCGACGGACATTGCCTTTCTTGCGCCATGTCTCCAGTTCCGCATCGACCGCCTTCTGCAGGTCCGCAGGCAGCTTGAGCGCGGTGGACGTGACCTTCTTGCCAAGGAATGCCGCCTGTTTGGCCGCAACCGATCCCAGCAGGTCATCAAACGCATCGGCGAAGGAGGCAACCCCCTCATCCACCAGCACCTTCGTCACGCCATCCAGATCAAGGCCGAGCCGCCGGGCTTCCGCAAGAACCTTCTTCGCGCCCTCGACATCCTGCGTCAGGGTCGGGGCGACCTTGCCGTGGTCACGGAAGGCATCGAACGTCACGGGGGGGATGGTGTTGACCGTCTCGGGGCCGATCAGGCCGTCCACATACAGTACATCGCTGAAGGACTTGTCCTTAGTGCCCGTGCTGGCCCACAGCAGGCGCTGTGGCTGGGCGCCGGCATCAGCCAGCTTTTTCCAGCGCGGGCTGGCCATCACGGCCTTCCAGTGTTCATACGCCATCTTGGCGTTGGCGATCGCCACCTTGCCGCGCAGCGCCTTCAGCGCCGCACTGTCCTTGTCGCCCTTCGCCACGCGGGTGTCGATTTCCTTGTCGATCTTCACGTCGATGCGGCTGACGAAGAAGGACGCGACACTGGCGATGTTCTTTACGCTTTCACCACGGCCAAGACGGTCTTCCAGTCCGGTGATGTAGGCTTCCAGAACCTTCTTGTACGCATCGATCGAGAACAGCAGCGTGACGTTGATGCTCAGCCCTTCGGCAATGGTAGCGCGCACGGCGGGCACGCCTTCCTCGGTGCCGGGAATCTTGATCATGAGGTTGCGGGCATCGACCGCTTTCCACAGACGCAGTGCCTCGTGCAGCGTGCCCTTGGTGTCACGCGCCAGATAGGGCGAGACTTCGAGGCTGACATAGCCATCCACGGCCTTTGTCTGTTCATAGACGGGATACAGCACCCTGGCCGCGGCGCGGATGTCGTCCACGGCCAGCAGTTCATACAGCGCGCCCGCGTCAAGAACCTGATGGGCCAGCACCGAACGGATCTGGGCATCGTAATCCGTGCCCTGACCCATGGCTTTCTGGAAAATGGCGGGATTGGAGGTCACGCCCTTCAGCCCGTCTTCATCCACCAGCTTCTTCAGGCTGCCATTTTCGGTATAGGAGCGCTGGATAAAGTCCAGCCATGGGGACTGACCATAGCGGGCCAGTTCCTTTAACGGATTTTCGCCACCAGATTCACGCGCACTCATGCTGTGCTTCCTTTGCTTGCCGACGGCGCGGGAAAGCCCCGCGCCGCCAATACTGCGTCTTCAAAAAACAGGGCAGGCGGAACGTCATGTCCCGCCTGCCCGTCCATTGTGCCTATTTGCCCGCCTGCCTGCGGGCAGCGGCCACCACGGCATCAACCGTGAACCCGAATTTGACCTCCAGCTGTCCCGCCGGGGCGGAAGCGCCAAAGCCGTGCATGACGATCGTCTCCCCCGCAAGGCCGGTATACCGGTCCCAGCCCAGCTGGGCCGCCTGTTCCACCGCAACGCGCGCAGTGATGTCGGGCGGCAGCACGCTGTCGCGATAGGATTTGGGCTGCGCTTCGAACAGATCCCACGACGGCATGGAGACAAGACGCACCTTGATGCCATCCGCCTTCAGCTTCTCCGCCGCCTTGATGATCAGCCCGACTTCGCTACCCGTTGCCATAAGGATGACATCGGGACGCCCGTCGGCATCCGCAAGGACATAGGCCCCTTTTGCCAGCCCTGTTGCTGGCGCATAGGTCTTGCGGCAGATGGTGGGCAGGTTCTGGCGGCTCAGCGCCAGCACGCTGGGGCGGTCCGTGATCCGGACCAGCGTGCGCCAGGCTTCGGCCACCTCGTTCGCATCCGCCGGGCGCAGCACGGTCACGCCGGGGGTGGCGCGCAGCTGGGCCAGCTGTTCGATGGGCTGGTGAGTCGGGCCGTCTTCCCCTACCCCGATCGAATCGTGGGTGAAGATATAGGTCACCGGCAGCTTCATCAGCGACGACAGCCGGATCGGCGGCTTCATGTAATCCGAGAAGATCAGGAAGCCCGAGCAGTAGGCCCGGATGCCATACAGCGCCAGACCATTGCTGATCGACCCCATCGCATGTTCACGCACGCCGAAATGCAGGTTACGCCCGCCATAGGTGCCGCCCCACTGCGGCGGCTGGAAATCACCCGCGCCATCGAATGTCAGGTGTGTCTTGGTGGATGGCGACAGGTCGGCCGAACCGCCGATCATCCACGGATAGTTCTTCGCGATTTCGTTCAGGACCTTGCCCGAACTTGCGCGTGAGGCGACACCCTTGGCATCCGCGTCGAATACCGGGATGTCCTTGTCCCATCCTTCGGGCAGCGTCCCCGCGAAGATGTGATCCAGCTGTGCGGCCTCGGCCGGATATTTGGCGCGGTAGGCGGCGAACAGTTCGTCCCACGCCTTCGACGCGGCAGCGCCACGGGTGGCGATGCCCGCCTGGAAATGTTCGGCCACGCCATCGGGCACGTAGAAGTCCCTGTCTTCCGGCCAGCCATAGAATTTCTTGGTCTCGCGGATTTCCTCGACACCCAGCGGGGAACCGTGCGCTTCCGCCGTCCCGGCAAGGTGCGGCGCGCCCCAGCCGATGATGGAATGGACGATGATCAGCGTAGGCCGTGACGTTTCGGCCTTCGCTTCGGCCAGCAGGCGACGGAAATCGCCCGTATCGTTGGCGTCCTTGAGTTCCAGCACATGCCAGCCATAGGCCTCGAAGCGCTTGTGCACGCTTTCGGTAAAGGCGATCCGGGTCGAGCCTTCGATGGAGATATGATTGCTGTCATAGATCCATGTCAAGTTGCCCAGCTTCAGGTGGCCCGCAATGGACGCGGCCTCGCTGGCGACGCCTTCCATGTTGTCGCCATCACCGCACATTGTATAGATATGGTGATCGAACAGCTTGAATCCGGGCCGGTTATAGTGCTCGGCCAGCCATTTTTCCGCGATCGCCATGCCAACGGAATTGCCGCAGCCCTGACCCAGCGGGCCGGTCGTGGTCTCGACACCTGCGGTATGATGGTATTCGGGGTGGCCGGGGGTGAGCGAGTCCAGCTGGCGGAACTGCTCGATATCCTCCAGCGTCAGCGCGGGACGGTCATTGCTGACCCCACCAGGGCGTATGTCGCGGATGCCGGCCAGATAGATCAGCGAATACAGCAGCATGGACGCGTGGCCGATCGACAGCACGAAACGGTCGCGGTTGGGCCATAGCGGATTGGCCGGGTCGTAGTTCAGCACATCGCGCCACAGCGTATAGCCGACGGGAGCAAGCGCCATGGGGGTGCCGGGGTGGCCGGAATTGGCTTTCTGCACCGCGTCCATGGACAGTGTGCGGATTGTGTTGATGCACAGCGTATCGATATTGGTGGGCATTGCGCCACCTCCTTCAGGTGCCATCAGGGGGGATGTAGTCAGGGAACGCATGAGAGACCGGCCTCCTTACAGCCATGGTCGTTGTCCTGATCGGGCCGGGCCTGATGCCTGAACACGACAACCTTTCTTGTTTTTCTTTCCACACCACCAGCATCCGGGCCACCCGGCGGCGGACAGCGCGGGACGCAGGGAAAAAGGCTTTTTACGGCACGCACCTTCTCACGACCTTCGGGACGGAACAAGCCATCTCATCAAGCCGTTACCACGTCCCGGCCGGCAGGGGGCCGCGCCTTGCCATTGCCCTATAGCAGCGCGTGGCATCCCGCACGGTTGCCCCCCGTCACACATACGGGCGGAATTTGACATGCCGCCCGACCTTCCCCACCAGATCAGGGGTCGTGCCCGTCGGCCGATGGAGACCACGCATGCCCCAGCTACCCGCCAGCGACCACACGGATGGCACCCGCTTTTTCAATCCCCCCGCCATCCGCCCCGACGCCACGCCGCCGGGGCGGATGCGCCGCCTGTCCATCCTGAAATGGCAGTGGAACCGACCGAAATCGGACTGGCCCAAATGGATCGGGAACCCGCCGCCCAAAGGCGACCCGCATGCCCCGTCTGCGGCGGCAACGGTACAGGTGACATTTATCGGGCACAGCACGTTCCTGATCCGCCTGCCCCGCCCCGACGGCACGGCGTTGAGCATCCTGACCGATCCCATCTTCTCCATGCGCTGCTCGCCCTTTTCCTTCATGGGGCCAAAACGTGTGCGCGCGCCGGGACGGGGGCTGGCCGACCTGCCGCGCATTGACGTGGCGCTGGTATCCCATGCGCATTACGATCACATGGACCTGCCCACCCTGCGCGCGCTGGCGCGGCGGGGGGATGACCCGCTGGTGGTCACCCCGCTGTGCAACGCCCGCTTCATGCGCGGGACCGGGCTGCGGCGCATCATGGAACTGGACTGGTGGCAGTCCGTGGCCATACCGGGCCTGCAGGTGACCTGCACCCCCGCCCGTCACGGCGCGGCCCGCACTCCCTTCGATCGCAACAAAAGCCTGTGGGGCGGGTTCATGCTGCATGACGGGGCGGGGCACCGGCTGTTCTTTGCTGGCGACACCGCGCACGGACGGCACTGGAGGCTGATCCGCGAACGGCTGGGGGCGCCGGACATCGCGCTTCTGCCCATCGGGGCGTATGACCCGCGCGCACTCATGGCAGGCGTGCATGCCACCCCCGAGGAAGCGCTGACAGGCCTGCGCCAGCTTGGGGCGAAGCATGGCATTGGCATGCATTTCGGCACGTTCCGCCTGACGGATGAACCCATGGATGAACCCGTGCACAGGCTGGCCCGCGCCGTGCAGGAGGCCGGCCTGCCCCCCGATACGATGGGCGTCATGGACCATGGGGAATGCCGCGACATTGCATGGCGGCAACCCGATGATGCGTGATTGCCCGATGTTCTTTTCAGCCGAACCGTCCTATGATCCGCCGCATCTGACGGGACCGGCCCCCGCCCCCGTTTTCCGCAACCCGACCCGCGAGGCAGGCATATGAGCAAGACAATCGCCAGCGGCGACCCCGCCGCCGCCGCACCCGAATCCTTCAGCAACGCGGAAATCGAGACCCTGTTCCTGTCCGCCGCCCGTGATGGACAGACAGACCTGGTCAGCGAATTCCTGAATGCGGGCATTAACCCCGATACCCGCAATGACAAAGGTTACACCGCGCTGATCCTGGCGGCCTATAACGGCCATGCCAAGACCGTGCACGCCCTGCTGGCGGGTGGGGCCAACCCCAACCTGCAGGACGCCAAGGGGGCGACCGCGCTGGCCGGTGTGGCGTTCAAGGGCGACCTGCCCTGCGCACGCGTGCTGGTGGAACATGGGGCCGCGATTGACGTGCCCAATTTTGTCGGCCGCACGCCGCTGATCTTTGCGGTCATGTTCAACCGGGACCCCATGGTGACCTTCCTGCTGGATCATGGCGCCAACCCTGACCTGCGTGATGGCGAGGGGATCAGCGCGCGCATCTTTGCCACCCGCCAGGGCAATACCGCCCTGCTGTCCGCCATGAACCGCCCGGCGCCTGCCGGGGCCTGATACCCTTCTTTTCCTTACTCCCGCGCGCCCGTGCCCACACCGGGGATGGGCGCGCGCCTGTTTTCATGACCCTGACAATCTGGATTTCACCCTGATGAGCCGTTTCTGGAGCCCTGTCGTCCATACCCTGACCCCCTACGTGCCGGGGGAACAGCCCAGACTGGCCAACCTGATCAAGCTGAATACCAACGAATGCCCGTATGGCCCGTCGCCAAAGGTGCTGGAGGCCATTCGCGCCGCCACCAACGACACGCTGCGCCTGTATCCCGACCCCACGGCGCAGGCGCTGTGTGCCGCGATCGCGCGCGCGCATGATGTCCCGGTTGACCACGTTTTCGTGGGCAATGGATCGGACGAAGTGCTGGCCCATACCTTTCAGGGGCTGCTCAACCACGAAGACCCCCTGCTGTTTCCCGATATTACCTACAGCTTCTATCCTGTGTACTGCGGACTGTATGGCATAAGGCATGAGATGGTGGCGCTGGATGACGCCATGCGCATCGATACCGCCGCCTATCGCAGGCCGTGTGGTGGCATCATCATCCCCAACCCCAACGCCCCCACCGGAATCGCGCTGGGGCTGGACGCCATCCGCACCGTGCTGGAGGACCACCCCGACGCGGTGGTAGTCGTGGATGAAGCCTATGTCGACTTCGGCGCGGAGACGGCGATTGCGCTGGTGGCGCAGTACCCCAACCTGCTGGTCGTGCGTACCCTGTCCAAGTCCAGCGCGCTGGCGGGACTGCGGGTTGGATACGCCATCGGGCAGCCCGACCTGATTGCGGCCCTGACCCGCGTGAAGGACAGTTTCAATTCCTATCCGCTGGACCGTCTGGCGCAGGCAGGCGCCATCGCCGCGATCGAGGATCGGGAATGGCTTGCAAACACCCGTGAGAAAATCATAAACTCCCGGAACAGGCTGACCGACAGCCTGGGAAAGATGGGGTTCGAGATCCTGCCATCACAGGCAAATTTCATATTTGCCCGGCACCCGGACCGTGACGCCGCGTATCTTGCCGCCGCCCTGAGGGAACGGGCGATCATCGTGCGTCATTTCCGGACCCCGCGCATTGCACAGTGGCTACGCATCACAATTGGTACCGATGCTGAATGTCAGGCCCTGATATCGGGACTGGCCGATGTGCTTGCGCTGAACGGGGGTTAGGTCCCCCGGTTCATCACGTACCTGCGCCTGCTCAACCTGCCATGACCGCAGGCAGGGGTCAGTGCGTGCTGTCCGTCTTTCCACACCCCGGTTAACAACCCATTTCCTGGACCCGAGGTCCACAGGACACTTATCATGCGCGCATTCCACGGACAGATGTCCGACAACCAGCCGATCCGCCGCACGCTTGCTGAAAAACAGAAACAGCTGCGCGACCTGCGTGAAACGCTGGCCACCATGAAATCGCACACTTCTCCTGCCTTGCGCGAAAGCGTGCAGAAACGCATCCGCCAGCTGGAAAGCGAAGTCAGCGCCGCCCCCGCCCTGAAAACAAACGAACGACGCACCACAGGCAGCCCGAATGGCACGGATCGCCCACGCAGCCCGCGCCGTCGTCCCGAACGCAGTATCTGACAGAATGAAAAAGGCCGGCCCCATCGGGTGCCGGCCTTTTTCATATCATGCCGCCTGTCTGACAGACCCTAAGGCCCCGTGCTGTCAGGATAGGGTTTCATGGATGCTGCCTTTTTCAGAAGGGCGCTTCCTGAAGCTTTTTGAAAATAGCTTCACCAAAAACTTTTACTCTTTTCCCGCAGCAATCATCGGTCATTTCCTCTTCGGACCATAAAAAACGGGCCTGCTTTGCAGCAGGCCCGCTCTCCACCCGTCCTGAAACAACGGGACTGATAACCGATGGGGCAGGATCAGTGACCGAGCGTCACTTCTTCCGCCACGTCACCGCGCGCCGCAGCCGCATCGATGTAACGACGGGCTTCAGGTGAAACGGTCAGCACCAGCGTCATCAGGGCCGAAGCGACATACAGGCCGGAGAAGATCCAGATGATCCCCTCGATCCCGCGCCAGTTTTCAAACCACGTCACGATGGCCGGGCCAACCCACGTGCTAGCGCCAGCACCCAAGCCAAGGGCAGACAGGGCAGCTGCCTTTTCCTTCGGGCAGATCTGCGGCACCAGGCCGGACAGCGGCACGAAGGCAGCAATCGTCGCGCCATACAGCGCACCCATGGCGGCAGCGATGGGGAAGTTGCCAGGGAACATCTGCGGCACGTAGTAGAACAGCGGCACCGTAATCGCGGCACCAACACAACCGAACAGGGCGACAACCGTACGGTGACCCAGACGGTCAGCCGTGATGCCGGACACCAGGTTCACCAGGATGTTCGACAGGAAGATGATCGAAAGGAGCTGCAGCCACTGCGACAGCGAGAAACCGATGATCTTGGTGAAGAACGCCGGCATGATGACCAGGAACGCATATTCGGACGACGTGTTGATGGTCCGCACGATCATGGCGATGAACGTCTTGGGCTCACGCCACAGGATGCTGATCGAACTGAAGAAGATCGTGGCCGGCGGCGTACCGGGGGCCGCAAGGCGCCTGGAACCGATCGGTTCACGCGTCATCAGCAGGGCCAGCAGGCCACCGAACATGACCAGCGCCAGCGAGGACCAGAACGTCGCCATCTCACCGATCAGAGGGATGGAGAAGCTGGCGAACAGCGAACCCAGCGTGGGCAGCCCGCCGGAGAAGGCGAACCAGAACCAGCCTGCGGCCGAACCCAGCTGACGCGGCGGGGTCGCGGCGGCAATCCATACAAGGAAGCCATAGGTGAACAGCGGATAGCCAAAGCCACGCATGGTGTAGGCTGCCAGCATGATGGGATAGCTGTTGACCGCCACGCCAAAGGTCAGGAACAGGACCTCGAACACACCCCAGATGGCGAGGCCGATCCACATGACCCGCTTGGGGCCCCACAGGTCGGACAGCGGTCCCGATGCCCATGAGGACAGCGAGACGGTCACACCATAAATGGTAAACAGCAGCGCGGTATTACGCGACGAAATGCCCTGCCCCTCCAGATAGGGGGCCAGGTAGCCGGCCTCGACACCATCACCGATCATGAAGAACAGCAGGCCGACAAACCCCCAGAACAGGGGCGCCGGGATGCCAAGCCTATCAGCTATGGACGTTGATTCGGACAGATTGTCTGTCTGTTTCAAGGGGAGATACTCCTCTTTCACAGGCAGCCGACACGAAGATGAGGGGCTCCACCTCATTGTGGAGCGTCGATGCAGGCTGCGTCCACACCGTCCGGTTTTCCGGAAACACCAGTGCGGAACCTCAGTTTCACAAGTTCGGGTGTGCAATCACCCGGACCGGCTACAGCAATGCGGGAACAGAAGAACGGCGCCAGCGCCAAAACGCCAGCGCATCATGCCTGGCAAACCTGCTTCCCCATACATATCACCGGCCAAAAGTCGTCAATCCAGCAGGAAAACGCGCCTGACGGCACGAGTTGCATAACAATACCAATGAAAAAACACCCGGCCCTACCCAAAAAAGGGCACAACCACGTGATCTCCCATCACCGGAAAGACCAAGAATTGGCTGGATATACGAAATCGTTGCAGTTCCGAACGATTTCACAGTGATCCGATAGTCTTCAACCTCCGAACGGATACAAAAAATATATTCAGTGATGGCAATCTATACTAAAAAACTCTCGAGAATGTAAGGGAAATCTCGAATTTTTGCCGCGATTCGGATTTTTCCCTTATTATATCAAGAGATTTCAGGTCATATTTTTATGCATACAGTATATGCATCACGCCCGGGCGCCATCTTTCGCCATGGGTGGGTTCCTGCCATAGTCGGCCTTTCACCTGCCCATACGGGCGGGGCCGCACCCCGGTGCGGTACAGGCACTGCCTGCTGCATCCTTTCATGCCGGGGCATGGACAGACGGAAACGGTTACGGTGAACATCAATTCCATACGCCTTGCCGCATTGCCGGTTGCTTTGCTGCTTTCCCCCGCGCTGGTCTGCGCGTCCGCCCATGGCCAGAGCCTGGCCACGCAGAAGGTACAGCGCGCGATGGAAGTCCTGCGCCTGAAGCCGGATCTGGCCAGCAAGGCATGCCTCGACAAGCTCGAGGACCTGCACAAAATGGAAAAGGTCATCGAGGAAGCCAGCGAAAGCGCACACAACCCCAACCTTTCGCTGGCCCACGATGTCATGGAATCCGATTACGAGGACGCAACCGAATCCTGCGTGCCTGATGCGGCCAAACTGTGTGCCAACCCGGGCAAACTGGCCAGCGCGAACCAGCAGAAGCTGTGTGAATCGCTGGATGCGATCATGTCGGTCGATGGATCTGATGAAGGCGAGGAAATCGCCACCCCGCCCGAAGGCACATCCTCCGACTGAAGGACGTGCCCTGATGGGGGATCAGGAAAGCTGCGCCAGCAGGTGCAGCCCTTCCGCATTGCCCAGAACGGCTGATTTCTCGGCCCGGTTCAGTTCCCGCATGGCGGTGGCCAGATCGGGGGCCTCACGCAGTTTCAGCAGCCCCACCAGCAATGCCGAATTGATCGGGTCGCCCGGCCTGCGGGGTGGCGGCAGCATGATTTCGTGCACCTTGAGCAGCCCGGCCCGCGCCCGCAGCGCCATCACCGCGTCCTGCACCGGGCGCCCGGCCATCTGCACCATATAGGTCAGCGCCGCCTGCAGGACCGGCGGTGGTGCAGTTTCCTCGGGAATCAGCAGCAGATGGGCGCGCCGGAAAGCCTGCCCAACCGCCGCACTGCCCGTCAGCACCGCCAGCGGTATGGCGCAGACCAGCCCCAGCGTGACCGGCAGCATCCACAGGAACAGCGGCAGGGAGACACTCCACGCCGCCACCGCCAGCGCAATGCCCAGTATGGTATGGACAGCATACAGCCGGGCGTTCTGCATGATCTGCAGCCCGCCCGCGTCACGCCGCTGCGCATTCCAGCCCGAGTCGCGACCCAGCAGGATGGACATGACCCCTGCCGTCTGGATGATCATGGCGATAGGGGCCACCAGCCCCCCTACCACCGTTTCCACCACGATGGACGCCGCCGCGGCGAACGCGCCACCACAGCCGCGCCGCAGTGGCCCGTCAATCAGCAGCAGCAGGTAGGCCAGTATCTTGGGCGCCAGCAGCACGCCCATGGTGCCGATGAACATGTATTCCGCCTGAACCGGGTCAACATGCGGCCAGTGGGGGTACAGCAGCTTGGTATCGCCAAAATATTCCGGCTTGTAGAAACGGTTCTGCAGCGAAACCACAATCCCCACCAGCAGGAAGACCAGCCAAAGCGGCGACGTGACATACGACCCGATGCCCATGAGCATATGCATCCGGCTGATCCAGTGCAGGCCCCGCGCGGACACCACCTTGGCATGCTGCAGGTTGCCCTGGCACCACCGCCGGTCGCGAATGGCGATATCGGTCAGGGACGGGGGGCTTTCCTCATACGATCCGGCCAGGGCCGGAACCATGTGGATGGCCCATCCGCCCCGGCGCATCAGCGCAGCCTCCACGAAGTCGTGGCTCATGATCGCGCCGCCAAAGGGCTTGCGCCCCGGCAGGTGCGGCAGACCTGCCTGCTCGGCAAAGGCGCGGGTGCGGATTACCGCGTTATGGCCCCAGTAATTGCCTTCCGATCCATGCCACCAGGCAATACCGTGGGCGATCAGCGGACCGTACACCCTTCCCGCGAACTGCTGCATGCGGGCAAACAGCGTCTGCCCGTTGACAATAACCGGCAGGGACTGGATCAGCGCGACACCGGGATTGCGTTCCATGGCCGCCGTCAGCCGCACGATCACGTCGCCCGACATGACGCTGTCGGCATCCAGCGTGATCATCTGCTGGTAGGCCGCGCCATAGGTGCGCACCCATTCGCCGATATTGCCTGCCTTGCGGTCCGTATTGACCGCACGCCGGCGGTAGAACAGCCGCCCGCCCCAGCCGGTGGCGCGGCACAGGGCCATGTAGGCCGCCTCCTCCGCTACCCAGACATCCGGGTCGGTCGTGTCCGACAGGATGAACACATCAAACGCCCGTTCCTGCAGGGTTGCAGAAAGGCTGTCTATGGTGGCGCGCAGGCCCGCCATGACACGGCCCGGGTCCTCATTATAGGTCGGCATGAGCAGCGCGGTGCGGGTGGTCAGGCGCGGCAGCGGACCGCTGCGTTCAATCCCCAGCCCCAGACCGCCATGCGTCAGCATTGACGCAAACCCGGCAAGGGCTGAGGTAAAGGCCAGCGCGATCCACAGGAACAGCATCACGAACAGCACCAGCATCACCATACCGGCCACGGAACGCTGCACGGCATTGAACACCAGATCCATTTCGTAACCGGCCAGCCCCGTCATGGCGACCGCGCCACCAATCACCAGCAGGCGACGCAGGTGAATCAGCCGCCATTCGGTGGGCGGCGTCGGGCTGCGTCCGTGCAGGTCGGGCGTTGCCGCCAGCGGATGGACCGGCATCTCCAGCGGGGCCGCGGGCGGCAGGGCACACCAGCCCTGCGGCAGCAGCGGCGCGGACTGGCCCGCCGCCGGACCGGGTGGCGCGTTTGCGGCTAGGGTGTCCATCGATAGACCCATTCTTCCGACACAGGACCATTATCATCGGCCAGCACGCAGTTCAGTTCCGCCACCTTCGCATCACCAGGCGCGAATTCGAACGTGCTGCGCCAGCCATGGATGGGGGGAACGGGTTCGACCACCACATTGCGGATCTCCCCTGCCGAGGTACGGCACTGCAGGTGGAAATGCGGCTTTTCGGGCAGATTCTCAAAAGGCGTGCCGACAAAATCGAGGTCAAAGAACCGGGTATGCGAATCATCCGTCGCATCCCCCACACGCGTTGCGGAAATACGTGCCAGCTTCGTGGGCCACGGCGTATCCCACCCCCAGTACATCCGGTAGGTGAACACATATTCACGCCCCGGCGCCAGCGCATCCTGCGGCCGCCAGAAGGCGACGATATTATCGTTCACTTCATTGGGTGTCGGGATTTCCACCAGGTCCACGGCGCCCGCGCCCCAGTCCCCGATCGGCTCGATCCACAGCGAGGGACGCTTTTCATAATTCAGCGACACGTCCTCGAAATCGGTAAAGGCGCGCTTGCGCTGCATCAGGCCAAAACCATGCGGGCGCACGTCACTGAAGGCCGAGAACTGCAGGTCACGCGGGTTGCGCAGCGGACGCCACAACTGCTGGCCACTGCCCGTCCACATGGACAGGCCTTCGCTGTCATGGGCCGCAGGCCGCCAGTCATCAACGCGCGTCCGGTCATTCGCATCAAAATAGAACATGCCCGTCAGCGGCGCGATTCCGGATTCCGCAATGGCCTTGCGGGGATAGAGATAGGACTGGACATCAAAGACCGTCGTCTCGCCGGGACGGATGGTAAAGCGGAACGCCCCCACCAGAGACGGACTGTCCAGCAGTGCATGGATGACCACGCTATCCACGCCAGCCTTGGGCTTTTCCAGCCAGAAGGCGCGAAACAGTGCGAATTCCTCCCCCTTCGGGTCACCGGTCCCGTTGGCGAACCCGCGCGCGGACAGGCCGTAATTCTGCCCCTTCGCCACGGCACGGAAATACGACGCGCCGAGGAAGACGCAGAATTCTTCCATCACGCCCGGCGTATTGATCGGCGCGCGCAGCCGCAGTCCGGCAAAGCCGATATCGTCATTCACCCGCAGGGCAGGATCGTTATAGGTGAACATGTCGGGATTGAAGGCGATGGGACGTGACTGACCATCAATGACTTCATTCATGTCGATGCGCGGTGCATACAGGTAACCACGCGGAAAGAATTCGACATCGAAACCCAGGTTCTCACCATGCCACAGGGCCTGTTCCGAACGGAACGCGATGGAATTGTACTGGTCAAAATTCAGGTTACGCAGCGCAGGGGGCAACGACTGGGACGGGGCCTGATATGCCTGCTGCGACAGCTGGTGCGCCAGCGTGCGCACGGTCGTGGAATCGAAATTGCCGCTCTGGGTGGCGCGGGCACGCGGCGCCACGGCCATACCCGCCACGGTCATGGCGGACAGGGCGGTTCCCGCTTTCATGAAATCACGTCGTAACACTGAGTTTAACTCCAGTTCATTTTTCTTGATTTACTGTCGTGCCACATATTCACGCTCATTAGCGTAAAAGAATGCCGGAACGTTCGTGATCGGGGCAGCCTATGGCTTTTTCACGGCGGGGGCGAACACATGGCGGCCAATGTTTCCAGCTGTCCCTGCACGGCGTCCCGCCCCGCTTTCTCGATATCACGGTACAGCCGCACCACGGCTTCCCCCTCGGGCGAAAGGCCCGCCCCGCCGCCGCCGCCGGGGCGGGCGGCCACCAGCGGGCGCACGAAGGTCGTGTTCATCGCTTCGACCAGCAGCCACGCACGGCGATAGGACATGCCCATGGCCCGGGCGGCTGCCGAAATGGACCCCGTCTGGCCAATCTGTTCCAGAAGCTTGATCTTGCCATGCCCCAGCAGGGGCGAGCCGTTCGCGTCCACGCGTAACGTCAGGCGCATTTCTGTCATGGTTTCCAAACTCCCGGACTCAGCTATATCATTGCCCCTTCTACCGGAAACGACTGCACCTGAAACGGATTTTTCCCGCCCATGTCCCTGCCCACTTCCCCTCCCGGGTCGCCAGCAGGCCCATGGCGGCCCATGCAGGCGCACGATCTGCCCGCCGTCATGGCGCTGGCGACCGCCATGCACCCCGGCTGCCCTGAACGGGCGGACGTTCTGGATGAACGCCGCAGGCTATGCCCGTCGGGCTGCCTCATCCTGCCCGACGCACAGGGACGCCCGGGCGGTTATGTCCTGAGCCACCCCTGGCGGGCAGCCTGCCCACCCGCGCTGGACACCTACCTTCACCGCCTGCCCGGACAGGCAGACTGCTGGTACCTGCACGACATCGCCATCACCCCGTCCCTGCGCGGGCATGGCGCGATGCATGCGGCGCTGCGCATCCTGACCCGGCACGCCCTCAATCATGGCATGAACCAGATAACGCTGATGGCGGCAGAAGGCGCGCGCCCGGTCTGGACGCATATGGGGTTTACCCCCATGCACGGCATCCCGCCGGACATCACCGCAACCTACGGAGCCGATGCCTGCCCCATGCACCGTGCCATTCCCGGAACGATACAGGCATAAAAGCCATTTCCGGCTGTCTGAACAGCCCACTGATGCAACAGTCCACAGGTTCTTAAAGGTGGTTCTGGTAAAGAATTGCCTAAAACACCCTCGAAAATGCCGCCTTTTTTGAAAAAAGGCGGCACCCGAAGACTTTTATTATTTTTTATTACTCAACTGTTCCGGGACAGTTTCTTATACAGGCAGACTGGCCCGCACGCCGCGATCCCGAATGGCCCTGCGCGCGGCAACAACTGCCGCATCCAGCGCGGTGGTGTCCATGTCCCGCCAGCCATCAAAGGCCGGCAGCCTCAGGCCCGCCTCAAGGTCGCGATCATTGACCAGCGCGATCTGGTCCGCATCCAGCGTGGGTTCGATGGGCGTATAGGTCTGTCCCTTTTCATCCTGCCCACGCAGCATTTCCAGATAGGCGGCAATACCGAATGCAATCCGGTCAAGGTCACGCCCGCTGTCCAGTGAGCGACGCACGGTATCGGTCCAGAACACACGCACCTTGGATGCGCCATCGCTACAGATCCGCAGCAGCGTATCGGCCACGGCGCGATTGGAAAACCGGCTGAGCAGGCGCTTGCGGTACGCATCCAGATCCACGCCTTCCGGGGCGACGATCTGCGGCATCGCGTCCTTCGTCCAGTAGGCGTTGGCCAGACGGGCCAGATCGGCATCCTCCACCGTTTCATGCGCGTAGCGGTGGCCCAGCAGCAGCCCCGTCGAGCCCAGCAGCAGATGGGCGGCGTTGAGCATGCGCACCTTTACCTGTTCATACCCCGCCACATCGTCCACGAACTCGACACCCACCTGTTCCAGCGCGGGGCGACCGTTGCAGAACCTGTCCTCCAGCACCCACTGGCTGAAATCCTCCGCCAGCACCGGCAGGTCATCATCCAGCCCGCTGGCCGCATTCAGTGCGTCGCGTGTGGCACTGTCCACGCCAGGCGTGATGCGGTCGACCATGGAACACGGGAAGGTCACATTGGCATCGATCCATTCAGCAAGATCCGGATCCAGCGCGCGGGCATAGCCCACGAATGCCTCATGCGCGACATGGCCGTTACTGCGCAGGTTGTCACATGACAGGACGGTAAATGGTCCGGTCCCCGCTGCGCGCCTGCGGCGCAGGCCCTCCACCACGTAACCGAACACGGTCGCGGGGCGGCGGGGGTTCTTCAGGTCAGCCTGCACGGCGGGGGTATCAAGGCGGAACTGCCCGGTTTCCTCATTGATGTTATAACCGCCCTCGGTGATCGTCATGCTGACGATACGGGTCTGCGGGTCCGCAAGGCGGGCCAGCACGGCTTCGGGATCAGCAGGGGCAAGCAGGTACTCACGCAGCGCGCCAATGATGGATACCGTACGCACGCCACTGGCCGCGACTTCCGTCAGGGAATACAGGCAGTCCTGCTGCCTGAAGGCATGGGCCTTGGCTTCGCCACGCGGACCACCGCCCAGTCCCACGCCCACGATCCCCCACTGTGCCTGTCCCGGCAGGGCGAGGCATTTGTTGACGTACCATGCCTCATGCGCGCGAAAGAAGTTGCCGACACCAAAATGAACGATCCCTCGTCCCACGTCCTCCCGTTTGTAACGCAGCGGCTGGACGCTGGCGGGAAGGTGATTCAGGGTTTTTTCATTCAGCATGGTGTCTGTTGCACTCCTTGATTGTGTCTTCGCGCGCCCGTCCTATTGCTTTGCAACCGCGTTGGTTGAAACAGGATCAAACGCCGTCTCGGCCACGAACGGATGCCCCGACAGGGGGAACGGACCACCATCGGTCCGCCCGTCCGACCAGATATTGCGCACGGCCAGCCGCATGTCGGCATGCAGCAGCCCGATGGCGAAACGCATGACAGGGGTCCAGTGTTCCCCCTGCTGATCTTGCTGGTCCAGCTGGTCCAGAATATCGCGCATTCCCTCATCAGGCAGCGCGTGCCCCCGGCGGGACGCGGCCATCGCATCGCAGCGGTCGGCCATCTGGCCCAGCATCCGTGCCAGCATGTCACGCTCATGCTGCAGGACATCGCCCGTCCGGGCTGTTTCCCCTTCCACGGCGGCGCGCGAAATAAAGATAGCATCCGAACGGATTCGACGCAAAAGTCCCGGCAGGCGCACCACCAGCGGGTCGTGGCGTGTCAGTGACCCGGGGTGTTCGACCTCGGCCTCCTGCACGCCGTCATTTATGTCCTGCAGCAGGGAACGGCACATGACATCCACCGTGGCCAGCGCGTCATGGTCGGGATGCTGGTGCAGCGCGGTGCCCAGCAGGTCCGACAGGCGACGCAGCAGGCTTGCGGCATTGCGCAGCACTTCACGCCGCGCCTCGTTCCGCAATACGAAAAACGATACCGCGAACGACACCACGACACCCGTCATGATCGAGGCGATTCGCTGCAGCGGTCTTGAAAAGGGCTCCCCCGTGGCGGGAAACAGCAGCACGACCATCAACGTGACAATGGCCACCCGCATCTTGGGCCGCAACGCCACCAGCACCGCCAGCGGCATGAGCATGACCCAGAACACCATGCCCACCGACAACGCGCACCACTGCTCCAGCGCAATGGCCGACATGCCCGCCGCTGCCCCGATCAGGGTGCCCACGATCTGTTCACGCCCGGTGGACAGCGTCTGGGTCAGGCGTGTCTGGGTAATGACGATGACCGAGGTGATCAGCGCCCAGACCGGTTCATCCAGATGGATGATGGTGGCGACAATGCCCGACAGGATGAGCGAGACGTTCATCCGCACGACCTGCCGCCACGTTCCCCGCCGCATGATGGACAGGAAAAGGTTCTTCAGGCGTTCATACATACGGCTCAGTGCCCGGTGCCATCCGGCAGGGGAAAGGGCACCCAGCGCAGGCCGTCTGAATTCTGTACCAGGAACAGCACGGTCTTGCGGTGCTGGGCACGGGCCGCGTCAAGCTGGCGGCGCAGGTCGGCCGGCGTGTTCACGGCCGACTGCTGCACTTCGGTCACCACGTCGCCGGGGCGCAGGCCACGCTCGGCAGCGGGGCTGTCATCGGTCACGCCAGTGACCAGCACGCCCTTCTGCCCTTCCGCCATGTTGTACTTCTGGCGTGCGATGTCATCGATCTCGCCCACCGTGAAGCCCATGCCCGTAATCGCCATGCTGCCCTGTGCCGGTTTTTTGGCGGGTGCCGCGGCGCCATCGGCCTTATCGGTCTTTTCCTCGGGCAGGGCGCCAATGGTGATCGCCACATTCATCTGCTGGCCCTTCCGCCATATCCCCAGATGCGCGACACTGCCACCCGCCAGTTCCGCCACAAGGCGCGGCAGGGCGCGACCATCGATATCCTTGCCATTCAGGCTCTGGATCACGTCGCCGGTCTGCAGGTGGGCCATTGCTGCGGGCCCCTTCGGCTCGACCCCCGCGATCAGCGCGCCATGGGGGCTTTTCAGACCCAGCCCATCAGCGATTTCCTGCGTCACGTCCTGAATGCGCACGCCAATCCACCCACGCGTGACACGGCCATGGTGACGAAGCTGGTCGATGATACCCTGCGCCTCGGCCGAGGGAATGGAAAAGCCGATCCCGATCGACCCGCCCGAAGGTGAGAAGATGGCGGTATTGATGCCGATCACCTCCCCGTTCAGGTTGAACAGGGGGCCACCGGAATTGCCCTTGTTGATCGGGGCATCGGTCTGGATGAAATCGTCATACGGACCCTGTTCGATATTGCGCCCGCGTGACGAGACGATGCCCGCCGTCACCGTGCCCGACAGGCCGAACGGATTGCCGATCGCCAGCACCCAGTCCCCCACACGGGCATGGTCGCTGTCGCCAAAGGGCACGGCAGGCAGCGGTTTCGGGCTGTCCACCTTCAGCACCGCAAGGTCGGTGCGGTCGTCATGGCCCAGCAGCCGTGCCTTCAGCACGGTGTTGTCCTGCAATGTAATGGTGATCTGGTCGGCATGGCGCACGACGTGGTTGTTGGTCACGATCACGCCCGAGGGGTCGATGATGAAGCCCGAACCCAGCGCCTGCATCTTGCGCGGCGGTGCGTTGGGGGTGTCCTGGCGGTTCATGAAATCGTGGAAGAATTTCTCGAACGGCGAGCCTTCGGGAAAATTGGGCACCTGTGGCGTGCTGTCGCCATCATCGCCATCATCATCGTCCTCGCCGGGGCGCACCATCTCGGTGGTGGACACGTTGACGACGGCGGGCAGCAGCTTCGCCGCAAGGTCGGCAAAACTGTCGGGCATGTTGCGCCCCTCGCCCGGCAGGCGCAGGGGGGCGGTGGATGCGGCGGCCGGAACAGGGGCCGGGGCGGGATCAGCCGCCTGCGCGGCATGCCCCCCAAGGGCCGTCACCAGCCCCATGGCAAGGCAGGATCGGGAAAAGGCAGCGGCGCGAAAGGACATGGGACTCATATATCCTGCTGAACTGGATCGGACGCAGCACCTATATCACGCCCTTCACGCGCGCGGAAACCATGGCCTCAGTTCCGGCATAACGGCGCATGCGCGGGCAGGCCACCCGACGCGGGGGGCGCGGCCCTGCGGGCACGGGCCAGCGCACGGGCGCGTTCGCGGTTGCGCGCCACCCACAGCAGCACCACAAACCCCGCGACATTCACCACCACCTGCATGATCCAGCCCGCGCCAAAACTGGTCAGCAGCAACCGGGCATACAGATCCACCAGCGTCCCCGCCGTGAAGATCTCAAGCGAATGCCGCCCGAACAGCGCCATAAGCTGGCCACCACGCGTTGCAGCCAGCGTGGTCGCCCCGGGCGAAGACTGCACCAGATAGAACAGCGCCAGCACATCCAGCAGCCGCCATGGGGCCAGGATCATCTTGTCCGGGACCGCCATGCTGACGGGCCGCAGGTCGGCAAGGCCCCAGTCCATCCACGGAAACGACTGCACGAAGGAAAAGACCAGATACAGCCCGCAGGCCGCAGCCAGCACGCGCGAACGCGGCAGGCTACCATCATGCCGTCCCGCCAGCCGCGCCCCGCATACCCCCAGTATGAACAGGAACTGCCACGCCAGCGGGTCGAAATACCACCCGTCAGGGTCCAGCCAGTTGGGAAAGTTCAGGCGCGGATCAAGATTGACCAGCAGCCACACGGCGGCACTTACCCCCAGCACAACCGGCGTCCCCACCCCGCGCAGCAGCGCGTACAGCGGCGCAAACCCCAGCAGCAGCACAATATAAAGCGGCAGGATGTTCAGGTTGCCCGGCAGGGCCTGCAGGGACAGCACCCGCCATGCCGAATCCAGCCCGTGCGCCAGTTCTGGTTCCAGGAAATCAACCGGCACCGGCCAGAAATGCCGCCATATGCGGATGGTGGAAATACACACCACCACCATCACCATCTGGAAAACATAAAGCTGCCAGCACCGCCGCCCGATACGCGCCAGCACCGACATAACCGGCTGTTTTCTGTCAAACGCACGGCCATAGGCCAGCCACGAGGCATAACCCGCCAGCAGCACGAACACCTCCGCCGCATCGGCAAACCCGACATTGCGCATGGTGAACCGGTTCAGCACGTCCTGCGGGATATGGTCGATACACATCATGAGCAGCGCAACCCCGCGCAGCGCGTCAATGCGATGATCGCGCCGGTGGGGCGTTGCTGCGTGCGAAGGGGAAGCGCCCATCGTATTTCCTGTCAGCCCGAACGGTGCACAAGATGGCTGCAACCATCATGGCGCAGCGAGCGTAAAGCAGCAAACCGCGCCGCGTGCCATTCCCGCCATGGCAGGGATGCCACGCATGCCGGACATGGCACGCGGATGCAGTGCGGACAGAGGCTGCCCACCGTTTCATGACTCGACCATCACGGGCCGCCCCTTCTATACCCGCACGGGTCACACAGCCGCCAGCAGGGAGCGCACAACCATGACCAGTCCCGACCGGACAACCATCGAGACCGTGCTACACCGCGTGCGCACCGCGGATCATGCCACCAGTGTTGCGGATATGGGCAGTCTGGACGCCTTCATGATGCGTGATGGTGTCCTGCATGTCGCCATCGCGACCGACCGCACGCGGGCGGGATCATTGCAGCCACTGCTGCCTGAACTCGAACGTGCCCTTGTCTCGGCAGTTCCCGGCTGCACGGGGGCCAGCGTCATCCTGACCGCGCACCGTCCGGTATCGGCACCGCCCGCGCCACAGCCCGCCCCCGCAGGCGGGGGGCACCGCCCCCTCAACCTTGGGGGGGACAGGGCGTCCCGTCCGGCCACCGGCCCGCTGCCGCCGGGCGTGGGCGTGGTCATTGCCGTGGCGTCGGGCAAGGGTGGCGTGGGCAAATCCACCACGGCCGTCAACCTTGCCGTCGGGCTGGGGCTGGAGGGACTGAAGGTCGGCCTGCTGGATGCGGACGTGCATGGCCCTTCCCTGCCGCGCATGATGGGTGTTGGCGACCAGCCCGAAGTCCGCGATGGCCGACTGATCCCGCCGCACAAATGGGGCATCAGCGCCATGTCGATCGGCATGCTGGTGGATGAAAGCAAGGCCATGATCTGGCGCGGGCCGATGGTCATGGGCGCGATCGGGCAGTTGCTGGGCGATGTGGAATGGGGCGCGCTGGACGTTCTGGTGGTGGACATGCCGCCCGGCACGGGGGATGCGCAGCTGACACTGGCGCAGAAAACCGCGCTGGCTGGCGCCGTGATCGTCTCCACCCCGCAGGACATCGCCCTGCTGGACGCCCGGCGCGGCGTGGCCATGTTCGAGAAGATGAACGTGCCGGTGCTGGGGGTTGTGGAAAACATGTCCTATTTCTGCTGTCCCAACTGCAACCACCGCACCGACCTGTTCGGCCATGGCGGCGCACGGGCGGAAGCGGAAAAAATGGGCGTGCCGTTCCTGGGGGAAATCCCGCTGCTGGCCGATATCCGCGCCAGCGCGGACAATGGCGCGCCAATCGTCATCGCTGCGCCGGACAGCCCGGCGGGACAGGCCTATCGCGCCCTGGCCCACACGGTCGGGGGCGCACTGCGCCGGCTGCTGGAACAGAAGGGAAAAGCCGCGCGCTGATCGGGGTAGTACGTGTTACGACATAGGGCGACAGTCTCTTTTTTCAGTCGCCCCACCCCCATTGGCCTGATCCATGATCGGGCCGGGTGCGCTGCATGAGACACCGTGATTGATCAAATAACAAAGGTTTTCCGGGTACCGCCTTTTTTCAAAAAGGCGGCGTCTCCCGCAGCTTTTTAAAAAATCTTCACCAGAACTTTTGATTTCCAGGATGATCCGCAGGCAGGTTTTTACAGCCTGCGGTCGCGCTTGATCCGGTCCCATGCCGCATTGATCTGGGCAATACGGGCAGCCCCCTGTGCCTGCTGTGCGGGGGTTGCGCCACGCGCGGTCATGATATCGGGATGATGTTCGCGCACCAGCCTGCGCCAGACCACGCGCACTTCCTCATCGCTGGCATCGCGGGAAACGCCAAGCACGGCATAGGCATCGACCTCGCTCACGCCCGGACGCGCACCGCCGTCACGCGCGCGGTCCCATGCGCCGGGGCTGAGACCGAACGCCTTGTGCACCCCGCGCAGGAAGGCTTCCTCACGCGTATTGACCTCCCCATCCGCGCGCGCGATCACGAACAGGGATGCCAGCGCCTCTTCCAGCATGCCGGTCTTGTTGGCAAAGGCACGGCCCAGTTCGGTGGCGAAGGCGCGGTAGTCATCCGTGCGCTGGCGCGCGCTGTCGAACAGGCGGCCGACTTCCTTCATGTTTTCGGGTGGCAGGTGGAAACGGCGCTTGAAGGCATCGATTTCGGCCCGGTTCACCGGCCCGTCGCACTTCGCCATCTTGGCGGACAGGATGATGATGACCAGACCATACATCTGGTCACGCTTGCCCATTACCGCCGCCATCTTGGCCGCCATGAAGGTCGCGGCCCCGTTCGGGTCCGCGTTCAGCCGGGGGCCCCAGCGGTCGGTCCATCCCCCCACCGGGGTTTCCAGCAGGGAACCGTTATCCGCCGCATGGCCCAACGCCGTGCCGACGACAGCGCCCATGGGGCCGCCAACCGCGAACCCCGCAACGCCACCAAAAAGTTTTCCCCAGATTGCCATGCCCCAAGGCTAGCACGGATGCCCGGTCAACCCAACTGATCTTCCCTGTCCGTACCAGCAATTTCCGGCAATGCAGGCATCCATTCCCGCAATGCCTCCACCCGTAGTGCGGACGCCAGCGGGCGGTCCGGCGGGCGCCCCGCGTCAATCCGGCCCACCAGGGCGGCAAGGGCCAGGCCGCGCTTCTGCGCGATCAGGTGCAGGGCGTGCCAGAACTCCGGCTCCAGCGCCACACTGGTACGGTGCCCCGACAGGTTGATGCTCCGCTTGCGCAACAGGCGCGCGCCGCGTTGCGCGGGCAGGGGCATGCCCATGTGGTCCGTCACTGCGGCAGCCTCAGCGTGGCCCAGCGCGCGGCATCCGCCACCACCGGGTCGGGGTCCGCGCATAATGCCGCAACACTGGGGCGCAGGGCGGCCTGTCCGCTATTGCCGATGGCCACTGCCACATTGCGCACGAAGCGGCCCCGGCCGATCCGCTTGACGGGGGAACCCGAAAACCGCGCGCGGAAGCGCGCATCATCCAGCGTGGCAAGTTCCCGCAGCGCCGGTGCGCGCAAATCATCGCGCGCGGCCAGCTTCATGTGATGCGTGGCCGTGGCGAAGCGGTTCCACGGACACACGGCCAGACAGTCATCACATCCGTAAATGCGGTTGCCCATGGCGGGGCGCAAAGCCTCGGGAATCGGGTCGCGGTTTTCAATGGTAAGATAGGAAATGCACCGTCGCGCATCCATTACGCCGGGGGCCGGAAACGCATCCGTCGGGCATGCCACCAGGCAGCGCGTGCAACTGCCGCACCCCCCGCCCGAAGAGGCCGATTGCGGCAGGTCCAGCGTGGTATAGACCTCGCCCAGGAACAGCCAGCTGCCATGACGGCGCGAGACAAGGCTGGTGTGCTTGCCCTGCCAGCCAAGGCCCGCGTTCTGCGCCAGCGGTTTTTCCATGACCGGGGCGGTATCGACAAAGACCTTCACCTGCGTGCCGTCCATGCCCTGCCGCCGCCCCTCGTTCACCACGAACTGGGCAAGGTGCTTGAGCATGCCCTTGACCACGTCATGATAGTCCCGGTTACGGGCATAGACGGAGATATTGCCCGCATCCGGCATACGGGTTGTGGCCAGCGCGTCCCCTTCGGGCGCGTAATTCAGGCCAAGGGCGATGACGCTGCGCACTTCGGGCCACAGCATGCGCGGGTCGCCACGCTGTTCCATCCGCTGCGCCATCCAGCCCATGCTGCCCGCGAATCCGTTTTCCACGAACATGGCCAGGCGCGCACGCGCCGCCTCATCCAGACGGGCTGGCGCGAACCCCACCGCGTCAAACCCCAGATCGCGCGCATGGTCGGCAATCCGCGCCGCCATCCGCACGGGATCAGGGCCGGATGACGCGCCCGCCATCAGGCCACCGGGGGGATGTCGGGAAAGGGCATTTCATCACCACTCCAGTCATCCATCGCCCACTGCGCGCGCAGGTGGTCGGCATGGGCGCCAAACGCGCCATCGACAATCGCCGCCCGCATGCCGCGCATCAGACGCTGGTAATAGGCAAGGTTATGCCATGTCAGCAGCATCGGCCCGAGGATTTCATTGGCCCGGAACAGGTGATGCAGGTAGGCGCGGCTATGCCGCGAACAGGCCAGACAGTCACAATGCGGCGAAATGGGCCGCGAATCGGTGGCATGCCGTGCGTTGCGCAGGTTCAGCGTGCCACGTTCGGTATAGGCGCGCGCCGTACGCCCCGCGCGCGTGGGCATGACGCAGTCGAACATGTCCACGCCCCGTTCCACGGAACCGAGCAGGTCATCGGGCGTGCCCACACCCATGAGGTAGCGCGGGCTGGCATCGGGGATCAGCGGCACGGTGGATTCAAGGGTCGAGAACATCAGTTCCTGCCCCTCCCCCACCGCAAGGCCACCAATGGCGTATCCTTCAAACCCGATTCCCGTCAGCGCCCTGACGCTTTCGGCCCGCAGTTCCGGCTCGGTCCCGCCCTGGATGATGCCGTACTGTGCGTAGCCGGGACGCTGGATGAACACGGTGCGGCACCGCTCGGCCCAGCGCATGGACATGCGCATGGATTTTGCGATTACCTCGGGGGCAGCGGGCAGCGCAGGACATTCGTCAAAGCACATGGTGATGGTGGCATCGAGCGCGTGCTGGATGTCGGTCGAGCGTTCGGGCGTCAGCCGGTGCTTTGACCCGTCAATATGCGAACGGAACGTCACCCCGTCCTGATCCAGCTTACGCAGCGGCCCCAGCGACATGACCTGAAACCCGCCCGAATCGGTCAGGATCGGCCCCGGCCAGTCCATGAACCGGTGCAGCCCGCCCAGTTCACGCACCCGTTCGGCCCCGGGCCGCAGCATGAGGTGATAGGTATTGCCCAGCACGATGCCCGCCCCCGTGGAGCGCACGCTGTCCATCGTCATGGCCTTGACGGTGCCGACGGTGCCAACTGGCATGAAGGTGGGCGTGGGCACACTGCCATGGGCGGTGTCCAGCCAGCCGGCACGGGCGTGGCCCGCGCGGGCTTCGGGCCGCCAGCGGAATGTGGTCATGGCAGGTCTCCTTCGGTGCGGTGCAGCAGGCAGGCATCGCCATAGGAATAGAAGCGGTAGCCGCTGGCGATGGCATGGGCGTACGCAGCCTTCATGCGGTGATAGCCGCCAAAGGCGCAGACCAGCATGAACAGCGTCGAACGCGGCAGGTGAAAATTGGTCAGCAGCATGTCCACCGCGCGGAAGCGGTAGCCAGGGCGGATGAAGATGGCGGTCTCCCCATGGAAGGGATGGACGATACCGTTTTCATCCGTCGCACTTTCCAGAAGCCGCAGCGAGGTGGTGCCAACCGCCACGATCCGTCCGCCCGCCGCACGGGCTGCGTTGATGCGGGCTGCGGCATGGGGGGAAATCGTGCCGCGTTCGGCATGCATGCGGTGGGCGGAAATCTGTTCGCTGCGCATGGGCAGGAACGTACCCGCGCCCACATGCAGCGTCAGCGTCTGGCGGATCACGCCCGCCGCATCCAGCCCCGCCAGCAGACCGGGCGTGAAATGCAGCCCCGCCGTGGGGGCCGCCACCGCGCCACGATGCTGTGCGAATATGGTGCTGTAGTCCTTGCGGTCCTCGTCCGTGGGGCCTTCGGGCCGGGCGATATAGGGTGGCAGCGCCAGATGGCCCACATCATACAGGAACTGGTCGAACGCCGCCCCTTCCGCGCTGAAGCGCAGCGTCACGTCACCGCCCTCCCCGCGCGACACCACCTGCGCCGTGACGGGGGACGCGCCGAAGGTCAGCGTATCGCCGGGACGCAGGCGGCGGGCGTTGCGCGCCAGCACGTGCCATGTGCCATCGGGCAGGATACGGTCCAGCGTGATGCCGATTTTCGCATCCCCCCGCATGGCCGACAGCTGTGCCGGGATCACCGCCGTGTCATTTGCCACCAGGATGTCACCCGCGCGCAGGCAGCCCGGCAGGTCGCGCACATGGCGGTCCCTGAAGGGGCCATCCACCGGCACGTCCAGCAGTCGCGCGCTGTCACGCGGGCGGGCGGGATGGTCGGCAATGTTTCCGGGCGGAAGCGTGAAGTCGAAATCAGAAACCAGGTCCGTCATGCGGCCCCCTTTACGGAATCCGCACCATACTTGCCAGCCCGAACTGTCACCTTCGCAACAAAGCGCCCGGTCATATGCCCCATGCATGCCGGTGTTGGACAGACGCAGCCGGGGAAGCCAGAATGAGACAGCGATTCCCGCATGGGAATTCCCGTGCCCGGTCCAGGCCGGGCCAGTAAACAGATGGAGAATGAAGCCCCATGTCCTATGCCCAGCTTGATGCCGCCCGCATTACCCGCGCCTGCCACACCGCGCTGCAGGTGCTGGAATCGGTCGAGGAAAAGGACCGCAACGAAACCTACCAGCGCAAGACACTGATGATCCAGCGCATCGAGGCGCTGGCCCGTGCCGCCGCCGAAAGCAAGAACGGCGATCAGGTTATTACCCTGACATCGGAAGAATTCTGGCTGATCAGCCAGAACTGGTAAACTTCACCCGATACCCGGCCTACGTTGACCCCGATCCGCGCGGCCCGCCGCGCGGAAAGCAGGAAACCGACATGACCTTTACACTGACAAGCCGTTCCTTCCGCGATGGCGACCGCCTGCCTGCGGCACAGGTATTCGACGGGATGGGCTATTCCGGTGGCAACATCTCGCCGCCGCTGGCATGGCAGGATCCGCCTGCCGGCACCAAGAGCTTTGCCATCACCATGTACGACCCCGATGCGCCCACGGGTTCGGGCTGGTGGCACTGGGTTGTCATCAATATCCCCGCCAGCGTGTCCTCGCTGCCCGCGGGGGCCGGGTCGGGCGACAACAGCCTGCCCGAACCGGCGGAAATGACGCGCACCGATTTCGGCGGCAATGTCTATGGCGGCGCCGCTCCCCCGCCGGGACCGGATCACCATTACATTTTCACCATCCATGCACTCGATATCGAACGTATCGAACTGCCCAATGATGCATCGGGCGCCATGGTCGGATTTGTCATCAACCAGCACAGCCTCGGTTCAGCCAAACTGACCGCCGTGTTCGGCAAGCAGCCGAAATAATGATTCCGCGCCGCGCGTGAATGCGCGGCAGCAGGAAAGGCACGCGTTCATGATTGCCCCGCATGGGCGGCGCGTGCCACCAGCACCCTGATCCGGCCAGCCAGTCCGACCTGATCAGGACATTGGTGCGCCTCCCGCCTGCATGGGCACGACCATGCCCTGTTCATGCCCGGCGTGCGCACCAGCGGCCGGTTGGGCCGACATCTGGCCAACTACCGATCGGGTCGCCGGCGCGGATGCAGGCGGCGCGGTCACAAACCAGCCGCCATGCGGCCCTAGCCCTGATAGGATGCAATTTCGATCAGGTTGCCATCGGGATCGTGACAATAGACAGAGGTCACCGGTCCCAGCGCACCCAGACGGGCTACCGGCCCCTCGGTCACGTGCACGCCGCATTTTTCCAGATGTTCAATGACATCGACACTGTTCAGGGCGGTGGTGAAACATAGGTCGTTGGTACCAGGCAGCGCGTCTTCCGCCGTGGTCCAGCCTTCCGCGCCATGGGGGCGCAGGTTGATCTTCTGACCGCCGAATTTCAGGGCCGTACGGTTGTTGCGCCCGTATTCCTCCCGCTCCATGCCCAGCACGCGCTGGTACCACGAGGCCGAGACCTCCAGGTCACGGACACTCACCACAAGGTGGTCAAGACGATCGACGGTAAAACGCATGGCGCTCACTAACCTCCGGTTGTCCGGCCCGACAGGCGGGCCGGACGCACCGCAGGGATACGTTCAGCCGGTCAGGCCATCATAAAAATCATTACCCTTGTCGTCGATTACGATAAAGGCCGGAAAATTCTCGACCTCGATCTTCCACACCGCTTCCATGCCCAGTTCGGGATATTCCAGCACCTCGACCTTGCGGATGCAGTCCTGCGCCAGACGGGCGGCCGGGCCACCGACGGACCCGAGGTAGAAGCCCCCATACTCCTTGCACGCGTCGCGCACGGCCTTCGAACGGTTGCCCTTGGCCAACATGACATACGAGCCGCCAGCCTTCTGCAGCATGGCCACATAGCTGTCCATGCGCCCCGCCGTGGTGGGCCCGAACGAACCGGTGGGCATGCCTTCGGGCGTCTTGGCCGGGCCTGCATAATAGACGGGATGATCCTTGAGGTACTGGGGCAGGCCCTCACCCTTTTCCAGCCGTTCGCGGAACTTGGCATGGGCAATGTCACGCGCCACCACCATCGTGCCGGTCAGCGACAGGCGGGTGCGCACGGGATACTGCGACAGTTTGCGGCGGATCTCGTCCATCGGCTGGTTCAGATCGATCTGCACCGCCTCCCCATCCAGATCGTCATCCGTGGTTTCGGGCAGGAAACGGGCGGGATCGGTCTCAAGCTGTTCCAGAAAGACGCCATCGGCCGTGATCCGCGCCTTGACCTGACGATCCGCCGAGCATGACACGCCAATGCCCACCGGCAGCGACGCGCCATGGCGCGGCAGGCGCACCACGCGCACGTCATGGCAGAAATACTTGCCGCCAAACTGCGCGCCAATGCCCAGGCGCTGGGTCAGTTTGTGGATTTCCTCTTCCATCTCCAGATCGCGGAAGGCATGGCCATGCGCGCTGCCTTCGGTCGGCAGGCTGTCCAGCCAGCGGGTGGAGGCCAGCTTCACGGTCTCAAGGTTCTGTTCAGCCGACATGCCGCCAATCACCACGGCAAGGTGGTACGGCGGGCAGGCCGAGGTACCCAGCGTGCGGATCTTGCCGTCCAGCCATTTCAGCAGGTGTTCCTTACTGGACAGCAGGGCGCGGGTCTCCTGAAACAGGAACGTCTTGTTGGCCGACCCGCCGCCCTTGGCGATGAACATGAGGTCCATCTGCTCGGCATGGTAATCACCTGGCGTTGCCGAGATATGGAACTGCACCGGCAGGTTGGTGCCGGTGTTCACTTCCTCGAACATCGAGACGGGCGCCATCTGGGAATAGCGCAGCGACGTGCCGGTATAGGTATCGTATACCCCGCGGGAGAAGGCCTCTTCCTCATTGCCATCCACCCACACGCGCTGGCCCTTCTTGCCATACACGATGGCGGTGCCGGTATCCTGACACATGGGCAGCACGCCACCGGCCGCGATACAGGCGTTCTTGAGCAGGTCCAGCGCCACGAAGCGGTCGTTTTCCGACGCTTCGGGGTCCTTCAGGATTTTGGCAAGCTGCGCCAGGTGCCCGGGGCGCAGCAGGTGCGCCACGTCATTGAAGGCCCGGGCGGCCAGCGCGGTCAGGGCTTCGGGCCGGACATGGACCACCGTGCGGCCACCGAGGACCGAGGTGGTTATCCCCTCGATCTCCAGTTTCTTCCACGGTGTGTCATCATCATGCAGCGGGAAAAGCGGGCCATAGACAAATGGCTTGCGCGTGGGTGCGGATACATTCAACGGACGGTCTCCTGCCTTTTCTCCCCCGGATTGGTTCCGGGTGGCGGCGTTCAGGTTCAGGGCGCGCCCGGCGCATCCGGCGCGCCCGGATGGTAGATGTGGCTCAGCCCGGTCCCCCCGGTCCCCGCTTGCGGAAGGCGGCGAGACTGACAACCTGCGAGCCCTCGTCCTTCTCCGCATCCTTTCCGGTCGGTTCGGCGGCCGTCCCGGCCTTTTCCACCGTGTCCGCTGCTGCGGCGGGCTGCACCGGCACCACGTTGGGTGCATCGGTCGCCACCGGCGGCTGTTCGGGAACGGTAAAACGCAGGGCCAGGCGGATATGCGGGTCGGCAAAGGCGGATACGGCCGCCACCGGAATCACCAGCGTGGAGGGAATCCCCCCGAACGACAGCCCGACCGATATGATCTGGTGCACGCGGTCAACCTTCAGGTCCCAGAACTGGTGCTGAAGGACAATGGTGATTTCATGCGGGTACTGGGCGCGCAGGCGGTCGGGCATTTCCACACCCGGCCAGTCAGTCCGGAATGTCAGGTAGAAATGATGATCACCCGGCAGGCCATTTCCCGCGGCGTAATCCAGCGCGCGCAGCATGACCTGGCGGTAGGCATCCTCGATCCAGGAATCATAGGGCATGAGGCTGTCGGGAATGGCGGCATCAAAACCGTTTTCCTCGTCATGATCATCGGACATTTCGGACTTCTCCGTACATCCGCCCGGACGGTTTCCCCGCCGGACCGGATTTTTGCAGACATGCGGGTTCGGGCCACGCCGTGCCACAGCTTCAAGCTGTGCGTCAAACTTCAGGGCATGGCAAGCCGCTGGGGTCGGGCATCCCTTCACGAAGCGGATACCGCGCCATCAATGTAACATGAACGGAAGAAAAGGTGGGAGGGCTTCTGTTGCCCGGTGCCCTCCCGAACCGCGCTTATCGCTTATGCAGCGACAGCGAGCACCTCAGTGTTATCATTGGCACTTGTAATTTAGCCCGATAACGGTGGTACAATGCCGGGCAAAAGGCGGGTCTTTACCATGCGTGTCGAGCCTGTTTCGTCCCCATGTTCCCCCGGAGGGAGAAAATTGGTGGAGACGCCGGGTACCGCCCCCGGGTCCACAACACTTATTCCACGCGCCGTTTATCGCCATAGCCAAGGGGCAAGCCCCTCCGGCACTTTCGGATATAGGGACTGGCCGTGCATCTGACAAGAGGCCACGCAGTGAGCCATGGACGTCTCCGACGGAATTTCCGCCGCCTGCCACCGGACTGATATTTTTTTTGTATCCACGGCACCGACCCATCCGACCGGATGCAGAAAAAATATCCTGGTCCCGTGGCCCGGCTGCATGGACGCCGAACGCTCAGCGGGCCGTATTTTTTTCATTGCCGCCAATGGTCTTGCCGTATCCGGCCCGCGCCATGATGCAGCCGCAAAGACGGCCCACAGCGACATGAGCAGATCAGGCCACGCGGGCTGATGGGGTGGGCCAGCGTCTTTATGTGCAATGACCCATATGATATGCCCCGCGTCCTCATGCTATGATCGATACAGACGGGACGGGACGGCACATGTTTTCCACTGAGCAGAAATCGGCAATCGACGCAGCCCGCGCCGGATGGGCGCAGACCCGCCGCCTTGTCGTGCCCGCGGTGGAAGACGTGCTGTATTCCCCCATTCCGGTACTGGAGACGGGCTTTGTCCGCGCGGTGGACTACATGGGCGGCGATAGCGGCATCGTGCAGGGCGCGCGCGTATCCTACGGCAAAGGCACGCGCAGCACGTCCGACGACCGGGGGCTGATCCGCTACCTCATGCGGCACCGCCACACCAGCCCGTTCGAACTTGCGGTGCTGAAACTGCATGTGCGCGCACCCATTTTCGTCACCCGGCAGTGGTTCCGTCACCGCACCGCCAGCATCAACGAATATTCGGCCCGCTATTCGGTGCTGGAGAAGGAATTCTACTTCCCCCGCCCCGAGGACATCGCCGCCCAGTCCACGAACAACAAACAGGGCCGCGCCGACACCCTGCCGCCCGAGCAGGCGCAGCAGGTCCTTGATATCCTGCGCGATGACGCATCACGCTGCTACGATCATTACCTCGACCTGCTCAACGAGGACGAAAACGGCGAAAAGCGCGATCCCGACCGTCCGGCCATCGCGCGCGAACTGGCGCGCATGAACCTGCCGGTCAACATCATGACCCAGTTCTACTGGCAGATTAACCTGTGGAACCTGCTGCACTTCCTGCGCCTGCGCGCGGACAGCCACGCGCAGTACGAAATCCGCGCCTATGCCGACGCCATCCTGCAGATCGTGCAGAAATGGGCGCCGCTGACATTCGAGGCCTTTACCGATTACATGCGCGACGCGGTCCTGCTGTCCGGTCCGGCGCTGAAGGTGCTGCGCGCGGCCATGGGGGGCCAGCAGGTCGATCCGGCGCAGGCCGGCCTGTCGAAGCGCGAGATCCGTGAACTGGCGGAGATGTTTCCCGAAATCGCGCCGAAGCTGGTGCGCTGACCCCGGCGCGACAGTCAACAAATCGTGATACGGTGCCACCGCGCCTGTGTCCTGACGTTGAAGACATTGTGGATTTTACGTCACACTCAGCGCGGCAATTCTGCCAGCATCCCCTTTCATATGGCCGGTTCAGGGCTGGCTTTGTCCCATGTGTCCCATGCAGGGCAGACACAATATGCCCTCATCCCGTGGCAAGCGGATTGCACAACAGCAATCCCATGCTAGAGAGTGACGCAAGAAAGGGGCGTCATTGCCCGGTTCGGGATTCTTGCAAACGCATTGGGCCATCCCGCCATGCCAGCATGGGGGGCAAGCGAATACAGAGGGAAGCGGAAACGAGTATGCGCGCAGAGACAGGATCGAATTCTTGGTCGTCCCGCCCGTTCCCGTCCCCGCGTCGCTCGACGCTTCGCGTCGCGGGGATGGCACTTGGACTGCTCGGGCTTGCCTCATGCGCGACGCCGCCGCCCAAGGACCCGGACGCACTGGCTGAATACAAGGAAGCCAACGACAAGTACGAAAAGCTGAACCGCAAGAATTTCGACCTGACCATGTGGGCCAACAAATACACCCTGCGCCCGGTGGCAAAGGCGTATATCTGGGCCGTGCCGCGCCCACTGCGCAATTCGATCGGCGGCCTGTACCAGACCATGAACGAACCCGTTGTATTCTTTAACGACGTGGGCGCAGGCAAGCCCCGCCGTGCGGGTGACGCATTCGTGCGGTGGTGCATCAACATGACGGTGGGCATTGGTGGGCTGATCGATGTCGCCAATTATGCCGGCTACAGGCACCACGACAACGATGCCGGCCTGACGCTGGCGACGTGGGGCGTGCCATCCGGTCCCTACCTGTTCCTGCCGGTGCTGGGTCCGTCCTCGTTCCGTGACGGTGTCGGCTATGGCATCGACGTCGGGCTGTCACCGTGGAACTATGTGCCCCGTGGCTATGGGCTGCTGACCTTCAACTGGGCCTATAACATCATGGGCACCATCAACGGCATGGCCACCAATGTTGATGCGCTTGATCAGGTCATGAAGGATTCGCTTGATCCCTACGCCACCATCCGCAGCGCCTACCAGCAGCAGCGCAAGGCCATGGCGGAAAACATAAAGAACGACCATCGGGCCACCGTGCCCGACTGGTACCACAACAGATAACCAAAAGGGACATAGCGATGCAGACATCCTTCCCCCGTCGCCACGCACTGGCTCTGCTGGCAGCGACCGCCGCCGCCATGCCTGTTGCTTCAGCATGGGCGGTTGATGCCGGCGCGCAGGCCCGTTCCTTCGTCACCATGTTTGGCAGCAAGCTGGTTGCCATCGTCAACAGCGGTGCGCCACTGGACAGGAAAAAGCAGGATATCCTGCCGCTTCTGGAACAGTATGTGGATGTGGACGCCATCGCACGCTACTGCCTGGGCCGTTACTGGCGCACCGCCACGCCAGACCAGCAGGCACGCTACATCAAGCTGTTCCATCAGGTGCTGGTCAACGCCATTACCGACAAGATCGGGGATTATCGCGGCGTGACCTTCGTGGTCGGTTCCAGCGCACCATCGGGAGATGACACGGCGGTTTCCACCGTCATCAACCGCCCCGGCCAGCCGGGGGCCGATACCCAGTGGATCATCAGCACCGCCAGCGGCAGCCCGAAGGTCGTCGACGTGGTAGGCGAAGGCGCCAGCCTGCGCCTGACGCAGCGGCAGGACTATGGTTCCTTCATCGCGCGCAATGGTGGCAACGTGGATGCCCTGCTGCATGCGCTGGACAAGCAGATCGCCAACCATCACTGACCACCAGGGGTGCCTTCCACTGCGGGCATCATGGAAACGTGATCTGAGGGCAGGATAAAAGTTTTGGGCGTCGCCTTTATTCAGGAAGGCGACGTCTCCCGAAGCTGTTTGAAAAAGCTTCCCCAGAACCTTTTGTGTTCCCTATCAAGATGCAACGAGACATGAAAAAAGCCGGCCCATGGAGGCCGGCTTTTTCAATGCATCCCGGCAGTTCCCATGCCGGGACGCATGCTGTGATACAGCAGGATATCCGCACTACAGGATGCAGGCCGCGCGTCACAGACGCTCATGCCGGCCCCACCGAAAACCTGTCGGCCCACGATATCGTTTTCCCGGACATAGGAAATGACACGCCCGACCCCGCCTGCGTGGGCAAAGGCCAGCGCCATGCTGGTCGCTTCACGCGACAGGGCGGTATCACGGGCATGAGGCAGGATGGCAAACTGCAGTTCGTGGCATTCAGGTTCGGTGCTGGAGGGCTGCACGCCCGCAAGGCCGATAAAGTGGCCCTGCTGGCGGACGGCAAACATGCCCACTCCTTCACGGCCCCATGTCATGAGATCGGTCATCATGTCCTGCTCGCTCAGGACACGGTTACATATCCCGCCTGCCAGCCGTCCGGTCACACTGGCGCTGGCCTTGAGCCGGACAACATCTTCCAGATCGGCCCATGAGACCGGATCAAGCTGCAGGCGTGCTGTCTGTATGCTGTTTCGACATCCCATAACTGCCTCCGTCGCGGCAGGTGCAAAGACCTGCCGTTATTGACGCAGATAATATTGCGGATGGCAAATGGAATCAGCGTTCGATGGGGCGGTACTTGATCCGGCTCGGCTCGGTCGCATCGGGGCCAAGACGGCGGCGCTTGTCTTCCTCGTAGGCCTGGAAGTTCCCTTCGAACCACTCAACGTGGCTGTCCCCCTCAAAGGCGAGGATATGGGTCGCCAGACGGTCAAGGAACCAGCGGTCATGGCTGATGATGACCGCACAGCCCGCGAATTCGGCCAGGGCCTCTTCCAGTGCGCGCAGGGTATCAACGTCAAGGTCGTTGGTCGGCTCATCGAGCAGGATGACATTGCTTTCCTGCCGCAGCATCTTGGCAAGGTGGACACGGTTGCGCTCACCACCCGACAGGACGCCCACCTTCTTCTGCTGGTCCGGCCCCTTGAAGTTGAAGGCGCCGACATAGGCGCGCGACGGCACGGCCCGCTTGCCCAGGTAGATGACATCGGTCCCGCCAGAGATTTCCTCCCACACGGTTTTGTTGTCATCCAGACTGAAGCGCGACTGGTCCACATAGCCCAGCTTCACGGTCTCACCGATGGTCAGCTTGCCGCTATCGGGTGTCTCCTGCCCCATGATCATCTTGAACAGGGTGGACTTGCCCGCGCCGTTCGGCCCGATCACGCCCACGATGCCGCCGGGCGGCAGCTTGAAGCTGAGGTCATCGATCAGCAGGCGGTTGCCAAAGCCCTTGCGCAGGTCCTCGGCCTCGATCACCGTGCCACCAAGACGGGGTCCGGGCGGGATGATGATGTCGGCAACGCCACCACCCTTTTCGTTGTTCTGCGCCAGCATTTCCTCATATCGCGCGATACGGGACTTGCTCTTGGCCTGACGGGCCTTGGGGGAGGAACCGATCCACTCCTGTTCGGCCGCAAGGGCGCGCTGGCGGGCGCTTTCCTCTTTTTCCTCCTGCGCCAGACGCTTGCGCTTCTGTTCCAGCCACGAGGAGTAGTTGCCTTCGAACGGATAGCCACGGCCACGTTCGAGTTCAAGGATCCAGTTGGTGACGTTGTCGAGGAAGTACCGGTCATGGGTAATGACCATCACGGTGCCTTCATAATCACGCAGCGTCTTTTCCAGCCAGGACACGCTTTCCGCGTCAAGATGGTTGGTCGGCTCATCGAGCAGCAGCAGGTCGGGCTTTTCAAGCAGCAGGCGGCACAGCGCCACGCGGCGGCGCTCACCACCCGACAGCTTGTCCACCGGACTGTCGGCAGGCGGGCAGCGCAGCGCCTCGAGGGCGATTTCCAGCTTGCGGTCCAGTTCCCAGCCATCGCCCGCGTCGATCACTTCCTGCAGTTCGGCCTGTTCGGCCAGCAGGGTGTTCATTTCATCATCGGACATGGGTTCGGCGAACTTCATCGAAATCTCGTTGAAGCGGTCCACGGCCTTTTTCAGGTCGCCGAAGCCCAGCGCCACGTTTTCGCCAACCGTCAGGCTTTCATCCAGCTTGGGCTCCTGCTCCAGATAGCCCACGCGTGCGCCTTCGGCGGCCCATGCCTCGCCACCGAATTCCTTCTCGACGCCCGCCATGATCTTGAGCAGCGTGGACTTACCCGCGCCGTTAACGCCCAGCACGCCAATCTTGACGCCCGGCAGGAAGGACAGCGTAATCCCCTTGAAGACTTCACGCCCACCCGGATACGCCTTGGTCAGGTCCTTCATCACATAGACATATTGCGTGGCGGCCATGACGGTCGGCTCCTGATAACTGAAAGAAAAAACGGCAGGTCACCTGCCCGGCGCGGACAGGCGCGCGGCCGGTTGCGCAGTGCTGCAGGCAATGGAAAAGCCTGCGCCCGGCAGGACTTGAACCCGCAACCAAGCCGTTATGAGCGGCCCGCTCTAACCAATTGAGCTACGGGCGCGCAGGCAGTCCCTGATCTCGCGCATGTGGAGGGATTTGGCAAGATCAACGTGCCTTTTTCCACGTAATTTTTTCCACTCCCGCGGCGACCACGCCATAAAAAAAACAACTTCATGATCTGGCTCATGGCCGGGACGTCTGCCACACAACATGACTTGCACAGGAAACGGTGGGAGATATACCGTCATCCCCCGTTAATTCATGCCGCCGCGCAATGGGGCGGCCCTAACGCACCAACAGGCAGCAGGAGGCCTGAACAGCAATGGACGTATCAAAGATTTCACCCGGCAAGGACGTACCGAACGACATCAACGTCGTGATCGAGATCCCGCAGGGGTCCGGCGTGAAATACGAAATCGACAAGGACAGCGGTGCGCTGGTCGTGGACCGCATCCTGTTCACGCCCATGGTCTATCCCGCAGCCTACGGCTTCATTCCCAACACGCTGGCCGCTGATGGCGACCCGACCGATGCGCTGGTGCTGATGCCGGCCGCCGTGGTGCCGGGCGTCGTGGTGCGCGCGCGTCCCATCGGCATGCTGAAGATGGAAGACGAAAGCGGGCAGGATGAAAAGATCATCTGCGTCCCGCATGACAAGGTGCATCCCTACTACTCCAAGGTGGAGAAGCTGGAAGACCTGCCCGAAATCGTGCTGAAGGAAATCGAGCACTTTTTCACCCGCTACAAGGACCTGGAAAAGGGCAAGTGGGTCAAGGTTTCCGGCTGGGCCGACAAGAAGGCCGCTGGCGAAGCCATTCTTGAATCCGTCAAGGCAGTGGCTGGCAAGTAAGCCGTTCCCTGCCGGCTGCCGGGCCACGTCGGCCCGGCGGTCACGCGGCACCGGTCAGCCTGTCCGGGCATGCGCCCGCGACAAGCTGGCCGATCAGCCGATGATAGCGCGCCATGTAGGCGTGCATGTCCAGCGTGCGTTCCGCCTGCGCACGGACACTGGCCCGCAGCCTGCGCGCCAGCCGCCCGTCTTCCAGCAGTTCCACCACGCCGTCGGCAATGCGCCGGGGGTCAAGGAATGGCACCAGCCGCGCCGTCCTGCCATCATGCAGGAATTCCGCAACCGGGGGCGTCCGGCTGCCCACGATGGCGCAGCCACTGGCCATCGCCTCCCGCAGCGACCATGACACCACGAACGGGTATGTCAGATAGACATGCACGTCAGAACGTTGCAGCAGGCGGCAGAAATCACCATACCCGACCCTGCCGGCAAAATGGACGCGCTCCGTATCCAGCGTGCCCCCCAGTTCCGCCAGCATGTGCTGCCGCCATGTCCGGCCATCCGGCGCACGACCGCCATAGCTGACGCCATCGCCCCCCACCACGATCACCCGCACATCGCCGCGGGCGCGCAGGATATGCGGCAGCGCGCGCATGAAGACGTGGAACCCGCGATATGGCTCCAGATCGCGGGCAATGTAGGTCACCAGTTTTTCGCCTGCCGCCACATGGATGTCCCCCAGCACGAAGGGGCGCATGCCAGCCTGCGGGTCGGGGGCGCATCGATCCAGATCCACCCCTTCGGGCAGAAGGGTAATGCGCGTGCGCGCCCAGTCGGGATAGGTGTCGCGCTGGAAACGGGTCGGCGAATGTCCCCAGCCCGACCCGGCAAGGGCCAACAGGTTCAGCGTATTGCGTGCCCGCACCAGCGGAGCGACGCCGGACGCCGGGGCGAATTCCGGGTCAAAGCCGACATCCAGCCCGGTGGGGTGATAGAAGAATTCGTAATATCCCAGCATCGGCACGTCAGGATAGACATCGGCAAGTTCCAGCATCTCACCCCAGCCGTGATGACCGATGATGATATCGGGCACATAGCCCAGCCCCCGCAGGGTGCGGGCCGCGCGCGCCACCTCCGCCGCGCGCTGCATGGCGCGGGCCAGTTCCGCCACCGGGGCGGAGGCATCAACCCGCGCAGGCGGCGGCAGACGATAGGATACCCGCCGCACGCCGGGTATCTGCATCCGGCCCGTTTCACTTATGAAAACGATCTCGTTCCCGCCGCGCGCCTGCAGGTCGCGCAGCAGGTGCACGAACTGGCCAGGAAAATTCTGGTGCACGAACAGGTATTTCATATCCCGCCGTCCCGGCCTTTCCCCCCGATGGTCACGACTGCGCCACGGTGCGCGTCCTGCGGTCCGTCCTGCGGCTTCGCCCCCGCGTGGATGGATCGAGGGGGGCCGCAACCGGCTTTTCGGGCCTGCGATGCCACCACGGCACGGGTTTATCCTCTTCGGCACCCGACCGGGCGGGCGGTTCGGCCGCCACGCGCGGGGGCACGACACGCCTGCTCCGCCGCACGCGGGGGACGGGACGTGCCGGCTGGTCAGCGGGGGGCATGGTGGCAGGCCCAGCCTTCCCGGCCGTATCTTCCGGGGCCGGGTCGGATAATGTCGCCGCCTGACGGGGCAGGATTTCGATACGGAAGGCCTCAAGTGGCGCCTGCGTGGACGCCATGACCGGCGCATCCTCCAGCGGGCCAAGGTGGGTGCCGTCGGTAAAGCTGGCCTCGATCCGACAGACGAACTGCCGCGCGGCCTCCCCTTTCAGTCGCACCCGCAGGCCCAGCAGCGGCAGCGCCATGCCCCGGCTGCCACAATAGGCGCCACCATCCACCCAGGGCGAAAACCAGTCCGCGCCCAGAATGGCCTGATATTCCATATCCCCCGCCGCAAGACCGGGGACAGGCTGGATGGCGAACCCTTCCATCCACTGCCGACCGCCCCTTTTGCCCATCCACGTCCCGAGTGCCGCGCTGACATCACCTCGTCCCTGAATATGGGCGATCATGCCACCTGCCCTGGTATTATCCCCTGCCGCCGCCTGTGCGGATGATGGTACGGCCGCAGCGGCGGTAGCCACCGATGGCCCGGACAGCCTGACCACCTGCAACCCCGGCAGGGCCGCCCCGTCACGCGCCGGGTCGCGATAGGTGGTGACCAGTACCGCCCCACCGCCATCGGGCATGCGCACGAGGGCCGCGCCCCCTTTCGCACCCATCCAGCCATCCGCGTCAAACGTGCTGACCCGCACCGCATCCATGCCGGGCGGCACGGTCACGCGCATGCCCGACAGTGGGGCGAACCCCGCACCCGCCGGGACGGCGGCGTGGAAAATGCAGTACGTTCCGGCCTCCAGCCGCATAAGCTGTGCGCTGGCCTGCACATCTCCCGCCTGCGGGACGGCGCGTGCGGCCTCCATCACCAACGTCCCGCCACAGGACGGCACAACATCGCGCGCATATGGGCTGGGGCAATAACGATCAAGACGGACCTCTTTCGCTTACATCATGAATGGACTGAGCCGTGACGGGGTGCCCGGCCCGGGCATAAGACAGCAAAAACGTATTCAATTGGTGAACGGGCAGCCCCGGTGGCACGCACGTCCCACGCCCCGTCGTCCGGATACGCTCAGACACCGCGCCAAGGTCGAACGCCACGCAGCGCAGCCCCGCGCGCCATAACTGGGTCAGGGTAAAGCACCATGTCTCGGGACAGACGGAGGGCACGAACCCCATATCCCCCCGCGCACCACGCAGCAGGGACACGGCGTCTTCCCCGTCATAGGGACCGGTAATGAAGACGCGTCCGGTGTCCAGCAGGGGCGCGTCATCGGATGTATGCCCCACCACAATGAATTCCAGCGCAAGGTCGCGCGCACGTGCATCCCGTGCCGCCGCCAGCAAGATCCCGTGTCCCTTGTCCGGCCCGATCCCGCCCGCCACCACAACCCGGCATCGGCCGGTCCGGGGCGGCAGGCCCGGGGCGGGCCGGTCCGCACAACCTGCCGCGAACTGCTGCAGGGACAGGTCCGGACTGTCATTTTCCAGCACTGATATTTCACATGAAACATCCGGAACGTGGCGCATCAGCCTGCGGGCCACATCCGCCGACGGCACGACCACACGCCGCGCACCCGCCAGTTCACGGGCCGTGTCGCGCCGCAGGCGGGCCACATCCACTTCCCCCACCAGCGAACCAAGTACCTGGACACAGGCCCGGCATCCCGCCATGTCCGGTTCCCCGCAATATCGCCCGGCCGGTCCCACCAGCGTAATGCGCGGGCAGATCCCGGCATAATCATGCACATGCCGGTCATAAGGCACGTCCAGCAGCGCACACAGTTCACGCACCCGCGTGCCGTGCCCCAGATGGTGATGCACCTCGATCAGCCGCAGCCCGAACGCACGCAGCAGGCCAGTCAGGTCATCCGCCTGCTCCGGCCATGCAAACCGCACGACCGGACATGTGCCCCCCGCCCTGCCGTCACGCAGCATGAACCCATCCGCAGCCGGTTCCAGCACAAGCGGGAACCGACCCGTTTCCGCCCATTGCAGCGCACGCCCGGCCACCACGCGGGCGACGCCGCCTGCCCCGTCATGGGTCACCAGCAGCACCGCGCCATCACCCGCCGTCTGGCACGCGACACGCTGCCACACCAGAAGCGACAGCCGCTGGCGTGCCGCCGCCAGAGGGTCGGCCGCGACATGCGCCTGCACCAATGCATCATAGCCGGGAAACAGCCGGTTCAGTATCCACAGATTGCGTTGCTGCAACGCCCTGCGCTGCGCGCCGAAGGACACGCCCCCCACATGTCCCACGAACACACCAGCCGCCGCCCGGTGTCGCCACCCGGCCAGCCGGGCACGCATGGAAAAATCATTTTCCTCCCCATACCCCCGGCCATACAGTTCGGAGCGGAACGGGCCCGTCTGGCGCAGGCAGTCATGGCGGATCAGCATGCAGAAGCCGTGGGCAGTGGGAATTTCCACATCCCGCCCCCCATTGGCCCGCAGGCTGGCCGCCATAAGCTGGCGGACTTCATCCATATCGCACGATCGGGGCAGTACCGGATCCGGGTCGGGCCATGTCAGGATGGACGCATCATTGGACAAGGGAGAAACCGTGCCGGTATCAATCCGCGCATAAGCCACGCGCAGCATTTCATCCAGCCAGCCGGGGGCGACCAGCGTGTCGCTGTTCAGCAGCACGACATCCATGCCATCCGCATCGGACAGGCCGGTATTGACCGCCGCCGGATAGCCCTGATTGGCGTCATGCCGCCGCAGGCTGATCCTGCCTGCTGCCGCCAGCGTGTCCAGCGCGATGGCCAGCGTGGGATCCGGTGTTGCGTCATCCACCACCATGATCTCCACTGCCGGAGCATCGGGCCGCCGTGCCAGTGTCTCGGTCACGCTGTCAAGACAGGCCAGCGTGCGCGCCCGGTCCGCATAAACCGGAACAACCACCCGGCAGCGTACCGCCCGCCGGGGCATATGGTCGGGGGGCCGCACCCGCCGCCGCATGGTGGGAAACACCTGTCGCGCCCGTGGCAGACGCACCGGCAGGGGGGAACCGATCAGTTGTCGCCCACCGGGCATGGCGATATGCACCGTGCCGTGCAACGCCAGGTCGGACCATGCCATGCCAAACCCCCATACCGGCATGGTGGGACCGGCACCGTTTTCCCATCCCGCCCCCCACTGACGCGACAGGACGGGGGCACGCCTGCCATGGGCATCATCGGATACGGACAGTTCAGGTGGATGGTCCGGCTGCGCCGGCATGAAGGCCCAGCCCGTCATGCCCTGCGCATCCAGCATGACGGCACCGGTCACATGGCACAGGGCCTGCCGGTCCGGCCGCGCACCCAGCAGGGGCGTGCCGTCATACTGCACCACAATCTCATGGGCCTGCCGCCAGTACCGGGGCAGATGCACGCGCTGCCCGTCATGCTGCCGGGGAATCCATGCCTGTCCATCCAGTATTACGTCTGGCGCGCAGCCCGCGGGCAGGCCGCCCCAGTGCAGCACACCACCGGGGTCCAGCGCGCACCAGCCACGCAACGCCATATACTTGCAGACCAGTCCCGCCGGAACACGCAATGCGGGGTCAAAGCCATAACAGGTGAAAAACCGCCCAAGCGCCCGCGCGGCCTGTGGCCATGCACGCTCCACACAACGGGCAAGGACCAGCAGGCGCAGTCCGGCCCGGAATTCCCCCTGCTCCATGACCGTCTCGAGCGCACGCGCCGCACTGTTCCCGTGCCCCGCGCCCAGACGGGCAGCGGCCAGCGCGTACAGCACGCCCATATCCCCTGGCGCCAGCCGGGCCGCACGTTCCATCCACGCCAGCGCCAGCCCATGCTGCCCCCGCCCGGCCAGATGGCGCGCATGGCGCACGGCCCCCCCGACATCCGCATCCGGCCCCGCCGTCCCGTCCATGTCATGACCCGGCATGTTCATCCGCACGGGTCATGTGGTCCAGTTCATCACGCGCACCACGTACGCCATGCGCCGCAGCCTGTTCCAGCCAGTACCGCGCCCGGACACGGTCCACCGGCCCCGCCAGTCCCTTCGCCAGATACCGGCCCAGCATGAACTGCGACAGGGCATTGCCCGCTTCCGCGCCGCGCATGAACCAGTGTAGCGCCAGTGCCCGGTCAGGCGGCAGGTCGTGGCCCCCGCCATACAGGGCCCCAAGGGAAAACATGGCCTCGGCCCGGCCCATATGGGCGGCGTGCTGGTACAGCGCCAGTGCGCCCGCATGATCACGGGGACCGCCCTTCCCTTCCAGCCGGAGCTGCGCCGCAACCACGCAGGCATCAGCCAGCCCATGCCCGGCGGCGCGTTCCAGCCAGTGACGGGCGTGTGCCACATCCATCGGCACTCCGTCCCCTTCCAGCAGCATGCGCCCGTACCAGTATTCGGCATTGACCACGCCCGCGCGGGCGGCACGCCTCATCCATGATGCCGCCTGCACCGGATCGGCCACCATGCCCACCCCGTCATGCAGGCTGACCGCAAGATTGAAGGCCGCGACCGGGTCCCCCGCCTGTGCCGCGGGCATGAAATCCGGCAGCGGCGTATCCGGGGTTGACCGTGCATCCTGCCCCTGCGCCACCAGCGCTGCGGCAAGGTCCGTCATGGCCGCGACATCACCCAGTTCCGCCGCCCGTTTCAGCCAGTGCCGGGCCTGTCCGGCATCGGCAGCAACCCCGCGTCCATGCCGGTACAGCAGCGCCAGCATGCGACACGCCACCGCATGGTCCTGGTCCGCCGCGCGACGGTACCACATCACGGCTTCATGGTCGCCGGGCAGGGCCGCCTCGCCGCGCGCATGCAGGTCACCCAGCAGGGCAGCCGCCTCCCGATCCCCTGCCAGACCCGCGCGACGCAGCCATGTCTCGGCCGTCATGACATTGCGTGGCCTGTCCGCTCCGTCCTCCAGCAGCAACGCGCCATACCGCGCCTGCGCGGGGCGCACGCCCTGGGCTGCGGCGCGGGCATACCACCGTTCGGCCTGCGCCCTGTCCGCTGGCAGGCCCCAGCCCCGTTCATGCAGCAGGCCCAGCATGTACTGCGCGGTGGGCAATCCGCTATCCGCCGCGCGTATCAGGGCGGCCACCGCGTCGGGATCCGTGCCGGGCAACTGGTCCGGGGCCGAAAGATGGGTCACCGCCAGCCCCAGATCCCCCTGCGGACAGCCGGCCCGTGCCGCGCGTTCGCACCACATCCGCGCGGCCTGCGGGTCACGTACGGGTTGCGGCCCGGTGGCCAGCAGGTAACCATACAGGGCCTGCGCATCAGGCAGGCCACCTTCCGCCGCGCGCCGTGCCCATTGCGTAGCCGCCACCGGATCAGGCCACCGGTCGATGCCCTCGGGCAGCGCCACGGGCAGCAGGCCATCGGCCCCCCTGTGGTCCGGCGGGTCAACCAGCAGCATCAGCGCAAGGGAAAAGCAGCCTTCGACATGACCCGCGCGGGCGGCCATGTGCATCCAGTGCACGCCCTCGACAGGGCTGCGCGGGACGCCGTTGCCGTCAAGATAGGCCCGCGCCACCTGATATTGCGCCGCCACCATGCCGCCGCGCGCAAGGCGGCCCAGCAGGGCAAACCCCTGCGCCGAGCGCCCTTCGTGTTCCAGCAGGCGGCACGCATGGCGGAAACGGGCCGTGGGGGACACTGTCCCCAGCAGGCCGGACAGGAACGTACGCACTACCGGATCAGGGTTCACGCATGCCGTCGGTCACGGCGGGCAGCAGGCGGTTTAGCAGGTACTGCATCATGGTCCGCCGTCCGACATGGATATCCGCCTCGACCGGCATGCCCGGCTGGGGGCGGAAAAAGGACGGCACGCCATGCAGGGTGTACCGGTCGATCGACAGGCGCACCCGGTAATAGGCATTCATCATGTCGCCCACATCGGTGCCCTGTTCGGCGCTGGCGCCGGGCTTTGCGGCAGACGTGGAAAACGCATCGGGGCTGATGACGCGCACCGTCGCCTCGCCCCCGCCGTACTGGGTATAGGGAAAGGCCGCGAATTTCAGCAGCGCATGATCGCCTGTGCGCACATAGCCCGCGTCCACGCCACGCAGCGTGGCCTCCACGTCCAGATGGCTGCCCATCGGCACCAGCGTCAGCAGCGGGGTCGCGGCCTGGATGACCGAACCTGCGGACAGATGAGCGATACTCAGCACCACCGCGTCGCGGTCGGCGCGCATGACGATCAGATCATGGTGCAGCACCGCCTTGCTGTAGCTGCCATCGGCATCCGCCAGATGGTGCTGCGCAAGGGCAAGGTCCTGATACACCGTGGCGTGCCAGTTGCTGGCGTACCCGTCGCGCTGGGCCTTCATCGCATCAAGACGGGCGCGGGTGCTGTCGGCCGCATGCCGGGCGGATACCTGCGAGCGCGTCACCTCCATAAGCGTATCCTGCGCCGCCAGCGTGGACAGGCGGCTGCCCACCTGTTCATGCTGCAGGCGCACGCGCATGTCCTGCACGTCGCGCGCGACACGGGCGCGGGCGGCATACATGGCGGCACTGGCCTCATATCCCTGCAGTTCGCTTTCCAGTCCCGCCACCTGCCGGTCGTAATTCGACATCTGGGCCGTGTATTCCGCCTGCCGGCGCAGATAGGCGGCGGCTTCCTGCACGGACGCGGGATCGTTCATGTCCGCCGTGTAGGGACGGCCCTCGGCCTCTGCCGTGCGGCGGGCGACCTCCGCCCGGTAGGCTGCGACCTGACGGCGCAGGTTGGTGACATCCGCATCCGTCACCGTGGGGTCCAGCCGGGCCAGCACCTGTCCCTTGCGGACGGTATCGCCCTCATGCACTTCCACCGTGCGGATGATGGAGGTTTCGAGTGGCTGCAGCACCATCGTGTCGTCAAACGGGGTCAGGCGGCCATTCACGCTGACCACCCGGTCCAGCGGAAAGAACGTCATGATCATCAGCCCCGCCCCGGCCAGCGCCGCGACCAGCCAGATGACATAACGCGCCGCGTCCGACGGCGGCAGGTCCACCAGCGCCGCGCTGGGGGAATAGAACGTCAGCAGCGCGGGCGGCAGGCCGGTGGGAATATCCGCCGCAGGCGGCGGCAGGACCGACAGAAGCCCGGCATCATTCCCTTCATCGGGCGTGGAAGGCACAAGGTCATGGCCGCTCATGCCGCATCTCCATGCATGTGGGAGACGGAGGGCGGCCCCCCGTCATTGCCACCGGCGGGCTGGTTCTGCTGTGTCCACAAGGTGCGGTAGATGTCGCACCGCGCCAGCAGATCCTCATGCGGCCCGATATCGACCACATGCCCGTGGTCCATGACGCAGATCTGATGACACGCCACCAGCGAGGCAAGGCGGTGCGAGACAATCACCATGGTCCGCCCGCGCGCAAGGTGGCGCAGGTTGGCGTTGACCACCGCCTCGCTTTCCGGGTCGAGGGCGGAGGTCGCCTCATCAAGGATCATGAGCCTGGGGTCCGAAATCACGGCGCGCGCGATGGCAAGGCGCTGGCGCTGGCCGCCGGATATGTTGGTGGACCCTTCCTCGATCCATGTATCGAACCCGGCGGGCATGCGTTCGATGAATTCTTCCGCCCCTGCCAGACGCGCGGCCCGCACCACGTCTTCCAGCGTCAGGCCGGGACGGCCTGCGATGATGTTGTCGCGGATGGTGCCGCGAAACAGGAAGTTGTCCTGCAGCACCACCCCGCATGACCGGCGCAGATAGGTCAGGTTGATTTCACGCAGTTCGATGCCATCCAGCCGCAGTTGCCCGGTATAGCTGCGGCTGACGCCCTGCAGCAGGCGCGTGATGGTGGACTTGCCCGACCCGCTGCGCCCGACCAGCCCCAGCATGGTGCCCGCAGGCACGCTGAACGTCACGTCCGACAGGGCGGGGGTGGACGCGCCGGGATAGGTAAAGGACACACCCGAAAACGCCAGTGCGCCATGGACGGGCGGCCGCAGCCCAGTGGTCAGCGCACGCGTCTCGGTCGGACGGTTGAGGACGGACCCCGCTTCCGCCAGCGCGCTGCGCACCTCGTTCAGGTCATCGATCAGCCGCGCCATGCCCACCAGCGGGGAGGCAACCCGGCCACCCAACATCATGAACGCCATGAGGGCGCCTGCCTCCATGCCCGAGGTGGTGGAGGTAATGGCCAGATAGGCCCCGATCAGGATGATGCCCCGATTGATGAACAGGTCGAGCGGCATGACCGCCGTCGCGACCCAGTTGCTCATGCGTCCGGCATCAAGGGACGCGCTGACCACGTCAGCGGTCTTTTCATCCCACACCTCGCGCCGCACCGGTTCCAGCGCCAGCGTCTTGACGGTGCGGATACCGGCCACCGTTTCATACAGTGCGCCGCTGCGCTCCATTTCCGCGCGGATCTGCCGCCCGACCAGCCGCCCCACCGTCGGCATGGCAAGCAGGATGATCCCGCCGATCAGGGCCGCGGCAACCACCGTCAGGCAGGCAAGCGTCGTGCTGAGCCAGAACAGGAACGGCAGCACGACCAGCAGGGTGAACATATCCAGGAACGTGCCCAGCAGCCGCCCGGTCATGAACTGCCGCACCTTGTAGATCGCGCTGACGCGGCCGATCACGTTGCCCGCCTGCTCACGCTCGAAGAATTCCAGCGGCAGGGCGAGCAGGCGGTCGAACACCGCCAGCGAGATACGCGTATCCAGCCGCGTGGTCATGACCAGCGTGATCTCGCGCCGGGCATAGGACAGCAGGACTTCGTAGAACGCCATCACGCCCACCAGTCCCGTCAGGGACACCAGCGTGGACATGGAATGGAAGTTCACCACCCGGTCAATGACCTGCATGACGATCAGTGGCGGGAAGATCGCCAGCACGCTCATGACCATGGAGGCGATGACCACGTCACGCAGCAGCACCCGTTCGCCCAGCACCATGCGCCGCAGCCATGCGAAATTGACCGCGTCTTCCTTCCGCCCGCCATCGTGCCGGCCGCGCACCAGCAGCACGTCACCGGTCCACACGCCCTCCAGCCGCAGTTCATCCACCGCCACAGGCGGGGTGTCGGGACTGGCGAAGGGGTCAACCAGCCAGATCACGCCATTGGTGTCATCCGCGCCCACCATGAGGCCGGCCGATCCGTCGGCAAACATCAGCGCGACCGGCGGCACGTCACGCAGGCGCACAAGGTCGCGCCATTGCAGGCGCATGCCCTGCGCGGTGCCGCCATTTTCCTCCACCCACCGCGCAAGGGCGGGGATGGAGGGCACGGTCTGGCCCGCTTCGTCCGCGAAATCACGCACGTCAAGGTCAATGCCGTGAAAGCGGGCCGCGCGCAGCACGGCCTGCAGGCGGATCAGTTCCGGTGCGTGGCGTGTATCCGCCTGTCCGCTGCCGGTCGGGTCCGCTGATTGGTCTGGATGGCCCACGGCACCCCTTCTGCTTTACGCGCTCTGTCCGTTCACGCGCCCAAACCTAGGGGCAGAAAGCAAAGGGTTCCTTAACGGGACCGTTTTTCAGGCCGCCCCCGTGCACGGGGGCCGCACGGCAAAGCGCGCGCTGACCAGGACATCCGCGGACAGCGCGGCCCGCCAGGCCGCTTCGTGCCCGCGTGGCGGCAGCACGGCCACGCGGTCGAACCATTTCAGGGCACCCGTGGCGCGCCTGCGGAACACATCCCCCAGCACGGCGGCCAGCCCGCCCCCGCGTCCCGTGCAGCACGCGCACCCCGCCGCGTGCGCAAACGGGGAGATGGCAGCCTGATCCACCGTGACAACTGCCGCCCATGCGGCGGGCTGCGGCGGCATGTCACCATCACCCACAACCAGCAGCGTATCGGGACACGGCGGAATGGCTGCGGGACCGTTCATGAATTCCAGCGCGATGCGCCCGTCACCGCTCATGGTGTTCTCCATTCATCCATACAGGCCCGTGAACAGTCCCCGTTTGAGGCAATGGTTCTGGACACCAGCCGAAAGTTAAGGAAATAAAGGGCATCGGACATAACTTTATGCAAGGCAGTGCCGGATACCAGGCCGGAAAATCTTCCCGCGCCATGTCCCCTGCCATGAGACCTCAGGATAACAATGACCACTCGTCCCCATCTTCTCGATGCCCTTCGCGACCAGGTCCTGCTGTGTGATGGCGGCATGGGTTCGCGCGTACAGCTTCTGGACCTTGAGGTCGAGCGCGATTACTGGGGGCAGGAAAACTGCACCGAAATCCTGAACCTGTCCCGTCCCGAGCTGGTGCGCGAAATCCATCGCGGGTATTTCGAAGCCGGGGCCGACATGGTGGAAACCAACAGCTTTGGCGGCTCGCCCATCACGCTGGCCGAATTCGGGCTGGCGGACCGCGCGCGCGAAATCAACCGCACCGCAGCCCACCTGGCGCGTGAAGCCGCCGAGACCTTTGCCGATGGCCGCCACCGCTATGTTGTCGGCTCCATCGGACCGGGGACCAAGCTGCCCTCGCTGGGCAATATCGATTACGACACGCTGGAAGCGGGCCTGACCGAACAGTGCCGGGGCCTGATCGAAGGGGGTGTGGACTGCTTCCTGATCGAGACCTGCCAGGACACGCTGCAGATCAAGGCCGCCGTCAATGGCGCCAAGATCGCGCGCGCCGAAATGGGCGTGGATACCCCCATTTTCGTGCAGGTCACGGTGGAAACCACCGGCACGCTGCTGGTCGGTCCCGACATTGCGGCAGCCGCCACGGTCATCAACGCGCTGGATGTGCCGCTGATGGGCCTGAACTGCGCCACCGGACCGCAGGAAATGGCGGAACATGTGCGCTGGCTGTCCGAAAACTGGCCCGGCCTGATTTCGGTCCAGCCCAATGCGGGCCTGCCCGAACTGGTCAATGGCACGACACATTACCCGCTGACGCCCGCCGAAATGGCAAGCTGGGTCGACCGCTTCATTACCGAAGACGGGCTGAACCTGATCGGCGGGTGCTGCGGCACGTCCACACCGCATACGCAGGCACTCGACCAGATGCTGCGAAAGCGCGCCGAGGGCACCGGCCGCATCCGTCCCGCCCCCGTGCCGCGCAAACCGGTATGGATTCCGTCGGTCGCCAGCCTGTATTCGCAGGTGCCGCTGCGGCAGGAAAACAGCTATTTCTCGATTGGTGAGCGCTGCAACGCCAACGGATCGAAAAAATGGCGGCAGTTGCAGGAAGCGGGCGACTGGGACGGCTGCGTGGCCCTGGGCCGCGAACAGGTGGCCGAAGGCTCGAACGCGCTGGATATCTGCACCGCCTTCGTCGGCCGTGACGAAATGCGCGAAATGAACGCGGTCGTCACCCGCTTCACCTCCTCGGTCAATGCGCCGCTGGTCATTGATTCCACCGAAACACCGGTGATCGAGGCCGCACTGAAGCTGCATGGCGGCAAGCCGATCATCAACTCCATCAATTTCGAGGATGGGGAGGCGATCGCCAACGAACGCATGCTGCTGGCACGCAAGTTCGGCGCATCCGTCATCGCCCTGACCATTGATGAAGTGGGCATGGCCAAGACGGCGGAAGACAAGCTGCGCATCGCGACACGGCTGGTCGAATTCGCATGTGAAAAGCATGGCCTGCCGCAATCCGACCTGATGATCGACCCGCTGACATTCACCATCGGCACCGGCACGGAAGATGACCGCAAGCTGGGTGAATGGACGCTGGAGGGCATCCGCCTGATCCGCGAACGCTTCCCCGATATCCAGATCGTGCTGGGGCTGTCCAACATCTCGTTCGGGTTGAACCCTGCGGCGCGCGCGGTGCTGAATTCCGTGTTCCTTGACCACGCGGTGCGCGCGGGCATGACAGCGGCGATCGTGCATGTGTCGAAAATCCGTCCGCTGCACCTGATCGCGAAGGAAGAGGTCAAGGTTGCCGAGGACCTGATCTTTGACCGCCGCAGCGAAGGCTACGACCCGCTGCAGCGCATGCTGGAAATCTTTGCCGACCGCAAGGCCGCCGACGCGGTGAAGAAGGCCCGGGCCGAAACCGCGCCCGAACGCCTGAAGGACCGCATTGTCGATGGCGACCGCAAGGGTCTGGAGGAAGACCTCAACGAGGCCATGCAGGACATGGCGCCGCTCGACATCATCAATACCGTGCTGCTTGATGGCATGAAGGTGGTGGGCGAACTGTTTGGCGCGGGCAAGATGCAGCTGCCCTTCGTGCTGCAGTCAGCCGAGACCATGAAAGCGGCCGTGGCCTGGCTTGAACCCCACATGGAACGCACCGAGGGGCAGACCCGCGGCACCATGGTGCTGGCCACGGTCAAGGGCGACGTGCATGACATCGGCAAGAACCTTGTCGACATCATTCTGACCAATAACGGCTACCGGGTCATCAACCTTGGCATCAAGGTGCCAGTGGCCGACATGATCGCGGCAGCACGTGAGCACAAGGCCGATGCCATCGGCATGTCGGGCCTGCTGGTCAAGTCCACCGTCATCATGCGCGAAAATCTGGAGGAAATGAACCGGCAGGGCGTTGACGTGCCGGTCATGCTGGGTGGTGCCGCGCTGACCCGCAATTATGTGGAAGAGGACTGCACCGCCGCCTATGGCGAAGGCGGACGCGTGGCCTATGCGCGTGACGCGTTCGATGGCCTGTCGCTTATGGACAAGGTGGCGCAGGGTGAATTCGACACCTACCTTGCCGCCATCCAGTCCCGTCGCGCGGGCAAGGCCACGCGCACCAACCGCACGCAGGATATCGAAGCCGCCGAAACCCGTGGCTTCGGTCCGGTGGACATGGCGGCGGCCCGTGCGCGGCGCGAACGACTGACGGCGGATGAACCCGTGCTGACCCCGCCCTTCTGGGGCCCGCGCGTGCTGGAGGCGACACCGGAGGCGGTGCTGCCGTTCCTCAATGAACGTTCGCTGTACCAGTTCCAGTGGGGCTTCCGTAAGCAGGGCCGCTCACTGGAAGATTTCATGGTCTGGGCGCGAAAGGAGCTGCGTCCCGTGCTGCGCCACATGCTGGCCCTGTGCGCGGAGCAGGACATCCTGCACCCCAAGGCCAGCTACGGCTACTGGAAGGCGGCGGGCGAAGGCAATGATCTGGTGCTGTTTGGCGAGGACGGCATGACCGAGGTCGCCCGCTTCACGCTACCCCGCCAGCCACGCGCGGACGGGGCCTGCATTGCCGATTTCGTGCGCGACATTGACGACAGGCAGCGCGACGTGATCGGCCTGCAGGTCGTGACCGTGGGGCAGGACGCATCGGACAGGGCACGTGAATGGTTCGAGGCGGACCGTTACAAGGATTATCTGTACCTGCATGGCCTGTCGGTGGAGATGGCGGAAGCCATGGCGGAATACACCCACAAGCGCATCCGCGCCGAGATGGGCTTCGCCGCCGAGGACGACCGTGACATGGCGAAACTGCTGCAGCAGGGGTATCGCGGGTCGCGCTATTCCTTCGGCTATCCCGCCTGTCCCCGGCTGGAGGAGCAGGAGCCGATCCTGAAACTGCTGGATGCGGAAAAGATCGGCGTCTCGCTGACCGATGGTTTCCAGCTGCACCCAGAGCAGTCGACCTCCGCGCTGGTCATTTTCAACCCGCAGGCGAAGTATTTCTCGATCTGAAAACGCATTGGGGCCATCCGGCGGGACTTGTTGACCGGTGGGCGGAATAATGTCCATCATCGCCCGATGTCCCGTTCCCGCACCCCGTCCGCCCCGCCACCAGACCGGCCCGTCGCCGACCATGCGCTTGGCCGGCTGCAGGCGCGTCTGGATGCGGCCCGCCCCCCCGATGACAGGCCCCGCAATACCCGTGTCACGCGTGAGGCAGGCCGCGCCTTCACCTGTTCAGCCGAACAGTGCGTGATGGACCTCATGACACTCGATCACGCGGGCCTTGTCGAACACAGCGCCGATGTACTGGCCCACCTGCTGGAAATCTGGACCGCGGAAGGGGTCGAGCCCGAGGATGTATGGATCGAACTTGACCGCCGTACCCGCATGGGCAACCTGCTGCTGGCGCTGAATATGGCCGAACGCACGTCCGTCTCCACCGCCGCGCGCCGGCGGCCATGGAACATCCGTACCACCAAGCTGCCCTGACCGCCTGCGCGGGCCGGGAATCGCGCGGGGCCATTTTTGGCCTATGCGTTGCGGCATGCCGGTGGCATAAGCTGGCCACAGGCGGAACAGCAGGAAATGTCTTGATATATGGACCAGGTCCATGCCTGTTACCTGCCGGCGGGTCATCCCCCGGTCCGGCACGCATGAACTGGATTGACGCAACAGGCATCGCCATTGTCGCCCTGTCGGCTCTGGTCGGTGCAGTCCGCGGCTTTTCACGCGAAGTCCTGGGGCTTGCCGCCTGGGTCATGGCCATCATCATGGCCGTGGCATGGTACGGGGCGCTCATGCCTTATGCCACGCAGTGGATCAGCAATCACACGCTGGCGTCCCTTGCGTCCTTCGCCGTCCTGTTCCTTGTCCTTCTTGTCATTTTCACCACGACTGCCCATCTGTCGGGTCGGGCGGTGCAGGGATCGATCCTGTCGGGAATCGACCGTGCGCTGGGCCTGATATTCGGGCTGGCGCGCGGGTATGTCTGTCTGGTGCTGCTATATGCGGGCATTACCGCCCTTGTTCCCGCAGCCGAATGGCCCGATGTCATGCGATCGAGCCGTATCGTCCCCCTTGTTGGCGACAGCATGACGTACCTGAACGCCTATACGCCCGATAACTTTCATGCGCACCTTGCGCAACCCGCCGGGACGCGGCATGACGCGCCCATCTGAACCTTCTGTCGGTACCCTCCGCCCCCGTCCGTCAAGGAAAGATCGCTGACCATGTCCCGTCCCTGCTTCCATGCTGTTTCCGGCAATCCGACAACACAGCACGAACGCGATGATATCGCCGCCCAGTGGCGGCATGATGATGACAAGCCGCATGAAGAATGCGGGGTTTTTGGCGTATGGAACACCAAGGATGCCGCCGCCCTGACGGCGCTGGGGCTGCATGCCCTGCAGCATCGCGGGCAGGAAGCCTCCGGCATCGTGTCCTATGATGGCGAACGCTTCCATACCCACAAGGGACTTGGGCTGGTTGGCGACGTGTTTGGCGATGCCCGCGTCATGGCGACACTACCGGGGCACTGCGCCGTGGGCCACAACCGGTACGCCACAACCGGGGCCACACTGATCCGTAACGTGCAGCCGCTATTTGCCGATTTTGAATTCGGTGGCCTGGCGGTGGCCCATAACGGCAACCTGACCAATGCCGAAACCCTGCGCAAGGCACTGGTGCGGCGGGGATGCATCTTCCAGTCCACCACGGACAGCGAGGTATTCATCCACCTGATCGCCATATCGCTGTATTCCAACGTGGTGGACCGGCTGATTGACGCGCTCAAGCAGGTGCTGGGCGCGTATTCCCTGATCGTGCTGTCACGCAATGAACTGATTGGCGTACGCGACCCGCTGGGCGTGCGTCCGCTTATCCTTGGTCGCCTGCGCGAAGAAGATGGCTCGGAGGGCAAATGGGTTCTGGCCAGTGAGACCTGTGCGCTGGACATTGTCGGCGCGGAGTTCGTGCGCGACGTGGAACCGGGCGAAATCGTGATCATCAATGACGATGGCATCCGTTCCCTCAAGCCGTTCGACAGCAAGCAGTCGCGCTTCTGCGTGTTCGAATACATCTATTTCGCCCGGCCCGATTCCGTCATGGATGGCAAGGCCGTCTATGACACCCGCAAGCAGATTGGCGTGGAACTGGCCCGCGAAAGCGCCGTGGACGCAGACGTGATCGTGCCAGTGCCCGATTCCGGCGTGCCGTCGGCCATGGGGTTCGCAGCCGAAAGCGGCATCCCGTTCGAACTGGGCATCATCCGCAACCATTACGTGGGCCGGACCTTTATCGAGCCGACCGACCAGATCCGCAATCTGGGCGTGAAAATGAAACATTCCACCAACCGCCCCGTGCTGGATGGCAAGCGCGTGGTGCTGGTCGATGACTCCATCGTGCGCGGCACCACATCGCGCAAGATCGTGGACATGGTCCGCGCGGCAGGCGCCAGGGAAGTGCATATGCGCATTTCCTCTCCGCCGACCACGCATTCATGTTTCTATGGCATCGACACGCCCGAACGCAGCCAGCTTCTTGCCGCCCAGCACAATATCGAGGAAATGGCCAAGCTGATCGGCGTGGACAGCCTTGCCTTCATTTCCTTTGACGGGCTGTACCGCGCGCTGGGCTACAAGGACCGCAAGAGCGCGGCCAACCGCTACTGCGACGCCTGCTTTACCGGCGACTATCCGATTGAACTGGTGGATTACGAGGCCGAACACCACCCCGAACCTGCATGACGGGTTCCGTGACCGATCTGACCGGACGGGTCGCCCTGATTACCGGCGCCAGCCGGGGGATCGGGCGCGCGGTCGCCGTGGCGCTGGCGCAGGCGGGTGCACAGTGCATCCTGACCGCACGCGCGCAGGGTGGGCTGGAACACACGGATGACCTGGTCCGCCAGCACACCGGGCAGAACGCTACCCTGCTGCCACTTGACCTGCTGGACGGGGAAAAGCTGGACACGCTGGGCCCGTCCATCGCGGCCCGGATCGGCAGGCTGGACTGTGTGGTCCATTGCGCAGGGGAACTCGGCCTGCTCTCTCCCCTCTCCCACATGCAGCCCGGAGACTGGGAACGGGGGCTGCAGGCCGGTCCCCTGACCACATGGCGGCTGATCCGCACGCTGGGTCCACTGCTGGAGCACAGCCCGGCCGGACGCGCCGTCTTCCTGACCGACCACCATGCGCAGGTGCCGGAGCCGTTCTGGGGACTGGTGGCAGCAACGCGCGCAGCACAGGACGCCATTGTACGGACATGGGTACGTGAAATGCCACAGGGCAGCCCGCTGCGCATCAACCTGTTTGAACCCGGCATGGTCGCGACCCGGCTGCGTCGGCTGGCCATGCCCGCACTGGACCAGAAAAGCCTGATGCCGCCCGAAGCCATCGCCCCCCGGATTGTCAGCCTGTGCCTGCCCGGTCCCCAGCCGCAGGGTGGCTGCATACGTTTCGATATGGAAACGTAAAAGATTGTCTCCAGATAAATATAATAAACGTTTTTGAGTGCCATCTTTTTTCACAGAAGGTGGCGGTCGCGGAGCTTTTTGAAAAAAGCTTCACCAAAAAATTTTATTCTTTATGACCAGTAACGTCTTCTGAAATGGTCTTCAGGATAAAGAAGGGAAGCATGAGCAGGGCAACACCCGCCACGGCGGCATTGGAAAAAGCTGGCGTGGCCTTCACCGTCATTGAATATGACTATGATCCCGGCGCGGGACAGACTGGCAACCATGCCGCCGCATCGATCGGGGAAGACCCCGCACGCGTGTTCAAGACACTGATGGTCATGGTGGACGCACGCCCGGCCTGTGTCGTGGTGCCGGTCGCGGCGACGCTGAGCATGAAGAAAGTCGCTGCAGCCTTTGGCGGCAAGTCAGCCGAAATGATGCCACCGCCCACCGCCGAACGCAGCACGGGTTTCCGCGTGGGCGGGATCAGCCCGTTCGGGCAGCGTCGGCGCGTGCCGACAGCACTGGCGCAAGACGCGCTGGCACAGCCTTATGTGGTCATAAACGGGGGAAAACGTGGCTATCTGGTCCGGCTGTCGCCTGCCGACGCCGTGGCGGCGACAGACGCGATTACAGCCGACCTGCTAGCCTGATCCGGTCCGCTCACCCCTGCATATGCAGGGGCCTGTTGCGGGACGGGTTCATGCGTGGGTGATTATTCTCCACCACCATCAGAGGGCTGGAACGGCATGACCGGGTATTTGCCGCTCTTGGCGATTTCCTCAGGGTCTTCCGTGGGACCGGGCAGGTACACCGACGGCAGCGCCTGATTGAGGTAGGTCACGACCTGATCGCTGATATCCAGACTGTTGTCATGCAGGGCGGCGGTGCCAGCCTGCAGCACCATGGTCATGCCGCGCGCGGAAGCGATGGCGCTGACGATCTGCTGCATTTCACGCTGCACCTGGTTCAGGGCAACCTGCGCGTCTTCTTCCAGAATCCGGTTACGGTTACCAAACTTGGTGCGGTCGGCGTTCACGCGCTTCTGCAGCTCCTGCTGCTGTTCCGGCGTGGGTGCCTTGCCTGCCTTGATGATGGACTGGCGCACGGCCTGAAGCTGCGCATCCTCGGCGCGCACGTCGCGCACCAGCGCCTCGCGGCGGGCGCCCAGTTCGGTCTGCAGTTTCTGCACGGCGGTGGACTGCGCCATGATCTGCTGGGTATTAAAAATGCCGATGACAGGCGCGGCAGGCTTCGTGCCCGCGGGCAGCGGCTTGAATTCAGGCACGGGCGGCATGGGCAGTATGGGTGCCTGCTGCTGACCGCCACCAGCGTCCTGCGCCATGGCAAGGACAGGGGTCAGGGCAAGTGCCGCCCCACAAAGTGCGCCACACAGCCGCGCGTATCCGGTCCGGGCCATAGTGCTGCTGCGCATACCTGTCATTATCCGATCCATTATTGTTCCGCTATCGTGGTTTCTGCGTAGCGGATCGTATGTCGAAAGAACATACCCGCACAGGCAAAAAAACGCATTTTCACCGAAATGCCCGCCGCATCACCCTACAGCCGCCAGATCAGCGGCGTATGGGACAGGAAAATCAGGCACAGCCCGCCAAGGAACAGGACACGGAACCCCCGGTTGGCCCCTTTTTCCAGCAGTTCGTCACGGGTGACGATCTGCATGAAGGAATCGGATATGCCGCCCCGTGCCTCTTCTGGCAGGGCGGCCAGCCTGCCGCGCCATTCATTACGGTGTCGTGCCTGTTCGGTATGGGAAATGTTGGCGCGGCGGTACAGGCCGTCCACATAATCGTCCAGATCCTCGATCCGGAACATCACCCCGTTCTTGCTGCGCATGGCGGCGTGGGGGCCTGCGTTCACAAGACGCAGGCTACGCAGCCGCAGCAGCGTGATACCGACATATTCCGCGGCCTCGCGCAGCGACAGCATGCGCTTGAGGGGGAACATGTGTACCGTGGCCTGCGGGTCACCTATGCTGCCGGATGAAGGGGGGAGGCTCATGGAAGGTGAGGGTCAACCATCCATCCGGACCAAGTCAATCGGAATATGGTTTCCGCCTGCCCACGCGCGGCATATGACCCATGCAGCATATGCGGCCGGGCCGCTAGCGGCAGACCCGGCGGCTGCCGTCAGCGGCGATATAGGTGCCGGTCTGCGCATCGAAACACGCATTGGCGGCGCAGCTGCTGGCGGTGGGGGTGATATCGGGGTGAACGGCGGCCCCTATGGCGTTCGCCTCCCGCGCGGCATGGCCACACAGGGGCGTATCCGCTGGCGCGGAGGGATCATTTGTCAGGACGACACCCTGTGGTGGCGCACCTTCCTCCCCCGTCAGGCCGGGGGCGAAATCCTGCGGGGGGATATGCCCCGACGACGCCGGAGCCACGGCGGGGCGCGACGCTGTCCGGGGCGCACCGTGTCCCGCGCATCCCGCCAGCAGCACGACCGCGCCCATAGCGCACAACCACGGCGAAAGTGTCCTGTTACGTGCGTGTATATGCATTACAGATCCAAATGCCCCTGTTCCGTTTCCCCCGATCTTAGGGGACGGGCCACAACCTTGCCATCGGCGAAGGTCATGGTCACCTGTGTCGCCCGCCGGGCCTGTGCCGCATGCGCCAGAGGCCGGCCCGCCCTGTCGGTCACCAGCACATAGCCGCGTTCCAGCACGGCCTGCGGGGACAGCGAATCCAGCTGTCCCCCCGCCCCGGCAAGGCGGCTGGTGCTGGCGCGCAGCTGTGACACCAGAATGGCGGGCGGCACGCGCAGGCCGCGCAGCGTGGACACCCGGCGGTGCAGGAAACCGGCCATGGCCTGCTGGCTAGCCGCGTCAATGCGTGCAAGATCCGCACGGCGCAGGGCAAGGACCATCTGCGGGGCGGGCAGCCGGTCGGATGCGTTGCGCAGGCGACTGCGCAACTGCTCCATACGGGTCGGCAGTGCCAGATCCAGCCGATAGGCGCGATCATCCAGCCGCCGCCGGGCATTTTCAACCACGGCGGGCAGGTCAGGCAGCCCCGCCGCCGCCCGGTCCAGCCGCGCGCGCGCCAGCTGCAGCGTACGCTCAAGGCCACCACGCAGGCGTGCGTCACGCTGCGCAAGGGCCGCCTCCAGCTCGGCCCGTACAGGTACAGCCATTTCAGCCGCCGCCGTGGGCGTAGGTGCCCGGCGGTCGGACACGAAATCGATCAGTGTCGTATCCGTTTCATGCCCCACGGCAGAAATCACCGGAATGCGGCATGCCGCCACCGCGCGGAGCACGGCTTCGTCATTGAAGGCCATCAGGTCCTCAAGCGATCCGCCACCGCGCGCGACAATCAGCACATCGGGACGCGGCACGCCGCCATGGCCTTCAGTCGCATCGAATCCCGCAACCGCCTGCGCAATCCGTTCGGCCGCGCCCTCCCCCTGCACCGGCACCGGCCAGACGAGGACCGGATGGGGAAACCGGCGGGCAATGGTGGTGCGGATGTCATGCAGCACGGCCCCCTGCGCCGACGTGACCACCCCGATCACGCGCGGCAGGAAGGGCAATGGCCGCTTGCGCTCCGCATCGAACAGGCCGTCCGCCGCAAGGCGCAGACGCAGGCGTTCAATCCGGGCCAGCAGTGCGCCTTCGCCCGCATATTCCAGCCGGTCGATCACCATCTGGTAGGAAGATCGTTCGCCGTAGGATGAAATCTTGCCCGTGGCGATGACTTCAACACCGTTTTCGGGTTTCAGCCCCAGCCGGGACACCGTGCCCCGCCATACGACGGAGGACAGCTTGCCCCCTTCATCCTTGAGCGAGAAATACAGGTGACCGGACGGATAGCGCTTGAATTCCGTGATTTCGCCACGCACGCGAATGCGGCCAAATGTGCCTTCAAGCACCCGGCGGATGGCCCCTGAAATCTCGGCAACCGAAAATTCCGGGGTATTGCCGCCCATGGTGCGACCGGAGTCGGGAAACTGTTCATCCATTCGCGCAAGGTATGATAGAGACGGCCACCCCGAAAGGGCCGAGATGAAAAACGGGAGAAACAGAGTAATGCGGGTGCTGCTGATTGGATCAGGCGGACGTGAACATGCCATGGCCGCTGCCATTGCGCGGTCGCCATTGCTTGACGCCCTGTTCATTGCGCCGGGCAATCCCGGCACCGCCGTTCTGGGCACGAACTGCGCCGTGCGCGCTGATGACGTGCCAGAACTGATCGCACTGGCGCGGCAGGAAGGCATCGACCTGGTCATACCCGGCCCCGAAGCCCCGCTGGTGGCAGGTATTGCCGATGCGTGCGCGAAGGCGGGCATTCCCTGCGCCGGCCCCACGCAGGCCGCCGCCGCACTGGAGGGCAGCAAGACCTTCACCAAGGAAGTGTGCGATGCGGCAGGCATCCCCACCGCGCGATGGGAACGCTTTGACGCTGCCGGTCCCGCGCTGGACTATGTCCGCCGGCATGGGGCGCCCGTGGTGGTGAAAGCCGACGGCCTTGCGGCAGGCAAGGGCGTGGTGGTGGCGCAGACCGTGCCTGAAGCCGAACAGGCCATTACCGACATGATGACCGACGGCACGCTGGGACAGGCGGGCCACAGCGTGGTAATCGAGGACTGCCTGATGGGCGACGAGGTATCCCTGTTCGCGTTCTGCGCGGGGGAAACCGCCGTGCTGATTGGCGCGGCACAGGACCACAAGCGCATTGGCGATGGCGATACCGGCCCCAATACCGGCGGGATGGGCGCGGTCTCCCCCCCCACCGGTTTTGACCGTGAACAGCAGGAAGCCGCCCTGGACCTGCTGGTACGGCCCATGCTGCGCGAAATGGTGCGTCGGGGCACGCCGTTCACCGGCATCATTTTCGCGGGCCTCATGCTGACCGCAACCGGCCCGCAACTGATCGAATATAATGTCCGCCTTGGGGATCCGGAAGCGCAGGCCCTGCTGATCCGGCTCGAAAGCGACCTGCTGGCCGCCCTTGCCGCCGTGGCAAAGGGGCAGCTGGATCAGACAGATATCCGTTTTGCCAACCAGTCCTCCGTAAGCGTGGTCATGGCCGCGCGCGGCTATCCCGGCACGCCGGTAACGGGCGGGGTGATCCGCGATATCGCGACCGCCGAAGCCATGCCGGGGGTGCATGTATTCCAGGCGGGCACGAAACGGAATGCAGCGGACGAACTGGTTGCCGCGGGCGGGCGCGTGCTTGCGGTCTGCGCGACGGGCGACACACTGCAGCAGGCCCGTGACCGCGCATATAGTGCGGTCAGGGTCATTGACTGGCCCGATGGCATCTACCGCCATGACATCGGCCAGCGCGCTCTGCTGGCGGAAGGATGACGGACCTGTCCTGCGGCATCCCCCCTGCAATGGGCGACTATTGATACCCCTGCTGCAGGGCCATATAATGTTTCACTATCAAAACCATAATTTCCTTCCCGTCTGAAAAGCCGCTGCCATGCCCCCCCGATCGACCCCTGTCCTGACCGAAGGCGAAGGCCTGCATGGTGCGGCCCGCGTCCGGGCGGTCAGCGCCGTGGCGCTGTCGGTACTGCTGGCGCTGCTGGATTACGCCATCGCCAACGTGGCCCTGCCCACCATCGCGCAGGACATCCATGTTTCCCCGGCTTCGGCGGTATGGATCGTCAATTCCTACCAGTTGGCCAGCGTGGTCTCGCTGCTGCCCATGGCGGCCCTGGGCTCGCGCATCGGTTTTGCGCGGCTGTGCCAGATCGGGCTGGCGCTGCTGACGGTGGCGTCACTGTTCTGCGCACTGTCCCATTCGCTGCTCATGCTGTCGCTGGCGCGGGCGGTGCAGGGCGTGGGGGGCGCATGTATCATGAGCGTCAGCATCGCGCTGATCCGCTTCATCTATCCCCATGCCATACTGGGTCGCGGCATCGCCCTGAATGGCGTGATGGTGGCGCTGGGCGTAGGGGGTGGCCCGACGGTCGCCTCCATCATCCTGACGGTCGCGTCATGGCCATGGCTGTTCCTGATCAACATTCCGCTGGGGGTGACAGCCCTTGTGCTGGCGCTGGTTTCGCTGCCGCGCACGCCTGTCAGCGCGGGAACATTCGACGGGATCAGCGCCCTGCTGAACGTGCTGACCTTTGGCGCGCTGATCATGGCGGGGGATTCGGTGGCGCATCACGCGGGCATGGCGCAGGTCATCTTACTGCTGCTGGCCGGGATCGGCGCGGGCTGGCTGCTGGTGCGCCGACAGCGCGGGCGCGAACACCCCATGTTTCCGGTGGACATGCTACGTATCCCGGCCTTCCGCACCGGGACGCTGGTGGGATTCGTGGGCTTCGTATCCTCCAACCTGTTCATGATCTCCTTCCCGTTCACGCTGCAGTCCATGTTCCATTATCCCCCGTCCATCGTGGGATTGCTGATGACACCGTGGCCGGTTGGCATCATGGCCGTATCCCCCGTCATCAGCCGGCTGGCGGACCGCATTCCGGCCGCCATCCTGTCATCGGTAGGACTGTTCATCACCTCAATGGGGTTTCTGCTGCTTTATAACCTGCCACCACATCCGGGCTGGTTCGACATTGCATGGCGCATCACGATCGCGGGGATGGGGTTCGGGATTTTCCAGCCGCCCAACAACCGCATCATGATGGTGACGGCCCCGCCGGGGCGTTCAGGCAGCGCGTCGGGCATGGTGCAGATCGCGCGGCAGTGCGGGCAGGCCACCGGGGCCATGTTCGTGGCCATGGCCTTTGGCCTGATCACGCATGATGCGGAGCGCAGCTGCCTGGGCTTCGGGTCGATTGTCGCCTTTATCGGCATGCTGTGCAGCGCCGCGCGCCTGCTGAACCGCCGCACCGCCTGAAGGACGACAGATACAGGAACGGGCAAAGGTTCCGGATATTGCCCTGCCCCAGATAAAGACAGCGTTATCTGAAGCTTTCCGGACAGAGCGTCACCAGAAATTTCTTTATGGTCCTCAGGCTTTCATGGCGTGCGTTCGTCCACCACGCTTTCCACATCCGGCGCGCTTTTCCCTACGATCAGGTTCATCAGCACGCCCGACAGGATGCACAGCAGCACACCATTACCCAGTAACAGCCGCGCCAGCCCGCTTATATGCGTAAACAGGTCCGGGCACGCCATTGGCAATACGCCCAGCCCGATGGAAACAGCCGCAATCAGGCCATTCCGTGTCCCTTCAAACCGGACATGCAGCAGTTCGCGTATGCCGCCAATGGTGGTCATGCCGAACATGACCAGACCACATCCCCCCAGAACCGGCGGTGGCAGGGCGGCAATCAACGCGCCAAGCTTGGGAAACAGTCCCAGCCCGATCATGACCATCCCTGCCGCCGCCACGACAAAACGGCTGCGGATATCGGTTATGGCGATCAGGCCGGTATTCTGCGTAAAGGCATTATAGGGAAAGCTGTTGAACAACCCGCCCAGCATGGTGGACAGGCCATCGGCCCGTAAGGCGCCGGCAATGGTGGCATCGGTAATCGGCACATCGACCACGCGGCCAATCGCCAGGCAGTTACCGGTCGTTTCCGCCACGATGATAACCATGCTGAGCAACATGATCATGATCGGCATGAAATGAAATTCCGGCATGCCGAACGCAAACGGCGTGCTGATGGCAAACCATGGCGCATCGGCAACCACGCCATAATGGCCCATGCCGCACAGCGCGGCGAGGATACTGCCCGCAATCAGCCCGATCAGAACGCTGATATTGGCCACGAACCCCCTGCCCCATGCCTGCACCCCCACGGTAATAAGGATGGTGGCGAACGCCAGGGTCAGGTTTGCGATGCTGCCAAAATCGGGTGTGCCAGGCGTACCGCCGCCAATCCACCGCCCCGCCACCGGCACCAGCGTCAGGCCGATGATGGTGATCAGGCACCCGATCACCACCGGCGGGAAAAACCGCATGAGCCGCGCCATGAACGGCGCCAGCACCACCATGGCCAGCCCCGCGCCGATGACCGCGCCAAATACCGACGGCACGCCGTACATCTGCCCGATCAGCAGCATGGATGCCAGCATGGCAAAGGACGACCCCTGCACGATTGGCAGGCGGGAGCCGAATTTCCATACCCCGATACTCTGTATGATCGTGGCGATGCCCGAAGTCATCAGCCCGCAGTTGATCAGCAGGATGGTCTGCGCGGATGACAGGTGCATGGCCGCGGCAAAAACCAGCGGCACGGCAACCGTGCCCGCGTACATGACCAGCGCATGCTGGAGGCCAAAGGCGAACAGCATGCCCGCAGGCAGCATTTCATCAACCGGGTGTGTCGGGTCTGTTTTCACAATCATACGGTTTCCAGCGGCAGCGCGCCCTGTCTGCCTTTCTGTCAGCGGCCCTGTGCCATCCGGCCATGCTGAAGGCATGACGGAAACTGGGTGTTCCGCCTGTCCGTTGACTTATGGAATACAGATACGCGGACAAAGCTTAAAAAATGCAACATGCTGTTCATCTAACTGCCTGTTGCACGTTCCGATGACCACCCGCCGGCCCGGAACCCGCATAAAACACTCATTCCGCCGTAATATTCGATCTGCCTGCCCCGATGCAGGCGGGAAAGTGATTGGGAACAATGCGGGTCCTGTGGCTTTCATGCCACATGGTGCCATTCCCTAATGCCCTGAAAACGGAAATTTTTCCGGGTCACGGCGAACATAAAAAAACGGCCCTTCCCATAAGGAAAGGGCCGCCGTGCTGTCTGGCAGGATACCGTCAGGAAACTGACAGGGTTACTGCGCATCCATGAACTGGTCGCTACCCATGATACCAAGCTTGCTTACACCCAGGCGCTGCGCATCTGCCAGAACCCGTGCCACGACCTTGTAGCTGGCCAGACGGTCTGGGTGGATATGCATTTCCGGCTGTACCGGCTGGGCGGCTGCATCCCTGAAACGGGCCTGCAGGTCCGCATCGCTGGCGACGGGTTCGCCATTCCACGTGATGGTGTTGTCAAAATCGATCGCCACCGTGTCCACAACCGGGTCCGGTGCGGAAGACGGCGGAGGATTGCCCTGCGGCAGGTCGATCGAAACTGAATGCGTCTGAAGCGGAATGGTGATGATCAGCATGATCAACAGCACCAGCATGACGTCAATCAGGGGCGTGGTATTGATATCGACAATACCTTCGTCCTCTGTCGTGCTGTCTGAGCCGATATTCATGCCCATGGTCTACTCTCCCGAAATTGGCCGGGGCACACAGGCCCCGGCCGGGAATGGATATCAGCCGTGCGGCTGCTCGGTAATGAAGTCGATGTGGACGATACCAGCCTGCTGGCAGGCTGCAATCACCTTGCCCACACCTTCGTATTTTGCCGCCTGGTCACCACGGATCTGGATCTGTGGCTGCGGGTTTTCCGCCGCCACGTGTTCCAGATGGGACTCCAGATCGGCATAGCTGGTCAGAGGCGTCTCGTTCCAGTAGGCCTGACCCTCCGGGGTCACTGCGATGACGATGTTGTTCATCATCGTCCGGGTGGGCTGGTTGGCATCCATGGGGAGGCTAACCTTGATGGTATGTGTCGCGACGGGGATGGTGATCAGGAAGATGATCAGCAGCACCAGCATGACATCGACAAGCGGTGTGGTGTTGATGGCGGACACCACCTCGTCTTCATCGCTGCCACCTCCAACTTGCATACCCATGATCAGGCCACCCGGTTATCGATAGTCGTCGTGGTCGGGGAGTTGTCCGGATGGACGGTGATTTCTGCACCATGGCGATAACCACCCATCAGGATCGACTGCACGTCAGCGGCGAAGTTGCGGATCTTGTCCATCGCACCCTTGTTACGGCGCACCAGCAGGTTGTAGCCCAGAACCGCAGGCACGGCGGTGCCCAGGCCGATGGCGGTCATGATCAGCGATTCACCAACCGGACCGGCAACCTTGTCGATCGAGGCCTGACCCGCGATGCCAATGGCCGTCAGCGCGTGATAGATGCCCCACACGGTCCCGAACAGACCCACGAACGGAGAGGTCGACCCCACGGTGCCGAGGAAGGCAAGGCCGCCCTGCAGCTTGGTCTGGATCACGTCAACCGAACGCTGGATGGACATGGTGGTCCAGGAATGCAGGTCGATGGATTCCTGCATCGTGCCTTCGTGGTGTTCAGCAGCCTTCACGCCGGTATCGGCAATGTAGCGGAACGGGGAGTTCGCGGGCAGGGCGGCAGCACCGTCCTTGATGGAACCCTTGGTCCAGAAATCGGTCATGACCTGCTTGGCAGCGTTCATGACACGCGCCTGCTCAAAGAACTTGGTGATCATGATGTACCATGTGCCAAGCGACATGAAGACCATGATCAGCAGGACGCCACGGGCAATGAAGTCACCATTGGCCCACAGCGCGCCCAGGCCATACGGGTTACCCTCGGGTGCCTTGGGGGCATCGGCCGGGGGGGCTGCATCGGCGGCGGGCGCCGGGGCTGCGGGTTCTGCCGGGGCGGCAGGGGCCGCATCAGCAGCCGGTGCGGCATCGGTCGGGGTGGATGCCTGCGGGGCCGGGGCATCCGTGCCGGGGGCCGGGGTGGCGGCAGCGCCGCTGCCATCGGTTGCGGGGGCGGAAACCGCCGGTGCCGTGGCCGCATCGCTAGCGGCCGGGGCGGCGTCCTGTGCCAGCGCGGCGAGCGGGGAAGCCGCGCACAGCATGGCAGCGAAAGCAGCCGAGGCAACAAGAGTGTGTTTACGATGCAGTCTGATCATTTAACCAAAATCCTCTGGAGCAGGATGTTTTTTTTCCGAGGCGGCGGGGTGCTGCCGGCCCCCGCCGTGCCTGACCTAACACTCAGGCTCAGTCATTCAGACTGAACGTGATCGTATAGAGATGGTGGAACTCCTTGACGGGCACACCATTTTTGACAGCCGGCGCATAACGCGAACGGCGGACCGCCTTCAGCGCGGCATCAGCGAATGCCTGGCCACCCTTTACACTGACCACCTGGCAGTTGCTGGTAACACCGGTCGCTTCCACGTCACATGCCACGGACACGACGCCTTCACGGCCTTCTTCCGACATTTCCTCCGGATATTCCGGCACGACATGGTTCAGCGGCGACGTGCCTGCCGAATGATCGGGCACGGGCGGCGCGTTGGACACGGGCGCATCAGCCGGCGGGGCTGCCTTTGCGGGCGGCATCGCCTTCGGCGGCTTCGTGTGGGTCACCTTCATCGGCGGCGGCGGCGTCGGAACCTGAATCTTCGGCGGCGGAATATACGGCGGCGGCGGCTGCGTAATTTCCGGCGGCGGCGGCGGTGGTGGCGGCGGTGGCGGCGGTGGTGGCGGTTCCTTGATCATGTGGACTTCCACCGGCGGCCGCGGCGGTTCCTTGGGCGCATCCGGCGGGGAACTGAGCCCGAACAGCAGCGCAAGCACCAGCAGCCCTTCAAATACCAAAACAAGGGCGAAAATTATTATCTTCTGTAGTCTGTTATCACTCTGTTCCGCATACGTCATACCCATACCTCACTCAGAACGGCATAGTTTTTAGGAAGGAATTATTACAGAATTTGTTCTGGTTGTTCTGATTTCACCAATTTTACTACGGGAGTATGACCAGATTTCTACGAAACGACTGATGCGATCCGCCTTGTTCTCCCCAGCTCAACCCTGAAGCCCGATTGCCCTCTTTCCCGGCGGAACGGGAAAGCACGACCCTCGCCACCTCCGGCAGTGCATATACCAATGCACAGGCATTGGATGCGCCCTGCCCTGACAGGCCAAGCCATTCATTCATCACGTTTTATCCATAAACATTATTAACATCTCGAAATCAACCCTGATCTTAATATGAAATAATCTTCCAGCGGCGCCCCGCCCGACAGGCCGCGGTCCATGGCGAAAAAATGCCCTGTTGGAATGGCCGCTGTCCCGGTCTGGCAGGCCGGTAAAAAACTCATACCTGCCAGCTTGATCAAAAAAAAATCCCAGTCAAGCAAACTGTTAAAAAATTAGGAAAAAATCTGCCTGTTCGTGCCCGATAGCCTGTTTTTTCATATGATATTATCAATTCGACATGAACCGGCGGTCTGACAGTATAAGCTGCAACGATCCGTTCATTTCGTCCTGTTTCCAGATCCGGGGGAACTTTTTCCCTGTCGCGGCGTTGCGTCCGGCACACCGCTGAAACAGGGCATGGTTTCCGGGGCGGGCTGATAGGCCAGGGCCTCCCCCTGCTTCACCATTTCCAGACAGGCGGCGAACGTACTGCTCCATGCCGACCGCCGCTGCCCCGATGACAGGTCGCCCCCCTGCCCCACCCGCACGGAATCGGGCAGCATCCGGTCCAGCGGCACCGGTTCGTCCTGCGCACGCGCAAGACAGGTGCGCACGCGCATGCGGGCGTCCTCCACAGAAAACAGGTCCAGCTGCACCGGGGCATAGAATGGCGTTTCCACCGGCATGACGCCCCAGTTGCCGTCAAACACCGCAAGGCAGCCCCACAGGAACTCGATCCGGTCCACTTCCCACTGCGCCGATTCGTCCGCTTCGGGGGCAACCGCGCCGCCAAAGGCATGGACATCCCGGCCCAGCTGTTCACGCACCGCAAGCCAGCCCGCCAGGCGGGCGGCGTCCTCCGCCGCCAGCAGGCGCGTGCGCAGGTCGGCTGCCTCCTGCGTGGCCTGAGCCTGACGCGGATCGTCCGCAGGCAACATGAGTCGCGAACGCAGCAGCAGCAGCCCCGACGCCATGACCGCCCACTGTGCCTTGATTCCCAGCGGCAGGTCGGTATGGGTCCGCGCGGCCTCGGCCAGCTGGTCGATCAGGGTGACGATATCCAGCCGCGCCAGATCGATTTCACGCGCATGCGCCAGCTGCAGCAGGTGCGACAGCCCGCCCTGATAGATGTCGAGGACAATGACCGGTTCGCCATCGGGCAACGGCCTGCTGAACAGGTCGGTCTGTTCCGTCATGCCAGCGACCGTTCCGACAGGCGGAATGTCAGGGTGGGGTAATGCTCCTCCATCCGGCGGACCACGGGGGCTGGCGTGCCCATGCGGGTAAAGAAACCATAGACCATGGCCCGATGGCCACGCGGCAGGCGGCGGCCCGCCTTGCGCCCCGGCAGGTGGCGCACCTGTCGCGGTGCTTCGGTCAGGCCCCAGTTGGCATGCAGCCATGCCCGGGCATCGGGGTGGGTGGCGCCCAGATGGAGGATCCGCTCCGGCACGGGCACAAGCTGGTGGAAATCCAGCGGACATGCCTTTTCCATACGCAGGCCCAGCCGGGCATGCCGTGCTTCCGCCGCCGCACGGAACTGGCGCGCCAGAATACGGCAGCCATCAATGGACAGTCCCGCCCGGCCACGTGCCGGGCCGTTGGCACCAATGGCCAGCGCGAACATGTCCTCCTCCACCCGTTCGGCGTCAAACGGCCACGGGATCAGGCCGGGACCCGCCGCTTCCGTAACAAAAGCGTCCATGCCGGCATCCGGCCCGTATACCAGCAGATGCCACCACTGCCATGGCGATGGTTCGGCAGGCTGCGGCCATGCGGAAAGTGGCCGCCGTCCCCGCCTGCCCGGTGGGCGGCGCGTGGTCTCGGCGGGCGTCTCCTCCTCCCGCGCGGTTGCGGGAGGCAGGTCGGCCCAGGGCAGGCGCAGGTTTTCAGTCATGGGTCAGCAGGCGTTCATACTGGCGCAGGGCACGCGGATCACGGTACCGGGTATGCTGGCACAGTGCTTCGGTGTCCATGCCCTGCCGCAACGCAGCGACAATGTAGCCCGCACGCAGGGCATGCGCGCTGAGTGCCGTTGCGATCTCGGGCGGGATTTCGGCCATCGCCGCGCGTCGTTGCAGGATGCGGGTCACGGCATAGGGTGTCAGCGCGCGTCCCCCCACGCGCTCCCCCTTGGAAATGGCGCGGAACAGCGGCCCGGTCTGCCGGTGCGCCACCTGCTGCCATGCCGTGAACGCCGCAGCGGGGCACATCTCCTTCGCTTCGGGCAGGGGCAGGTGCACCGGCTGCGCTTCACCGTCCTCACGAATGCTCAGCACGACCGCCATGCGGTCGATGCGCACGTCCTCCACCTGCAATCCCACCAGTTCCGAACGCCGCAACGCGCCCGCAAACCCGAACAGAAGCAGGCAGCGGTCACGCAGGCCGCGGGGGGATCCGTCCGCGCAGCGTTCAACCATGGCGCGCAGCATGTCCGGTGTCACCACCGCGGGCGGCGGAGCCGGACGGCGGGCCCGTTCGGTCATGTCGGTCAGTGCCGCGCGGATGCGGCCGTCGGTCACATCCCACGGCATTTCGTTAAAGCGGTGCATCTTGCCGATCGCAGCCAGCCTGCGGCGTATGGTGGCGGGCGCGAATTCCGTCAGGCTGCGCAGGTACGCCGCCACGACATCCGCCGCGGCGGGAATGGGGGACACGGCATGTCCCGCGCACCAGTTGGTGAAATGCACCCAGTCCGCACGATAGGCCCGCAGGGTGGCCACGGCTTCACGCACGGGGGCTGCGACATCGGCCCCTGTCATGGTCTGCTCCTGTATCGTGACCGCGTCAGACCAGTTCCATCCGGTTGACATCCACCATGCCGAAATCCGTGATCTTGAGATGCGGGATCACCGGCAGCGGCAGGAAGGCCAGTTGCAGGAACGGCTCATCAAGCTTGCAGCCCAGCGCACGGGCGGCGGCGCGCAGCACCTCAAGCTGGTCACGCACGGTCTCGAACGGGGCGTCGCTCATCAGGCCCGCCACCGGCAGCGGCATGTCGGCCACCACCTTTCCATCACGCACCACCACGAAGCCGCCACCGGTCTTTTCCAGATGGTTGACCGCAAGCGCCATGTCCGCGTCATCCATGCCAACCACGCAGATATTGTGGCTGTCATGCCCGACCGAGGACGCCAGCGCGCCACCCGACAGGCCAAACCCCTTTACGAAGCCCCGGCCGATATTGTCGTTATGGCCATGCCGTGCCACCACGCAGATACGCGCGATATCCTGCGCCGGGTCGGGTTGGACGACGCCATCGACCACCGGCAGGTCGGCATGCAGGAAGGGGGTGATGATCTGGCCAGGCAGCAGGCCGATCACGGGGCGCTGCGTGCCGCTTCCCCTGACCTGCATGTCCCCTGCGCTGACGGGGCCGGGCAGGTTGATGCTGTCGGTGCCGACGGGGGGAATGACCTCCCGCGCGGCGAACAGCGCGTCATTTACCAGACGCCCCGCGCTGATCACGTCCGACACCCGGCATTCGCGCAGGTCATCAAGCAGCACGATATCCGCCCGCCGGCCCGGCACGATCATGCCCCGGTCACGCAGGCCGAAGGCATTGGCGGCGCTGAGCGAGGCGCTGCGATAGGCGGCCAGCGGCTCCACCCCCAGCGAGATGGCAAGGCGGATCAGGTAATCCAGATGCCCTTCATGCGCGATTTCCAGCGGGTTGCGGTCATCGGTGCAGAAGGCGAAGAACGGCGATGTCACCGGGTTGAGCAGCGGCACAAGCGCACGCAGGTCCTTGCACACCGAGCCTTCGCGGATCAGCACCGTCATGCCCTTGCGCACCTTCTCCAGCGCTTCTTCGGCCGTTGTCGCCTCATGGTCGGTGGTGATGCCGGCTGACAGGTAGCCATTCAGCTTCCGCCCGCGCAGCAGCGGGGCATGGCCGTCAATATGGCCGCCCGCGAACGCTTCCAGCTTTTCCATGCACACCGGGTCGCCATTCAGCACACCGGGAATGTTCATGAACTCGGCCAGGCCAATGACCTTGGGGTGATCACGGTACGGCAGCAGGTCAGCCGCATCCAGCGTCGCCCCCGATGTTTCCAGATGGGTCGCAGGTACGCAGCTGGACAGGTTGACCCGCAGGTCCATGACCGTGCGCAGCGCCGCTTCGGTAAAGTAGTCCAGCGCCGGACGCCCCAGCACGTTGGCCATTTCATGCGGGTCGCATATGGCGGTGGTCACGCCATGGGGCAGGACGCAGCGGTCGAATTCAAACGGGGTGATCAGCGAGGATTCAACATGCAGGTGCGTGTCGATAAAGCCCGGCACGGCAATGCGGCCATGCCCCTCGATCACGTTCGTGCCCTCGTACCGGTCCAGCGTGCCAACAATGGTGTCACCACATATGGCGATATCGGTTGGCAGCAGTTCACCGGTCACCAGATCGAACAGACGGACATTGCGGATCACGGTGTCCGCCACGCTCCGTCCGCTTCCCTGTGCAATCCGGTCGGAAATCACGCTACCTGCCATACTGTCCTGCTTCCTGGTGAAAAAACGATGGTGCCCGCAGTCTATCACAACAGCGCGCCTGGCAAATCGATACACGGATTCTTTTTCGTCGCCAGCCCGCGAACCATCGCGGCACTGTTGACAAAAGCAAGGCATTTCAACATCCTGAAACGACCAAGGGGAGTCCCGGCAAGGGGCTGAGATACCGCTGGCATGGGCCAACCATGCGCGCGGGGACCCTTCCGGGCGCATCGTGCGTTCCGGGGAACCTGATCCGGCTCATACCGGCGGAGGGACTGGTGCAGACAATCGGCACGACGCATCGGCCCTGCTGGCCCGGGCGACACCGCGCGCATGATCCATGCGGGCGTTCCGGTTTTCTCCCCCACACCCCCTGTCGGAGAGGAAACTTGGAGCATTGCCATGTCGACTGTTGCTTCGCCTTCGTCTCCCGACCATGTCACCACCGGCCCCATCATGGGGTCCACCAAGATCTGGTCCTCGCCCGAAGGCCACCCGCATATCCGCGTGCCGTTGCGCGAAATCGCCCTTGAACCCGGCGCGAACGAACCGCCGGTGCGCGTCTATGACACCTCCGGCCCCTATACTGATCCGGCTGCGCGTATCGATGTACGTGCGGGCCTGCCCCCCGTCCGTGCACCGTGGATTGCGGCACGCCACCTGCCCACGGTCGTGCCCCGCGCCGTCCGCCCCGAGGATAACGGCTTTGCCAAAGGCGAAAACCTGGTCCCGCCCTGCCCTGCCCCCCATACGGTGCATGAAGGCCAGCCGGGGCAGATGGTCACGCAGTACGAATTCGCCCGTGCAGGCATCATTACCGAGGAAATGATCTACGCCGCCCACCGCGAAAACCTTGGCCGCACCACCATGGACGAAGGGGCCGAGGCACGCCGCGCCGATGGCGAGGATTTCGGCGCGGACATTCCCGCCTTCGTCACCCCCGAATTCGTACGGTCCGAAATCGCGGCGGGCCGCGCCATCCTGCCCGCCAACATCAACCACCCCGAACTTGAGCCCATGGTGATCGGGCGCAATTTCCTTGTGAAGGTCAACGCCAATATCGGCAATTCCGCCGTAACCTCGTCAGTGGCCGAGGAAGTGGAGAAGATGGTCTGGTCCATCCGCTGGGGTGCCGATACGGTCATGGACCTGTCCACCGGGCGCAATATCCACAACATCCGCGACTGGATCCTGCGCAACGCGCCGGTGCCCATCGGCACGGTGCCGCTGTATCAGGCGCTGGAAAAGGTCGGTGGCGTGCCCGAGGCCCTGACATGGGACATCTTCCGCGACACGCTGATCGAGCAGGCGGAACAGGGCGTGGATTACTTCACCATCCATGCGGGCGTACGCCTGCAGCATGTGCCGCTGACGGCCAACCGGGTCACCGGCATCGTCTCCCGCGGCGGGTCGATCATGGCCGGGTGGTGCCTGCACCATCATCGCGAAAGCTTCCTGTATGAACATTTCGGGGAGATATGCGACATCATGCGCCGTTATGATGTCTCGTTCTCGCTGGGTGACGGGCTGCGCCCCGGCTCCATCGCCGATGCGAATGATGCCGCCCAGTTCGCGGAACTGGAAACACTGGGCGAACTGACGAAAATCGCATGGGCGAAAGGCTGTCAGGTCATGATCGAGGGGCCGGGCCACGTGCCCATGCACAAGATCAAGGTCAATGTGGAAAAGCAGCTGCGGGAATGTGGCGAGGCGCCGTTCTACACGCTTGGTCCGCTGACGACCGATATCGCGCCGGGCTACGACCACATCACATCAGGCATAGGGGCCGCCATGATCGGCTGGTTCGGCACCGCCATGCTGTGTTACGTGACACCAAAGGAACATCTGGGCCTGCCCGACCGCAATGACGTGAAGGTGGGTGTCGTGACCTACCGCATTGCCGCCCATGCCGCCGACCTGGCCAAGGGGCACCCGGCCGCGCGCATCCGCGATGATGCGATCAGCCGCGCGCGTTTCGATTTCCGCTGGAATGACCAGTTCAAACTGTCGCTCGATCCGGATACTGCGTGTTCGTACCATGATGAGACACTGCCGCGGGAGGCGCACAAGAACGCACATTTCTGTTCCATGTGCGGACCCAAATTCTGTTCCATGCGCATAAGCCATGACCTGAAGGCCAATGCGCAGCGGCAGGCGGGACTGGAACAGAAAAAGGAAGAATTCCGCAATAACGGCAATCGGATCTATGTACCGGTCGACGATGCGGTGACACCTGCGCAATAGGCCCGCAGGGCAATCGCGGGACCGATTCCGATGGGTCTGCAACAAGCCGGAATGCAGGCCCATCGCGCAGCCCGAACGCCATAGGCAAAGTTTCCGCTGACACGCTGTCCGGACAGCATCAAACAGATGCCGCCTTTCAAAAACAAAGGCGGCATTTGGAAAATTATTTCTGAAAACAATGTTTTGATTAAAGAATGTCCAGAGTTTCCGGGCGTTGCCTTTTTCAAAAGACAGCGGTCTTCGAAGCTTTTTGAAAAAAGCTTCACCAAAAACTTTCAGCCGGTTTTTAGCAGGAAACGGGCGCGCAATCCGCATTGGACAGGGCGTTGGACACTGTCGTTTCCGCCACCCTGTGTTCCGCAACCGTGCCCCCCGCCGCCCGGCGGATCATGAGGAACGGCCCCGACCAGGATCCGGCGATACGCCATTCCCCTTCGATCTCGCAGCCATCCGCGCTCAGCGTGCCCGCATACAGCACGGCATGGATGTGCACATGGTCTTCATATGTCTTTGTAAACCGCACATGCAGGCCGTTGCGCTCCCCCTGTACCGTTGCGATGAAACACGCCCCGGCACTGGCGCCCGACGTGGCGCGCTCCGTCACCGTTCCGCCCACATGCCCACCGGTTTCGAACAGGGAGGCCGAAAAAGACTCCGGCATCAGCGTATGGGGATAACTGAACTGCCCATCCCACTGTCCCGTTACATCCAGAGTCGTCTCAGTCATCGAAACCTGTGTTTATCTTGATACAAGGGAACCCAGACCAATCTGCCAACCGGAAACGGCAGAAGCTGTCGGACACTACTTTATTTAAAAGACCGCGTTCTGGTCCGCAGGCCATTCCATACAGCCCGCACCAGGGATGGGGATGGGGATGGCCGGGCATGACACCCATCCCGGCCATGTGCGCGTGATCAGATGACCTTTTCGACCCAGCCATGCGGGTCGGGTGCCGTGCCGCGCTGGATGCCGATCAGGGCATTGCGCAGCTTTTCGGTCACGGGGCCAATACCCGCGCCATCACCGATCACGGCCTCGCCCCTGTGGCCGCGGAAACGCCCGATGGGGGACACCACCGCCGCCGTGCCGCAGGCGAACACTTCCTTCAGGCGACCGGACGCGGCATCGGCATAAAGCTGATCGATGGCATAGGGTTCTTCCCGCACGGTCAGGCCCATTCCACGCGCCAGCGTCAGCAGCGAATCACGCGTGATGCCACGCAGGATCGTGCCGGTCAGCGGCGGGGTGGCAAGAGAGCCGTCGTCAAAGACGAAAAACACGTTCATGCCGCCCATTTCCTCGATCCAGCGGCGTTCCACCGCATCAAGGAACAGGACCTGCGCGCAGCCATGGCCCTTGGCTTCCTGCTGCGCCAGCAGGCTTGCGGCATAGTTGCCGCCGCACTTGGCTTCCCCCGTGCCGCCGGGGGCGGCGCGACAGAAATCGGACACCCACACGCTGACCGCTTCAGCGCCGAAATACGCGCCCACGGGCGATGCGATGACCATGAACATGTATTCCGACGCGGGCTTGACGCCCAGGAACGTCTCGCTCGCGATCATGTAGGGGCGGATATACAGGCTTTCATCGGGGTTGCCGGGAACCCAGACATGGTCCACGCGCACAAGCTGGCGCACTGCCTCGACAAACACTTCATCGGGCAAATCCGCCATCGCCAGGCGTTCAGCCGACTTGCGGAAGCGCGCGGCATTGGCATAGGGGCGGAACAGGGTAATGCCGCCGTCTGCCGTCCGGTACGCCTTCATCCCTTCGAAGATTTCCTGCGCGTAGTGCAGGACGGCCGCCGCCGGGTTCAGCGTAATCGGTGCATAGGGCTGTACGCGCGCATCATGCCATCCCCTGCCTTCCACATAACGGATCACGACCATGTTGTCGGTAAAGACACGCCCGAAACCGGGATTGGCCAGAATCTCCGCCCGCCGCTGCGGCGAAACCGGGGAGGTGCTGGGTGAAAGCGTAAAGGGAAGGGAAGTGGCGCTGTCCATAGCCGTTCGTTTCTCTTTCATCATGGCGCTGGCGCGATACACAGGGCGCGCCCCTGCCCGCCAACAGATGCGGGCAACGTTAGCAGAAGTTCACCAGAACATTGTGCCGGTCAACCCCGCCACGTGCGCATGACCCCTGCTTTTCATGCCTCGCCCAGCATGAAACCAAGCCGCCGCAGCACCTGCGGCAGGTGTTCGCGCCCATGCAGCGCGCTTATGTCACCCAGCCGCGCCAGCACGCTGTCGCTCCATCCCCGCGCGGGCTTGCCCTGGGCCGCGGCGGCCGCGCGCAGGCGGTCGTCATAGGCGTCCAGGACCTCGGGATTGCTGGCGGCGGCCCCGTTGTACTGCTCGGAATGCAGGACAGCCTGCTGCGGCAGGCGGGGGCGGATGGCGGTGGGCTGCTTGCGATCAGGGTAGCCCACGCTCATGCCGAACACCGCAAGCGTGCGTTTGGGCAGCCCCAGTTCCGCGGAAATCGCTTCGGGCTGGTTGCGCACCGCGCCCACATACACGATTCCCAGACCATAGGACTCGAACGTGGCCGCCGCGTTCTGCGCGGCAAAGGCCGTATCCATGACCGCGCCCAGGAACGTATCAAGGCAGTCCAGTCCCGGCAGCGCACGCCCGCGCGACTGTCCCACATGTTCCAGCCGCGACAGGTCGGCGATCCATGCAAGGAACAATGGCGCCTGCGCGATGAAATCCTGATCCCCCGCGATTCTGGCCAGCCGTTCGCGCCGCGCCGGATCGCGCACGGCGATCACGCTCCATGCCTGCAGGTTGCATGAGGTCGAGGCCGACTGCCCCGCCGCCACGGCCGCTTCCAGCACGCCATCGGGCACTGGCGTGGGGCTGAAGGCCCGCACCGAACGATGGGTCATGAGACTGCGCGCCACCGGGCTTTCGGGCAGGGAAATACCGGGGGGACGGGTGCCATAGCGCGCCTGCCACAGCGCGTTCATGGAAGACAGGGCGGAAAAGGAAGAAACGGTGACGTCGGACATGGGCATGCCTCCTGCCTGTGCAATGATGGCTGAAAAATCAGCACACCACACCCACCTTCCGGCAGGAAGCGGGGGAAGGTCACACCAGCCCTGCGCTTTTCTGCATCGCATCACGCACTGCCCGGACGGTGCGGAACAGGCATGGGTACGGCTGCCGCTACATTGGAAAATCTTCTTGCACAATCAGAAGGTTCAGAAACCAGACCGCTTCACGATCATGCGAAATCACGCGGCTGTACATAGGAAGACAGACCTGAATCAGGCATGGATGATGCATTGAACGCGGTCCTGCGTTCCCCTCCCCCTCATCACCACGGAAGACTGCCAGCATGTTCGACGCCCTCATGATCAGCCGCGCGGATGGCGTGGTCACGACCCGGCTGGAGCAGGTCGATCCCATGACCCTGCCCGAAGGCGACGTGACGGTGGAAATTGATCATTCCAGCCTGAATTACAAGGATGCGCTGGCCATAACCCGTGGCGCGCCGGTGGTGCGGCATTTTCCCATGATTCCCGGCATCGACCTTGCCGGACGCGTCATTCACTCCGACGATCCCGTCCATTGCACGGGTGACCGGGTTCTGGCCACCGGCTGGGGACTGGGGGAACGGCACTGGGGCGGACTTGCCCGCATGGCCCGCCTGTCGGGACGGTGGCTGCTGCCACAGCCTACGGGCCTGAGCGCACGGCAGGCCATGGGAATCGGCACGGCGGGACTGACCGCCATGCTGTGTGTCATGAGCCTTGAAGAAGGCGGCCTGACCCCCGCCAGTGGTCCCATCATCGTCAATGGTGCCGGCGGCGGTGTAGGGGGTATGGCGATCATGCTGCTGGCGCAGCTGGGCTATCAGGTGGTGGCGGTCACCGGACGGCCACAGCTTCATGCCTACCTGACCGGCCTGGGGGCCGCGGAGGTACTGCCGCGCGATACCCTGTCCCCCACTGGCAAGGCGCTGGAAACCGCGCGCTGGGCGGGGGGAATCGACGTTGTAGGTGGCGAGACGCTGGCCGCGATGTGCGCCTCCATCCAGTACGGGGGCACGGTGGCGGCATGCGGGCTGGCGGGCGGGCTGGCGCTGCCGATGACAGTAGCGCCGTTCATCCTGCGCGGCGTACGCCTGCAGGGAATCGACAGCGTGATGTGTCCGCGCCCGCGCCGCATGACGGCATGGGCCCGGCTGGCGCGCGATATCGATCCCACACGACTGGAAAGCATGCTGCACGATGCCCCCTTGTCCGACGCCATCGCCATCGCGCCGCGCATCCTTGCCGGTCATATCCGGGGCCGGACCGTCATCACCATCAACTGAACCAACCGGGGCCGCGCAATAAAAAACGGCATGCCCGCAGGGGCATGCCGTCCGTCACCCGCCATCGCGCAACCATGGCACGACGCCGTGCCTTCAGTGGCAGGGGAAACCCAGCAGGTGACGGCCATCATGCACGAATTCATGCACGTAATGACCGGAAATAAGGGAGGTCGCCCCCTGCTCCGCTCCGACGAAATACAGCAGCAGGGACGCCAGAACCAGCCCGAACACACCCCACGGCAACAGGTCGCGAACCGGGATGGAAACCTGCGGCGCGGCGACAGCGGCGCTGGACAGAACGGATGTATCTTGGCTCATTGACTGGAAACTCCCTGGATCACATGCGACCCGGGGCAGCATGTGGGCGACGTGCCGCGTCAGGCCGTCCTTCCCATAACCGGATCGGGGCGCATGTTTCCAAAAACGGCATGGAAGGTCAATCACTCCCTGTGCATATCCCACCCCTTCCCCCCGTGCGCGGCCACTGCGCATGACCCAGACCCTGACCTGCATCGCGCTGCCTGCCGCCGGGTGCATGCGTCGCGGCATTTTCCCGAGACGTGATGAAATCCCGCCCCTGCCCACCGGTCTGGCGCGGCACGTCGGGACGGCCGGGCAGATCATGCTGCCCCCCGCCCTTCTGGCCGCGTGGCCTTCCACCGCCACCGGCACGGCCTGCCCGCAGGCGGCCCTGACCGCGCCGGACATGGGCGCATGGCATGGGCAATCGCTGAAGGACCTGCCGCCTGACGACGTGGCGCGCTGGATTGCGGATGCCGGTTTCGCCCCGCCGGGGGGTGAAAGCCGGGCTGCGCACCTGCATCGCATGGCCCGGTGGCTGGTTGCCCTGCCGCCTGCGCCCGCGCAGATCACGGTGCTGGCGCATGCCACGGTGGTCCGGGCCATCGTGGTGGCTGCCCTTGGCGGAAGCGCAGCCATGCTGTCACGGCTGGATATCGCCCCCCTGACCCGGTCCCGCCTGACCCGCCATACGGCATGGCGCGTGGCCATCAGCGGCGCACCGCTGCCATGACCGCATGGCATGCGCCCCGCACCGGGTTCCTTTGACAGTGCCGGGACCGATCGTCTAAATCCGCCGGTGATGGTTCCCCCTTCCGGGGGAGAATAGGGAAGACGGTGCGCCATACCGGCAAGTCCGTCGCTGCCCCCGCAACTGTGGGTGGTGATGTCCCGGCACGGTCCATGAAAACATGGACCGGCATACGCCACTGGCCCCCTTCACGGGACCGGGAAGGCCGCCGGGATCGGGGGTGCGGCCGCACCCTCCGCCACAAGCCAGGAGACCTGCCATCATGCCACGCCCTGCCGGCGGGCATAACAGGACCGAATTCGATCGCATGGCCGGCGGGGTGCCCGGCACGCGACAGGCGACCACCCCGCCCCATGCCGGGTGACGCCGCCATGACCGTGCACCCCGCATTCAGCTGCCACGCGCAGCACCGCCGCGAAAGGGCACGGACCGTCATGAGCATTCCCGCACCACCCGAGCCGACGGATGAGACCGGCCCCGTTCACCTGCATGTCTGCGTGACCTGCCGCCGTGGCCTGCCCGCGTCCGACAATCCGCCGGGACGGCAGCTGCATGACGCCATGCAGGCGCTGGCGGCGGACAGCCCGCAGGTCGTGGTGCACGAGGTCAGCTGCCTTGCCGCCTGCAATGACGGCTGCACCGCCGTGGTGGCCATGCCGGGCAAATGGGGCTGGCTGCTGGCCAATCTCGGACCGGAGAAGGCGGATGACCTCATGACCTATGTCGCGGCCTACGGCGCATCACGCAGCGGCACCGTCATGCCGTCCCGCCGCCCCGCCAGCCTGTCGGACATGGTGCGCGGCCGTTTCCCCGCATCCCTTTTTTCAGGAGCCTGATCGCCATGACCCCATCCACCACGGCCCGCGCGCGGGTGCCCGTTACCGTCATCACCGGTTTTCTGGGGGCGGGCAAGACCACGCTGCTACGCCATGTGCTGGCCAATGCGAAGGGACAGCGCATCGCCATTGTCGTCAATGAATTCGGCACGCTGGGCATTGATGGCGATACGCTGCGCGCCTGTGGCGTGGAAGGCTGCCGCGACGAGGATATTGTCGAACTGACCAATGGCTGCCTGTGCTGCACGGTGGCAGATGACTTCCTGCCCACCATGGAGGCGCTGCTGGACCGTGATGCACCGCCCGACCATATCGTGATCGAGACATCGGGGCTGGCGCTGCCCAAACCGCTGCTCAAGGCATTTGGCTGGCCCACCATCCGCACCCGCATGACGGTGGATGGCGTGGTGACGGTCGTGGACGGTCCCGCGGTCGCCGCCGGCCGCTTTGCCGACAACCCCGAGGAAGTCGCCCGCCAGCAGGCCGCCGACCCGTCGCTGGACCACGACAACCCGCTGGCGGAAGTATACGAGGACCAGCTTCTGTCCGCCGACCTGGTGGTGCTGAACAAGACCGACCTCATGACGCCCGCGCAGGCCGACGCGGTGGAATCGTCCATCCGCGCCGAGATCCCGCGCGTGGTGAAGGTGGTGCGCGCGACCGACGGACAGGTGGACCCCGCCATCCTGCTGGGGCTTGATGCCGCAGCGGAAGATGACCTTGACGCCCGTCCCTCGCACCACGATGCCGAAGGCGGCGAGCACGAGCACGATGATTTCGAAAGCTTTGTCGCACCCGTGCCCGAACAGGACAGCGTGGAAGATTTCATCGCGCGGCTGAAAACACTGGCTGAACGGCATGACATCCTGCGCATGAAGGGCTACGCCACGGTGCGCGGCAAGGCCATGCGCCTTGCGGTGCAGGGGGTGGGCAGCCGTTTCCGCCACCAGTTCGACCGCGCCCTGCCCAAGGACGCGCCGCGCACGGGCAGCCTTGTGGTCATTGGCCAGAAGGGGCTGGACCAGTCCGCCATTACGGCTGCATTGGCGCAGGGCTAGACGGCAGGCAGACTGACGGGAACGGGGCAGCGCCATGCATCTGCTTGCACGTGAGGTCCGCACGCTGGATGACGGCGCGCAGGCGGAAGACCTGGGGCATGCCCCGGCTGATATCGTGTTCCTGTCCTTTTCGGACAGTGACCTGCTCTGCCTGAGCGCCGCCCACGCGGCACAGGACGCGCCTGCCGCGACCCTGCGCATGGCCACGCTGTCGCGCCTGCTGCATCCCATGTCCATCGACCTGTACGTAGCCGATACGATCATGGACTCGCGCTGCGTGGTGGTCCGGCTGCTCGGCGGCGTGGAATACTGGCGCTACGGGGCGGAAGAACTGTCGCGCGCGTGCCGGCAGGGGGGCATTCCACTGGCCTTCGTGGCGGGGGACGGGCGCGATGACCCCCGCCTTGCCGCCCAGTCCACCATGCCGGAACCCATGCGCGCCCGCCTTGACGCGCTGCTGCGCACGGGGGGCACGGCCAATATGGAAGCCGCCCTGCGTCTTATGGCGCATCTGGCAGGTCGCTGCGCGGATGACGGCACCGCTCCCGTTCCCCTGCCACCCGCCGACGTGCTGCATGAAGCCGACCCGGCGCTGCCGCTGCGCGCCATGGTGGTGTTCTACCGCGCGCACCTGCTGGCCGGTGACATCGCACCCGTTACGCAGCTGGCAGCGCAACTGGCGCGCCACGGCATGGGGGCGGACCTTGTCTATGTCACATCGCTCAAGAACCCTGACTCCGCCCGGGTGGTGGCCGCACGGCTGACGGCCTGCCCGCCGGACGTCATCATAAACGCCACCTTCTTTTCTGCCCGCGCGGGGAATGACAGCCGTTCCCCGCTGGATCTCGCGGGCGTGCCGGTACTGCAGGTGCAGCAGCCGGGCATTCCCTACACCGTATGGCGCGACAGCGTGCGCAGCCTGTCGCAGGCCGACCTGGCCATGCAGGTGGTGCTGCCTGAACTGGATGGCCGCATTCCCGCCTGCCCCATTTCCTTCAAGGAAGAAACCACCCCCGGCCTGCCCGCACGCCATGAACCCTATCCCGATGGCATCACCCTGACCTGCGCACGCGCGGTCGGATGGGCGCGGCTGGGGCATGAAGCGCCCGCCGCGCGACGGGTGGGGATCATCCTGTCCGATTATCCCGGCGCGCAGGGTGCCCCCACGGGACAGGCGGCGCATGCCGTGGGGCTGGACAGTTTCGCAAGCCTTGAACACATCCTGCGCCTGCTGCGCGACGCCGGTTACGATACGGGTGATGCGTCCCTGCCCACGGCGGATGCACTGGCCCACATGCTGGCGCGGGCACCGGCGCGACCCTTCGTTTCCGTCACCACCTACCGCCAGTGGCTGGGCGCACTACCCGCCACATTGCGCGACGCACTGGCCGCCTGCTGGGGCGCGCCGGAAGAGGATCCGGCAGTAACCGATGGCCGGTTCTGCCTGCGTCATGTCCATCTTGGCCATATCCTGATGGCATTGCAGCCCGATCGCGGGGCCACGACCGACCGGCATGCGGGCTATCATGATCCCGACACGCCACCACGCCATGCCTATGTCGCGTTCTACCTGTGGCTGCGCCATGAACGGCAACTGGACGCCATGGTGCATCTGGGCACGCATGGCACGCTGGAATGGCTGCCGGGCAAGGCCGCGGCCCCATCGGCCACGTGCTGGCCATCGGTGCTGGTTGGCGGCATGCCGGTCATTTACCCCTTCATCGTCAACAACCCTGGCGAGGCCGCCGCAGCCCGGCGCAGGCTGGGGGCGGTCACCATCGGGCACATGACGCCGCCCATCGTGCCTGCTGGTTCAGCGGGGGCCGATACAGGCGACCTTGAACGGCTGATTGATGAATATGCCGCCGCTGACGGACTGGACCGCAGGCGGGGCGCGATCCTGCGCGGGGAAATCCTGCAGCGCGCCGACAGCCTTGGCCTGCTGCATGAAACCGGCCTGACCCGCACGGATGACGAGGACGAAGCCCTTGCCCGGCTTGACGCCTATCTGTGTGACGTAAAGGACCTGCAGATCCGCGACGGACTGCACGTATTCGGCAATCCGCCGCCGCGCGCGACCGAACTGGCGCAGGCCATCGCACGCTCATGCGGCAGGGTGGAAACGGACGACATCACCACCCGCCTGCTGGCCTGTGGCCCGGCGGAAGGCATGGCACTGCTGGCGGCGCTGGACGGGCGATTCATCCCGGCGGGGCCCGCGGGCGCGCCCACGCGGGGCCGGGCCGACGTGTTGCCTACGGGGCGCAACCTGTATGCCATGGACCCGCGCGCCATTCCCACCCGGTCCGCCATGGTACTGGCGCAGCGCACGGCGGAACTGCTGCTGGAAGGGCACCTGCAGGATCAGGGTGAGCCGCTGTGCAGTCTGGTCATTGACCTGTGGGGATCGGCCAGCCTGCGCACGGGGGGCGAGGACCTTGCCCTTGCGCTGCTGCTGATGGGGGTACGCCCGGTATGGGACGGCGCATCGGGACGGGTCACGGGGATCGAGGTCATCCCGATGGCGGAACTCGACCGTCCGCGCGTGGATGTGACGCTGCGCCTGTCGGGCCTGTTCCGTGACGCCTTTCCGGGGCAGATCGCCCTGTTTGAACAGGCGGTGCAGGCCGTGGCCGCACGCCATTTCGAATCCCCCGACCTCAATCCGCTGGCGGCACAGGCGGCCGGTCTGGACGGGGCGGCGCTGCAGGCCGCGACCGCACGCATGTTTGGCGCGGCACCCGGCAGTTACGGCACGGGCGTGGAAGACCCGCTGGCGCGTGGCGCATGGTCGACACGTGACGATCTGGGCCAGGCATGGCTGGATGGGTCGGCATGGACCTATGGCGGCAACCGCGAGGGACAGCGCCAGCCCGACGCGCTGGCCGCGCGCATGGCGGGTGCAGCGGTCGTGCTGCATGTGCAGGACAGTGCCGAAACCGACATTCTGGAAAGTGCTGACATGGCCACGCATGAAGGCGGCATGGCGGCAGCAGCCAGCATGCTGGGCAATACGCCGCGCCTGCTGCATGGCGATACCTCCCGCCCCGATGCGCCACGCCTGCGGGCCACGGCGCAGGAAGTGGCCCGGATCACGCGCGGGCGGCTGGCCAACCCGGCGTGGCTGGCGGGCATGCGCCGCCATGGCTACCGGGGTGCTGCGGAAATCGCGCGCGGGGTGCAGGCCCTGCATGGTTTCGCCGCAACCATGCCCGTGCGTTTCGACCGGCAGTTTGACCTGACCTTCCGCGCCGTGCTTGACGACCCGGATATCGACGCCTTCCTGCGTCATGCCAATCCCGACGCACATGCCGCCATCCGCCGCCTGCTGGCCGATGCGCTACGCCGCGACCTGTGGCGGCCGCGCAGCAATTCCGCAGCCATGCTGCTGGATGATACACGGCCATGACCACGCCAGCCGCCATACGCGGCTGGTGTCCCGGCCTGCACACCCCCATGGAAGCCGCTGATGGCTGGCTGGTCCGCGTGCGCCCGCCACTGGGCCGCCTGTCCGGGACGCAGGCGCGGCAGATCGCCCGCGCCGCCACCATGCATGGCAATGGCCTGATTGAACTGACCAGCCGGGGCAACCTGCAACTGCGCGGCCTGACACAACACAGCGCCAGCGCCTTTGCCCGCGACATGCACGCGGCAGGACTGGCCAGCAGCGATGCCGCGACCGAGGCACGGCGCAGCCTGCTGCTGTCGCCACTGGCCGGGATCGACCCGGATGCGGCATCCGATGCGCCACAGGTGATCCAGGCACTGGATGCCGCCCTTGCCGGTGCCGATACGCTGTGTGGACTGCCTGCCAAATTCGTGGTGGGCGTGGAATGCGGGGGGTATATCCCGGCAGGCACGCTGCGCGCGGATATTGTCGCCCGCGCCACGGACGGCGGGTGGCTGGTGGCCTGTGGCGATCGCGCGCTGGCCTGCGCTGGCCATGACGTGCCACCCGTTGCTGTCGCGCTGGCGCATGCCCTGGCGGCGATGTCCCCTGCTGCGCGGCCCCTGCGTGACCCCGTGCTGGGCCAGGCGGCCTTTGCCCGCATCGGGCGACCGGATACCGTGGCCGCCCCACCCGCAACCCGGCACAGGCCCCGGCCGGCAGGGCCGCTGCCCGGTCACGCCATGGGTGTCATGCTGCCGCCCGGTCCCGTTACGGCCGACATGTTCGAAGCGATTGCACAATGGTGCGATGACCACGGCAACGGCCATATGCGCGTGGCCCCATGGCGCGCGATCGTGCTGGAACAGTGCGCGGTACCACCCGCCCTGCCCGGTCTGATCACGCACGCGGATGACCCACGCCTGCGCATATGGGCATGCATCGGCACGCGTGGCTGTGCGTGTGCTGCGCGCGACGTGATTGCGGATGCGCAGGCGCTGGCCCCTGATCTGCCGCCGGGTGTCAGCCTGCATGTATCAGGCTGCGCCAAGGGATGCGCCCACCCTGCCCCCGCCGACATCACGCTGGTGGCGGGGCCGGACGGGTATGGCCTGTGCCCGCATGGCCGGGCGGACAATACGCCTGTGGACATCGGGCTTTCGCTGGCACAGATACATCCGATCGTGCGGGGCTGGCCCCCGCGCCCCACCGACGCCACCCCACGCAACGGGAGAACTGAACCGGCATGACCCCGCAGACGGAACCGTACGACTACATTCATGACGGGGCGGCGATCTATGCCCGTTCCTTTGCCATCATCCGCGCCGAAGCCGACCTGAGCGGACTGACCGAGGCCGAAGCCCGCGTGGCCGTGCGCATCATCCACGCCTGCGGCATGGTGGATGTGGTGAAATCCATCCGCATGTCCCCCGATTTCGTAAGCAGTGCGCGCGCGGCCCTGCTGGCGGGCCGGCCCATCCTGTGTGATGCGAACATGGTCGCCCATGGCGTGACCCGCGCGCGCCTGCCTGCCGACAACCCGGTCATCTGCACGCTGCGCGACCCGCGCACGCCCGTGATTGCAAAGGAAATCGGCAATACCCGCTCGGCCGCGGCGATGGACCTGTGGGGCGACCAGCTGGATGGCGCGGTGGTGGCCATTGGCAACGCGCCGACCGCGCTGTTTCACCTGCTGGAACTGATCCGCGCGGGCGCGCCCCGCCCGGCTGCGGTCATTGGCATGCCGGTCGGCTTTGTCGGCGCTGCGGAATCCAAGGACGCGCTGGCGGAGTTTGGCGACCTGCCGTTCATCATCGTGCGCGGACGCCTGGGGGGCAGCGCCATGGCGGCGGCCACCGTCAACGCGCTGGCGAGTGAAGCGGAATGAACGCCAGCGCCGCGACAGGCCGCCTGTCGATCCTTGGCATGGGGCCAGGTGATCCGGAACTGATGACCCTCAAGGCCGCGCGCATACTGCGCGAAAGCCCGGTGGTGGCATGGTTCTGCCGCCATGACCGCCCCGGCCATGCCCGCCAGATCGCAGGCGACATGCTGCCCGAACGGGCGGAGGCCCTGCGCTTCGCCTATCCCTTCACCACGGAAATCCCGGTCAGCGACCCGGCCTATCTGGTGCGCATGGCGGCATTTTACGATGAGTGCGCCAGACAGATCGCAACACGCCTGCAGAACGGACAGGACGTGGCCCTGCTGTGTGAAGGGGACCCGTTCCTGTTCGGGTCGGCCATGTATGTGTTTGACCGCCTGCAGGACCGTTTTGACTGCACCGTGGTGCCCGGCATTACCGCCATGGCGGGATGCTGGTCGGCCGCGCGGCAGCCGATGGTGCATGGGGATGACGTGCTGTGCGTCATTCCCGGCACGCTGGATGAAGCGGCACTGACCTCGGCGCTGGAACACGCGGATGCCGCCGTCATCATGAAGCTGGGCCGCAACCTTGAAAAGGTGCGTACCGCGCTGCGCCATGCGGGGCGGGAGAACCGCGCGATCTATGTCGAACGCGCGACCCAGCCGCAGCAGCGCTGGATGAAGCTTGCGGACATGACGGGACCAGCCCCCTATTTCTCCATCATCCTTGTCCCCGGACGGGAGGACGCGCGATGATGCAGGCGGCAGGGCGCATCTTCATCGTGGGGCTTGGCCCCGGCGCGCCGGAACAGCAGACCCCGCAGGCCAGTCATGCACTGGCGCAGGCAACCGACCTGATCGGCTACACGCCCTATGTCGCCCGGGTCAAAGCCGGGCCGGAGGTCGTGCGCCATGCATCCGACAACCGCGTGGAACTGGACCGCGCGCAGCACGCCATTGAACTCGCACTGGCGGGACGGACCGTGGCGGTCGTATCCGGCGGGGATGCGGGCGTATTCGGCATGGCCAGCGCCGTGTTCGAGGCCATCGACCACGGCCCGGCCACATGGCGGGGGGTGGATGTCACGGTCATACCGGGCGTCTCCGCCGTGCTGGCCGCAGCCGCCCGGCTGGGCGCGCCGCTGGGGGGGGATTTCTGCGTCATTTCCCTGTCGGACAACCTCAAACCGCGTGAGGTCGTGCACCGCAGGCTGGCGGCGGCTGCGGGCGCGGGGCTGGTCATTGCGCTGTACAATCCACGTTCAAAGGCCCGCCCAGACCAGCTGGGCGAGGCGCTGGACCTGCTGCGCACCATCCTGCCCGGCGATGTGCCGGTCGCCTTTGCCCGCGCCATTGGCCGCCCGGATGAACGGGTGATCCTGACCGATATCGCCCATGCCGACCCCGAACAGGTGGACATGAGCACGCTGGTGCTGATCGGCTGCCCGCTGACCCATGTGATCGACCGCGCGGATGGGGGGAAGTGGCTTTATACCTCCCGCCGGGTGGAGGCATCGTGCGCATAAAGGCGCTTCAGCCATGCCATGGCGCCCGCAGCATCGGCCACGGTGGGGGCCGACGCTGCGGGCGGGCGGTCAACCATGATGACCGGCAGACCCAGTGCGCGTGCGGCCTCCAGCTTGGCAGATGTTGCCGTGCCGCCGGAATTCTTGGTGACGATTACATCAATGCGTTCAGTACGCAGCAGCGCATCCTCGGCCGCGACATCAAAGGGACCACGCGCCTGCACCACCCGCGCGCCGGGCGGCAGCAGGGCTGCATCGGGCCGGTCCACGCTGCGCAGCAGCCAGTCATGCGCCCCCGCATGATGGAAGGGCAGCAGGTCCTTGCGCCCCACCGTCAGCAGCACGCGGCGCGGCGTGGCGCCCAGTGCACGGGCAGCGGCCTGCATGTCGCCCACCCGTATCCAGCGGTCCCCCGCCACCGGCGTCCAGCCGGGACGTTCCACGCGCAGCAGCGCGACACCCGCCTGCGCACAGGCCTGTACGGCATTGGCGCTCATGCGCACGGCAAAGGGGTGGGTCGCGTCAATGACCGCCTCGATCCGGTGCGCCACCAGCCACGCCCGCAGGCCGTCCACCCCGCCAAACCCGCCGATCCTGACCGCAAGCCGTGGCAGGACGGGCGCACGCGTGGCCCCGGCGAGGGAGACCGTGACATCAAACCTTGCGGCCGCCTGTTCCAGGAGGCCATACAGCGCGCGGGCCTCCGTCGTGCCACCCAGAACCAGAACCCGCATCTTTCCCCCCTTGCCTGCAACGGGGCCTGCGCATGACCACCCCATGGCTGCATGTTATCGGCATTGGCGAGGAAGGTGTCGAGGGCCTGCCCCCGGCCCTGCGCACCCTGATCGCGGGCGCGGACCTGGTGGTGGGTGGCGCGCGCCACCTGGCCCTTGCGGCGACGATGGTAACCGGGCGCACGCTGGCCTGGCCGCACCCCTTTGTCGATGGCGTTGCCAGGTTGCTGGCCCATCGCGGGCAGGCCGTGTGCGTGCTGGCATCTGGCGATCCGTTCCTGTTCGGGGTGGGCAGCACGCTGTGCCGCCACGTGCCGATGGGTGAAATGCGGTGTTATCCCGCGCCGTCTTCCGTAGCACTGGCATGCAACCTGCTGGGCTGGGCGGAGCAGGATGTGAATGTCCTGTCCCTGTGCGGTCGCCCGATGGAGGCCGTGGCCCCTGCCCTGCAGCCCGGTGCGCGGCTGGTGGTGCTGTCGGCGGATGAAGAAACGCCTGCGCGGTTCGCGCGCTGGCTGCACGAACGCGGCTTTGGTCCGTCCACCATGCATGTGCTGGGCGCGCTGGGCGGGGCGGGACAGACGCACCACACCGCAACAGTTGCGGACATGGCGGCGGATGCGCCCCGCCCGCCCCGGCTGAACCTGATGGCGCTGGATATCGTGGCGACACGTGATGCGCTGGTCATCCCGCTGGCCTGCGGGCTGCCTGATGAGATGTTTGCCCATGACGGGCAGATCACCAAGCGCGAGATCCGGGCAGCAACCCTGTCTGCCCTTGCCCCGCGGCGGGGCGAAGTGCTGTGGGACATTGGCGGCGGATCGGGGTCGATCAGCATTGAATGGATGCTGCGCCACCCGGCCAACCGGGCTGTCGCCATTGAAAAATCGGCTGAACGCCGTGCCCGCATCGCCCGTAACGCCCTGAACCTTGGCGTGCCCGCGCTGCATATCGTGGCGGGGGAAGCGCCTGCAATCCTGCCCACACTTGCGGCCGATGGCCTGCCACCACCTGATGCCATTTTCATTGGTGGCGGCATAAGCAGTCCCGGCATGCTGGACGCGGCATGGCGCGCGCTGCGGCCAGGCGGGCGGCTGGTTGCCAATGCCGTCACACTGGAAAGCGAGGCAGCGGTCATGGCCGCCCATGCCCGCCGGGGCGGCACGCTGACGCGCATGCAGGTGGAACGGCTGGAGGCCATAGGACGCTTCCACGGATTCCGCCCCGGCATGACCGTGACCAGCTACGCCGTCACCCGCACGCAGGACGCATCTGCATGATCGTCGCGGGACTTGGCCTGCGCAGCGGGTGCGCGGCGGGGGCGATCCTTGACCTGCTGCAGGCGGCCCACGAACGCTGTGGCAGGCAGGCGGACCTTGTGGCCGTGCCCGCCTTCCGCTACCGCGAGGCCGGGCTGCAGGCGGCACTCGCCCGGCTGGGCCTGACGCTGTGCGCGGTGACGCCGGATGAACTGGCCGCGGCACAGCCGCGCTGCCTGACCCGATCTGCCCGCGCGCAGGCTGCACTGGGTGTCGCGTCGGTGGCGGAAGGCTGCGCGCTGGCGGCGGCGGGGCCGTACTCACGACTGATCGTGCCGCGCCTGACCGGCACCCACGCAACATGTGCCATGGCACAGGGAGAGGATGCATGACCGTACACTTCATTGGCGCAGGTCCGGGCGCTGCCGACCTGCTGACCCTGCGTGGGCGCGACCTGCTGGCGGCATGCCCGGTCTGCCTGTACGCGGGTTCCATCGTACCGGCCGAAATGCTGGAACACTGCCCGCCAGATGCGCGGCTGGTGGATACTGCCCCGCTGACGCTGGACCTGATCGAGCAGGAATATCTGAAGGCCCATGCGGCGGGACAGGATGTGGCGCGCCTGCATTCGGGTGATCTGTCTGTCTATAGCGCGGTAGCCGAACAGATCCGCCGTCTGGACCGCCATGGCATTCCGTGGACCATGACACCGGGCGTGCCAGCCTTTGCTGCTGCCGCTTCCGTTCTGGGGCGGGAACTGACGGTGCCCGAAGTGGCGCAGAGCGTGGTGCTGACGCGTGTCAGCGGGCGGGCATCGGCCATGCCGGACCGTGAAAAACTGACCGCTTTCGGCGCGACGGGCGCAACGCTTGCAATCCATCTGGCCATTCATGTGCTGGACCGGATCGTGGCCGACCTGACGCCGCTTTATGGCGCGGACTGTCCCGTGGCCATTGTGGCGCGGGCGACATGGCCTGACCAGCTGGTGCTGCGCGGCACGTTGGGGGATATCTGTGCGAAGCTGTCGGAAAATCCCATCGAGCGCACGGCACTGGTGCTGGTGGGCCGGGCGCTGGGCACGCACAATTTCAGGGAAAGCGCGTTGTACAACGCCGATTATCATCGCCGCTTCCGGTCCTGAACGACAGCACCAGAAAGTATCGAGACCAGAAGATAAAAAATTTTGGGTGCTGCCTTCTTCAAAAGGCGGCGTTTCCTGAAACTTTTTGGGGAAATTTTACCAAAAACTTTTATCCAGCAGTAGTAATCATCCATCTTTTTCCGGTTTGGTAAATAAAACCGGATATGATGATACCGCGTTTCAGCCCCTGACCGGATGCGGGCCATGCCGGGCAACCAGCGTGCCCGCGCGGTCGAACAGCAGCACATCCAGCACGCAGTCATTGCCAGCCAGCACATCGGCCGCCGCCTGCCACGCCCCGTGCGCAACAGCCGGACCAAGGGGATACCCGGCCCCGGCCGCCAGCGCGAAGGCGGCGGCGACGGAATGGCTCCGTGCAATGTCCTCCACCAGCGGATCAGGTCCCCCCATCCCCCGCGCAAGCGCCGCCAGCCGCGTCATGTCCGCCTGTCCACGGCGGGAATGCAGATCAAGAAAACCCTGCGCCAGCTTGGTCATCTTGGCCACGCCGCCACCAATGGTCACACGCCCCACCGGATGACGGCGCAGGTATTTCAGCAGGCCACCGGCAAAATCCCCCATTTCCAGCATGGCTTCTTCCGGCAGGCCGTACAGCGCCCGCGTGGCCCGTTCCGACACATCGCCCGTGCAGCCCGCCACATGCGGCAGGCCCAGCGCGCGCGCCACGTCCACGCCGCGATGGATGCTGTCGATCCACGCGGCACAGGAAAACGGCACGACAATGCCCGTCGTGCCCAGAATGGACAGACCGCCCACGATTCCGAGACGGCCATTGAGCGTATGACGCGCCATGTCCTGCCCACCCGCGACGGACACCGTGACCACGACATCCGGTTCCCGCCCCGACACGTCACGCAGGGCGGTCCGGATCATGCGGCGGGGCACCGGGTTGATGGCGGGCTCGCCCGGCGGGACGGGCAGGCCGGGCAGGGTCACGGTGCCCACGCCTTCGCCCGCACGAAACACCACGCCACTTCCCGGTGGCCCACGGCGCACGTCCACACGCACATGCGCGCCGTGTGTCACATCCGGGTCGTCGCCTGCGTCCTTCACAACCTCCGCCCATGCGCCATCCCCATCATGCCCGTGGGCCGCCAGCGCGAACGCCACATGCTGCCCACCGGGCAGGACAATGGTCACAGGGTCGGGAAACGCCCCCCCGCACAGGCCACACCATGCGGCACGGGCGGCGGCGGTGGCGCAGCTGCCAGTGGTCCATCCCCGGCGCAGGCTGGTATGGGTACGCTCCATCTGGGTGGTCTTCTTTTCCTGCAGGGGTAAAAGGTGACTTGGCTCAACACGGTCTAGCAGGAACGGATACGATGACACGAGGGCTGATGATAGCCGCGCCCCGATCTGGTGGCGGCAAGACCACGCTGACGCTGGCCCTGCTGGCCGCCCTGCGCCGCAGGGGTATTGCCGTGCGCGGGGCCAAGACCGGGCCGGACTATATCGACCCTGCGTTCCATGAAGCGCTGACCGGGCTGTCCAGCCTCAACCTGGACAGCTGGGCCATGCCGCCCGCGCTGCTGGATGATGTCATGTCGCAGGCGTGTTCAGGCTGCGACATGCTGGTGACCGAAGCCTCCATGGGTCTGTTTGACGGACTGCTGGAGCCACGCGGCGCGCGGGGCGCGCCTGCGGATATCGCCGCACGCTTTGGCCTGCCGGTCGTGCTGGTGCTGGATATTTCCGGGCAGGGGCAGTCAGCGGCGGCCACCGCGCTGGGTTTTGCAACGCTTGATCCCTCCGTCCGGATCGCGGGGGTCATCCTGAACCGCGTGGGATCCCCCCGTCATGCCGCCATGGCGACACGGGCCATTACCGCCACGGGCATACCGGTACTGGGCGCATTCGGGCGTGATACGCAGCTGCAGATGCCCGAACGCCATCTGGGACTGGTACAGGCGCGGGAGCATGGCGGGCTGGATGCACTGGCCGAACGTCTGGCCACGCAGGCCGAACGAGACCTTGACCTTGACGCCATACTGGCCTGCGCCATGCCACAGTCCCCTGCCGCCGCGACTGACGCCATTGCCATCGCTCCACCGGGGCAGCGGATCGCGGTGGCGAATGACGCGGCCTTTTCCTTCCTGTACGCACACGTGGCGGCAGGCTGGCGCAGGGCGGGGGCAGAACTGCATTTTTTCTCCCCGCTGAATGACGAAGGCCCGGCGGACGGATGCGATGCCTGCTGGCTGCCTGGCGGCTATCCCGAACTGCATGCCGGGCGGCTGGCGGCAGCGGACCATTTCCGCCATGCGCTGGCATGCTTCGCGCAGACCCGGCCGGTGCATGGGGAATGCGGGGGATTCATGGTGCTGGGTGAAAGCCTGACGGACAAGGCAGGGGAAACCCACCGCATGACCGGGCTGCTGGGGCATGCCACATCATTTGCGCGGCGACGGATGAACCTGGGCTATCGCACGGCGCAACTGCGCCACGACTGTGCCATTGGCCGGGCGGGGACGGTCCTGCGCGGGCATGAATTCCATTACGCCACCGTGACAGATCCGGGTAATGACACGACACTGGCGGACATGCACGACGGATACGGCGAACCACGTGGCACGGGCGGGGGCCGGCGCGGGCTGGTATCGGGCACGTTCTTCCATATCCTGTCCACGCTGCCCGCATTGCACGACGGGGCTACATGCACACCCGGCATACCCGCATCCGCCACGGCGCAGGTATCGGAACAAACATGATGGACAACATTACCACCAGTATTTAATAATAATTATCACTTACTATTATTGTCCGGATAATACCGCCTTATGCGACTGAGTGACCTGCCACGCGGAACCGACGCCGTGATCGACAGCGTTGATGACCACGGCAGCACAGACCCCGTGGCCCACAGACTGCGTGAACTCGGCTTCGTGCCGGGGGAGGCGGTGCGCGTTGTCGCGACCGCGCCACTGGGAGGGGATCCGCTGGCGGTGCGCATCGGCTTCACACGATTTGCCCTGCGCCGCACGGAAGCCGATCGCGTGAACGTCCATGCCGCGGTTGGAACACCGGCATGACCACACTCAACATCGCACTGGTCGGCAATCCGAACTGTGGCAAGACCGCGCTATTCAACCTGCTGACCGGCAGCAGGCAGAAAGTGGCCAATTACGCCGGTGCTACGGTGGAACGCAAGGAAGGCTGGTTCACCACACCCGCGGGCCATACCGTGCGCCTGCTGGACCTGCCCGGCGCATACAGCCTGAACGCCACCAGCCCCGATGAAGCCGTCACCCGCGATGTCTGCGCCGGTACCTACAAAGGGGAGGCTGCGCCCGACCTGCTGGTCTGTGTTGCGGATGCGACGAACCTGCGGCTGCACCTGCGCTTCGTGCTGGAAATGCGCAACCTTGGCCGGCCGGTGGTACTGGCACTGAACATGATCGATGCGGCCCAGCGCGGCGGCATGGAGATCGACCTGCCCCGCCTGCAGGCGGAAATCGGCATGCCGGTGGTGCCCACGGTGGGAATCAGGCGGGACGGCGCACGCAGCCTGCTGACACAGCTGGACGAAACCCTGCCCCCCGTGCCCACGCCCCTGCCCGCGGGCACCGACCTGCATGCGCTGGTGCGGCAGATCCTGTCGGACTGCGTGACCCAGTCCACCCCCCTGTCCGACCGGGTGGAAGAACGGCTCGACCGATGGGTGCTGCACCCGGTCTGGGGGCCGGTCATCCTGATCGTGCTGCTGTTCTTCATGTTCCAGGCGGTTTTTTCATGGGCCCAGCCCGTCATGGACGGAATCGATGCGGGCATGGGCTGGCTGGGACAGCAGGTCGGGCAGCTGCTGCCCGATGGCGTGCTGCGCAGCCTGATCGTGGATGGCGTGATCGCGGGGGCCGGCAGCGTGGTGACGTTCCTGCCGCAGATCCTGATCCTGTTTGCATGGATACTGGCGCTGGAGGAATCGGGCTACCTGCCCCGGGCCGCGTTCCTGCTGGACCGGCTTATGTCATTCGCGGGGCTGAGCGGGCGTTCCTTCATTCCGCTGCTGTCCAGCTTTGCCTGCGCCGTGCCCGGGGTCATGGCCACGCGCACGATCCAGAACCCGCGTGACCGGCTGGTGACCATTTTGATCGCGCCGCTCATGACCTGTTCGGCCCGGCTGCCGGTCTATACGCTGCTGATCGGGGCATTCATTCCCCACCGCAACATCGCCGGATTCCTGAACCTGCAGGGGCTTGTCCTGTTCGGGCTGTATGCGCTGGGCATCATCTCCGCCGTGGTGGTGGCGCGCATACTGCGCTGGCGCAATGCCGACCGGCAGGAAGCCACCCTGCTTATGGAACTGCCTGCCTACCGCCTGCCCAACCCGCGCGACCTTGCGCTGGGGCTGTGGGAACGCGCGCGCATCTTCCTGCTCCGCGTGGGCACGACCATTGTCTCGCTCACGGTGCTGTTGTGGGGCCTGTCCAGCTTTCCCGCCCCGCCGCCGGGTGCGCCTGGGCCTGCCATCGACTGGAGCCTTGCAGGCCGGATCGGCCACCTGATGCTGCCGGTCTTCGCGCCGCTGGGCTTCAACTGGCAGATCTGCGTGGCGCTGATTCCCGGGCTTGCCGCGCGTGAAGTCGCGGTGGGTGCGCTGGCCACGATCTATTCCCTTGGCTCCGGCACGGATACCGATCAGGCGGCCATCCAGCTTGGGCAGATGCTGCCCACGCACTGGAGCATGGCGACCGCGCTGTCGCTGCTGGCGTGGTATGTCTACGCACCACAATGCGTTGCAACGCTGGCGGTCATCCGGCGGGAGACGTCATCATGGCGCGTGGTAGCGCTTGCGGCGGGGTACCTGTTTGCCCTTGCCTATGTCGCGGCGTTCCTGACCTACCATATCGCACGGATGTTCTGATGCATTTCACGACGCTGCTGCAGACGCTGCTGGCCTGTGGGCTGGTGCTGGCGTGCGCGCTGTACTGGGCGGGACGGCTGTTTCCGGCACTGGCGCGCAAGGGCTGGCACCAGACAGGCAGCCTGCTGCGGTGGCTTCATGCCCCTGCCGCCATGACCCGCTACGCCACCCGGCGCGCCGCACCCCGTTCCGCTGGCGGATGCGGCGGATGTTCCGGCTGTCGTGGTGAAACCTGTAGCACAGACAGAAAAGCGGTCAGGTAAGTACGGGTATTTTAAACAAATGACGCGATGGATCAGTGCACCGGGATGGGTTATATAGACCATCTGGTTTTCTGTTAAATCGTGTACCATGGTTTTCGTCTATACAAATTCGGAATAAATACTATTCTATATAATATGTAATATATGTCTGCTGTTCATATGATATGCCTGCGCCCACTGCTATTACCGGCATGTCCGTCTTCCCTATAACGTCACGTCCGGCACGCCGTGTGCCTACCTGTCCCATACTGCATGCCCCACGGTCCGCATGGCTCGTGGCTGCAGGCCGTCCTTGTCCCTTTTGCGAGGTAACTCAATGTCCAAGCCTAACCTGAGCGCTGAAGTCCTGATTTCGGCACTGGAACAGGCCATAGACGCAACCGTTATTATCGATGACCAGAACCGCGTCATCTTTTTCAATAGCGCTGCGGAAAACCTGTGGGGTCTGGACAAGAAGGACGTGCTTGGCCAGAACGTGAACGTGCTGGTGCCCATGCTGCACCGCAACGGACATGACGCGTTTGTGGACCGCAGCCGATCCAGCAGCCAGAACCGTATTGTCGGCACATCGCGTGAGGTGGAGTTCACCCGCAGCGACGGGGAATACATCTGTGGCGAACTGTCCCTGTCGAAGGTCGTGACCGATAACGGGCGCATCTTCTTCATGGGGGTGATGAAAAACGTCACCAACGAAAGCCAGCAACGCAAGATCCTGATCCTGCAGAACGACGTGCTGCAGGCGCTGGCCAGCGACATGGTCATACAGGACGTGGCCGACCTGCTGTGCCGCCGGGTGGAAAGCTTCGTGCCCGGCACGGTTGCGGTGCTCATGCTCATCACGCCTGACGGGCAGCTGCGTGTCCTGTCCAGCCCCACACTGCCCAAGCGGTACCGGGCATCGCTGGAAAGCCTGTACATTTCATCATCCGAGCTGGAGAAGCTGCGGCTTGATCCCAAATACGCCACGCGCCTGGTATGGGACAGCTACCGCTCGCTCGGGATCTCGCTGGGGCTGCAGCAGTGTTTCTGCACGCCGGTCTGCACCCGGTCGGGTCAGGTCAAGGGCATTTTCGCCCTGTATTCGCGTGAAGACCAGGGCCGCAACACATGGCCGCAGCGCATTGTCGATTCCTGCATTCCCTTCTGTGCGCTGGCGTTCGAGCAGAATGCAACGCAGGAACACATCTCCCACCTTGCCAATTTCGACAGCCTGACCGGGCTGCTCAACCGGTCCTCGGTCCACAAGGTGATCGAGAGCATGATCAACAAGCAGGATGGCAACCGCCAGTTTGCCATCTTCATGCTGGACATCGACCGCTTCCGCGACATCAACGACGCCCTGGGCCATGTCTATGCCGACCAGTTCCTGGTTGAAATCGCGGCCCGTATCCGCGCCATCGCGCTGGATGGGTATGTCATCAGCCGCTCGGGCGGGGATGAATTCGTGGTGGTGGTGCCCAACTGCCCCAACAAGGAAGCCGCCGAATTTGCCGAACGCCTGCTGACCACCATCGCCAAGCCCATGCAGATCGGGCAGAACACACTGACGATTTCCTGCTCCATCGGCATCAGCACCTATCCCGATAACGGGCCGGACAGTGAATCGCTGCTCAGCACGGCGGACGTGGCGCTGCGACAGGCCAAGGAAGACGGGCGCGGCACCTTCCGCTTCGCCAACCTTGAAAAGAACCAGGTGGCGCAGGACCGTCTGGTGCTGGGCTCCGCGCTGCGTGATTCACTGGCCAAGGGCATGCTGAACCTGCATTACCAGCCGCAGGTGCGCACGCATACGCTCGAACTCAGCGGGGTGGAGGCCCTGTCGCGGTGGCACCATCCGACGCTGGGCAACATCTATCCCTCGCGCTTCATCGCGGTGGCGGAGGAAACCGGCCAGATCGAGGCCATCGGCCGGTGGTCGCTGCTGGAGGCCTGCCGCCAGATCGTGAAATGGGACCGCGACGGCATCCATGTGCCGACCGTGGCCGTGAACCTGTCGGCGGTGCATTTCCGCAATCGCGCGCTGCCTGAACACATCGCCGCCCTGCTGAAGGACCATGACCTCAAGCCCGCGCGCCTGACGGTGGAAATCACCGAAAGCGTGATGATGGACAACAGCCGCGATACCGAGGAAGTGCTGCAGTCCATCCGCAACCTTGGCTGTGGCCTGTCGATGGATGATTTCGGGACGGGGTATTCGTCGCTGTCGCGGCTGACGCGCCTGCCGCTGACAGAAATCAAGATCGACCGCAGCTTCATCAACGATTTCGAATACGACACCAATGCGCAGGCCGTGACCATGGCCGTGATCGGCATTGGCTCGCGCCTTGGCATGACGGTCGTGACCGAAGGGGTGGAGACCGAACAGCAGCGCGAACTGCTGGAAGAACTGAACTGCGACGTGATGCAGGGCTACCTGTTCGCCAAGCCGCTGGCCCCCGATGACCTGGAAAAATGGGTACGGCAGCACAAGACGGTCAAGAAGGCCCCGCCGGCCGGCGCAGCTGCCAAAACGGTTTCCGATAAGAAGAAATCGTCCTAGATTGAGTACCGGTAATTCCCCGTTTCCCGCTTCGTATCGAGGTAACAGAATGTCCGCACACCATGATAACAGGCTTCGTGCCCTAACACATGAAGATGCCGACTTCTGGGCGGACGTGGTGGATAATGTCCTGATCGTGGCGGTCACTGACCGCAAGGGGATCATTACCTACGTTAACGACAAATTCTGCCAGATCAGCCAGTACTCGCGTGAAGAACTGCTGGGCCACACCCACCGTATCCTGAATTCCGGTGAGCATAACAAGGCGTTCTTCCGCGACATGTACCGCACCCTGTATTCGGGGGAAACATGGTACGGTAACCTGTGCAACCGCGCCAAGGACGGCAGCCATTACTGGGTGGCAACCACCATTATCCCCCACAAGAACGCAAACGGGGACATAAGCGGGTTCGTGGCAACCCGTTTCGAGATTACCGAACTCATGAACACCAAGGTCCGGCTGAAAAAACAGGCCGCGACCGATGTCATGACCGGACTGCTGAACCGTGGGGGGTTCAACGCAAGCCTTGTCACCGCGGTCGAGGCCAGCAAGCGCCGTAACGCCGACCCGCAGGTACTGATGATGTTCGACCTTGACGGCTTCAAGCCCGTCAATGACATCCATGGCCACCATGCCGGTGATGAGGTGCTCAAGACCATTGCGACGCGCCTGATCGAAGTGATCGGGCCGCAGGATGCCATAAGCCGTCTGGGCGGGGATGAGTTCGCGGTGATCCTGCATCACAGCCTGAAGCACACGCCGCTGCAGACCATCCTGAACAAGATCCAGAACCTGCTGGAAGAACCAATCATGCTGGACAGCGCCACCGTGCGCATTTCCGGCAGTATCGGCGCCACCCCCATCACCAGCGAGGACACGCTGGAGGGGCTGCAGAAAAACGCCGATGTCGCGGTCTATGCCGCCAAGCAGGCGGGTGGCAAGCAGGCACGCATGTTCACACCCAGCCTGCACAAGACCACGATGGAGCGGGCCAAGATCCTGTCGGAAGCCCGGCAGGGCGTCGTGGAAAAGCAGTTCGAGGTCTATTACCAGCCCATCCTCAACGCCCGCACCGGCAGGATCGAACAGGCGGAAGCCCTGATGCGCTGGCACCATCCGGAACGTGGACTGCTGTCCGCCGGTGCCTTCACCGATGTGTTCGCGGATTCCGCGCTGGCCCAGATCATGGAAACGCATCTGGTGCAGTCCTTCCATGATGATATCCTGAAATGGAAGGAAGCGGGTCTTCCCAGCCTGCGGCTGGCGGTCAACCTGTCGCATCTGGACCTGCTGAACCTTGAACAGCAGATCGACCTGTTCAGTGAAATCAGGCAGCTCAACCTTGATCCCGGCACTTTCATGCTGGAAGTCACCGAACAGATGCTGCAGGGACGGCGCGCGGAAAAAAGTCGCCTGCGCCTGCGCGGGCTGGCCGAAGACGGGTTCGGCCTGGCGATGGACAATTTCGGATACGGAACTGTACGCCTGTCCACCCTGCGGGAACTGCCGTTACAGTCACTGAAGCTGGACCGTTGCCTGGTTCGCAATATCGGGTCGGATACCAAGGCACGCAGCCTTCTGGCCTCGCTCATCAAACTGGGTCACGGCTACAACCTTGCCGTAACGGTGGAAGGCGTGGAAACGCAGGACGAATTCGATACGGTGCGCAAGCTGGGCGTGGATTATGTGCAGGGTTTCTTCATTTCGCCTGCGGTCTCCGCCACGGAACTGATCCGCATTACCCGCGAAGAAGCCTGGAACCCCGCGCCGACCGCATCCTGATGCCTGTGCCATTGTACTGTTAACTAAAAAGACGTTGCTGGATGCTGCCTTTTTCCAAAAAAGGCGGTGTTTCCAGAAGCTTTTTGGAAAAATCTTCACCAAAAACTTTTATTTCCTGAACAAATTCTAGGAAATTTTACGTAATTTCAGGAAATTATAAAGTTTCTGCTTGGTAAACAAAAAAAACCCACCCGGCAGCAGACCTGCCGGGTGGGTTTTCTTTCAGTCACGCCAGATCAGATATGGATCGCGCGCTTGTCCACATCCAGCGCCGCTTCCTTCACCGCTTCGCTCAGCGTGGGATGGGCGTGGCAGGTGCGTGCAATGTCTTCCGACGACGCGCCGAATTCGATCGCCATTGTGCATTCGGCAATCAGTTCGCCCGCCATCGGGCCGATGATATGCACGCCCAGCACCTGATCGGTGGTGGAATCGGCCAGAACCTTTACAAATCCGTCCGTCATGCCGATGGCGCGCGCACGGCCATTCGCAGTGAAGGGGAATTTACCAACCTTGTAGGAAACACCCTCTTCCTTCAGGTTTTCTTCGGTCTTGCCGACGGTTGCGACTTCCGGCCAGGTGTAGACCACGGCGGGGATGGCACCATAATTGACGTGGCCTGCCTGGCCCGCCAGCAGTTCGGCCACGGCAACGCCTTCTTCCTCGGCCTTGTGCGCCAGCATCGGGCCTGCAATCACGTCACCAATGGCATAGATGCCCGGCACGCTGGTTGCGTAATGCGCATCGGTGACGATCCGGCCACGCTTGTCCAGTTCAATACCGGCTTCTTCCAGCCCGAAGCCCTTGCTGGCTGCCGTACGGCCAATGGCCAGCAGAACCACGTCGGCTTCCAGCGTTTCAGCCGTCCCGCCCTGCGCGGGCTCCACGGTCAGCGTCACGCCCTTGGCGGATTTTTCCGCCTTGGTCACCTTGTGGCCCAGCTTCATCTTCAGGCCCTGCTTGGTCAGGATGCGCTGGAACGTCTTGGCCACTTCGTTATCCGTGCCGGGAACCAGACGGTCGAGGTATTCGATCACCGTCACATCCGCACCCAGCCTGTGCCACACGCTGCCCAGTTCAAGGCCGATCACACCGCCGCCAATCACCACCATCTTCTTGGGAACAGCGGAGAGTTCAAGCGCGCCGGTGGAGGTGACGATCTGCTTTTCGTCCACTTCAACGCCCGGCAGGCCTGCGCTGTCGCTGCCGCTGGCAATGACAATATGCCTGGCCGTGACCGGCTTGCCATCAACTGTGATACGGCCCGTGCCCTCAACCTTGCCGACACCCTTGAGCCAGGTGACCTTGTTCTTCTTGAACAGGAACTCCACGCCCTTCACATTGGCATCGACCACGGACTGCTTGCGCGCCATCATCTTCGCCAGATCCAACTTCACGCTGTCGATGATGATGCCCATCTCGCCATACTCATCCTTGGCGGCATGGAAGTTTTCGGACTGCTGCAGCAGCGCCTTGGACGGGATACAGCCAACATTCAGACAGGTGCCCCCCAGCGTCGCGCGCTTTTCCACACATGCCACCTTGAAACCAAGCTGGGCTGCGCGGATGGCGCACACATAGCCACCGGGGCCTGCGCCGATCACGATCACATCGTAATCCGTCTCCGCCGGGGCCTCGGCGGCAGCCTTGGGCGCGGGGGCCGTGGCAGGGGCCGCAGCAGCCGGTGCAGGCTGGGCTGGCCTAGCGGCGGCTGGTGCTGCCTTCTGGCCACCCGCGCCGGGGGTCAGGGTGGTCAGTACGGTGCCGACCTCAACCTCGTCGCCTTCCTTCACGGCGTGTGCGCCCAGCACGCCAGCCTGCGGGGCGGGGACTTCCACGCTGACCTTGTCGGTTTCCAGTTCAGCGACCGGATCATCCGCGTTCACGGTATCGCCGGGCTGCTTCAGCCACTTGCTGACCGTAGCCGTGGTCACACTTTCGCCCAGCGTGGGCACCTTGATGTCGATTGTCATGTCTATTCAGTCCTGCTTGCTATGCGGTTGCGCGTAGGGGCCGCGCATGGCACGGCCCCGGCAGGCATCAGACCTGCAGCAGCAGACGGCGCGGGTCTTCCACGTTCTGCTTGACCCGCACAAGGAAGCTGACCGCTTCCTTGCCATCCACGATCCGGTGATCGTAGGTCAGGGCGATATACATCATCGGGCGGATCACGACCTGCCCGTCAACCGCCACCGGACGATCCTGGATGGCATGCATGCCAAGGATGGCCGACTGCGGCGCGTTGATAATGGGCGTGGACATGAGCGAGCCATAGATTCCGCCATTGGTGATCGAGAACGTGCCACCCGACAGTTCATCGATCTTCAGCGTACCTTCGCGTGCCTTCTTCCCGAAGCCCGCAATGGTGCTTTCGATTTCGGCAAAGCTCATCTTGTCCGCGTCGCGGATTACGGGCACGACCAGCCCGTTGGGGCCACCCACGGCAATGCCCAGGTTCACGAATTCACGGTAGATCACGTCATCGCCGTCGATTTCGGCGTTGATGGCCGGGAATTCCTGCAGGGCCGCGATCACCGCACGGCTGAAGATGGACATGAAGCCCAGCTTGGTGCCGTTGTGCTTCTTGACGAACAGATCCTTGTATTCCGCGCGCATCTGCTTGACGGCGGACATGTCCACTTCGTTGAAGGTGGTCAGCAGGGCTGCGGTGTTCTGCGCATCCTTCAGGCGACGGGCGATGGTGCGACGCAGGCGCGTCATCTTCACGCGTTCTTCACGCGGGTCGTCCTGACGGGGCGGGCGTGCGGCGGCGGCAGGCTGGGCTGCACGCGGCTGCGACAGGAACGTCTGCACGTCACCCTTGGTGATCCGGCCATCCTTGCCGGTGCCGGTGCCGACCTGGGCTGCGGACACGCCCTGCTCGGTCATCATCTTGCGCGCGCTCGGGAAAGCCACGGCTGCGGCACCCTGTGCCGCGACATCGGACGGCGGCGTTGCCGGGCGGGCAACCGGGCCGCTGGCGGCGGGCTGGGCCTGCACGCCCGCAGGGGCGGCTTCCTTCTTCGGCGCGGGGGCGGCCGCAGGCTTGGGGGCGGCGCCACTGCCGGCCTCGATCGTGGACAGCACGGTGCCGACCTCGACTTCCTCACCCTCGGGAACCAGCAGCGGGCCAAGCACGCCAGACTGCGGCGCGGGAACTTCCACGCTGACCTTGTCGGTTTCCAGTTCCACCAACGGGTCATCTTCCTTCACGGCATCACCGGGATGCTTCAGCCATTTTGCAACGGTTGCTGTGGTAACACTTTCACCCAGTGTCGGTACCTTGATATCGGCAGACATCTTTTAATTCCCAATCCCTTTGCCGCCCTGGCGCATCGGACACGTCCGGGCGGCCTTATCGTTATTCAGGGGAACGGCCAGACCGCCGTTCCCATTTCCCTTATGCGTAACCCGTGACGGTCAGGCGCTGACACCCAGCGCCCTGTTCACCAGCGCCGTCTGCTCGGCGACATGGATCTTCGCCAGGCCCGTGGCGGGGCTTGCCGCCGCCACACGCCCGACATAGGCCGGCCGCGTGCTCTTGTGGCCAACCGATGTCAGCACGCCTTCGATCAGGCGATCGACAAAGCTCCATCCACCCATGTTTTCCGGTTCTTCCTGGCACCAGATCACCTTGGCCTGCGGATAGCGGGCCAGTTCCTCGGCCAGCATCTTTTCGGGGAAGGGATAGAACTGCTCCAGCCGAAGGATGGCGACGTTATCCAGCTTGCGCTCACGCCGTTCGGCCAGCAGGTCGTAATAGACCTTGCCCGAACAGATCACCACGCGGTCCACCTTGGCCGGGGCGGCAATCTGGTCGATTTCCCCAATCACCGGCAGGAAGCGCGTGCCCGGACCGAAATCCTTCAGTGCCGACACCGCCAGCTTATGACGCAGCAGGGATTTCGGCGTCATGATGATCAGCGGCTTGCGGTAATCAAGGAACAGCTGGCGGCGCAGGGCGTGGTAGTAGTTGGCTGGCGTGGTCAGGTTACACACGCGCATGTTGTTTTCAGCGCAGAGCTGGAGATAACGCTCCAGACGGGCGGAGGAATGTTCCGGCCCCTGCCCTTCGTACCCATGCGGCAGCAGCATGACCAGACCGGACATGCGCAGCCACTTGGTCTCACCCGACGCGATGAACTGGTCGATGATGACCTGCGCGCCATTGGCGAAGTCACCGAACTGCGCTTCCCACAGCACCAGCGCGTTCGGGTCGGCCAGCGAATAGCCGTATTCAAACCCGAGCACACCGAATTCGGACAGCAGCGAGTTGTAGATCTCGATCGCGGCCTGGTCCTTGGCGATGTTGTTCAGCGGCACGTAGGTGTTCTGGTTGATCTGGTCGATCAGCACCGCATGACGCTGGCTGAAGGTGCCGCGCTGGCAGTCCTCGCCCGACAGGCGGACATGGTGCTTTTCCAGCAGCAGCGTGCCAAAGCCCAGCGCCTCGCCCGTAGCCCAGTCAATGCCCTCGCCCGTCTCGAACATCTTGGCCTTGGCCTTGAGCTGACGGACAATCTTGGAATTGGCGTTGAAATCATCGGGCACCTGCGCCAGCGCCGCGCCCACTTCCTTGAGCGTGTCGATCGCCACGCCGGTTTCCGGCGCGGGACGGGTTGCGTCCACCGGCGGCGGCTTCAGGCCCTTCCACGCGCCTTCCAGCCAGTCGGCCTTGTTGGGCTTGTAGCCCTGTGCCGCCTGGTAGGCTTCTTCCAGCCTGTTGTGGAAGCCGTCCCATTCGGCCGTGACCTCAGCCTCGGTCACGACACCTTCGCGCACCAGACGGTCGGAATACAGCGTGCGGATGGTCGGGCGCGCGGCAATGGCCTTGTACATGGTGGGCTGGGTGAAGGACGGCTCGTCGGACTCGTTATGGCCGTGGCGACGGTAACCCACGATGTCCAGCACCACGTCGGACGCGAACTTCTGGCGGAACTCGGCCGCAAGGCGGGAGCAGTAGATCACCGCTTCGGGCTCGTCACCATTGACGTGCAGGATCGGGGCCTGCACCGCCTTGGCCACGTCCGTGCAGTACAGACCGGAGAAGGAATGGACCGAAACGGTGGTGAAGCCGATCTGGTTGTTGACCACGACATGGATCGTGCCGCCGGTGCGGTAGCCGATCAGCTGCGACATGGCCAGCGTTTCATACACGATGCCCTGACCGGCGAACGCCGCGTCACCATGCAGCAGCAGGCCCATATGGCGACCACGCTGGTGGGGATCGTCATCATCCTGTGTCGCGCGGACCTTGCCGATCACGACCGGGTCCACCGCCTCGAGATGCGAGGGGTTGGGCTGGAGCGAGATATGGACCGGGGTGCCGCCGATCTCGACATCGGTGGAGGTGCCGAGATGGTATTTCACATCGCCCGACCCCTGCACGTCGTCCGGCTTGAAGGACGCACCGGCGAATTCGCTGAAGATGGCGGTGTAGGGCTTGCGCACGATGTTGACCAGCGTGTTCAGGCGCCCGCGATGCGGCATGCCGATGGCAACCGACCGCACGCCGCCGGCAGCCGCCTGATCAATGATCGCGTGCAGCGCGGGAATGGTCACATCCTCGCCCTCAAGGCCGAAGCGCTTGGTGCCGACATACCGCTTCTGACAGAAGGACTCGAAGCCTTCCGCTTCGGTCAGCTGCTGCAGGATGACCTTCTTCTGTTCGGGGCTTGCGCCCTTGCGCCAGTTGTCGCCTTCCAGCCGCGCCTGCACCCACATGCGCTGCTCGGGGTCCTGGATATGCATGAACTCGGCGCCGATCGGCCCGCAATAGACCGAACGCAGGGCATCAAGCACCTGATTGATGGTCGCGGTGTCGGTCCCGATCAGGCTGGCGACGGTGTGGCCAAGGTAGATCGGGCGATCAAGGTCCTTGGGGCCGAAGCCGTAGGTTGCCGGGTCAAGGTCGGCATGGGGCTGGGGCACCTGCAGGCCCAGCGGGTCCAGCCGGGCCTCCAGGTGGCCACGCACGCGGAACGCGCGGATCAGCTGGGTCGCGCGCAGGCTGTCATCAGCCGCGGCCCGCAGCCCTTCGGCCGTAACCCCCGCCGCCTTGCCATTCGGCAGGGGTGCGGGTTCATCACCGGTGATGATGTGCGGACGCGGCGCCCAGGAGGCCCCTTCCGCATCATGAACGATTTCCGGACCATCCTCATGCAGTTCCTGGAACAGGGAGGCAAAGGAAGGATCGACGCTGTTGGGATCGGCCACCCAGCGCGCATACAATTCAGCCAGATAGGCCGTATTGGCGCCACTGAATGCGGTCGAAAGAATATCTACGCCCGCCATATTGAAGACATCTCCTCGCTGGCGGCCTTTTTTGGCCGCGCTATTGTCGGATCCGGCATGTCATTCTCACCGGCCCGATTTGTATCGCTACCCTAGCCGCACCCTTGCCGGGATGCCGCCATCATTCATCAGGATCAGGTCTGCTTGCCGCGCATACTGACATTTTCGTGCCTGTCCTCCGATAGCGGGGACCGGCGTGCGGAAAACGTCCATATCCGCGGCCTTTGTCCCGGCTGATGCGAACTTGCCCATACCCAAGCAAAGACCGTCCTGCTTGCCTACCGCCTGACCAGTCACACCACCGCCATAACCGTCACGATGGCGTGACCCTTTCATCCCCTGTCCGCTCCTATGCGTTCAGGTGCGGCAGCTGCATGTAGGCCGCGCTCTGCATTTCCTCCAGACGCGAGGCGGTGCGTTCGAACGCGGTGGCGCCCTGCCCCTTTGCATACAGTGCGTCCGGCCTGTCCTCGGCGGAGGCGAACAGCTTGACGTTCTGTTCGTACAGCGTGTCGATCAGGACGATGAAGCGCCGGGCCTCGTCAAAATTATCCGGCCCCATGCGCGGGACGCCATCCAGGACAAGGTTGGGAAACCGCGTGGCCAGCGCCAGGTAATCGCCAGCACCCAGCGGCCTGCCGCACAGATCGGCAAAGCTGAAGCGCGCGACCGGACCTGCCGCCTGGTCCACCTTCAGGCGGCGGCCCATGATGTCCAGCGTAACCGGCACGACCGGCGCGCCATCGGCCAGCCGGGTGAAGATCGAGTCGAGCGCCCGGCGCGCCGCATCATCGGCGGGGATGATCCATGTCTGCATTCCCCGCGCGTTGCCCCGGCGGTAATCGCGCGGGGAATCGAGGATGACGGTATCCACTTCCTTGAGAATCGCGGCGATGAACGGCTTGAAGGCATCAGCGCCCGGACGGTCCTGGAACAGGTCCTCGGGTTTCGTGTTGGATGTCGCGACCACCACCACGCCATCGGCGAACAGGTAATCGAACAGGCGGCCAAGGATCATGGCGTCGGCAATGTCATTGACCTGAAATTCATCAAAGCACAGCAGCCACGCTTCCTGCGCGATCTGGCGCGCCAGCGGCGGGATGGGATCCGTCAGGTCGGGATCGGCCGCCTTCATGTCATGCAGGCGCTGGTGCACGTCCTGCATGAAGCGGTGGAAATGGACCCGGCGCTTGTGTTCCACGGGGGCGAGGCTGAAGAACAGGTCCATGAGCATGGTTTTGCCACGCCCCACCTGTCCCACCATGTAAACGCCGCGCGGACGCGGGGCCTCGGTGGCGTGGCGCCCCGACAGGCCCAGGCGCGCCTTCAGCCCGCCCAGCCAGCCCGAGGCCTGCGGCGCGTGCTGCTGGACCACCGGGTGGTAGTCACGTAGTTCACGCCACAGGCGGTCGAGCCGGCGGGCGGCCTTTTCCTGTTCCGGGTCACGATCAAGACGGCCAGAAGCCACACGGGCCTCATAGGCGGCGAGGGGGCCGGTACCTGCGGGCAACGCCGCAGCGGACGGGCGGGCGGGGGCTATGTCTGTATCCATGGTATTTCGGCGATAGTCCGTAACAAACACCCCATCAAGGGCGCAAACTCGCCAAACTGTGTCATGACAGGGGTTCTCTCCATCTGGTGAACTGAAACCAGCCAGAATGGAGAGTTTGTGATGACTGACTGGAACGCCTACCGCGCCCATCTGGGCGACTCTATCAAAGCTTTCGCGGCGCTCTCGCCCGACACCATCAAGGGACTCCAGACGCTGGATGGCGCTGCCGCGCGCACCGGAAAGCTGGATGCCAAGACACGTGAACTGATCGCGCTGGCGGTTGCCGTGACCACACGGTGCGACGGCTGCATATCCGTCCATTCCACCGCCGCGGTGAAGGCCGGGGCCACGAAAGAGGAAATTGCCGAAGCACTGGGCGTTGCCGTGGCGCTGAATGCGGGGGCGGCCACGGTCTATTCCAGCCGGGTGCTGGACGCGGTGGACACGGTCACGGCCTGATCCCGTACGCATGCTTGCGGGGGGGCGTGTCCGGGCCTAATCTGGAAGCCGCTTAGTGACCAGCTTGCAGGATGGCATGATCCAACCCGTCACCCCCGACTATGCGGCGCTGGAGGCAGCGCCCGTGTCCACCGCACCATTTGCGCATGTGGTGGTCCCGCATTTCATCAGGCCCGATGACCTGCATGCCCTTGCCGCAAGCCTGCCTGACATCCGCTCCGGCGGGTCCTTCCCGCCCGGGGCGCTGACGCTTTCGCCGCTTATGGCGCGGCTGGTGACGGAACTGGAGGGACCACGGCTGCGGACCCTGATCGCGCGGAAATTCGCGCTGGATCTGGATACCGCCCCCACCATGCTGACCCTGCGTGGACGCACGCGGGCCAAGGACGGACGCATCCACCGCGATTCCGCCAGCAAGCGCGTGACCGTCCTGCTGTATCTGAACGCCGGGGACGACACGGCATGGGCACGGCATGAAGGCTGCCTGCGACTGCTGCGCAACGACCATGACCTGGAGGATTTCACGGTCGAGGTTCCGCCCGTCAACGGCACGCTGCTGGTCTTCCCCAACGGGCCGGACACATGGCATGGCCACCGGCAGTACGTCGGTCCCCGCCACACCATACAGCTGAATTACATGACCAATGATGCCAGGGCGCGCAACGAATTGCGTCGCCACCGGTTATCCGCCCTGACAAAGCGATTGCCCTGGGTGGCCTGACACGGACCCGGCCATTGTTTCGACACGGACATTGGTCATAATGATCCTGTTATCCGCCTTCACGATATGTCGAGGTTCTCAAACTCCATGCATCTGCGCAAACTTACTGCTTCCCTCCTGTCAGCCAGCCTTGCGCTGGGCATACTGGCAACGGCCGTGCCGGCTGCGCAGGCCCAGCCGTGGCATGGCGGTCCCCGCGGTGGACGTGGCGGACCGCCCCCGCCGCCGCGTGGCGGTTATTATGGCGGCCACCGTGGTGGCGGCGGCGCGGGTCTGGCCGTGGGCAGTGGCCTGGCCGGTCTTGCAGTGGGCGCCATGCTGGGCAGCACGCTGGCCGAACGCGGCGCTGCGGCACCGCCACCGGCCTACTATCCCACCCCCGCGCCGGCCCCGCCGCCGCCGGCCTATTACCCCTATGGCGGCGGTTACTGATAACCGCAGCCCTGACACATCCCACGCATATCGACACCCCTGCGAAGGAAAATATACAACATGATGTTCCGCCGGTTCCTACCCACCGCTGCCCTGCTGATGCTGCCCGCCATGGCCATGGCCGCCGACCCGCAGCCCACCACGGGTACCCAGACAGAAGCAGGCAAGCCCAACCCGACCGCGCCACTGGCCCACACCCCGCGCGATCCCGCGCCGGAACAGGTGGAAGCCCATATCAAGGCGCTGCATGACCAGCTGGGCATTACCAAGAAGCAGGAAGCGCTGTGGGCCCCCTTCGCACAGGACATGCGCGACAACGCGCAGCGCCTGCATGATGCGATCGAGGACCGCCGGTCCAAGCTGCCCACCCTGAACGCGGTGGAAAACATGCAGTCCTATGCCGATCTGGTGATCGAGCGCGCGCGTGACATGCAGACGCTGAACACGGCGTTCGCATCGCTGTATGACAGCCTGTCCAAGAAGCAGCGCAAGCATGCCGACACCCTGTTCCGTGAGGGCGACAGCGAACACACCGCCGCACAGCAGGCCAAGGCTGCCGATGCGCAGGGGACCACCGCCGCCCCCGCGCAGTAAACGCGTCCCGCCCCGCCCACAGCATGTTGCGGGCGGGGCCAGGCCATATCCGGCTTACCTGACAGTCCCGGGCGATCCGCAACAGCCAGACGGAGCCGGTCGCAAGAAAGTTTCTGGTGAAGCTTTTTTCAGAAAGCTTCTAAGGAACGCCGCCTTTCTGAAGAAAGGCGGCAGCCGGAAACTTTCATCCTTATGAACAGGTCGTTTTCAAAAAATCTTTCAGGCGCGATCAAGCGGGTACCACGACCGTCCGTCACGATGCAGCAGGTCGTCCGCCCCGCTGGGACCTGATGTCCCGGCTTCGTATAGTTCCGGCCCCGCCGTATCCTTCGCCCATGCCTGCAGGACAGGATCGACGGCCTTCCACGCGGCCTCGATATTATCGGCACGCTGGAACAGGGTCTCGTCCCCCATCAGGCAGTCATACAGCAGGGTTTCGTACCCGACATTGGGCGATTTGGCGAACACGTCCTCGTAACGGAAACGGGCCTGCACATCGGTCAGGTCCATTTCCGGCCCCGGCTTTTTCGCACCCAGTTCCACCGTCAGCCCCTGGGCTGGCTGGATGTTGAGGATAATGCGGTTGGGGGGCAGTTCCTCCGTTTCGGTTTCACGGAACATGAGCATTGGCGGCTTGCGGAACTGCACCACAACTTCGGTCCGCCGTCCCCCCAGCGCCTTGCCGGTGCGCAGGTAGAACGGCACCCCGGCCCAGCGCCAGTTATCCACATGCAGCTTCAGCGCCACATAGGTTTCGGTATTGCTGTGCGGGGCCACGCCGGGGCTTTCGCGGTAGCCGACCATGGGTCTGCCCTCCACCGTGCCGGTTGCATACTGGCCGCGCACGGCATCCGCCGGGTCGATGGGGGTCACGGCCTCGAACAGCTGTTCCTTGGCGTTGCGCACGCTTTCGGCGTCGAAGGTATTGGGGGGCTCCATCGCCACCATGGCGAAAAGCTGGAACAGGTGGTTGGGCACCATGTCACGCAGCGCGCCCGTGGGCTCGTAAAACGCGCCGCGCTGTTCCACGCCAATGGTCTCGGCAGCAGTGATCTCGACATGATCGACATATTCATTGCGCCACAGCGGTTCGAATATCAGATTGCCGAATCGCATGGCGAGGATGTTCTGCACCGTTTCCTTGCCAAGGAAATGGTCAATGCGGAAGACCTGCGACTCGTCCAGTACCGACAGCACCCGGCGGTTGAGTTCCTTTGCCGAAGCCAGGTCCGAACCAAACGGCTTTTCAATCACCACGCGGCGGAAAACGCCCTCCTTCTGCGCCACCACACCGGCCTTGCCCAATGTTTCGACCACCGTGGCGAAAAACCGCGACGGGATGGCCAGGTAGAAGATGGCGTTGCCCGGCAGCTTCGTGCCCAGCTGGCGCAGGGCGTCCGCATCACTGAAATCGGCCTGTACATACTCCAGCCGCTGCGCCAGCCAGTCCCACTGCTGTGCATTGATGCTGGCAGGATGGAATTCGGCGTTCGGGTCATGGGTGAAGGACTGCATCATGGCGGCAAGGCCGTCGCGCCATTGCGCGGTGGTGCTGTCCACGCGGTCCACGCCAATGACGCGGAAGCCGTCATCCAGCAGCCCGTTACCCACCAGATTGTACAGCGCGGGCATGAGCAGCCGCTTGGTCAGATCCCCATGCGCCCCGAAAATGACCAGGGTGCACGCGGGGGCCCGACGGGCACCGGGCGGCATGGTTGCGGAAATATCAGATGATAGGGCCATGATCTCTCTAACCGTTCTTGCCTGCGCCCTGTACCGGGACGGATGGCGGCGTGCCTGCCCGGTATGGCGCGATGGGCCAAGCGTGCACCCGGCACGCCGATACGGACAAGGCCTATCACCGCATGGGACGTGTCACCTTGACCTTACCCCCGATTCGGTTAGCGGTTTTGCGCGGTCCGTCCTGCTTGCGCCTTTGCCGCGCAGGCTCTAGGTGTCGGTACAGTTACGGCAATGGGTCCGTCCGCCCGGATGGACCGGCATGACAGGACAGGAAGAAGATTATGGGTTACCGCGTTGCGGTGGTGGGCGCCACCGGCGCTGTGGGGCGCGAGATCCTCAAGACTCTGGCCGAGCGCCAGTTCCCTGTGGATGAGATCGTGGCCCTGGCGTCCGCCCGTTCGGCGGGCAAGGAAGTCTCCTTTGGCGATAAGAAGGTACTGAAGGTCCAGAACCTCGAGACCTTTGACTTTACCGGCTGGGATGTCGCCCTTTTCTCCCCCGGCGGGGCGGTTTCGGCCGTGCATGCGCCGCGGGCTGCGAAAGCGGGCTGCATCGTGATTGACAACACGTCCCACTTCCGCATGGAACCGGACGTGCCGCTGGTCGTGCCCGAGGTCAATCCCAACGATGTGAAGAAGGCCAGGCGCGGCATCATTGCCAATCCCAACTGCTCCACCATCCAGATGGTGGTTGCACTCAAACCGCTGCATGACCTGTTCACAATCAAGCGCGTTGTGGTCGCCACCTACCAGGCCGTGGCCGGTGCGGGCAAAAGCGGCATGGACGAACTGTTCAACCAGTCACGCGGCAGCCTGGTGGGCGACCCGCTGAAGGCCGAACAGTTCACAAAGCAGATCGCGTTCAACTGCATTCCCCACATCGACCGGTTCATGGATGACGGCGCGACCAAGGAAGAGTGGAAGATGACGGTCGAGACCCGCAAGATCCTTGACCCCGACATTGCCGTTTTCGCCACCTGCGTGCGTGTTCCCGTGTTCATTGGCCATGCCGAGGCCATTAGCGTGGAATTCGAGGAACCCGTTGATATCAAACGCGCCCGCGAAGCCCTGCGTGAAGCGCCGGGCGTGGTGCTGCATGACAAGCGCGAGGACGGCGGATATGCGACACCGCTTGAGATCGTGGGTGAGGACGCAACCTATGTCTCGCGCCTGCGCATTGACCCGACGGTGCCCAATGGACTCGGCTTCTGGTGCGTTGCCGACAACCTGCGCAAGGGGGCGGCGCTGAACGCGGTCCAGATCGCGGAGACGATGGTCGCCCTCGACCTGCTCGGACACTGACGGGCTGCCTGCGGGGTCCCCATGGATGGCGGTGCAGCGGGGCTGTACCGCCATGTAGCCGGGGGAAGGTCTCTCAACCTCGTGTTCCGGGCGTGCGTTGACCCGGCCTTCCGTGCGGCGTAGGACCGAATTCAGACAAGGCAACGGAACAAACCGAAGCCATAACAGGGAAATTGACGAGACGACCATGCAGGATGTCCGTGATGCGCTCTATGTAGGGCAGCGAAGCGACGGAACTCTGACCAGGCGGCCTATGTCCCCACACCTCCAGGTCTACCGCTTCCGTCTTTCCATGTTCCTTTCAATCGCGAACCGCGCCGCCGGTGTCGCCGCCGCAGGCGGTTCGGCACTTGGTCTGTGCTGGATCAGCGCGGCGGCAAAGGGACCCAAATCTTTCAGCAAGGTCCAGAAGGTGACCGGCAACCCGCTGGGGCAGATGCTGCTCGCGGGGTGGGCACTGGCGCTGGTCTATCACTTCGTGGCGGGGATACGCCACCTTGTGTGGGATAGCGGCTATCGCTTTTCCAAAAAGGAAATCAACGAGGATGGCCCCGTGGCCGTGGGCGTGACGGTGGGAACCACGCTGGCGCTGGTGGCCGGTATCCTTGGTGTCGCGATCTGTCGTTCCCGCAAGAAGGCGTCCTGATCATGAGCAATCCGAAGAAACCGCATATCACGGTCATGCGCTCCCAGCTTTCGCGCGCGCGCGGACTGGGCTCGGGTCAGGCCGGTGTCGGCCACTGGTGGGCAGAACGTGCATCGGCGGTGGCCCTTGTGCCGCTGTCGGGCTGGTTCGTGATCCAGGTCTTCCGCCTTGCTGGCGCATCACAGCCGGAAGTGGCGAAGTGGGGCGCACGCCCGCTCAACACCACCATGATGCTGTCGCTGGTGATCCTGACCTTCTACCATACCCAGCTTGGGCTGCAGGTCATCATTGATGACTACGTGCACGGCAAGGCGCACCTGCCTGCGGGCCTGCTGATGAAGGGGATCGTCTTCCTTCTGGGTCTGTTCGGCACGGTTTCCGTACTGAAGCTGGCGCTGGCCGGCAGCAGCCGGGGCAGGATTGCAGCGGGCTGAAGCCCGCGCGATCGCCTGAGCAGAACATGACATTCGCGGACCGGCGGGCCGCAATACTGGCCGGCCGTCCGAACGAGCATCGGGACACGTCCAAGAAATGAACGCGACCACTTCACCACTCACCGGCTCCTACAGGATCGTTGACCACGCATATGACGTGGTTGTCGTAGGCGCTGGTGGCTCCGGCCTCCGGGCCACGCTGGGCATGGGGGCCGCTGGCCTCAAGACTGCCTGCGTGACCAAGGTTTTCCCCACACGCAGCCATACCGTCGCAGCACAGGGCGGCATTGGCGCATCGCTTGGCAACATGGCCGAGGATAACTGGCGCTGGCACATGTACGATACCGTCAAGGGATCGGACTGGCTGGGTGACCAGGACGCCATCGAATACATGTGCCGCGAGGCGGTGCCCGCCGTGCAGGAACTGGAACACATGGGTGTGCCCTTTTCCCGCACGGAAGATGGCAAGATCTACCAGCGCCCCTTTGGCGGGCACATGCGCAACTATGGCGAGGCCCCGGTGCCCCGCGCCTGCGCCGCCGCCGACCGGACGGGCCATGCCATCCTGCACACGCTGTACCAGCAGTGCCTGAAGCATAACGTCGAATTCTTTGTCGAATACTTCGCCATCGACCTGATCATGGATGACGACGGTGCCTGCCGTGGTGTCATGGCATGGTGCCTGGAAGACGGCACACTGCACCGCTTCCGTGCGCAGAAAGTCGTGCTGGCGACCGGCGGCTATGGCCGTGCGTACCATTCATGCACCTCCGCCCATACCTGCACGGGTGATGGTGGCGGCATGGCGATCCGCGCCGGTATCCCGATGCAGGACATGGAATTCGTGCAGTTCCACCCCACCGGCATCTTCCCCGCAGGCTGCCTGCTGACGGAAGGCTGCCGTGGCGAAGGCGGCTACCTGACCAATTCCGAAGGCGAGCGCTTCATGGAACGCTACGCGCCGACCGCCAAGGATCTGGCTTCGCGTGACGTGGTCTCGCGCGCCATGACCATCGAAATCAACGAAGGTCGCGGCTGTGGTCCGGAAAAGAACTACATCATGCTGCACCTCGAGCATCTTGGTCCCGAGATCCTGCATGAACGCCTGCCCGGCATTTCGGAAACGGCGCGCATCTTTGCCGGGATCGACGTGACCAAGGAACCCGTGCCGGTGCTGCCGACAGTACATTACAACATGGGCGGCATCCCCACCAACTACCATGGCGAGGTCATCCGCCCCACGGCTGATGATGTCGATGCGGTGGTGCCCGGCCTTATGGCGGTGGGTGAAGCGGCGTGCGTGTCCGTGCATGGCGCGAACCGCCTTGGCACCAACTCGCTGCTTGACCTCGTGGTATTTGGCCGTGCCGCCGCCCAGCGCGCCGCCGCTACCATCAAGAGCGAGGAAGTCATCCCGCCGCTGCCCGAAGGGGCCGGTGATGCCGCAATCGCGCGCTTCGACCGCCTGCGCTACGCCAAGGGCAAGACCCATGTGGCCGACATGCGCAGCAAGCTGCAGCGCACCATGCAGAAGCATGCCGCCGTGTTCCGCAACACCGAAAGCCTTGCGCAGGGTGTGGAGAAGATCAAGGAAATCTGGTCGGAAATTCCCGACATCTCGATCAACGACCGTTCGCTGATCTGGAACAGCGACCTTATGGAAGCGCTGGAGTTCGAGAACCTGCTGGCCAACGCCACCGTCACCATGGCGGGTGCCGACGCACGTCACGAAAGCCGCGGCGCGCAGGCGCATGACGACTATCCCGACCGTGACGACAAGAACTGGATGAAGCACACCGTCGCCCACATGACCGACAAGGGCGATGTCACGCTAAGCTACCGCCCCGTGCACATGAAAACGCTGACCAACGATGTGCAGGTCTTCCCCCCCAAGAAGCGCGTCTACTGACGTAACGGCGGAAAAGGAACGAGACGATGGTCGAATTCAGGCTGCCAAAGAACAGCACGGTGGGCAAGGGCCGCATTTTCACCGCCGCCCCCGGCGCCACCAATGTCAAGAACTTCCGGATCTATCGCTGGAGCCCGGACGATGACAAGAACCCCGTGGTCGATACCTACGAAATTGATCTGGACAAGATCGGGCCGATGGTGCTCGACGCGCTTATCCATATCAAGAACGATGTCGACTCCACCCTGACCTTCCGGCGTTCATGCCGTGAAGGGATCTGCGGGTCATGCGCGATGAACATCGCTGGCGAGAACACGCTGGCGTGCCTCAAGCCCATCCGGGATATCGAGGGTGACATCGCGATCTATCCGCTGCCGCACATGCCGGTCATCAAGGATCTGGTGCCCGACCTGGATGGTGCGTATGCCCAGCTGCGCTCGATTGATCCGTGGCTGAAATCCGACACGCTGCCGCCACCGGATTCCGAACGCCGCCAGAGCATCGAGGAACGTGCCGAGCTGGATGGCATGTGGGAGTGCATCCTGTGCTTCTGCTGCTCCACGTCGTGCCCGTCCTACTGGTGGAATGGCGACCGCTACCTTGGTCCGGCAACGCTGCTGGCGGCCTATCGCTGGATTGCCGACAGCCGTGACGAACATGCGGGCGACCGTCTGGATGCACTGGAAGATCCGCTGAAGCTGTATGCCTGCCGCACGATCATGAACTGCACCCAGACCTGCCCCAAGGGCCTGAACCCCGCCAAGGCGATTGGCCGGATCAAGGAGCTGCAGCTGGAACGCAAGGCGTAACAGCCGGTCACTTTCATTCGTGATTGACGCAGAAGGCGCTGGATGTGAAAAATCCAGCGCCTTTTTCGTCTCCACCCGTTTGAAAGGACAAGGCTGGTGTTTGAGGGAAACCTGTCCACCCCCGCCGGCCGAAGCCGTGCCTGGATCGACAGCCTGTTCGTTGACCATGCAATCCTGCGGCAGACATGGACCAACTTCCGCGTGGTCATTCCCGGCCGTGTCTATCGCTGCAACCATCCCACGCCGTGGCGGCTGCGGCTGGCCACCCGTCGCTACGGGCTGAAAACGCTGGTCAACCTGCGCGGGCACCGTCAGTGCGGGTCCGATGCCCTGTCACGCGAAGCCGCCCACAAGATCGGGCTGACCCATATCGACATGGCGTTCGAAAGCCGCAATGCCCCCCACAGGGACCGCATTGAACGGTTTGAGCGGATTTACCGCGACATCCGCTTTCCCATGCTCATGCACTGCAAGTCGGGTGCCGACCGCACGGGACTGGCCGCGGGGCTTGTCATCCTGTTCGAAGGGGGGACGGCGCAACAGGCGCTGCGCCAGCTTTCATGGAAGAACGGACATTTCAACAGTTCACGCACTGGCGTGCTTGATGCCTTCTTCCTGCGTTACGCGGCCGAGGCGGAAGGGCGCCTCCCCTTCATGGACTGGGTGCGCACGGAATATGACGAAGACCGCCTGCGCGCGGATTTCCGCGCCGGGAAAATCGCATCATTCATGACCGATCAGGTACTCAGGCGGGAATAGCCCGCCCGCTACGACGATGCCCCCATGGAGCGGACAAGATCCAGCACGCGGCGACGGGTGCCACTGTCCTCGATCCCGTAGTATGCGCGCACCAGTTCAATGGTTTCACGACGCGAAAGCAGGGCAAGGCCATCCTGCGCCACCGTGGGCAGCGCGGATGACAGTGTAGGGGCCTCGGGCTCGGCCATGCCATCGACAGTGTCTGTTACGGGCCGGTCCGTCGTATCGACATGCGCAGGCAGGCCCGCGAAAAAAAATCCGACCGGTACATCCAGCACGCACGACAGATCATACAGACGCGACGCACCCACGCGGTTACGCCCGCGTTCATACTTCTGCACCTGCTGGAATGTCAGACCCAAGGCATTCCCCAACCGTTCCTGTGACATACCCAGCAGTGTACGACGCAGACGGATACGGTTCCCGACATGGACATCTACCGGATTGGACGTAGCGGACATTTTCCCCGTCACAATAATGGTCTTACCTTCCCTACCTGCTATCTCCAGACCGGCTGGAAATTAAAATACGCCAGCCATTCACGGTGGGCGTTAAGATTTTTTAAATCAACTACAGCTACAATAAATCCGTTATTGACCCGAATTTCCAGAGTACCGGACCAAAGCATTACATAAATAACCTGTCCCTGCACGGCGAGCAGGGAATTAGGAAAATATTCATGCATTTTAAATGCATTAAATAAGATCAAAAAAAATGGCGGAAAACCGTTATGACAAAACGGCTTTACCCTGTCGACCTGCGTACCACACGCCGCACAGCCCCAGTAAAACAGCCAGCAGCAACGGCACCAGACGCCCGTACCGCCCGAAAACAGTCAGCGGCAGGGCATCGGGCACGGCATGCACCAGCACACCCTGACGGTCCCAGCCCAGCCGCGCCAGTTCATGTCCCCGCCCGTCAAACACGGCCGAGATGCCGGTATTGGCGGCACGGGCAACCGGCAGCCCTTCCTCCACCGCACGGATACGCACGGCGGCCAGATGCTGGCGGGGCCCGGCGCTGTTGCCATACCAGGCGTCGTTGGTGCTGTTCATAAGCCAGTCGGGCCGGTCATGCGGGGCTGTCACCTGACCTGAAAAAATCACTTCGTAACAGATCAGCGGTCCCACCGGCGCAATACCGGGGAGATGCCACGTCCGCACACCGGGGCCTGGGGTCATGCCCTCACCCGGCACAACATGGAAGGGCAGGAAGGCGGGCTGGTATTCTCCAAAGGGAACCAGATGCGCCTTGTCATACACCATGGACCCCGCGCCGTCGGGCGGCATCAGGGCCACCATGCTGTTGCGCCAGTGGTGATCATCCTCCAGCCAGCGCACGCTACCAATAATGCCGGCTGCAGCTCCCTGCCCCGCCCGCATGATCATGGGGCGCGCAATATCATCTTCCAGCAGCAGGCCCGGAAATGCCGATTCCGGCCATGCGAACACAACGGGGCGCGTACCCGCAGCCTGCTGCAGGCCCTGCGCCACCCCCTGATGGGTCAGGGCAAGGTAACGACGGAAAATCGCCACGTCTGAATTGCCTGCGATCTTGTCCGTCTCGGGCACGTTGCCCTGCACCAGCACGACTTCGGGATTATGGAGATAGGTGTCATGGATGCTGCTGAAGCGTGCCACGCCACAGCCAATCCACACCACCATCAGCGCGAGACAGGCCCGGCGGCCAGCACGACCATATAGCGGGGCCAGCGCCACGATACAGGTCAGCAGGGTCAGTCCGTCCACCCCGATCCATGCGGCAGGCTGGATCATGATATCGCCGGCAAGACCGGGGAATTCCCATACGCTGCCCGGCGGGTTCCATGGAAAACCGCTGAACACGTACACCCGCGCCATATCCGTCACCGTCCACAGGGCGGACAGGACCAGCAGACGGCCCGTGCCACGCGGCACAAGGCGGCTCAACCCGGCGGAGAGCGCACTGAGCGGGGCAAGGATCACCGCGCAGCCGGGCGATGCCAGCGGCACCAGCCACCAGAAATCATCCGCGCGCAGCAGGATGGCATACATGAGCCAGTACAGGCCGATGGTATGAAACCCCATCGCGAACATGAAGCCACGCCGCGCGGCCCCACGCCAGTCGGCCGCGTGATCGATCGCCAGCGCCAGCAGGCAGAAGGCGACCGGCAGGACCACCACCGCATGCAACGGTGGAAACGCAAGGGCATACACCCCACCCGCCAGCAGCATGGCCAGATCGGCCCGCCACCCGTGCAGGCGCGCAAGCTTCATATACAGCGTGTACAGGAACATCATGGAGCGTCGCGACCCGCCCCCCCTGTGGATTGCGGGGTCAGTCCAGCGCGTCACGCAGGCGACGTTCGTAATGGCGGTAATACTTATCAGCCAGCAGTTCGCTCTTGACCAGTACTGCAACATCGGTGGTGTTGAACTGTTCATCAATCACGGCGCCATCGCCCACATACCCACCCAGCCGCAGGTAGCCCTTTATCAGGGGCGGCAGGCGCGCCAGCGACCGCCGGTGGTCCAGCAGCTGCGGGTCCGCACGCAGCATTTCCACCCTGCGTTCAGGCAGGGCGCGCACCCGCAGCGCGGGCGGGGCAAGGTGATTGTGGTACAGGTAGGTCAGTTCATCCGACAGCGCATCGGGATCGGTGCCCGGCAGGCTGGCGCAACCGAACAGCACATCAATCCGGTGCAGGAAAATGTAGGACGCAATGCCACGCCACAACAGCTGCATGGCCGCGCGACCGCGATAGTTCATATCCACGCACGACCGGCCCACTTCCAGAAGGCGACCGGGAAATTCGGTCAGGGGCGAAATGTCGTATTCGCTGGAGGTATAGAATTTGCCCAGCTTCCGGGCAGCATCCCCCTGCATCAGCCGGTAGGTACCGACCACGCCCCTGGCACCCGATGAAATGGCATGATCGATCACCAGAAGGTGATCGGCATATTCATCGAATTCATCAATATCCCGCTTCAGGCGCTCGGTACGGGAATCGGGTCTGGCCCCCATTTCCTCATAGAACACCCGGTACCGCAGCGCCTGGGCGGCGTCGCGTTCCTCGTCCGTCGTGGCGATCCGGACGCCAAGGTTTCCCCCCCGCAATTCAGGAAAACCGTTGCGTTCCAGGTCCAGGGTAGAAAGGGACTGTATGGTTTTCTCGATACTCAAGGCCGTGACCTGCCTTTCCGCTGCGTTTGCGCCATCTGGCCCGTCTGTTCTTCTGCCACGTCGGGCAGCCTGCGCGCAAACAGTTCCAGTCGGTGCGAGACCAGTTCGAACCCGAGTTCGGCCGTAATCCTGCGCAACAGCTCGGCATGGTCGGCATGGGTGAATTCCACCACCTGTCCGCTTTCCACATCGATCAGGTGATAGTGGTCGCCTTCTTCCGTCGCTTCGTAACGGGCCCGGCCACCGCCAAAGTCACGACGTTCGAGAATGCCGTTTTCTTCCAGCAGGCGCACGGTGCGATATACCGTGGCAACCGAAATACGCCCGTCCAGCTGGGAGGCGCGACGATATAGCTCTTCCACATCCGGGTGGTCATGGGCTTCAGACAGGACACGCGCGATCACCCGTCGCTGGCCTGTCATTTTCAGGCCGCGTTCGGTGCACATGCGTTCAATGCGGGTCTGTAGTCCGTTACTGTCTGGTGCCATGTTTACGGGCGTAGCCGATCATGCAGATACCTGTCCACACTACCACACTCCGTGTGGTTCAGTCCTCACGTTTGGTGCCAAGGCCGATCTTGCGTGCAAGCGACGACCGATGGCTGGCATAGTTGGGCGCCACCATGGGGTAATCATGGGGCAGCCCCCATCGTTCACGGTATTCATCAGGCGTCATGTTATAAGCGGTCTTGAGGTGACGCTTGAGCATCTTGAGCTTCTTTCCGTCCTCAAGGCAGACGATGTAATCGGGGAAAACCGATTTCTTGAGGGGGACAGCGGGCACCGGCTTCTCAGGCACTGGTTCCGCACGCCCGAGGGAGGCCACGGCTTCATAAACCCGGTGAATCAGATCGGGAAGGGTATCCGCGTCAAGTTCATTGCGGGATACGTATGCCGAAACGATTTCGGCGGCCAGTTCCCGTACTTCCACTTCTGCCGCTGCATCGGCCATTAATCTGATCCTGTCGCTCTGGAATAATGATGTACCCTATATAAATAATTCCAGACGGATCGCAACAGGTAACAACAAAGGTTTCGTGGTAATATGTCTGATATTGATATGGCAGAAATAGATATCACCCATGAAGTATGCCCGATGACTTTCGTGCGTACCAGGTTGGCACTTGACAGACTTCCTGCCGGGGGAAAACTGCTTGTCCGACTGCGCGGCACCACCCCGCTGGACAATGTTTCACGCAGCCTGAAGCTGCTTGGTCATGTTGTAGAAGAAATACAGACAGAAACAGATGGCATGACACACCGGCTGACCGTCCTCAAATCTCCCGCTGCATGACGCAGGCATCCATCCCATCGGGGTAATAATTGCGCCGTACACCCGCCTGCACGAATCCACTCGTGCGGTACAGTGCCATGGCGGGAGCATTATCGCGCGCCACTTCCAGAAACAGGGTCCGCGCGCCTGCCTGGCCCGCCTGCCGCATACAGCGCGCCAGCAGGTCGCGCCCGATACCGCGCCGCTGCCATGCCGGGTCCACGGCAAAGGTCAGGATCTCGGCTTCATCAAACACGGTGCGGACCATGATGAAGGCAGGAGTGCCCCCTTCCGCCATCACGACAGAAACACCCGGCATGTCCAGCAGGGCCTGCATGGCCTGCGCATCCCACCGGTGAGTAGGGGGGAACGCCCGCGCATGGATATGGGCCAGCAACGTGGCCCGCGCGCTGGCGGGCCGGGGGGACAGGGTCATGGCGTATCGGTGGGGGCGGGCCGCAGGCCAGCCGCAGGCAGTTTGGCCTCCGGCGCATCGACATAAAGCGGCTGGGCCGCACGGGGCGGCAGATGGCCGCAGAAACGACGCAGGGCCACCGTAGCAATGCCCACGGGGTCAGGCTGCATCAGGTTGCATGTCCGCACATCCATGCGCCGTGACAATGCCTGCGCCACATCTTCCGCCGCATTTCCCGCCAGCAGCAAGCGACCGGGCGGCAGTTCAAGCATATCGAGCATATGGGCGGACACACTTCCCGCCCCATCCCCATCCGCCAGCATTTCGACAAAGACCCGTCCCCGTCGTGCAACGGTGCAGCACACCGGACGCGCCGCCTGTTGCCGGGCCAGATGACGCAGGGCGTCGGCCATGGCTTCCCCCCCGGTCATGCCCATGACGGCACAGCCACTGCCCGCGGCAAGCCCATGGGCAAAGGCCAGCGAGGCCCGCAGTCCCGTGAACGATCCCGGTCCGACGACCACGCCAACCAGTTCGGGCATGACATGGGTCCAGCCGCACTGCGCGAACAGTTCGGTTGCCAGCAGGGGAAACTGTTCCGCCGCGCCACGTCCGGTTGCCTCACGCGTCGCAAGGACAGACAGGACACCATCATCACCCAGCACAAGGCAGGCAATCACGGCACGCGCCTGCGTCCCGGTGGCGCTGCCGTCCATCACCAGAATCCGCATGACCTATACAATCACACAGGCATCATCGAAATCCGGGCGCGGGGCACGGGGCGTGGGTGGCGGTCCATCCGTATAACCCAGACAGACAAGGAAATTGGCCTGCCAGCCCTTCTGCGCCAGAAAGCTGTCTTCCACCATCGCGCCATCGAACCCCGACAGCGGCAGCACCGACAGGCCAAGCGCCCGCGCGGCCATGATCAGGTACGCGCCCTGCAACGTGCCATTGCGAAAGGCCGTTTCTTCCGCCAGTCCCACATCGGCTGCAAACCACTGCCGCACATCCGGGGCGGAATTAAGCGTATCCATGCGGTCAAAGAACAGTGGGTCATGCGCCACGATCACGGTGACCGGGGCGGTCATCACGCGCTGCACGTTTCCCGCCGACAGCGCGGGACGCAGGCGCTCACGGCAGCTTTCGGTCGTAATGAACACGAAACGCCCGGGGCAGCAGTTACCCGATGTCGGGCCAAGGCGGACCAGATCGTACAGCTGCCGCAGCGTATCCTGCCCCACGGGCCGGTCATTCCACGCCACCGGCGTGCGTGCGGTACGAAACAGAAGATCAAGCCCAGCGTCATCAAGCGCCATGAAACATTCCCAGACTACGCGCAGACCTGCCGATCAGGCCTCTACCTGCTCTACCGATACCACTTCCGGCACATAATGGCGCAGCATGTTCTCCACCCCGTGCTTGAGCGTCGCGCGCGACGACGGGCATCCCGAACACGCACCCTGCATGGTCAGCCGCACCACCCCGTCACGATACCCCCGGAATACAATGTCACCGCCATCACCCGCAACGGCGGGGCGCACGCGGGTATCAAGCAGTTCCTTGATCTGCTGCACGATTTCCTCATCCCCCGGCGCGATCAGATCCTCGACCACCTGCGCGTCGCTTTCGACCACGGCCTGCCCTGTGGCCAGGTAATCAGCCAGCACGGACAGCACCTGCGGACGCAGGTCATCCCACTGTGTTGCGTCGCTGCGGGTCACGGCAACGAAGTCATTTCCGAAAAAGACGCGGGCCACGCCGTCAAGGTCGAACAGAATTTCCGCAAGGCGCGACCGCCCGGCCACGGAATCGGGGCTGATGAAGTCAGCCGTGGCCCCGTTGGCCATGATCTCGCGCCCCGGCAGGAACTTCAGCGTTGCGGGATTGGGGGTATCTTCTGTTTCGATGAACATTGCTCGGTCTTCCAGACATGACGGGAAAGCGGGACATGCAAACGTACTTCCCAAGTCCTGTTATATGATCGACGCGCGCGTAAATCCAACCCCACACGACAGGGCCCGGCCCGCTTTTAGCTGCCGGGACGTATCACAGCATTGCGTGGCAGGACAATTTCCGCGCACAGCCCCCCCTGCGGGCGGTTGTACAGGTGGAAGCGCCCCCCGTCGCGCGCCACTTCGCGACTGACGATCGCAAGCCCCAGGCCCAGGCCGCCGGTACTGCGCGAACGCGATCCTTCCACACGGTAGAAGGGTGTCGTCACGCGCCCGATTTCGGCATCGGGCAGGCCGGGGCCGTTATCCTCCACCCGGATGCACAGGGCGTCCGCCGTCACCGTCAGGCTGACATGGGCGTTGCCACCATAATTCACCGCATTGTCGATCAGGTTGCCCAGCACGCGCTTGAGCGCAAGCGGACGCACCACGGCCTGCGCCTGATCCGGCCCGTCATAGGTCACGTCGCGCCCCTGATCGGCATCATCATCCACCCGTGTCGCCAGGATCGAGGCTACGTTGGCCGACCGCGCGGGTTCGGGGTCCTTTTCCCCCGACAGATAGGCCAGAACGCCTGCAATCATGGCCTCCATTTCCGTGACGTCGGCCTCGATTTCCTTCTGAGCGTTCGCATCTTCCAGAAAGCCCGCGCGCAGACGCAGGCGGGCCAGTGGCGTGCGCAGGTCGTGGGACACGGCGGCCAGTGCCTCGGTCCGGTCGGCAATCAGGCGGTTGATGCGTTCCTGCATGTCATTGATGGCCCGGGCCAGATAACGAACTTCACGCGGGCCCTTGTTTTCCAGCGGCACCCACTGGCCTGACCCGACCGTATCCGCCACATCCGCCAGCGCACGCAGCGGCATGCTGAGCGCGCGCACGAGCATGCCCGCCGCCAGCAGCACCGCCCCCGCCAGAATTGCCGCCGAGACAATGCCGCGCTGCATATGGTGCGGCTGCAGGATGGCGGGGGCAAGGAATCCCATGTAACTGCCATCGGGCAGGCGTAACGTGCCGCGCACATCCGCCGTGGCCGCGATCGTGCCCGACAGGTTCAGCGCATCGCCCCGCAATGCCGCAAGCGACCCCGCCATCCGGTCATGCAGCATGCGCAGCGATGGGGGTTCCACCTTCATCACCCCCTGCTGCGCCGGGGTGCGCCAGTCAACCGTCAGGTCATTGGTGGACAGCATGGCCGCCAGCACCATGCGCTGCGATGTGGGGGTGGCGGCCAGCACGCGGGCATCAATCACCAGCCGCTCCCCCACCTGTTCCAGCTGGGCGTCGTCTATGGTGTAGGTCTCGGCTTCTTCATAAAAGACGGAACTGCCGACAAAGACCAGCGCCACGGCGGCCAGCAGCACGAACATGACGCGCCCCACCAGGCCACGCGGCCATAGCGTAATGCGCCTGGCCACGGGTTCCGGTGCGCGGGGGGGCTGTGGAGGGCGGGTCGCTGTCACGGCCTGATCCCGTCAGATCCGCTCCACTTCCGACGTGAAGATATAGCCCATGCCGCGCACGGTACGGATCAGCCCATCCGAATCCGGCCCCAGCTTGCGCCGCAGGCGGCTGACCAGCACATCCACGCTGCGATCCGACACGTCCCCCAGCCTGGTACGCGACAGTTCCAGCAGCCGGTCACGGCCGATGACACGCTGCGGATTGTCAAGGAAGCTGGTCAGCAGGTCATGCTCCGCCCCCGAAATCTCGACCGCCGTACCGGACGGATCCGTCAGTTCACGACGGCGCAGGTCCAGCGTCCAGCCGGCGAAGCGGACGGTTTCCTTGCGCTGGCGGCCCGCACTTGGGGTCGTGACCCCGCCGCCCCTGCGGCGCAGTACCGCGCGCACGCGGGCAAGCAGTTCCTTCTGGCCAAATGGCTTGGGCACGTAATCATCCGCGCCCAGTTCCAGCCCCTGCACGCGGTCAAGCTCCTCACCGCGCGCCGAAACGATAATGACCGGCACTTCCGTCAGCGGCGCCTCCCCCGGCACCACCGGTTCGGACTGGGCACGCAGCCCGCGACACAGGTCCAGCCCGTTGGTGCCCGGCAGCATGACATCAAGGATGATCAGGTCAGCAGCCTGCGCACGCAGCGCGTCCCACATTTCGGGACCGTCCTGCACACCACGCACGCGGTAGCCATCACCCTGCAGGGCGCGGACGATCAGGGTGCGCATGCCAGGGTCATCTTCCACCACAAGGATACGGGCGGGCAGATCATCAGTGGCAGGTATCTGTGTCATTCTCTCGGCCATGTTTCGGTTCAGGGACAGTCATGATGCCATTCATGCGACGGCCTCCAGCATATCCAACGCACCGGGTCGGGATAAGACCATCGTTCATATCATAAAATGTCAGTCATGCCGGGATGCGAAACGCAGGCGGGGCGCCGGATCGAAACCCGGCGCCCCGCTGGTCATCAGTCCCGCGATTCCGAAGGAGCTCAGTGCGCGGCGGCAGCCGAGTTGAGCTTCAGCACCCAGAACTGGGCGATGTCACGCGCGCCATTGGTGCCTTCCACGCTGTTGAGCGTGGCAATGGCCGCATCCTTCTGCCCTGCCGCGGCCTGCGCCAGGCCAAGGTGCAGGCGGGCGATGTTCACATCCGACGGGCCCTTTGCAATGCCCTGCTTCATCAGCGCGATGCCCTTGTCGCCCTGACCGGACAGCACATAGTTGTAGCCCGCCGTCAGCATGGCGTTGCCGGTGGTCGCCTGTGTGGCGGTGGCGTCAAGATGCGCCTTGGTGTCGGCAACGCCCTGCGTTACCAGCGCCTTCAGCTTTTCCTCACGCGGGGCGCTGGCGTCATGCCCCAGCACGCCGGAGCTGTAGCCCTGGTTGATGATATCCAGCGCAAGCTGCGGCAGCCCTGCCTGCATGGCCAGTTCGGTAATGTCCATGTATTCGGCCGGGGTCTTGACCAGACCGGCCTCCAGACGCACGCGGTCGATATCCAGACGCAGCCCCGGGGCCATGTTCGGGGTGCTCAGGACAGAATGCACGACCTGCGCCCAGTAATCGGGCTTGGGGTAATAGGTGGCCAGCAGCACGTAGGTCTTGGTCAGTGCCGCATTATCCTTCAGCTGCGCCTGACAGGCGGCCAGAAGCTGAAGCTGGTTTTCCGTGGGTTTGCCACCCGCCTTGATGGCGGCATCAACCTGCGCCTGCTGCACGCGGGCGGCGTTGGCGTAATCATGCTGCAGGTAATAGGACTGAATCAGGATCGTCAGCATCTGCGGGTTCTTGCCACCCGCCTTGATGTATTTTTCCGTGACCGTAATGGCCGTAGGATAATCCTTGGCGGTGAAGGCCATGCTGCCTTCGGCCAGCGCCATCTGTTCCTTGGTCGCGGCAGGGGTGCGGGGCGATGCGATCAGCTTGTCATACGCTGAAATCGCGGCCGGAACATTGCCCGACTGGGCCGCGACGGCGGCACGCATCTGCGCAATGGTATAGGTCTCGAAATCGGACTTGCCGGTCACGGCATCCGCCGCGTCCACATCGGCCATGGCCTGCGGGTATTTCTTGGCGGCAAGTTCAGTCTGCGCCTTCTGCAGCGCCGTGCCGACCTTTTCCCCCAGCTGGTCCGCCGCATGCGCGCCGTGCAGGGGCAGTACCCCCGCCACCGGCAGCGCCATCATGACCCCGGCCAGCAGACGCCCGCGCAACTGGAACAGAGATTTGGATGTGATGTTTTTCAACTGGATATCCTTCCATGAACGGGTCATGGCCCGATTGATCGGCCAGGGCATAACGATGGTCCCACGCAGCCCATCATTCAATCCGCCCCCCGCCGATGGCAGCACGGCAGCCCACACGACATTCCTGCCGTATGACCTGCCGTGAAATCAGATCATGCGTGGATTGCAGGTTTATTCAGCAGGCTCGTGCGTTTCATGGCGATAGCCGCCCATCAGGATCGACTGCACGTCAGCGGCGAAGTTGCGGACTTCATCCAGCGCACCCTTGTTGCGACGGACCAGCATGTTGTAGCCCAGAACCGCAGGCACGGCGGTGCCTAGGCCGATGGCGGTCATGATCAGCGATTCACCAACCGGACCGGCAACCTTGTCGATCGAGGCCTGACCCGCGATGCCAATGGCCGTCAGCGCGTGATAGATGCCCCACACGGTCCCGAACAGACCCACGAACGGGGAAGTCGACCCCACGGTGCCAAGGAAGGCCAGGCCACCCTGCAGGCGGTTCTGGATGAAATCCACCGAACGCTGGATGGACATGGTGGTCCAGGAATGCAGGTCGATGGATTCCTGCATCGTGCCTTCGTGGTGTTCGGCGGCCTTGATGCCGGTATCAGCGATGTAGCGGAAGGGCGATGCGGTATCGAGCAGGGCCGCGCCTTCCTTGATGTCATGGGCAGGCCAGAACTTCGCCTTCACTTCCTTGGCGTCCTTGAACATGCGTGCCTGTTCAAGGAATTTCGTGATCATGATGTACCAGGTCCCGACAGACATCACGACCATGATGATCAGCACGGTACGGGCAATGAAGTCACCGTTCGACCACAGCGCACCCAGGCCATAGGGATTGGAGTCGGCAGCAGCCGCAGGCGTGGCGTAGGCAAGGGCCGGCAATGCGGTCAGCAGCGCGGCCGCGATGACTTGATTACGATGCTGTCGGGTCATTTACCTGAAATCCTCTGACAAATAGGGCCATGGGTCTGGCCTGCAACACATTTCATGACTGTTATCTGACCAGTCCGGAAACTGAAAATCAATCCGCCTGTATCGTTTTCGGAACAATTTCCGGCATATGGACCCTTCTGTCGCGACCAATGACAGGCGCGGGGACAGGGAAAACCTCCGGCTGGAGCATGACCGGGCGGACAGGGGGTGGTGCCGGGGGAACGGGTGGCATCGGTTCGGGAATGATCCGCAGCGTCACCGGCGGCAATGGGCGGTATGGTTCGGGAAACATGGGCTTGGCCTTTGGCCGCAACCCATAGGCCAGCACCGACAGGACAATGACATGGACCGCAATGATCACGCCCACCACGCGCAGGTACGGCGTCCGCCGTCGCTGCCGGGCGGCATAATCCAATCCCATGACTTCGTCAGACCACATGCCATTCCTGTCCAGACGCCGCCAGCAGGGATCCCTGCCCGGCCTGCGCGCCATTAAGTGCCAGGGTCTGATTGGGCGTGGTCGGGGCGTATGTGTCAAGCATGATATGCAACAGGTACGGAACAATTTTTCCGTTTCGGAACAAGGCGTCCCGTCCCGACATGAAAAAACCCCGCGGCCGGAAACCGCGGGGTATCACATACGGACGGGCCGTAGCGGATTACTGCGCCTGCGCGCTGGCTTCCGACCGGGTCGCCCCCACGCGGGCCGCAAGGGCTGCAGCCATGAAATCATCCAGGTCACCATCAAGGATGGCGTCCGGATTGGTCTTTTCCACGTTGGTGCGCAGGTCCTTGACCAGCTGGTAAGGGGCCAGCACGTAGGACCGGATCTGGTGGCCCCAGCCGATATCGGTCTTGTTCGCCTCGGTCTGGGCGGCGGCGGCTTCGCGCTTCTGCAGTTCCTGCTCGTACATGCGCGCCTTCAGCATGGTCATGGCCGTGGCGCGGTTACGGTGCTGGGAACGATCGGTCTGGCACGCCACCACGATCCCGGTGGGAATGTGCGTGATGCGGATGGCCGATTCCGTCTTGTTGACGTGCTGACCGCCAGCACCCGACGCCCGGAACGTATCCACCCGCAGGTCGGCTTCGTTGATCTCGATCTCGATCGAATCATCAACGACGGGATAGACCCACACGGATGCAAACGATGTCTGCCGCCGTGCCGCCGCGTCAAAGGGCGAAATCCGGACGAGGCGATGCACCCCGGCCTCGGTCTTGAGCCAGCCATAGGCATTCGGGCCGCTGACCTGAATGGTGGCGGACTTGATCCCGGCCTGCTCCCCTTCCGAACTTTCCAGCATGGTCACCTTGTAACCATGCTGTTCGGCCCAGCGGGTGTACATGCGCAGCAGCATTTCGGCCCAGTCCTGCGCCTCCGTCCCGCCTGCGCCGGCGTTGACTTCCAGGTAGCAGTCATTGCTGTCCGCCTCGCCCGACAGCAGGCTTTCCGTCTCGCGCCGCTTGGCTTCCTCCGCCAGGGCGCGCAGGCTGGCCAGCGCTTCGGCCACGACAGCCGAATCGCCTTCCATTTCCGCCAGTTCCACCAGTTCGAGCGTATCGTTCACATCGGCTTCAAGCCGCTGCACGCCCTCGATCTGGCTGGCCAGCAGCGTACGCTCGCGCATGAGCTTCTGGGCGGCTTCGGAATCATTCCACAAATCGGGATCTTCGGCCCGGTTGTTCAGCTCCGCAAGGCGGTCGATTGCGACATCCCAGTCAAAGATGCCTCCTCAGCAGTGCCACCGACTGCTTGATCTGGTCGTTCAGGGCCTCTGTCTCGGCAGACATGGGCTTGCTCCTCGCTCAACGGTAAACAATGCGGGCACGCGCGCGGCCCGGCATACGGGGCGTCAATACAGGCCGCCCATGCCAATGTCACCCCCGGAAGGCTGGGACGGGGCCGCGCCGGACGGCGCTGCGGGGTAACCGGCGGATGTCGTGCCATCACTGGCCGCTGCCGGACTGCCCGGCATGGTGCCCATGTCATTTTCAGAATCAGGCATGTTTTCAGCACCCGTATCCGCCGCCGTCAGCGCCATGCCCGACCCCGCGCCAAGGTCCACGCTCACGCCGGGCACCTGCCCGGGCTTGAAGGCGTCAATCGCCATGCCCATCCCGGTATCATACCGGGCCAGCTGCACCCCGTCGGGTATGCGGAAGTCAAGACGCGGACGGCTGGCGAACGCCGCCTTCATCACCTGATTCCAGATCGGACCCGCGATCACGCCGCCGGTCTCGTTCTTGCCCAGTGACTGCGGGGTATCGAACCCGATCCATACCACCGTCACCAGATCGGGAGAAAAGCCCGCGAACCATGCGTCATTGAAATCCTGGCTGGTACCGGTCTTGCCCGCAACGGGACGGTCAATGCCCGCCCCCGCGCGCACGCCGGTGCCCCGCCGCACCACGTCCTGCATCATCGCCACGATCTGGCTGGCCGATGTGGCCGACACCACCTGCGGGCGGGTATCGACCATCTGCGGGCCATCGGCGGGCGTGCCACCGGGCTGCCACGCAATGCCGTCGGGATGCCATATGACGTTGCCGTTGCGGTCCTTGATGTCATCAATCAGGGTGGGCGTGACCAGCCGGCCACCATTGGCAATGGTGGCGTAGGCGGCGGCTTCACGCATGACGGTGGTTTCCACCGCGCCAAGGGCGGCGGGCAGCACCAGCGGCATGGAATGGACAAGGCCCAGTTTCTGGGCAAGGTCCGCCACCGGCTTCATGCCGATCTGGGCGGCAAGGCGTATGGTGACGAGGTTGCGCGATTCACGCAGGGCGTCATGCAGCGTGGTTGGTCCCCAGAAATCCTTTTCATAGTTATTGGGATGCCATTCGCCATAGCTGACGGGGGAGTCATCGAATTTCTGCGATGGCGAGATCCCCTGCTCCATCGCGGCCAGATAGACGAAGGGCTTGAACGACGATCCCGGCTGGCGCGCCGCCTGTGTCGCGCGGTTGAACTGCGATTCCCTGAACGACCAGCCACCCACCATGGCCATGACGCGCCCGGTATGCACATCCACCGTGGCCAGCGCACCCTCCACGCGCGGCACCTGTCGCACGGCCACGCCGCCGCCATCGGCCTGCGGTTCAACCAGCACCACGTCACCTGCCTGCAGCCCCTTGCCGGTGCGCATCCACGCTCGGTCCCGCGCCAGCAGTTCGCCCGTATGGGGAATGACGGGGTCACGCCCCTCCAGCCAGCCCACGCGCCCGGTTGCGGGCGACAGCACGACCGCCACCCGCCACTGTTCCAGCATGGCGACGGGCGGCGTGACACGGGCCAGCGCATTGGCCCAGTCCCCTGCCGCGTCGGCAGCATCGATATGGGTGAACGCGCCACGCCAGCCGCCATGCGCACGGTCATAGCGCAGCAACCCGTCACGCAGGGCGGTGGTGGCCACCTGCTGCAGGTGGGAATCGAGCGAGGTATGAACCGACAGCCCCCCTTCCATGGTGGTGCCGATGCCGTAGCGTTCGATCAGTTCACGGCGCACTTCCTCAGCAAACCATTCGGAACCGGGAACCGGCCCGGGACGGGTGAAGTTGGCGGGAACTAGGGGTTCCTGCTGGGCCTCACGCGCCTCTTCGGGCGTAATGACCTTCAGGTCCGCCATGCGGTCCAGCACCCAGTTGCGCCGGTTGGTCGCCGCCTGCACGAAGCGGTGGGGGTTGTAGTTGGTGGGCGACTTGGGCAGCGCGCCAAGGAAGGCGGCCTCGGCATTATCCAGCTGGTCCAGTGGCTTGTTGAAATAGGTCTGGGCCGCTGCCCCGATACCGTAGGCCCCTTCGCCCAGGTAGATTTCGTTCAGGTAGATCTCAAGGATCTGTTCCTTGCTCAGCGTCTGCTCCAGCCGCATGGCCAGCAGCGCTTCCTTGATCTTGCGGTCGATGGACACCGCATTGGACCCCAGCAGCATGATCCGCGCGACCTGCTGCGTAATGGTCGATGCCCCGATGGGACGGTGCTTCGTCCCGTGCATCATCATGTCGGTCAGCCCCGCACGCATGATGGCCAGCGGATCAACACCACCATGGGTGAAGAATTTCTGGTCCTCGGCCGCAAGGAAGGCGCTGCGCACGCGCTCGGGTATCGCGCTGTAGGGCACGAATATGCGCCGTTCCGCCGCCAGTTCGGCCATGACCTGATCTTCGCCGGAATACAGGCGGCTCATCACCGGCGGCTGGTAGGTGCGCAGGCCGTCAACCGTGGGCAGGCCTTCGCTCAGGCGTTCATATTCCCCCCATGCCACAAGGCCCGCAGCCCCACCGCCAAGCAGCAGGACAGCAAGCGTGCTGCCAGCAAGCCAGCGCACCATGCGGTAGCGTGGCCGGCGCGGGCCACCGGCATCGGGGCGTGAGGGTCCATCAATCCGGCCATCGCGGCCTGATCCGTCAGCAAGCGTCATCCGGTATCCAATAGGGAAAGAAAGGGGCCGTTCTGTGTCGAGGTCCCCTGTCTAGCATTGTCCCGCGCCGCCGTCGCCCCCGATCCGCCGCCCCGTGGCCGTGCTGGTGCCTTATGCGCCGTTCTGGCGGGCCCATTCCGCGCGGCCGTCGTTATCAAGCTGCCGGAATTCCTCATCGCTCAGCTCAATCGCGGCGGCGGCGGCGTTATCGGCCACATGCGCGGGGTTGCTGGTGCCGGGAATGGGCAGCATGACCGGCGCACGGCGCAGCAGCCACGCCAGCGCGATCTGGCCGGGCTGCACGCCCTTCTCGTCCGCCAGCCGGGTCAGCAGCGTGTCCCCCTTCGTCAGGCTGCCTGCCGCCAGCGGTGCCCACGGAATGAAGCCGATGTTTTCCTTCGTGCAGTAATCCAGCACATCCTCGGAATAACGATTGACGAGGTTGAAGCGGTTCTGGACGGTCGCCACCGGAAAATACAGCCGCGCGCGCTCGATCATCTCGACCGTCACTTCGGACAGGCCGACATGACGGATCAGCCCCTGCGCGCGCATGGCGGCGATGGCCTCGAACTGCTGTTCGGGCGTGCAGTCGGCTCCCACACGGTGCAGTTGCCACAGGTCGATGCGCTCGACGCCCAGCCTGCGCATGCTCATCAGAACGCACTGCCGCAGGTAATCGGGATTGCCCACCGGCTTCCAGATATTGGGCCCATGGCGCGTATGGCCGCCCTTGGTGGCGATGATGGTGTCCGGGTAGGGATGCAGCGCCTCGCGGATCAGATCCTCGCTGACAAACGGGCCATAGGCATCCGCCGTATCGACAAAGTTGATACCCAGTTCGGGCAGGCGGCGAAGGGTGGCGAGTGCCGCATCGCGGTCGGCGGGTTCGCCCCATATGCCCGGTCCCGTAATGCGCATGGCCCCGAAGCCCAGCCGCGTGACCTCCAGGTCGCCTCCAATCATGAACGATCCGGACTGCCTTGCATCGGGTGTAAACATGCCATTCTCCTTGCATGGTGCGGGCACGCCGGGATCATCGTGATCAGGACGTGCGGTTGCTGTCTGCCCAGCATAAGGCCACCCCCGCGAGTCCGGTTGCATGAAACCGCCGCAGTTCAGCCCAGCATGCGGCCGATCACCCGCGCGGTGTAGTCCACCACGGGAATGATGCGGGCGTAATTGATGCGCGTCGGCCCGATCACGCCAATCGCCCCCACGATGCGGTTGGAATCCGTACGCGCCGGGGCAACAACCACCGACATGCCCGCCATGCCGAACAGCCCGCTTTCAGCCCCGATGAAAATCCGCACTCCTTCGGATTCACGCGCAAGATCCAGCAGACGCAGCATGGTTTCCTGTGTCTCCAGCCGCTCGAACAGCATCTGGATGGTGGTCAGGCGCTCGATTTCGGTCACATCGGCCAGCAGGCGGCCCTGCCCGCGTATGAACAGGGTGCCGCCGCGTTCATCGGCGTCGCTCCATGTCGCCAGCCCGCTGGCCACCACTTCCGCCGTCAGGTGGTCGAGTTCGTTGCGGTTGGCGGTCATGTCGGTGCTGACCGTCTCGCGCAGGCGGTCCAGCGTCTGGCCCGACAGGTGGGCGTTGAGGTAATTCCCCGCCTCGACCAGAGCCGAAGGCGGCAGGCCGGGCGGTGTCTCGATCACGCGGTTTTCCACCTGCCCGTCCGCACTGACCAGAATGACCAGCGCGCGCCCCGGGCCAAGGGCCACGAATTCGATATGCTTGATCGTGGTGCCATCGCTTTTGGGGGCCATGACCAGCCCCGCCGCGGATGACAGGCCGGACAGCATGGACGACGCCTTGGCCAGCATGTCCTCCAGCGAACGGCCCTTTACATCCAGCATGCCCGCGATGCTCTTGCGTTCGTCCTCGCTCAGGCTGCCAAACTGCAGCAGGCCATCCACGAACAGCCGCACGCCCTTTTCCGTGGGCAGGCGTCCCGCCGATGTATGCGGCGAAAACAGCAGCCCCGCATCGGTCAGGTCCGCCATCACATTGCGAATCGTGGCCGGTGACAGTGACAGCGGCAGGCGCTGCGACAGGGTGCGTGAGCCCATCGGCTCACCCGTTTCGACATACTGCTCCACGATCTCACGCAGGATCGCGGCAGAACGCGCATCAAGACCGGACAGCAGCGCTGGCTGTGATACCAGTGGTCGTGTTTCCATCGCCATGCCTCCCGTATTGCACGTATCCATTCACCATGCGGACCATCCGCATCCTTATCCTAGCAGATCCTGTCCCGTCATGCCCACGCGGGACTGGAAACAGGGGCGGATTGCAGGCTATGCCGCACCATCACCTTGCGGAGTTTTACGCCCATGCGCCCATCCGGCCGTGCCATTGACGCCCTGCGTCCCGTTTTCATCCAGCCCGGTTTCGCCCGCCATGCCGAAGGGTCCGCCCTGATCCGCATGGGCGGGACCGAGGTCCTGTGCGCCGCCACGGTCGAAACCCGCGTGCCCTCCTTCCTGCGTGGCAAGGGTCAGGGCTGGGTCACGGCGGAATACGGCATGCTGCCACGCGCCACCCACAGCCGGGGCCAGCGCGAGGCGGCAAAGGGAAAGCAGACCGGCCGCACGCAGGAGATCCAGCGCCTGATCGCCCGCGCGCTGCGCGCGGTGGTGGACCTGAAGGCGCTGGGGGAAATCTCGGTCACGGTGGACTGCGACGTGCTGAACGCCGATGGCGGCACGCGCTGCGCCGCCATTACCGGGGCATGGGTGGCGCTGCGCCTGGCGCTGGAAAAACTGGTACGCGCGGGCACCCTGCCCGCCCTGCCGATCAAGGGGCAGGTCGCGGCCATCTCATGCGGGCTGACGGATGACGGCCCGGTTCTTGACCTTGATTACCGGGAGGACAGCGCGGCCAGCGCCGATGCCAATTTTGTCCTGACCGCCGATGGCGGCATTGTGGAAATACAGGGCACAGCGGAAAAGGATCCCTTTACCGAAGCCCAGTTCAACACCCTCATGCGGCTTGCCCGCACCGGCACGGCTGAACTGTTCCGTATCCAGACCGCCATTGTGGAAGAGGCACTGAAGGCATGAACGCGCTCCCTACCCGTCTGAACCGTGGCGACACGCTGGTGCTGGCGACCCATAACCGGGGCAAGATCGCAGAATTCGCGGCCCTTCTGGCGGGATATGGCATCCGTGTCGTATCGGCAGGCGACCTGTCCCTGCCCGAACCGGAGGAAACGGCCACAAGCTTTGCCGGCAATGCCGCCATCAAGGCCCTTGCGGCAGCAAAGGCAGCCAACCTGCCCGCGCTGGCCGATGATTCGGGGTTCTGCGTCGCGGCACTCAATGGCGGTCCCGGCATTTTCTCGGCCCGCTGGGCTGGTCCGAAAAAGGATTATCCCGACGCCATGCGCCGCATCCATGACCAGATTGGCGACAACCCCGACCGCAGCGCGTGGTTCATTTCCGTCCTGTGCATCGCATGGCCCGATGGCCGGACCGAGACTTTCGAAGGGCGGATTGACGGGCATGTCATCTGGCCGCCGCATGGCGAAAATGGCCACGGCTACGACCCCATCTTCGCCCCCGGCAGCGGCACCCGCAGTTTTGCCGACATGAGCGATGTTGAAAAGAACACCATAAGCCACCGCGCGCTGGCTTTCGCGCTGTTTCGCGATACCTGTCTGCCCACAACAGAATAAAGGACAGGTTTCTGACGAAGCTTTTTTTCAGAAAGCTTCGAAGAACGCCGCCTTTTTAAAAAAAGGCGGCACCCAAAAACTTTTATTCCCTTTCGTCATAAAAAAGGCCGCCTCCCATAAGGGAGGCGGCCTTTTGCACGGGTTTTATGACCGGCTTACCGCCCGGTCATGATCCGCTCCAGCAGTTGCGCCACGGTGGGCACGAAACCATTGGCATAGAACGGGTCGGTCGCGAAACGCCAGGCGTTCGTACCACCGAACATGAGGTTGTGGTCAATCACCGCATCCTGATCCGGCCCGTGTGCATGGGCCGCTGCCTGCAGCGTTTTCTGGATGCAGTAGGACCGCGGGTCCGCCTTGTGCCCGTTGGAATAGGCGGGCGGCTTCTGGGACCAGTTGGAAAAGCGGCATTCCGACAGGCAGCCCATGCAGGCCCCCTGATCGGCCAGGATCTCACGCGCCTTCTCAGGGGACACGAACACCAGCGTGTTATCCGGCGTGCGCATGGCCTCGGTATGGCCTTCTTCCATCCACAACCGCGCGCGCTGCTCGTCCGCAGGGGTGACAAAAACCTGCCGCCCACGCGCACCGATGGCCAGCGCCGCCGTGTGTTCGCCCAGTACTTCGGGGGAGAAGGGCACCTGCCGCTCCGCACGGCCACGCAGTTCACGCAGGAACGAATTGTTCACCGCGGACGAATAGAAGCCGGTGGGGGAGAAACGGTTGAGGAACACATCCCCCTTCTTCAGCGTCAGCAGGCGCCGCTTCCACGCATCGGGGATCGGGCTTTCACGCGTCAGCAGCGGACGGGTACCGAACTGGAATGCGATCGGCCCGAGTTCGGGGTTGTCGATCCAGTCCTGCCATTCCTCCAGCCACCATACGCCGCCAGCCATGATGATCGGCGTGTCATCAAGGCCGAAGGCACGCATCTGCTTGCGCAGCGCCAGCACGCGGGGGAACGGGTCCTCCGGCGCCAGCGGGTTTTCAGTGTTGGACAGGCCGTTATGGCCACCCGCACGCCACGGGTCTTCGTACACCACAGCGCCCAGCAGTTCGGCCGTCTTGTGGTAAGAACGCCGCCACAGGGCGTTGAACGCCCGGGCGGACGATACAATAGGATAATAATGGATGCCGAAACGCGCCGCAATTTCCGACAGGCGGTACGGCATGCCCGCGCCGCAGGTCAGGCCCTGGATCATGCCCGGAGCACCTTCCAGCACGCCCTGTATGACACGTTCCGCCCCACCCATTTCCCACAGGATGTTGGCGTGGATCCGGCCTTTGCCACCCGCGATCTCGTGCGCGATACGGGCCTGCGCGATTCCGCCACGAATGGCGTAGTCGATCAGTTCCTCGTGCCGCTCACGTCGTGTTTTACCATGATAGATCTGCGGGACGACATTGCCATCCTTGTCATAGGAATCGGCATTCACGATCGAGACCGTGCCAGCCCCCCCGGCTGCCGCCCAGTGCCCGGCGGATACGCCGGTTGAGATCGAGACGCCCTTCCCCCCTTCGACCAGGGGCAGAATATCCGTCCCGCCCATACGGATCGCATTGATCGGCTTCATCACCATTCCATCGTCATGTGTCTGCCCGCGCGGCAGGATGCGCCCATACCGGACGCAGCCCGCCACCGGGTGTCATACAGGCCGGAGCCGCGTCTTAGCGCGCGGGCGCCCGGCCGGGCTTGGCGCCCACTGTCTCGGTGATATCGGCACCGGTTTCCTGATCGACCACGCGCATGGACAGCTTGACCTTGCCGCGATCGTCAAAGCCCAGCACCTTCACCTTCACTTCGTCTCCCTGCTTGACGACATCGGTCGTCTTGGAGACACGGCCCTGCGCCAGTTCGGAAATGTGAACCAGCCCGTCACGGGGGCCGAGGAAGTTGACGAACGCACCGAAATCGGCGGTCTTGACGACCTTGCCGTTATAGATGTGGCCCACTTCGGGTTCCGCCGTGATGCCACGGATCCGCTCGATGGCCTTTTCGGCCTGATCGTCGGACGACGCCGCGATCATGATCGTGCCGTCATCGTTGATGTCGATCTTCGCACCCGAATATTCAACGATCTCACGAATGACTTTACCGCCCTGACCGATCACATCACGGATCTTTTCCTTCGGCACGGAGATCGTGGTGATCTTCGGCGCGGAAGACGACACATCCGAACGGCCTTCGGTCAGCGCCTTGGCCATTTCACCCAGAATGTGCAGGCGACCCTGACGGGCCTGACCCAGCGCGATCTTCATGATTTCAGGCGTGATGGACGTGATCTTGATGTCCATCTGCAGCGCGGTCACACCCTGCTCGGTGCCCGCCACCTTGAAGTCCATGTCGCCAAGGTGATCTTCATCGCCAAGGATGTCGGACAGGACGGCGAAGTCCTCGTCTTCCTTGATCAGGCCCATGGCGATGCCCGCCACCGGACGCTTCAGCGGCACACCGGCATCCATCAGCGCAAGCGAGGTGCCACATACGGTCGCCATGGAAGACGAACCATTGCTTTCCGTGATCTCGGACACGACACGCATGGTGTACGGGAAGGTGTCCTTGCCCGGCAGCAGCGGGTGGATCGCACGCCATGCCAGCTTGCCATGGCCGATTTCACGACGGCCAGGGGACCCCATGCGCCCGCATTCCCCGACCGAGAACGGCGGGAAGTTGTAGTGCAGCATGAAGTTGTTGCGGTATTCGCCTTCCAGCGCATCCACGATCTGCTCGTCCTGACCGGTGCCAAGCGTCGCGACCACAAGGGCCTGCGTCTCGCCACGGGTGAACAGGGCGGACCCATGCGCGCGGGGCAGGATACCGACTTCGGACACGATCGGGCGGATCGTTTCCAGATCACGGCCATCGATGCGGAAACCGGTGTCCAGCACCTCGGTGCGGACCACATCGGCTTCCAGATCCTTGATCATGGGCTTGGCGGCATCGGCATCGTCCTCGCCAATCTTGGCAAGGATGGCGTCACGCGCGGCTGCGACCTTCTTGTAACGCACCTGCTTTGTGCGTTCCTTGTACGCATCGGCGATCAAGGCGCGACCGACCTTGTCCACCTTCTTGCGCAGCTTGATTTCCTCAGCCGTCGGCTCGGCCAGGTCCCAAGGGGCCTTGGCGGCACTTTCGGCCAGGTCAATGATCGCATCGATCACCGGCTGGAAGGCTTCGTGACCGAACGTCACCGCCCCTAGCATCACTTCTTCGGACAGTTCCACGGCCTCGGACTCGACCATCAGCACGCCTTCGGACGTGCCGGCCACAACCAGGTCCAGTTCGCTTTCCTTGAGCTGGGAAATGGTCGGGTTCAGCACGTACTTGCCGTTGGAATAACCGACACGGGCCGCACCCACCGGACCAAAGAACGGAATGCCCGACAGCGTCAGCGCCGCCGAACAGCCGATCAGCGCCACAACGGCGGGGTCGTTTTCCATGTCGTGGCTCAGCACGGTGGCAACGACCTGCACTTCATTACGGAAGTTTTCGGGGAACAGCGGGCGGATCGGGCGGTCGATCAGGCGCGAGTTCAGGACTTCAGCCTCGCTCGGGCGGCCTTCACGCTTGAAGAAGCCACCGGGGATCTTGCCCGCGGCATAGGCCTTTTCCTGATAGTTGACCGTCAGCGGGAAGAAATCCTGTCCCGGCTTCACGCTCTTGGCGCCAACGGCCGTGCACAGCACCACCGTGTCGCCATAGGTTACGACAACCGCGCCGTCGGCCTGACGGGCGATCTTGCCCGTTTCCAGCACCAGCGGGCGGCCGCCCCATTCGATTTCCTTGCGAAAATAATTGAACATCCAGACAAACCCTGTCCGTTGACTGCCGCAATGCAGGCGGGCCGGACATGGGAACGTTGATGGCAGCGCCTCGGACGGCATGGAGCGATGACGGCACATACCGCCAGAACACCATGTGGCCTGAAACGCTGCGATCCGGTCCGGATATCTCCGCCGTGGCGTCGGCAGCGTGTTGATGGCGCCCGTCAGGGGCACCAGAAAAGTAGCGGCCCGACGGGGCGCGGGCAGGCAGAAGCATGCGCCGCGCCCGTACAGGCCATGCGGAAAGGCATTATGCCTGCCTTCCCGCGTGGTCGCAAATCAGCGACGCAGGCCGAGGCGCTTGATCAGCGTTTCGTAACGGGCCTGGTCCTTGCGCTTGACATAATCCAGCAGGCGGCGGCGGCGGCCAACCAGCATCAGCAGGCCACGGCGGGAATGGAAATCCTTCGCGTGGGTCTTGAGGTGGTCGGTCAGGTTCACGATCCGCTCGGTCAGCAGGGCGACCTGCACTTCCGGCGAGCCCGTGTCCGTCGCGGCATTGCGGTATTCGCTAATCAGCGCCGTACGGCGTTCAGCGGTAATCGACATCGTCTTTCTCCATTACAGACAATTCAGTTCACAGCATGCGTACTGATCGCAGCCAGCCGTCCACGGGACGGCACAGTCCGACCACACGCGCCCCGTCCATCGCACGCACGACACCCGAACGGGGGTCGGTGTGCTCAGGCATCCGGTCCGCCAGCTGGTTCAGGTCTATTGCCTGGCCATATGACAGGGCATCCGCTTCCTCACGGGTCAGGGCCAGCGCCGGGATGTCGGCCAGCGCGGTCGCGACCGGAAGCAGCAGATCCGGTGGAGCAGGCGCGTTGTCGGCGCTTGCGACAATTTTGTCCAGTGGAATCGCATGGGATTCATCAAAAGGCCCGACGTTCAGCCGCCGCAACGCGGCCACATGCCCCACCGTGCCACAGGCCAGCGCGATATCGCGGGCCAGCGCGCGCATGTACACGCCCTTGCCCGATTCCACCTCGAACACCGCCGTATCGGCATCGGGGCGCGCGATCAGTTCAAACCGGTCGATCCGCGCGGGACGGGGGGCAAGTTCCGGCGCATTGCCCGCGCGCGCCATGTCATAGGACCGCTTTCCCCCCACCTTCAGCGCGGAAAAGACCGGTGGCACCTGCATGATATCGCCCCGAAAGGCAGCCAGGGCGGTCTCGAACGCGGCATTGTCGGGGCGCACGTCGGATACGGCGGTCACGCTGCCTTCCGCGTCGTCACTGTCCCGTGCTTCCCCGATGCGCAGGGTGAAGTGATAGCGCTTGGTGCCATCCATTATATAAGGCACGGTCTTCGTCGCCCTGCCAAAGGCGATGGGCAGCAGTCCCGTCGCCAGCGGGTCCAGCGTGCCGCCATGGCCCGCCTTGGCCGCATCAAACAGGTAACGCGCACGGCCCACGACCTGTGTCGAGGTCATTCCCGATGGCTTGTCAACTATCAGCCAGCCGTCCAGCGGGCGTCCACGTTTGCGTCCCATTGCAGGCACCTTGCGTCATGAGGGGGGAATGCCGTGCGTTTAGACGAGGCACGCATGCACGGCAATGCCCCATTCCGTCTGGGGGGCTGGCCGCCTGCGCCACACATGGTAAAAGGCGAAGCGGGCACATGCCTGCCATCCCCGCAGCCCGCTTTGCCTGCTGCGGATGTAGTGTCATCTTGCAGCAAACGGACACATGGACAAATGTGTCCGCAACCGTTTTTTTATTCTGCGTCTAGGGAGACCTGAACACCATGGCTGAACGGCAGACCACGGTCGGTGCATTTGTGTTGGGTGGAGCCCTGCTTGGTGTGACGGCCATAGCGCTGTTCGGACAGTTTCATCCCTTTTCCCCATCCAGCCGGGCCGTGGTGGTGTTTGACAGCCCGATCAACGGACTGGGCGTGGGTGCGCCCGTGACCTTCGACGGGGTACAGGTGGGGCATGTGGACCACATTGCCGTTCAGTTCGATCCCCAGACCCATCAGGCCTATATTCCCGTGACGCTGGAACTGCAGGCAAATGGCGCGCACATGGCGGGAAGCCATGGCAAGGTACTGGACAGCAGCGAACTGCCGAAGCTGGTTGAAAACGGCCTGCGCGCCGAACTGCACATGCAGAGCTTCGTGACCGGTCAGGAAGAAATCGACCTGACGTTCGACCCCAGCGTGCCGGCCCACCTGCATCCCGGAATCAGCCCGCTGCCGGAAATCCCGGCACGTGAATCGGAAATGCAGAAGCTGACCGATGCCCTGACCGCCCTGCCGCTGAAAAACATCGCCAACAATGCTGACGCCATGCTGGTCAGCATCCGCACGCTGGCGGACAAGCTGGACAAGGACCTGCCCCCGCTGGTGGACAGCGTGCGGGCCACGTCCGACCACACCCGGATAACGGTTGATACCGCGACCGACACGATCCGCGATCTGGACCACCATGTGGATACGACGCTGGCATCCATTGACCGTCTGGCCGATACCGGCACGGCGCAGCTGGATGCGCGTGGCGGCGAACTGCACACCCTGCTGGTCAATTCCAATGAAACGGTCACGGAAGCCAGGGGCGCGCTGGCCGGGCTGCATGACATTACCGCGCCAAGTTCTGCCGATCGGTCCAATATCGACTCGTCGCTGCGTGATCTCGCCGCCGCCGCCGCCGCCCTGCGCGGGTTCGCAACCGATGTGGAACGCAATCCGCAGCTACTGCTGATGGGACGGCGTAACTGATCCGGCTGTAAAAACGTTTTTTCGCAAAAAGGCCGGTCAGGGCATAACCCGACCGGCCTTTTTGTTATTCAGAACACATACGCGAAGCAGATGGATCAGTCTTCCTCCAGATCCCGCCTGACTTCCGGCTGTCGCAGCATGTTATCGACCTCCATGGCGTAATCCAGCGCCGTATCAGGCTGGAAATGCAGGTCGGGCACACCACGCAGCCGCAGCGCATGGGACAGGCGCGTCCGCAGGAAAGGCGTTACCCGCTTGAGTGCGGGCAGCAGTTCCGCCACGTCGCTACGCCCCAGACGCGCCACGAATACGGTCGCGTGCTTAAGATCGGGCGAGATACGCACCTCGGTCACCGTAATGCGCACATCCGCCAGATCCGGGTCACGGAATTCGGTGCGGGAAAAGATTTCCGCCAGCACACGGCGGACTTCTTCCGCCACACGCAACTGGCGCTGCGAGGGACCAGATGCGGAATGGCCGGCAAGTTTCCCTGCCGGCCCGCTCTCGCTCATCCCTTTTCTGGATGAATTACGGCTCATGCCGGGACGAGTTCCATTTCATAACATTCAACCACGTCACCCTCGCGCAGGTCATTATACCCGGCAAAGGACAGGCCGCACTCGTAACCGCGCGCCACTTCCTTGACGTCATCCTTGAAGCGCTTGAGCTGGCTCAGTTCGCCTTCATGGATCACGACGTTATCACGCAGCAGACGCACGCCACAGCCACGCTTGACCACGCCTTCGGTCACATAACAACCGGCGACCTTGCCAACCTTGGTGATTTCGAAAACCTTGCGGATTTCGGCATAGCCAAGGAACTTCTCGCGGTGCTTCGGCGCGATCTTGCCGCGGACCAGTTGCTCCACATCATCAGCAACCTGATAGATGATGGAGTAGTAGCGGATATCCACACCCTCACGCTGTGCCAGTTCACGTGCCTGCGCCGTGGCGCGGACGTTGAAGGCGATGATGACAGCACCGGACGCCTTGGCCAGCTGCACGTCACTTTCGGTAATCTGCCCGACGGTGGCGTTCAGCACGCGGATCTTGACTTCCTCATGCTCCAGCTTCTGCACGGTGGCTTCAAGCGCTTCCGCAGAACCCTGCACGTCCGCCTTGATCAGGACGGCAACTTCCTTCTGCGCGCCTGCCTGGATACGGGCCAGCATCTGGTCCAGCGTGCCGCGTGCGGCGGTCTGGCCAGCAGCCATGCGTTCCTTGATCACGCGCTGACGGAATTCCGAGATTTCGCGTGCGCGGTTCTCGTTTTCCACCACTACGAACGGCTCACCCGCGCCCGGCACCCCGGTAATACCCAGGATTTCAACCGGCATGGACGGACCTGCCTCGCTCAGCTGACGGTTGCGGTCGTCGATCATGGCACGGACGCGGCCCCATTCGGCACCGGCCACAACGATATCGGTGCGGCGCAGCGTGCCCTTCTGGACCAGCACGGTCGCAACTGGACCACGCCCACGGTCAAGACGGCTTTCGATCACCGAACCTTCGGCCACACGATCCGGATTCGCCTTCAGGTCAAGGATTTCGGCCTGCAGCAGGATCGCTTCCTCAAGCTTGTCCAACCCGGTGCGCTTGAGCGCCGAGACCTCGACATCCTGCGTGTCGCCACCCATGCTTTCCACCACGATTTCGTGGTTCAGCAGTTCCTGGCGCACGCGGTCGGGGTTCGCACCCGGCTTGTCGCACTTGTTGATCGCCACGATGATCGGGGCATCAGCCGCCTTGGCATGCTTGATGGCTTCGATCGTCTGCGGCATCACGCCGTCATCCGCTGCGACAACCAGCACGACAACGTCAGTTACCGATGCACCGCGGGCGCGCATGGCCGTAAAGGCTTCATGGCCCGGCGTGTCGATGAAGGTGATTTTCGCACCCGATGCCAGCGTGACCTGATACGCGCCGATATGCTGGGTGATGCCACCCGCTTCGCCATTGGCGACGTCGGTGGTACGCAGCGCGTCAAGCAGCGAGGTCTTGCCGTGATCGACATGGCCCATGACGGTCACGACCGGCGGACGGGGCTTGAGATCCTCTGGCCTGTCCTCGATTCCTTCGATCCCGATTTCAACATCGCTGTCGGACACACGGCGCACGCGGTGGCCGAATTCCTGCACGATCAGTTCAGCCGTATCCGCATCCAGCGACTGAGTGACGGTCGCCATGACGCCCATTTTCATCAGCGCCTTGATGACCTCACCCTGACGGGCGGCCATACGGTTGGCGAGTTCCTGCACCGTAATGGTTTCAGGCAGGACCACGTCACGCACCACGCGGACCTGATCGGACCGCAGGCGTTCGAGTTCGGCTTGGCGACGCTCACGCTCACGCTGGCGACGGACCGAGGCGAGCGAACGGGTCTTGTCGTCGTCTCCCTCAATCGCGGCCTGCACGTCAATGCGACCGGCGCGGCGGCTGTCATTGTTCTTCTTCGCGCCGCCCGAAGGACGACGACCCGGCGCCGCATTGCCGGGACGGCGGCTGGGACGACGTTCTTCCTCGCCCCCATCCGCACGGCCGGTACGCAGGCGCAGCGTTTCACCCGCACCGGCGGCAGTACGGCCGGCAGCAGCATTGCCACCACCTGCCGGACGCGACGGACGCAGCGGCTGTGCCGGCATGATCGCGCGTTCGGCCAGCGGGCGCAGGCGCTGCATCGGCGGCGCGAGCGTCACTTCACCCGGAATCGGCACGGACGACACGACGGGGCCTTCCGGCTCGACCGGTTCGGACTTCGCCTGCGTTGTAGCAGCCGCGCTGCGGGCTTCCTGCTTGCGTGCCTCGGCCTCGGCTGCGGCATCTGCCTTTGCCTGTGCCTCTTCTTCGGCACGGCGGGCATTTTCCTCTTCCTGGCGACGGGCTTCTTCCGCGGCGGAGAGGATCGTGATCTTCTCCTGCTCGCGCGCTTCCTTTTCGCGCTGGATCGCGGCGCGACGCTGTTCATCCAGCACGCGCTGGCGGGTTGCCAGCTCGGCTGCCGTCAGCGCGCGACCGCCCCGTCCTCCGGCGCGACCGCCAGCCGGCCCCGATCCGTTACCTGCGGCCCCGGCCCCGCGCTTCTTGCGCACCTCGACCTGAACCACCTTTGAACGACCATGGCTGAAGCTCTGTCGCACGGAACCGGCATCCACCGTCCGTCCGACTTCCCTACGGCCCGCCGGCCGCAGGGACAAGCGTCCCTTACCCTGATCCTGATCGTTGCCTTCGCTCATGTACCCGCCTGTTCACACCGTCCGGCGGACCGCTCCGCCGAATTCGGGCCAGCCCTGCCGGACAAACCCGCAAAACGTTCACTCTCGATACGGAATCGGCGCGCCAGTTCACCATGCAGCATCGCCGCATGAACAACATGGTCGCGGCCAAATGCCGCACCCAGACCCGATGCCGTAGGAACAACCGTAACCGGAAGGTCCCGTGCACCGGACAAAACTCTCTTCCTCTCGTCGGGGCTGCCATCAGCGGCCTGAATAACCAGACCGGCCCGACCGCCCACAACCCACTCACGCACCTTGGCGAAGCCACAGACAATCTGTCCTGCCCGCCGTGCCAGCCCTGCGACATCCATCATGCGCCGCAGCAACCCGTCTTCTACAAGATGGGTCAGGTCAGGGTGAATAACAACCCTTCCCCGTGCCGCGCGGGCGAATGCGCCGCGTGTGCGTGCTGTTTCTAACACATCCGCACGCGCGCTCAACCAAATTCCCCGTCCGGGCAGACGTGCGGAAAGATCAGGGATCACGACTCCATCGGGGGAAATGACAAATCTGATCATTTCCTCCTTTGGCAGCCGCACGCGGGTCACGGCACAGCGGCGCAGCGGACCGCGCTCTTCATGCTCCATGTCACCCGCGCCTTCCGCGTTGGGATCTTCCTGCTCAGACGTCGGACGTCTCCTGCTCACCAGCCTTGTCGTCTTCATCAAACCAGTGGGCACGCGCCGCCATGATGATTTCATTAGCCGCATCCTCGTCAATGGCATCGCTGCCAAGGATCTCGACCAGTTCATCACCCGCCAGGTCGGCCAGATCATCCAGCGTCTTCACGCCTTTTTCACCCAGCGTCACCAGCATCTGGTTAGTGAACACGCCCAGGGCCGCGATGTCATCGGTGACACCCAGCGCCCGGCGCTTGTTATCCAGTTCCTCTTCCTGCCCCGCGAGGTAGCCTTCGGCGCGGCGGACCAGTTCGCTGGCCACGTCCTCGTCAAAGCCTTCGATGCTGGCCAGTTCCTCGGGATCGGCGAATGCCAGTTCCTCGATGGAATGGAACCCTTCGGTCACCAGCAGGCCCGCGATGACGTCATCAACGTCCAGCGCCTCGACAAACAGGTTGCTGCGGCGACGGAATTCTTCCTGCCGGCGTTCCGATTCCTCGGCTTCGGTCAGGATGTCGATGTCCCAGCGCGTCAGCTGGCTGGCGAGGCGGACATTCTGCCCGCGCCGCCCGATGGCGAGGCTGAGCTGGTCATCAGGCACGACGACCTCCACCCGGCCTGCTTCCTCGTCCATCACCACCTTGCTGACTTCCGCCGGCGCAAGGGCGTTGACAACGAAGGTCGCTGCCTGCGGGCTCCACGGAATGATATCGATCTTTTCGCCCTGGAGTTCCTTCACGACTTCCTGAACGCGGCGGCCACGTACGCCCACGCAGGCGCCGACCGGATCGATCGACGCATCGCGGGAGATCACGGCCATTTTCGCGCGCGAACCGGGGTCACGGGCAACTGCCTTGATCTCGATGATGCCATCATAGATCTCGGGCACTTCCTGCGCGAACAGCTTGGCGAGGAACGCCGGATGCGTGCGGGACAGGAAGATCTGCGGGCCACGCGGCTCGTCACGTACGTCATAGATATAGGCGCGCACGCGGTCGGAATTGCGGAAGCTTTCGCGCGGGATCAGTTCATCGCGGCGCAGCAGGGCTTCGGCATCCCCGATTTCGACCAGCAGGTTGCCATATTCCGTGCGCTTGACGGTGCCGTTGATGATCTCGCCCACACGGTCCTTGAAGTCATTGAACTGGCGGCGGCGTTCATATTCGCGCACGCGCTGGACAATGACCTGCTTTGCCGTCTGCGCCGCGATACGACCGAAGTCGATGGGCGGCAGCGGGTCGATCAGGTATTCGCCCAGCTGGATCTCGGGCTTGAACTTGCGCGCGATGTACAGCGGGATCTGGGTTTCCTCGTTTTCCACCGTCTCGACCGCTTCGGTCCAGCGTGACAGGCGGACATCGCCGGTCTTGCGGTCGATGGTGGCGCGGATATCCTTTTCATGACCGTATTTCGCGCGGCCGGCCTTCTGGATGGCCTGCTCCATCGCTTCCAGCACTTCCTCGCGGTCGATCGACTTTTCCCGCGCTACGGCATCGGCCACCAGCAGCAGTTCGGGACGGGCAACGGACGTATCCATCAGTGTCTCCACAACATCGTTCAGTTGGCCTTGCGCGCCGGCTTGCGGTCGGGCTTGCCAGGGGCCTTCTGCGTTCCGGCCGGGGAGGCATCCTCCTCCGGCCCGTTTTCGTCGCTGGCGGCGTCCGGCTTCATCATCCGGGCGCTCGCCTCGATCAGTTCATCGGTCAGGACAAGACGCGCCTTGCGCATGTCAGCGAAAGGCAGCGCGACCTCGGTCCCGTCATCCAGCCGCATCAGGCCGTGGCCGTCACGCGCACCCAGCACGATCCCGGAAAAACGCTTGCGACCGTCGACGGGCATGTTCATCTCGGCCCGGGCGAGGTGCCCCGCGAACCGTTCCCAGTCCTTGGCGCGGGTCAGCGGCCGGTCGATCCCGGCGGAGGACACTTCCAGTGTCCAGGCACCCGGCAGCGGGTCCTCGACATCCAGTATCGCGCCCACCGCATGACTGATCTGTTCACAGTCCTCGATGGCGATCAGCGTGCCATCCGCACGGTCCGCCATGATCTGCACGGTGGGGGATTCGCGCCCCAGCACCGCCACGCGCACAAGGTCAAAGCCCATGTCGGCCAGCGCTGGCGCGATCATTTCGGCAATACGGGCATCAAGGCCCGTCAGGAAAGGCAGATCAGCGTCCAATGCAAAAAAGGCAGCCTTGCGGCCACCCCCCAAAGAAAAACCAGAGATGAAGGAATTGCCCGTAACATAGGTCACGCCCACGCTGACCGCAAGAACTATATATCGGACCGGGCGTTACATTTCCTGCATCTTAACGTCTTGCCAGATCACACCCGTGACCCACATTATGCACGCATGACGCCCTTGAACTCACCGCCGGAGCCCACTCGGGAACGCAGTGAACGCTCATCCAGCCGCCGGCTGGTTGTAGTGGGGCTGATCGCTGCCGTCGTCGCGGGCGGCGGTCTGGGCACGGGCGGTTTCATGGCCGCGCGCGAAGGGGGCAGCAGCAGCCAGACACCCCCCGTCGCGGCCGAGGCGGGCGGTGGTGGCACCAGCGATGGCACGCACCTCATGCTGAACGCCCCGGTGCAGAACCGCCCCGACATGATGGGCCAGATGCCCATGATCTCCCCCGACCGTGCGGCGGACATGCTACGCCAGACGTCCTATTCCATACAGCAGCAGGCCGAGATCCTGGCCGCGCTGAAACGGCGGGACATCATCCTGGCCGACATGCCCATGTATGACATGACCGGCAGCAACGCGGTGGTGAACGTGCAGTCGCTGGGGCTGGTGCAGACCGTGCATCTGGGTCCTCAGCCCAAAAGCGTGATCCTGCCCATCCGCGTGGCGGGCAACGTGTCCATTACCGCGGCGGGCGATCCCGGTCCTGCGGGCATCCACGCGGGCGCGGTCTTCGTGCCGGGCCCCACCGCGCTGCCGGTGCTGACGCGTGACACGGAAATCGTGATCGGGGTAGTTGTGCAATGAAACCGCTCTATCCGGCCCTGATGGAACGGCTGGTACCCCTCATCATGGTCATTTTCCTGGTGCTGGGCAGCTTTCAGGCCGCAATGGCGTTGCATCTTTCGCTCGCCAGCCTGCGGCATTTCATGGAATGGTGTGCCCCGGCCTATCCGGTCGTGGCAGCGGCCAGCGCCCTGCTGGCGCTGACCGGGCTGTGGTTTGAGAACCGGGCCGAAAAACTGGCCCGCAAGGGGATCCGACGCAGACGGGGATGGATAATGGACGTACTCGCCAGGCTGACCAATCGCAGCGCGCTGGAGGAAATGCTGGCGCGCGAACAGAAAGAAACCGTGATCGACGCGGAGGAACTGGCCGCAAGCCTGCGTGCCCGCGTGATCGGGCAGGACCAGGTATGCGAGGACGTGGCGACACAGTTGCGCCGCCGTCTGGCTCTGCAGGTGCGCGGCAAGCCGGTGGGCATCTTCCTGCTGGCAGGCCCGCCGGGCACGGGCAAGACCTATCTTGCCAAGCAGCTGGCCCGCCAGCTTGACCGTCCGCTGCTGAATTTCGACATGACGCAGATGAGTTCCCCCCATGCCGCGACCCAGCTGTTCGGCTCGCCCAAGGGGTATGTGGGGTCGGATACGTACGGCAAGCTGACCGGCGGGCTGAAGGAAAAGCCCGACGCGGTGGTCCTGCTGGATGAAATCGAGAAGGCGCATCCCGACGTCTTCAAGAAATTCCTGACCGCATGGAACGACGGACACGTGACCGAGGCCTCCACCGGGCAGCAGATTTCCACCGTACGCAGCATCTTCATCCTGACATCCAACATCGCCACCGAAGCCCTGACCGAAATTGCGGACAGGCTGGCAGATGAACCCGACAAGATGCGCGCCGAATCGGTCGAAGCCCTGCGCCAGGCCGGTTTCGCGCCGGAAGTGCTGAACCGTCTGGACCGCATTTTCATTTTCCGTCCGCTGGAAGGACTCGACATCGCGCGTGTCTCCGCCCTTGAGATCGAGGCCATGATCGACAGCTATGGCCTGAAGGTCGAAACCGGCGGCATTGATCCCGCGCTGCTGTTTGAAGTCATGCGCAGGCAGGACCGCATGGGGCCCGCCGCCAGTGCGCGTGATCTGGCCCGATCCATTGAGGACATGATCAGCGACTCGCTCATCACCGCCCGCCAGCAGGGGGCGAAACTGGTGCGCGTTGTCTCCAGTGAAGACGGCATAGTGGCCGAAATCGCAGACGAAGAACGCGATGCCCAGCGCGCGCGGATCAGTTCCTGATCCATGCGGGTGGTATCACGTTTCCAGTCCCGGCCAGCCCTGACGGACCACGGTGCCCTGCCTGTTTCCCAGGTGGGGAAAGGCATGACCGCCTGCGGCATGGACTGCTGAATGTCTGCTTTCTCGCGTTTGTGGCATCGTGCGCCGTTATGGCGGTTCTGCCTGTACCTGATCGTGCCGTTTACGGTGCTGACGCTGATTTTCCCGCCAGCCTACCTGCTCCGGCTGGTGCCCCGTCTGGCTGCGCTGTCTGCGAATATCCATAATCGGCTGGGCATGCATGATGCCCCTGCAAAAGGTGAAGGCAGCGGGGACAGCAATGGGGAAGACGGTGTCATTACAATGATGCCGATTACCGACCGGCTGACCAAGGCAATCCCGTTCGCAGGCCGTATCCTGCCGCTACCTGCGGGCACATGGCACCCGGTCATGAACATCATCAATGGTCCGCACGGGGAAGTGCTGGAAAACGTCCTGATCCGCGTGGAAGGCCATGTGGTGACCGGCATGATCGGGGCGGAAGGCAGCACCCAGCCCGTGCCGGAAACGGCCATTTCCTCCATTGATTCCAGTTGCCATGACGACCGGAACTACATGTCCCGCGTGCTGACCGCACATCCGCCCGCCATGGAATGCTGGTTCACCACGGCGGTCTATCCCGCTTCCATCAACCGTACGGCCATCATCGCCAACCGGCTGCGTGAAGAAGGTTTCGTCCTGCCGCCCGTGCTGCTGAAGGCCGGGTGGAGCTACAGCACGCCCGCAGGTGACCACAACGTCAATGTCGAAACGGTGACCATCTTCCTCAATCCCGTGAATACCGACAGCACCAAGATGCTGCGCACACCGGATTACTGGGTCAAGGACACGCTGGGCCAGCAGCCTGCCGCCAGCGACTTCGTCAAACGCACGAATACGTGGATGGCTGGCTGGGCGCAGGTCCTGCATGACGGGTTCAACAGCGACATGCTGGCCTCAAGCGAGGAACAGCGTGAACGGCTTGCGCGTGATCCCGCTGCCCCGCAGCCCGGCCGGGGCAGCCCACTGGACTGAAAACAGACAGTTCTTTGATGAGAAACAGAAGTTTCTGGTAAAGCTTTTTTCAGAACGCTTCAGAAAACGTCACCTTTCTGAAAAAAGGGGTACCCGGCAACTGTCATGACCCAGCCGGGACAGACGCAATGCGTGGCCTAGCCCTGCCGCAATACGTCTGAAATCTCGATCAGGAAGTCCAGCACGGTACGAGTGCGCAGCGGCAACGTACGCGGCCCGGTGTGCACGGCATAAAACGGCAGTTCCGGAATTGTCCATTCCGGCAGCAGGTGCTTGAGACGGCCGGCAGCGATGTCCTCTTCCACCTGGAATGTCGGCAGCATGCCAATCCCCAGCCCCGCGCGTACCGCCTGCAGCACGGCCTCGCTGCTATTGGCACGGAACGGGCCACTGGCCGCGACAGTGGTTTCAGCTTCACCCTTCCGGCCGAACTGCCAGTCATGACGGGTGCCGCCATAGCTGTAGGCAATGCAGGGGTGGTTCAGCAGGTCACGTGGATGTTCCGGCGTACCACGGCGGGCAAGGTAATCGGTCGACGCCACCACGCAGCGATGGACCGAACCCAGCCTGCGGGCAATCAGCGATCCTTCGGCAATGGACCCGATGCGGATGGCAAGATCCAGCCCTTCTTCCACCAGGTCGCCAAAACCGTCACGCATGACCAGTTCAACCGACAGATCGGGATGTTCCTCCAGCAGGCTGCCCAGCCGGCTGGTCAGATACAGACCAAACGCCGTGGTCACGCCAAGGCGCACAAGGCCGGACACCGCTGCACGACGGCGACCAAGGGCCGTTTCCGCCGTTTCAAGGATTTCCAGCACTTCATAGGCGTGCGGCAGCAGGCTGCGCCCGTCTTCGGTCATCATGAGGCTGCGGGTGGTCCGGGCGAACAGCGTCGCGCCGTAATGGGCTTCAAGCAACGCAATATGGCGGGAAATGGTGGGCTGGCTTGCCCCCGTCTCCCTTGATACCGCCGAGAATGAACCCGTGGCGGCCACACGGACGAAGCTATGCAAGGCAGAAAGCAGATCCATGAAGCCTCAGCACCCTTAACTATGTTATTACATAGTCATTGTTCTAAACGGCATCTCATTTATGCACAATATAGAGAAAAGGCACCACGGATATGTGTAAAATGCAACGGTAATCCCGATTACCTATGCCGATCATGCATATATGCCCTGCCCATAAAAAACGGCGGCCCACGTGATACGGGCCGCCGTCCTTTTCATTCCATCCCGGTCAGGGCCGGGACAGGCACCATGATTACGCGGCTTTGGTCATGCCACGCAGCACGGTCTGGAGAATGCCGCCATTGCGGAAATACTCCACCTCATCCAGCGTATCGACGCGGCACAGCAGAGGCACGTCCTGCTTGGAGCCATCGGCGCGGGTGATGGTCATGGTCATCGTCATCCGTGGCGTGATCTTGTCCAGACCACGGATTTCGAAGGTCTCGTCGCCCTTCAGGCCCAGCGTCTTGCGCGTCGTACCTTCCTCGAACAGCAGGGGCAGCACGCCCATGCCCACCAGGTTGGAGCGGTGGATACGTTCGAAGCTTTCAGCGATCACCGCACGCACGCCCAGCAGCAGGGTGCCCTTGGCCGCCCAGTCGCGTGAGGAGCCCATGCCATATTCCTTGCCGCCGATCACGACCAGGGGCACGCCCTCCTTCTTGTATTCCATCGCGACATCGTAGATGGAGCCTTCCTTGCCGTCCGGGAAGTGCTTGGACACGCCCCCTTCGGTGCCGGGCAGCATCTCGTTCTTGATGCGGATGTTGGCAAACGTGCCACGCACCATCACACGGTCATTGCCGCGACGCGAACCGTAGGAGTTGAAGTCCTTTTTCGCGACGCCATGTGCCTCAAGGTACTGCCCGGCAGGCGAGCTTTCCTTGATCGCGCCAGCAGGCGAGATGTGGTCGGTCGTGATGTTGTCACCCAGCAGCGCCAGCAGACGGGCACCGATGATGTCGCCACGCGGCTTGGGTTCGGGCGTGATGTCCTGGAAGTACGGCGGGTCCTGCACATAGGTGGAGGACGGATCCCACTTGTAGGTCTCGGAACCGGTGGCGACCTTCAGCGCCTGCCATTCCTTCGTACCCTGGCTGACGTGCTTGTAGCGGTTGATGAACTCCTCACGCGTGATCGCGGTGCCCATCAGGGCGGCGACTTCGTGGTTGGTGGGCCAGATGTCCTTCAGGTACACCGGCTTGCCGTTCTTGGAGGTGCCCAGCGGGGTGGTGGTGATGTCCTCACGCATGGTGCCCAGCAGGGAATACGCCACGACCAGCGGCGGGCTGGCCAGGTAGTTGGCGCGCACGTTGGGCGAAATACGGCCTTCGAAGTTACGGTTGCCCGAAAGCACCGAAACCGCGACCAGCTTGTTGCCTTCAATCGCATCGACGATGTGATCTTCCAGCGGGCCGGAGTTGCCGATACACGTCGTGCAGCCATAACCCACGGTGTTGAAGCCCATCGCGTCCAGTTCGGCCTGCAGGCCGGCGCGGTTGAGGTAGTCGGTCACCACCTGCGATCCCGGCGCGAGCGAGGTCTTGACCCACGGCTTGGGCTTCAGCCCCAGCGCACGTGCCTTTTTCGCCACCAGACCAGCCGCGATCAGCACGGCAGGGTTGGAGGTGTTGGTGCACGACGTGATGGCCGCGATCACGACATCGCCATGGCCGATCTCGTAATTGGTGCCAGCAACCTTGGCCTTCTTGTCCTTGTCGGCTTCGGGCACGCCCAGGCTGCCGGTCAGTTCCTTCTCGAACGCCTTGTCCGCACCCTTCAGCACGACGCGGTCCTGCGGGCGCTTGGGGCCTGCGATGGACGGCACGATGGTCTCAAGGTTGAGTTCCAGCGTATCGGTAAACACGGGATGCGCCGATTCGGCATGGCGGAACATGCCCTGCGCCTTCAGGTATTCTTCCGTCAGCTTGATGCGGTGTTCTTCACGGCCGGTCTGGCGCAGGTAATCCAGCGTCAGGTTGTCTACGGGGAAGAAGCCGCAGGTCGCACCATATTCCGGTGCCATGTTGGCGATGGTCGCACGGTCGGCAACCGGAAGATGGTCAAGGGCGGGGCCGAAGAATTCGACGAACTTGCCGACAACGCCCTTCTTGCGCAGCATCTGGGTGACGGTCAGCACCAGGTCAGTGGCGGTCGCACCTTCAGGCAGCTTGCCAACCAGCTTGAAGCCGATCACGTCGGGGATGAGCATGGCGATCGGCTGGCCCAGCATCGCGGCTTCCGCCTCGATCCCGCCAACGCCCCAGCCCAGCACGCCCATGCCATTGACCATGGTGGTGTGGCTGTCTGTGCCGAACAGGGTGTCGGGATAGGCATAGTCCTTGCCATCCACATTTGCCGTCCACACCGCCTGCGCGATGTATTCCAGGTTCACCTGGTGGCAGATCCCCGTGCCCGGCGGAACAACGGAGAAGTTTTCGAACGCTTCCTGGCCCCAGCGCAGGAAGGCGTAGCGTTCGCCGTTGCGCTCGAACTCGATGGTCACGTTGTCCTGCAGCGCTTCGGGAGAACCCGCCACGTCCACCATGACCGAATGATCGATCACCAGGTTGACGGGAACCAGCGGGTTCACCTTCTGCGGGTCGCCCTTCAGTTTCAGGATACCGTCGCGCATCGCGGCCAGATCGACCACGGCGGGAACGCCGGTGAAATCCTGCATGAGGATACGCGCGGGCTTGAAGGGAACTTCCTTCGTGCTGCGCCCTTCCTTCAGCCATCCGGCGATGGCCTTGGCGTCCTCGACCGAGTAGGAATGTCCGTCCTCGAATCGCAGCACGTTTTCCAGCAGCACCTTCAGGCTGACCGGCAGGCGGCTGACGGAGCCGATCGTCTTTTCAGCTTCCGGGATCGAGAAATAATGGTAGGTCTTGCCGTCCACATTCAGTGTGCGGCCCGTTTTCATTGAGTCGTGCCCAACCGTCTTCATTGGCTTTGTTTCCTCCGAGGCATCAGCAACGGATCGTCCCGTATGACCGTTTTTCCCTGCCCCACTTCCATGGCGCGGGATTTGCGGCCTTGTCGGGGACAACCTGCTTGATCTCCCAACGGGGGTAGAACATACCCGGACGCGGTTGCGACACAAGCTGGAGCCGGTAACAAGAAAGCGGGAGCAGGCGTTTTTTTCCGCCCGCCTGTCCCATCACCCACCGATCGGAGGATTTCTGTCATTCCTGCCTTTACTCCCCCCGGCCGCCCCCTGCTGGAAGTGGAAAATATATCGGTTTTCCGCGGTGAACGGCTGGTTCTGGACCGTGTCGGCTTTACGCTGGATGCGGGTGATGCGCTGCTCCTGACCGGGCCAAATGGCGCGGGCAAGTCCACTTTGCTACGTGTGCTTGCGGGTTTGCGCAAACCTGAAGGCGGCCATGTCCTGTGGTCCGGCGTCGATGCGCTGGCCGATCGCAGCCAGCATGCCGGACGGGTGGCCTATCTGGGTCATCAGGACGCGCTGAAGCTGGGGCTGACACTGCGCGAAAACCTGACGCTGGCGGCCCGCGCAAGTGGCGGGAATCCCGATTTGTGCATGAAATCGCTTAATATTTCCGGACTGGCCGACCTGCCCGCGCGCATGCTGTCGGCGGGACAGAAACGACGCGCGGCACTGGCGCGCGTCCTGCTGGCGCAGGCGCCGCTGTGGCTGCTGGATGAACCCAGCCTGGGGCTGGACATCAACACGATGGACCTGCTGGGCGGCCTGTTCGCGGCACATCGGCAGGCTGGCGGAATTGTGATTGCAACCACCCACGTTCCCCTGCCCCTTCCCAATGCCCGCACGCTGGCGCTGCCGGGCCTGAACGAATCCGACATCCCGCAACCGATGGAGGATTTCCCCGAGGACGACCTGCTGTGAAATTCCAGATTCCCTCCCTCATCATGGCCATTCTGGAACGTGACCTGCGGCTTGCGCTGCGCCATGGGGCAGATACGCTGGGCGCCGTGCTGTTCTTCATCCTTGCGGGCGCGCTGTTCCCGCTGGCGCTTGGCCCCTCGCCCGAACTGCTGCGCCGCATGGCGCCGGGCATTGTCTGGGTCTGCGCGCTGCTGGCCGCCCTTCTACCTCTGGACCGCCTGTTCGGGGCGGAGCTGGAGGACGGGTCACTGGACCAGCTGCTCATGACCGGCCTGCCCGCCTCCCTCATCGCGCTGGCGAAAATGATGGCCCACTGGCTGACCACCGGCCTGCCGCTGCTGCTGGCGGCGGGGCCGCTGGCCATCATGCTGGGCATGCCTTCGGGCAGCATGGTGGTGCTGCTGACCGGGCTGTTCCTTGGCACGCTGATCCTGTCGCTGATCGGAGGGATGGCGGCGTCGGTGGTGCTGGGCGCGCGGCGGGGCGGCGTGCTGCTGCCACTGCTGGTGCTGCCGCTGACCACGCCCGCGCTGATTTTTGGCGCGGCGGCGCTGGATGCGGCCCAGACCGGCCTGTCATGGGGGCCGGACCTTGAACTGCTGGGCGCCTTTCTGGCGGCGGCAATTCCCCTGTGCCCGCTGGCGGCAGGGGCCGGGCTGCGGGCCGCTGTGGAATAAAAAAAGAGAAGTTTTTGGGTGAAGCTTTTTTCAAAAAGCTTCGAAGAACGCCGCCTTTTTGAAAAAATGCGGCGCCCAAAAACTTTTATTCCTGTTTGTCAATCTTTCATGCTGGCTTGCCTATCTGGCCGTAACGGGTGCTGCGGGGGCGCCCACATCAAACGGCAGCGTCCCCTGCACCGGGTCGCCGGTCCTGGCCCGCATGCGCCAGTGCAAAACATAATGCCCCGGCGTCAGCGCCACGTTCGTGGCAATGGACTGCTGTTCATCATCAATGGGCGATGCGGGCAATAGTTGTGGCACGCCGCTGGGACCAAGCAGCAGCAGGCGCGCGCGGAACGGGTCGATCACGGTGTCGAACGACAGTTTCAGGGCAACGTTGCCCGCAGCGACCCGCTGCCCTGCCGCAGGTTCGGAATGCACCAGCGCAGGCGCAGCACAGGCCTGCGCCACAGCCACACCGGACAGGATGGCGGACAGGCCAAGCATGCGCAGCATTGGGAAAAAGGACACGGGAACGACACCTCCGGCATGATTGAACCTGCCGTGTGTATTCCCCCGATATGCGAAGGGCGGCAAGACCTTCATCCCGCCGCCCTGCATTGCCAGCCCCCGGTCAGGGAAATGGCGTATCAGATATAATGTTCCTGGATCGGCTTCAGGCCATTGAACCCGGTCGAGCAGTAGGTCGAGACATACGCCCCGGTGGACAGCAGTTCGATCCGGTCCCCCGACTCCAGCCCCAGCGGCAGGTCATAGGGGGTCTTTTCATACATGATGTCCGCACCATCGCAGGTCGGACCGGCAATGGCGACAGGTCCGGTCGCCATACCGTCATGCGGGGTGCGGATGCCGTAGCGGATCGCTTCACCCTCGGTTTCCGCCAGGCCGCCAAAACGCCCGATATCAAGATAGACCCAGCGCACACCGTCATCGATGCCGCGACGGCTGACCAGCACCACCTCGGACGACACCACACCGGCGTCACCCACGATGAAGCGGCCCGGCTCGACAATCATTTCCGGCAGGTCGTTGCCAAAATGCTCCGTCATGGCGTGGCTGATCGCCAGCGCAAAGCTGTCGATGCCCGGCACGTCGTCGCGGTACCGGATGGGGAACCCACCGCCCAGGTTAACCATGCGCAGGTCAAGCCCCGCCGCCTTCAGGTCGGTGAACAGCATGCCCACCCGTGCGATGGCGGCTTCGTACGCGCCGGTTTCCGTCTGCTGGCTGCCCACATGGAAGGACAGGCCATACGGGTCCAGACCAAGGTCACGGGCGCGCAGCATGAGGTCACGCGCATTGTCCAGCGTCGTGCCGAACTTGCGCGACAGCGGCCAGTCGGCACCTTCGTTTTCCACGATCAGGCGGCAGTAGACACGCGAACCCGGCGCATGGCGGGCCAGCTTTTCCAGTTCTTCCACACAGTCGAAGGCGAACATGTCCACGCCAGCAGAAAAGGCGCGGGCGATGTTGGATGCCTTCTTGACCGTGTTGCCAAAGGAAATGTCCGCCGCACGCGCACCCGCGTCAAGGCACATGGAGATTTCTTCCCACGACGCGGCGTCGAACGCCGAACCCAGCCCCACGAGGCGGGTCAGGATTTCCCGGGCGGGATTGGCCTTGACCGCATAATAGATCCGGGCAAGCGGCAGCGCCTCGCGCAGTGCGCGATAGCGTTCCTCCACCCGGTCAACGTCAACGACAAGGCATGGCGTAGCAGGAGACTGCTCAGCCAGATAACGAGCGATTTTGGGAGTCATCGCACCCAAATCCCTTCTGTACTGCCGCCCGGATGAACACAATTCTGGAATTGCACAAACGGACAGATGTTGCGAAACGGTCTAACGGACCAGCGACCAATTAAGGACCCCCACCCTGTGGTGGCCCGATTGCCAGAACGCTTGACGTCGTTGCGTAACCTCAGAGGGCCAGTGGCACGTGCGTTGTTGCGTAGGGAGCGCATATGCGGACAATACGCGCGTGACGCAATAGAAAAATCATCCCCTGGGGAAGTTTTTCATCTAAGGTCACATGATCGTGGCACAATATACACATGCCGCCCCAATGGCCGGCCTGCCCATTCATGACCGTAAACAGGACACGAAGCGCCCCTTGATTGGTTCCTCTTCTCCCGAAATCGATATGACGGACATTCCACCGCCTGCGCACTGCCTGCCGCAGTTTTCCATGCAGCAGGTCAAGAAGGTGGCGCAACAGGTCGCCCGCAACATCGTATCCGATCAGATCACGCTGGCTGCGGCGGGGTGCGCGTTCTATGCCACCCTGTCGCTGTTTCCGGCCATGAGTACGCTTATCTCCCTGTACGGCCTGTTGTTCGATCCGCAGACGGTGGAACCCCAGCTGGTGGTCCTGCGCAACCTGCTGCCGCCATCCGCCTATGACATGATCGGGGACCGCATCCACCTGCTGGTGGCCGAATCGCATTCATCGCTTACGCTCAACCTGATCATATCGACCACCATCGCCACATGGTCGGCTTCGGCCGCCACGCGGTCGCTGATCATGGCCATGAACGTCGCCTACAACACACCGGAAACACGCAGCTTCCTGCGGTTCCAGGCCATGGGCATGGGACTTACGTTCTGTTCGATCTGCGGCGGGATCCTGACACTGGCCCTGATGGTGGCGCTGCCGTTCCTGCTGGACTACCTGCCGCAGCGGCTGTCGCTTGCTCCCCCGCCGGGGTCGGTCGAACTGCTGGTACACATGGGCGGGCCGCTGCTCATGCTGCTGTTCGTGCTGTCGTTGTGTTCCCTGCTGTACCGCTTCGGCCCCAACCGGCCCCATACATACTGGCGCTGCATCCTGCCCGGATCGGTGGGGGCGACGCTGCTGTGGCTGCTGTCGTCGGCGGGATTTTCCTATTATGTCAGCCATATCGCGGGCTACAGCGCCACGTACGGGCCGCTGGGCGCGTTCATCGCCATCATGATGTGGTTCTATGTCTCGGCATATGTCGTGCTGCTCGGCGCCGAACTGAATGCCGGGCTGGAAATCGAGATGAAACTGCGCTGCGCGCCCGAAAAGACCATGGAAGGCTGGACCAAGCACCAGAGCCTGTAATCAGGCCGGGACAGCTTCAGCGCGGCGCGCTGGCCACTTCTTCCTCATCACCCGGCAGGGGCCGGACATCGACCTGCGTGGTCCCCCTACCCATCATGCCCAGCTGGCGCGCCGCCTCGGGCGACAGATCGAGGATGCGGTGGCCGTGATAGGGCCCCCGGTCATTCACCCTGACCACGACCGAACGCCCCGTCTGGCGCGAGGACACCAGCACCCGCGTGCCAAGTGGCAGCTGGGGATGGGCTGCGGTCAGCGCACCGGGATCAAACATTTCGCCCGATGCCGAGGTGTGGCCCAGCTGCCGGCCGGTGCCGTACCAGCTGGCCAGCCCGTGCTGGCTCCAGTGTGCGGGGACGTGTGTCATGGCAGGAGGCCGACGTACGACGCCACGCCCACCGTGCCGCCCCATGACCGCGCCATGCCTGACCGCGGCACAGGCCACCTGCACGGCGCCGGATGCCGCCAGCATGAGACACGCCACAACCACCGGCCACGCAAACCGCGCCGCGCCGCGACCCATCCCCACGCCAGCATGCGGCTGATCGGGATATCCTGTCATGCCCCCCCATAACATGTGGGACGCCGATATCATACCAATAGCGTCATATCTCCCGATACCACCCCGGCACGGGTGCTGAAGGGGGCATGTACGCCACACCTGCCATGATCGGACTTGGAACCGGGCGGCGGGCGTGCTAGGCGCGTGCATCATGGAGCGCCCTCTCATTGCCGTGCTGAACGGCCCCAACCTGAACATGCTCGGACTGCGACAGCCCGAGGTTTATGGTCACGCCACCCTGGATGACGTGGAACAGGTCTGTGTCCAGGCCGCCGAACGCCTGGATGTGGCCATCGACTTCCGCCAGACCAATGGGGAGGGGGAACTCGTTTCATGGATACAGGAATGCCGGGGCCGCGCACGCGGCATCATCATCAATCCGGCGGCCTATTCCCACACTTCGGTTGCAATCCTTGACGCGCTTCTTGCCGTTGATCTGCCTGTGATCGAGGTGCACATTTCCAACATTCACCGCCGTGAAGCCTTCCGTCATCACTCCTACGTCTCCCGTGCCGCCATTGGCGTCATATGCGGGCTGGGCGTACGGGGGTATGCTCTTGCGCTTCAGGCCATGACAGACATGATTCTGGACGAGGACGATCAATGAGCCGACTGCTCGTGGATGCGGATGCCATTCGGGCATTGGCTGAAATTCTGACCGATACCGGCCTGACCGAAATCGAGATCGCGGAAAAGGACAACCGCATCCGTGTTGTCCGCGCGGCAGCACCGGTCGCCCACGCCGTGCCGGCCCCGGCCCCCGTGGCCGCCGCGCCCATCCCCGTGGCACCTGCGACGCCTGTGACCCCAACGGTCACCGATCCGGCCAAGCACCCCGGCGCCGTAACCAGCCCGATGGTGGGTGTCGCCTATCTGGCGCCCGACCCGTCTTCCCCGCCATTCATCACCGAAGGCCAGCAGGTCAGCGCGGGCCAGACGCTGCTGCTGATCGAGGCGATGAAGACCTTCAACCAGATCAAGGCCCCGCGCGCCGGCACCGTGAGCAAGATTCTGGTGCAGTCGGGCGACCCGGTCGAATTTGGCGAAGCGCTGGTCATCATAGAGTAATGTTTTCCAAGATCCTCATTGCCAATCGTGGCGAGATCGCCCTGCGCATCCTGCGGGCCTGTCGCGAACTGGGTATCCGGACCGTTGCCGTGCATTCCACGGCCGACACGGACGCCATGTATGTCCGCCTGGCGGATGAAGCCGTGTGTATCGGGCCGCCAGCCAGCCGCGACTCGTATCTTAATGTCGCGGCCATCCTGTCGGCCGCCACCATTACCGGTGCGGATGCGATCCATCCCGGTTACGGCTTCCTGTCGGAAAACGCCGATTTCGCGGAAACGGTCGAAGCCCACGGCATCACCTTCATCGGGCCGACGGCGGAACATATCCGCATGATGGGTGACAAGATCACCGCCAAGACCACCATGAAGGCGCTGGGCGTGCCGCTGGTCCCCGGATCGGATGGCGCGCTGGAAAACCTTGAACAGGCACGTGAAGTGGCGGCAAGGGTCGGCTATCCCGTGCTGATCAAGGCGGCTGCCGGCGGCGGCGGTCGCGGCATGAAGGTCGCCCCCACCGAGGCCGACCTTGAGGAAGCATGGAGCGTCGCCCGCACCGAAGCCCGCGCCGCCTTTGGCAATGACGAGGTGTATCTGGAAAAATACCTCGACAAGCCGCGCCACATCGAACTGCAGATCATGGCCGACACGCATGGCAACGTCGTGCATTATGGCGAACGTGACTGCTCGCTCCAGCGCCGTCACCAGAAGCTGCTGGAAGAGGCGGGCTCGCCCGCGCTGACGGCAAAGCAGCGTGACGAAATCGGCACGATCGCCACCTCCGCCCTGACCAAGCTCGGCTACCGCAACGCCGGCACGCTGGAGTTCCTGTACCAGGACGGACAGTTCTGCTTCATCGAGATGAACACCCGCCTGCAGGTGGAACATCCGGTGACGGAAATGGTGTGCGACGTGGACCTGGTGCGCGAACAGATCCGCATCGCGGCGGGTGAGCCGCTTGGCTACAGCCAGCCGGATATCACGTTTTCAGGTCATGCGATCGAATGCCGCATCAATGCGGAAGACCCGCAGACCTTCATGCCCACGCCGGGCACGATCACTGTCTATCACCCGCCGGGTGGGCTGGGCGTGCGAATCGACAGTGCGCTGTATGCGGGCTACCGCGTGCCACCCTATTACGACAGCATGATCGCCAAGCTGATCGTGCGTGCGCCCACGCGGCTTGAAGCCATCGAGCGCATGCGCCGCGCACTGGATGAATTCGTGATCGAAGGGGTCAAGACGGTCATTCCGCTGCACCGCAGGATTCTGGAAGATCCCCAGTTCCGCAAGGGTGACTACACCATTCACTGGCTGGAAAACTTCGTGGCCCGGCAGCAGGAAACGAACTGAACCGGTCCATACCTACAAGCAGACACGACAGAAAAGGGCGGCGCCATTCCGGTGCCGCCCCTTTTTTATTCTCCCGTCACCCGGCGAACCCCCGCGCCAGTCATGCCCACGTCCCGCACACGTACATCACGGCAGGCCAGCGTCAGGCCATGACCGGATCAAGATAGGGGCTGGATGCATCGAAGAACTTCTGATTGTGATCCAGTTCATAGGAAATCACGTACAGGCACGTCAGCGCACTGTCGATTTCCAGCCGCACGCCCAGATTATCCGCCTGTCCCGCCATCTGCTGCAGATGGAAAATGGCGAATTTGGCGGATCGCGCCGTGCGGCCATAATGGCCACCATACCGGCCGCTGAACTGCGCCATGCGGCCCATCATGTCACTGACCGCACGCTGCGCCTCGGGCGGAAGCAGGTGACGTTCAAGAATTGCGCGCAGCCGGATGACATTCAGCCCGATGGTCATGGCCGACAGGATACCCTGCAGATACGCATCGATAATCGTATCGGGCGTATTTTCGGCATTGGTCAGCAGGCGAACGAAACGGTCCACGTTATGTTCAACCACATACAGCGTGGTGGGCAGGTTGCGCGCACGCGCGATATAACGCAGCCCGCGCAGGATGCCGGTACGCATCTGCCAGCGCATGTCATTCGTATCGAACGGCAGGACCAGCCGGAACGACCACATGGCGTACCACAGCCCCAGCACCAGGGGCATGGCGGTATTGAAGAATGCGACTTCATCCAGTCGCGACTGGTTGCCCGGTCCCAGCAGGATGGGCAGGAACAGGTTGTACGACACCGCCCCCAGCACCAGCGCGGGATAGGCAAAGGCCAGCCCCCCCGCCAGCATGGGCAGGAACAGGCACACGGCCATGATTTCATACGTAGTAGGTTCAGCCAGGCGCCACAGCACCAGTATCCCCGCCACGATCGAGGCAATGATCGCCCCACCCAGGAACGCCCGCGTGGCCAGTGCCGGTTTTTCCAGCGTGGAGAACAGGCTGCACACAATGGAGACGAACATCATGAAGGTCAGCCCCGATGACCATGATGTCGTGACCCAGATCAGCCCCGATCCGAAAATGGTGACCGACGCCCGCAGGCTGTTGGTAAATGCCTGCTGCCAGTCACGGAAGGTCTTGAGCCGGTAGTGGAAATGGTCATGCAGCAGTGGATGGCGGCTGGCGTCGAACTGGATCAGCGCCTGTTCCAGTTCATCCAGTATCTCGCCCAGCGCGTAATTGAGCATGCGCTGCTGCGACAGCATCTGCACCAGTTGCGGATCGGTGGGCGCGCTGCCGGGACTGCCCATTTCCTCATCCAGCGAGTCAGCCACGCTCTGCCGGCATGCGGCCTGAAGTGCTGCCAGGCGGGCAAGGACGGGATGGATGTCATCACTGGCTTCAAGCTGTGACGCCATATCCTTGAGGAAGGCTTCCACCTTGCTTGATGTTGCGGAGAAAGCGGCATCGGGCATGCCGCATGGTCCCTGCATCAGAGCCGCCAGGTCCAGACCGCGTGACAGCAGCATGGCCACCCGGGCCAGGGCGGCGCGCGCATGGTCGCCTTCATGCCCACGGTGGGATCCCATCTCCACTTCCGCGAATTCGATCTGGTCGCTCAGGGTGGTGATATTGGAAAAGACGCCACGCGCCTTCTTGAGCACCTGCGTATCCCCCGACAGCAGGGAGGCAAGGGTCTGGGCCGCCCCGTTGATGGCCGTCAGGAAATTGGCGGCCAGGCGATCCTGCGCGCGCTCCTCCAGCTTGAACTGAAACAGGGAGGAGACGGAGCTCTCCAGAACGATGCCCAGCACGATATAGGTCGCGCGCGCCATGGCCGTCATGAAGATATGCTCGGGATCGGCAATCCCGTCGAGCGAGATGATGGCGTAGGTAAAGCCGCTCGCGCGCATGCCGTGGATACGGTAATTGGTCATGGTCGCGGGACCGGGCAGCAATGTCCCGATAAAGCAGAACGTGCCGATCCCGATCGCCAGCAGGAGAATGAACATGAGCGGCGCCTGTGGAAAGGCTGCCACCAGCAGCACGGCGCAGATCGTGCCGACCACCATGCCAAACAGGTGCCATCGCGCCTTGGCGACACTCTTGCCACGCGTGCCCTGCGCCACCATCCAGACCGTAAGCGCCGCCCATTGCGGGCTGCCCAGTTCCCACCACAGGGCAATGCCCAGCGCGATGAGGGAGGTAATGGTGGTCCGCAGCGCGTAACCGAAGGTAAAGATGCCGGGCGCGTACAGCCAGCGCAGGTGATCCTGCCGCAGGGTCATGCCCGGCGGCCACAGGCGCCTGAAAAAATCACGGACCTGATTCTGAAAACGGATCAGGGAAAGCTCAAGACCTTTCATCCCGGCATCAGGCTCCCCTGTTCAGATACAATCCATCCACACTGTACATCATAGCGGCCCGGCGCACAGGCCAACAACCCGCTGGCAACATGGAAGAAAGCGCATGCCGCATACCATATGCCCGGCGCTGCCGGTCTACTCGTCGTAGGAAACGAGGGTCTTGACCGGGACATCCAGCCGGCCGCGGCCACCAAGCCCCGTCAGTTCGATCATGGTGGCGGCCCCCACGACATCGGCCCCTACCTTACGCAGCAGCGCAACCGATGCCACCAGCGTGCCACCCGTGGCCAGCAGGTCATCCATGACCACCACGCGCTGCCCCGGCTGGATCGCATCGGACTGGATATGCAGCGAATCGGAACCGTATTCCAGGTCATAGCTGTGGGACACGGTCTCACCGGGCAGCTTGCCGGGCTTGCGCAGCATGACCAGCCCGCAGCCAAGGCGGCTGGCCAGCGGGGCCGCCGTCAGGAACCCGCGCGATTCGATGGCGGCCAGCATGTCCGGCGCCCATGGGGCGACCGCCGCGGCCAGACGGCCCATGGCAATCTGCCACGCATCCGCATTCCGCATCAGGGTCGAGATATCGTAGAACAGGATACCCGGCTTGGGAAAATCCGGGATGTTACGGATATATTGTTTCAGGTCGATCTTGGCAGTCGTCATGATCGGTGCGCAGTCCCCGTTGCGTGGTCATACAGATCCGGGACATGCCTGCCCCGTTCACGAAAATGTCGCCCCTGCGGACGGCCCCCCGCTGTAGCCGCCACACGGCGGGGCGACAACCCCAACCGGACGCGGGGCACATGCTTAGGCGCGCACGCCCGGGCCGTTGCAGACGGGGAAGACTTTATTCCTGCCCTGCCACCGTGCTGCCAGGGGGGCGTGCGGGACGCAGCAGCGCCATGACCAGCATGATCGCAGCCCCCATCAGCATGACGCCGGCCATGGGAATGGGGGAATTGGTCGGCAACATGCCGACGAAGGCCCCGGCCACCGCGCCCAGCACGTATTGCAACGTGCCCACGAATGCGGAGGCACTGCCCGCGAAACGCGGGTGATCGGCCAGCGCGCCGACCGTGGCATTGGGACCAATGATGCCCGTGGTGCCCAGCGACACCATCATGGTCAGGATCAGGCACCCCATCATCCACATCGGCGCATGGCCGCCGTGCTGCATGGCGAAGGCAATGACAATGGCCATGGCCGTCATGGCGACGGTCCCCACCAACGCGATCCCCACCGTAAACCCGAGGATACGGGTCGCGTCGATCCGCCCCACCAGCATGCCATTCAGCTGCGACGCCCCGATCATGCACACCGCGAATACGCCGAACAGCATGCCAAAATGCGCCGCCGACAGGCCGAACAGGCCACGGAACACCGACGGGGCCGCCGACAGGTAGGTAAAGGACATGAAGCACGAGAAACCGGCAATCATGGCATGCGTGATGAACCCGCGGTCACGCGCCAGCATCACGTAGCGGCTGAACAGGGTGACGGGCGAAAATTCACTGCGGTTTTCGGGTTTCAGCGTTTCAGGCAGCACGCGCCAGATCAACAGGATGCAGATCAGCCCATATACCGCCGATGCCCAGGAGATCGACCGCCACGACGCAATCGACAGCACCATGCCCCCCAACGTGGGCGCAAGAATGGGCACGACCCCCATCACCAGCACCAGCCGCGACATGAGGCGGGCTGATTCATTGCCATGCGACATGTCGCGCACGCAGGCACTGGGAATGATCAGGCTGGCCGATGCCCCAAGCGACGCGATCAGGCGGAAAAACGAAAAAGTGGGAATGTCGCGCGCCATCGCGCACCCGACCGATGCCAGCGTATAGACCAGCGTCCCCACCAGCATGGGCCTGCGCCGACCGAAACGATCCGACAGCGGCCCCATGGTGATCTGCCCGATCGCAAGCCCGACGAACCATATGGCCAGCGTCATCTGCGCCGAACCCGCGCGTCCGTGCAGCGTCGATTCCAGTTCTGGAAAGGCCGGAAGGTAGATGTCGGTGGAAACAGGGCCGACCGCGGTCAGGAACCCCAGCAGGATCGCAATCCACCCCAATGGGCGGACAGTCGTTTCCGGCACGGGCTTTTCCGCTGAATGGCCCGCCGTTGCGGATGAGCCCATGAGGCACTCCATATTGAAAGATCGTGCAGACTAGTAGACCAGCAGGGTCCACTTTTTCACCATCTAATTACGACATTACTGCAATTCGCTATCGCGATACCCATGCGGTGTCAAGGCGGCGCGCGCGCATGCGGCGCATAAGCCACAACCCCAGCAACGCGGACAGGGCGAACAGCATAACAGCCACCCCGATGCGCCATGGCCCCTCCAGCCGGATACCCGACCCCACCAGCACGAACACGACGGTCTGCGGCAGGCTGCCCAGCATGGTGGCCATCACGAACGGCACGACCCGCACCCCCAGCATGCCCGAAGCCAGATTGAGGACAAGCGCCGACCCCACCGGCATGAGCCGCAGCGTCAGCACGGATACAAAGGGTTCCTGACGCACGAAACCATCCAGCCGCGCCATGGTTGCCGCAAACCGCGCGGGCATGCGCGGCCGTCCCGCCCACCGTCCCCAGCTGTATCCGAACAGGCAGCCCGTCACGGTCGCCAGCGTGGCCAGCACGCAGCCCCCCCCGATTCCATAGGCGGCACCCGCGGCAAAACACACCGCCTGGCGTGGCAGGCCAGACGCACAGAACGCGCTGGCAGCCAGCACGAATATCGCCACCCCTTCCCCGCCCGCATGCATGGCGGGGCCAGCCGTCAGCATGGCGCGTACCCCCGGCAGGCGGCCCAGGACCACGGCCAGCCCGACAAAGGCCGCCAGCAGCACGATGGGCCGGACCAGCGCGCGCAACGCGGGCCGCGCAGGGGGTGCAGGCCGTGCGGCGTGCGATAATGTCATGCGTGCGTCCCGTTTTCCGACTGCGATTTACTTCTTCGCGCCTAGCATCGCCTTGCGGCGGACTGCAAGGGCGGTCTAAATCCGGTTATGTCTGCATATTCCCGAAATGGCTCCCTGATGGGCCGTACGCCCCCGTCCGCGCAGGAGCTGCGCAACCGGCAGCGTATCTCGACGTGGCTGTTTGCAATCTGCTTCATGCTGGTCGGCATGATTGCGCTGGGTGGTTATACCCGCCTGACCGGATCGGGCCTGTCCATCATGGACTGGCGGCCCATTACCGGCATGATCCCGCCACTGAGCCACGCAGAATGGGAACGGCAGTTCGCGCTGTACAAAACCATTCCGCAGTACAAAATCCTGCATGACGGATTCGGGCTGTCCGGGTTCCAGCAGATATTCTGGGCGGAATGGACGCACCGGTTCTGGGGGCGGCTCATGGGGCTGGTCCTGCTGGTGCCGCTGGTCTGGTTTTCCATCACCGGCGCGCTGAACCGTGGGCTGGCGCTGCGGCTGGTCCTGTTTTTCGTGCTGGGCGGCCTGCAGGGCGCCATCGGCTGGTTCATGGTGGCGTCGGGCTTCAACCCCGACAGCACGGCGGTCGCCCCCGTGCGGCTGGTGCTGCACCTGTGCTGCGCCTTCGCACTGTACATCGCCATCCTGTGGACGGCGCTGTCCGTGCGCACGCCGCGTCCCGCCTTCATTCCTGCAACGCCCGAGGTCGTGCGTGTTCACCGTCTGGTCTGGGCCATCTGCCTGCTGGTGGGCATCACGGTCATCGCGGGCGGCTTTACCGCAGGCACGCATGCGGGCTTTGCCTACAATACCTTCCCGCTCATGGACGGGCACCTGATCCCGCAGGGCTATGCGCGGCTGCACCCGTTCTGGCTGAACTGGTTCCAGAACATCCCGGCCGTCCAGTTCGACCACCGGCTGCTGGCCACCACCACGGCGCTGGTCATTGGCGGTACCATCGTGCTGGGACTGCGCACGCCGCAACTGGGTCAGGATGTCCATAATGCGCTGGCGGTACTGGGGTGGCTGGTGCTGCTGCAGTACGCACTCGGGATCACCACGCTACTGCTGGTGGTGCCGGTATGGGCGGGAACGGTGCACCAGACCTGTGCCGCCATCGTGCTGACGGCAGCCATCATCACCCTGCATCGCCTGCGGGGGGTAGGCCACCCGTAACACCGCGTGTGTGGCGGCGCGCATGCCGCGCCACCACCGCCACGATCAGGGCGTTACGATGTAGGCCACGCCCTGCAGCCGTGCATGGGTATAGCGCGCGCGGATAATGCGCCACAGGTCCGTAAACTCCCAGACGTCTTCCTGCGTATCAAAGAGTGAATTGCTGACGAACGCCGCAATATCATGCCGGTCCACGACGCGCTCCAGCGCCGTGGCGTCATGCGTGACCGCGACATGCTGGGAATAATTGAAGAAATCCATCACCACCGGCTTGTGAGCCCAATAGCACAGGGCCAGCGTCTCACACGCAACATTGCCATCAATGGCGCGCACGGCGGCGACCGTTTCGTTCGATGCGTCGATATGCTCTGCGATGCTGGTCACGCTGACGCGGTACAGATAAGGGACATAGGCTGGCATGCTGACCATGACCGGCAGCAGGTTCAGCCCCACCATGCCGACAAGGACGGCGCGGGCGGGGACGCGGCCAGTCATCCGTGCCCCCGTTGCAAGGGACGACATGGCCAGCCCCGCGCACAGGCTGGCGGCGATCAGCGCCTCGAAACAGGCATTATGCGATACGCCCATGCCCGTGCGCTGCACGATGGCCGATGCCGCCGCCAACCCCAGATACAGCCCCAGCAACAGGCCGTACCGATGCCTCAGACGCAGCCAGGGCACGAATGCACATGATACCACCATGCCGCTCAGCCCCAGCACGTTACCCAGTCCCTTGAGCAGGCCATACGCACGGAAAATGCGCTTGTGACCAAGGACGCCCTGTACAAAATCCGGGCCGAAACTGGCGTAATACAGCCCTCCCAGCAGGCATAGCGACAGCAGGCATCCCCCCATCCACGCCACGGCATGACGCCGGTCGGTCAGCAGCAGCCACACCAGCACCGCCACGGGCAAGGCCAGTATGTTGTGCTTGAAGGTCAGTCCCGCCACCATGATGAAACCCGCGCAGAAAGGCCGCCACGCGCCAGACCGCCCCGGTTCGCGACCATTGCCCAGCAGCACCATGAAGCCCGTCATGATGACGGCCTGCCCCAGCCATTGCGGATCATCCATGGCGACATAATCGCTGTAGAACACGGCGGAATAGATCATGACCAGCAGACCGGCCAGCCACGCCCCCGCCCGTGTTCCGCCACAGGCAAGGACGATGCGTCCCGTAGCCCAGGCACAATACAGCAGCGCCAGAAGCGAGATGATCCGCCCCGCCACGATCATGTCCCCCACAAGCCAGCCGAACAGGCCGACGACATAGAACGAGCTGGGCGGGTAATTATTGAACACCATCTGGTCCGATGGCGGGTATAGCGGCGCGTGGTCCAGCCCTATGGCACGCTGCGCCAGATAGGCATTCCACCCTTCATTGCTGGATAACGAGACATGCGCGGTAATAAACGCCACATGCGGGGCAAGAAGAACACATACAAAAAATACGCCAAGAAAAATCCATATAGAATTCTTGTTTCTTGTTTTTTCTACAACACGATTCATATTTTCTGTATGGTTTTTATTGTTCATGGCACTTTAAATACATATGAATGCAGAAAACGGAGGGAATGTGGCGCATCCGGATATTTCTGTAACCCCACGGTGACAATGTCCTGATCCCGATATCCTGACAGATGCATGCGTGCCCCATGCTGACCCGAACCAGGTCCGATGGATACCGTTAGAACAGGCTGCAATAATTTCATATGCCACGTTGACCATTTTTTATGGTGTCATGCCCTGACCTGCGTACAGGTGCAAACCGGACGGAAAATACCTATATGGAGCACACGCTGCCCGGAACCGGACGGCAGGTATCAGGCAGCCCACCATGACGCCGGTTACCATGGGGCAATCCGGCCACGTGACAGGCCACGTCTTTTCCGGACGGGTGATTTTCTGCGATACATCGCATTCAGATATGCAGGAATGGAACATGCTCAAGCTGAAACATGTCATGACAGGTGCGCTGCTGGCACTGATCGCATGCGGACCGGTCGCCCATGCCGAACCGCATGGCGGGGGTGGGGGCGGCGGCTTCCATGGTGGCGGTGGCGGCTTCGGCGGCGGCCGGGGCGGCGATGGCTGGCACGGCGGCGGCCGGGGTGGCGGTGACTGGCGCGGTGGTGGCCGGGGCGGTGGCTGGCGAGGCGGCGGTTGGGGCTGGGGTGGATGGAGCGGCGGCTACTACCCCGCCTATGTCGGCTGGGGCTATCCATGGGGTGGATGGGGCGGCTGGGGTTGGGGCTGGGGCGGCTACGGCATGGGCTATGGTATGGGCTATGGCATGGGCGCCGCCATGGGGGCGGCCGCAGCCGGCGCCAGCTATCAGGCCGCGCCTGAAATCTATAACGGTACGGGCAATAACGCACCGGAAGATGATTCCGTTTATGACAAGGACCTGTCCACGCTCCTGACCGACCAGACTGCCCCGGCACAGCAGGGACAGCCGGCAACGGGCCAGTCCGCACCCGCCAGGTCCGTCACCTGCCCGAAGGGTCAGGTCTATAACACCCTGACCGAAAGCTGCGACCGGCCCTAACACTACTTTGGCAGAATATGTTGCGAGGTCTGGAGTAGAAGGTTTCCACAGTGCGGGCATTGCCCGATAGGTGGTCGTAGGATGCGATCAAGAATGGCCTGTCGTATTGCTGGCAGACTGGGCTGTGGCGGTGGGCCGGTGACTCTTTTTTTTCCGCCCGACCGCCGTAAGGCGCCGGGACTGGAGAAAGGCGTAGGCCATCATGGACATCAGGGCGTGTCGGTGCAGGCCTGTCCATGATC
>NZ_NKTX01000039.1 GCF_003207815.1 Komagataeibacter oboediens | reverse complement strand
CGGGCAAGCGCGAGGCGTTTGCGAAGGTACGCGCCGGTGACCCGGCGGAACCCGCCAGCCACATCACGACCGAAGGCGAACTCATCTGGCTTATGGACAAGGCGGCGGCGGGACAATAAGTGCCTGAGTGTCGTGTCTGTATGATACGGATGACGGTTCAATAAAAACGACGGGACACCCGGCAGCGGGATGCCCCGCAGGAGAGGAAGCAGCGCATGTCCACCCATAATACGGACCCCAGGGCAGAACTGAAGCGCAAGGCGGCGATCGAAGCTGCCGACATGGTCAGGGAAGGCATGGTGGTCGGGCTTGGCTCCGGCAGTACGTCGGCCTTCATGATCGAGGAACTGGGCCGCCGCTGGGCGGAGGGGCTGCGTTTTTCCGCCATTCCCACGTCCGAACGTTCGGCCGAGCAGGCGCGTTCGCATGGCATCAGGCTGGTGACGTTCGCAACCCACCCACAGATCGACATCGATATCGATGGCGCGGATGAGGTCGAGCGCGGGTCGCTCAACCTGATCAAGGGGCTGGGCGGTGCGCTGTTCCGTGAAAAGATCGTGGCGGCGGCGTCACGCAAATTCGTGGTCGTGGTGGATGACAGCAAGCTGGTTGACCGGCTGGGCGCGCGCGTGCCCGTGCCGGTCGAGGTCTCGACATTCGGCTGGACCTCCACCGCCCGGCAGATCGAGGCACTGGGCGCGCGCATCACCCAGCGGCTGGATCGCAGTGGCAACGTATTCGTGACCGATGGGGGGAACATGATCCTGGACTGTCATTTCGGCGAAATTGCCGATTCCGCGAAGTTGCAGGCCCAGCTTGCGCCGATCGTGGGCGTGATCGAGACGGGGCTGTTCATTGGCCGTACGTCCGAAGTGATCGTAGCGACCGCCGGTGGTCTGCAGAAGCTGGTTGCGGCATGACCGGGCCGGGCCTGCAGGATCAGGGCATCCGGCCGCTGGTTCTGGTCATCATGGGGGTGTCGGGCTGCGGCAAGACCACGCTGGCGGAAGGGCTGCACAACCTGCTTGGCTGGCCCTATCAGGAAGGTGACCTGCTGCATCCCCGCGCCAATGTGGAAAAGATGGCGGCGGGCATTCCCCTGACCGATGCGGACCGCCTGCCGTGGCTGCAGGAATGCCATAAATGGCTGCTGGACCGTATTGCGTCGGGGCAGGGGGGGATCCTGACCTGTTCGGCGCTGAAGCGCTCATACCGTGACCTGCTGCGCGCGGACGGGGCGGCGGACGTGGTGTTCGTCTATCTGCAGATTCCCGAGGATGTGCTGGCCGAACGCCTGCAGCGTCGACGCGGGCACTACATGCCGCCCAGCCTGCTGCCCAGTCAGCTTTCCACGCTGGAACCGCCCACGGCTGACGAACATCCGGTTGTCGTGCATCTGGAAGAAACCCCTGCCGACCTGATTGCCGAGACCATCGGTCTGCTGCGGCAGAGATTTCCCGAACGTACCCACGAAAGGGGCTGAATGACCGATACGGCACCTGCGGTCCTGTTTGTCTGCATGGGGAATATCTGTCGCTCGCCTTTGGCGGAGGCCGCGTTCCGCGCGGCCGCCCGTCAGGCCGGGCTGCAGGTTACGGTCGATTCGGCGGGGACGGGGGACTGGCATGCAGGCGCGCCACCCGACCGTCGTGCCTGCGCCGTTGCCCGCAGGCATGGTATCGACATCACCCATTACCGTGCCCGCGTGGTCACGGTAGACGATTTCGACCGTTTTACCCACATCATTGCCCTGGATCATGCGAACCTCAGGCACCTGCTGGACATGCAGCCGGCAGGCAGCCGGGCGCGGGTCTCGCTGCTGCTTGACCATGTGCCGGGGCGGACGGGCCATGCCGTGGCCGACCCGTATTATGGCGATGCCAGCGGGTTCGACACCACATGGCGTGATGTTGCGGCAGGGGCGGCAGCACTGGTGGACAGGCTGCGGCGCGACGGGTCGTGACGCGCCTTGCCCGGCATGGCGCGGCCCTTCTGGGCGCGGGGTTATGGAACTGGCACCCCCTGCCCGGCGGCGACGTGGCGCAGGTGCTGCTGGTCTATCTCAATGACGGGCGCAAGGTTGTCGTCAAGAATGGGCCTGACCCGGTGGCGGAAGCCGACATGCTGCGTGCCCTTGGGCTGACGGGTGCGCCGGTGCCTGACGTGCTGGCCGTGGATGAGGACGCGCTGGTGCTGCAGTATCTGCCTGCCGATGGCCGGTTGTCGCGCTGCTGGGGTGATCTGGCGCGTGTGATCGCCCTTGCGCACACCGGGCGTCCCGAGGGTGGCATGATGCGTTACGGCTGGTCAGGCGGGTATGCCGTTGGCGCGGTGAAGGTGTGCAATGACTGGACGGAAACATGGCCTGATTTCTGGGCGCAGCGCCGGATCGCTGTGCATCTGGACCATGTGCCCATCGACCTTGCCCGCCAGCTTGAAACCCTGCTGCGCCACCTGCCGGACCTACTGCCTGCGACGCCTGCGCCCTGCCTGCTGCATGGAGATCTATGGGGTGGCAACGTGCTGGTGTCAGGCCAGCATGTGACAGGGCTGATTGATCCGTGCTGCTATTATGGCCATGCCGAGGTGGATCTTGCCACGCTGGGTGTGTTCAACCAGCCGCCTGCGGGATTTTACACCCGTTACGGCGTGCCTGAGCGCGGGCATGAGGTCCGTTTTGCCATCTACCGCCTGTGGATCGCGCTGGTGCACCTGCGTCTGTTTGGTGTGACCTATCGGCCCATGGTGGCGCAGTACCTGAATGATGCCGGATTTTAATTAAAGACGTTTTTGGTGAAGCTTTTTTCAAAAAGCTTCAGGGAACGCCGCCTTTATTGAAAAAGACGGCACCCAAAAACTTTTCTCATTCATCAATCAGGCGGAGCGATAGCGCGCCAGCCAGTGGGCATAGGGGGCAGGTAGCACCCATGCCGCATCCTCGCGGCCCAGCGCGCGTGCCGCCGCGTATGGCCAGTGCGGGTTTTCAAGGAACGGGCGACCGATCATCGCCACGTCGATCTTTTCCCCGCGCACCAGTCCGTCAATGGCAGGGGCGGTGCCCAGGTACCAGCTTGTCGCCACCGGCAGGCCGGTTTCGCGCCGCACGCGCTGCGCGACCGGGGCCATGAAGGACGGCCCCCATGGAATCTTCGCCGTGGGCGTGGAAAAGCCGATGCTGACATCAAGGAAGTCCAGACCCGATTCGCGAAAGACCTTCGCAACGGCAATGGCCTCCTGCACAGTCTGTTCGTCATGGCCATCAAATTCGATTACGCCAAGACGGGCGCTCAGGGGTCGGTCTTCGGGCCAGACGGTGCGGACATCACGCAGGGTTTCCACCAGGAAGCGCGCGCGGTTTTCAAGGCTGCCGCCGTAACTGTCGTCACGCTGGTTGGAATGGGGGGACAGGAAGCTCTGCCCCAGATAGCCATGGGCGAAATGCAGCATGAGCCAGCCAAACCCCACGTCACGCGCACGCACGGCCGCGGCTACGAAATCCTGCCGCACGCGAATGATGTCCGCCATCGTCATGGCGCGTGGAACCTTGGGCAGGTTGGCGCCAAAGGCAATGGCGGAAGGGGATATGGTGTCCCATCCACGCGGGTCATCGGCGGCGATGTGGTCGTCGCCTTCCCACGGGCGGTTGGCGCTGGCCTTGCGGCCCGCATGGGCGATCTGGATGCCGGGCACGGCCCCGGCGTCGCGTATGGCGTGCACAAGCGGGCGGAAGGCTTCGGCCTGCGTGTCATTCCACAGGCCAAGGCAGCCGGGGGTTATCCGCCCTTCGGGCGAGACGGCGGTAGCTTCCACCACAACCAGTCCGCTGCCGCCACGGGCAAGGGCGGGATAATGCACGGTGTGCCAGTCATTCACCACGCCATCGTGCGCCATGTACTGGCACATGGGGGATACGGCGATTCGGTTGCGCAGGGTCACGCCCCTGAGTGTATAGGGGGTAAAGAGATCAGTCATGGCCGTTACTCCGTCAGACGGGAATCCGGTCACAGACTGGGCATGTCGGGGGCATGACGCAATGCGTAAGGGCATGCTGAAACGACAGGACAGGCTTCAGCAGGAACTGCCCCATGTAACAGATTTATATGGAAAATGGAGGCACCGAAGAATGGCGCGAGTGACGGGGCTCGAACCCGCGACCTCCGGCGTGACAGGCCGGCGCTCTAACCAACTGAGCTACACCCGCATCCGTTACTGCCCCGTGGGGCTGCAACCGTTCGGTGAAAGGGCAAATAACAGGCTGGCCCGGTCATGGCAACAGGGCAGGCGAAAAAAAACGCCATGACATTCATGTTCATGGCGTTTTGTGGGGGGTGAAGGCAGATCAGGCGGGGATTTCCACGCCATCAAGCGTCACGGCCACGCCATGCACGGTTGCGGCAACGCGCACGGCGGCCTGGATCTGTTCGGACGTGATGCCCGCTTCGCGCAGCTGGCGCTCGTGGCTTTCCATGCACAGGCCACACCCGTTGATGGCGGAGACCGCCATGGCCCATAGTTCAAAGTCCGCCTTGTCCACGCCGGGATTGGCAATGACGTTCATGCGCAGGCGTGCGGGCATCTTCTCATAATCCCCACCGACCAGGTGCACGAAGCGGTAATAGACATTGTTCATGCCCATGATGGCGGCTGCCGCCCGCGCGGCCTGCAGGGCCTCCGGTGACAGCTTGGGGCCATATTCCGCCACCAGCGCGTGTGTGACCGCCGGATTGCGTGATGCGATGGCGGAGGCGATGAACGTGCCGCCAAGCTGCTGGGGTGTCAGCACGAAGTCATTGGCAAGGGAGCCGAGATTCAGCTTCAGGTCCTTGGCGTAATCGGGCAGGGCGGCCTTGAGGGAGTCGATGGACATGGACGGGCTCCGTATAATGTCGTGGGGAAAAGGGTGATCACCACCTGTCCCGGTCCCTGCATGCGCGGCAGGGACCGGGACAGGCGGCGTGGACGCCCCGCATGGTGGCAGGGCGTCCGGTCATGCGGGATCAGGCCTTGATGAAGGCGTCGCCCTTTTTCCAGTTGCACGGGCACAGCTCGTCGCTCTGCAGGCCGTCAAGGATACGCAGGATTTCCTGCGGGTTGCGGCCAACCGACAGGTCATTGACGCTGACATGGCGGATGATGCCCTGCGGGTCCACGATGAAGGTGGCGCGCAGCGCGGCACCTGCCTGCTGGGCCATCACGCCGCAGCTTTCGATCAGCTCGCGCTTGATGTCCGACAGCATGGGGATTTCGAGGTTCTTCAGCTCGGCATGGTTCAGGCGCCAGTTCAGGTGCACGAACGCGCTGTCGATCGACACGCCATAAACCACCGCGTCACGGTCCTTGAACTCACCGGCCAGCTTGCCGAAAGCCACGATTTCGGTGGGGCAGACGAAGGTGAAGTCCAGCGGCCAGAAGAAGACGACCTTCCACTTGCCTTCGTTGGATTCGTCCGTGATCTGGACGAAATCGCCCTTCAGTCCTTCGGGACCGCCGGGAACGGCGCTCAGGTTAAAGGCGGGAAACTTGTCACCGACTGTCAGCATCAGGGTGATCTCCTGTTGGGGTTGTATATGGCCGGGACGGACACGCCGCCCCGCGGGCTGTATCTATGCCGGGGCGGATGCTATCACGCTATTGAATAATTTACATATGCATGATCGGAATGATCGATGCTTCCAATGCCTTCCGCGCAGCAGCTGCGCTATCTTGTCACCCTTGCCGAGCTGCGTCATTTCGGTCGGGCCGCCAGGGCATGCGCGGTGACGCAGTCCACGCTTTCCGCCGGGATACTGGCCCTTGAACGCCAGATGGATGTCAGGCTGCTTGACCGTGACGTGGGCAAGAAGGTCGTCTTCACCCCGCTGGGGGATAAGGTGGTCGTGCGCGCCCGCGCGGCGCTGGAGGCGTTGCAGGGCGTGCTGGACGTGGCCGTGGCGTCGCGTGAACCGATGAGCGGCCTGCTGCGTCTTGGTGTCATTCCCACCATCGGCCCCTTTGTCATGCCCGCGCTGGTCCGCAGGCTGCCCGAAGCCTATCCGCAGCTGCGCCTGTCCCTGAACGAGGACATGACCCATAACGTGATGGAAAAGCTGGCGGCAGGACGGCTGGACCTCGTGCTGCTGGCCATGCCGTGTGACTGCGCCGATAGCGAGACATTGCCCCTGTGGCGCGATCCCTTCCTGCTGGTCATGCCGCGCGGGCATGCGCTGGCGCGCCTGCCGGAGGTGCCGGTGCGCAGCATCGCGCATGAACGCATGATCCTGCTGGAGGACGGGCACTGCCTGCGTGAGCAGACGCTGGCGCTGTGCCGGCAGGCCCGAAGCTGGGGGCAGCCCGAAGACGAGGCCGAATGCACCGTCAGTTCCCTGTACACCATGGTGGAAATGGTCGCGGCGGGCATGGGCCTTGCGCTGCTGCCCCGGCTTGCGGTCGATTCCCCGCTGCTGGCGGGGCAGGACCTGGTGGTGCGTCCCGTGACCGGGGCGCAGGCATGGCGCACCATCGGGCTGGCCTGGCGGCCACGTTCGCCCCGCACTGCCGATTTCCAGACCATCGCCCCGTTTTTCGTGCCGGATTCGATCACGGATACGAATTTGGCGGGGAAATGACCCCAGAATCCGGCCCAAGAGTTGACTCTTGGCGCAGGCAAGGGTATTCGGGCGCCTCTTTGGCGGTCTTCCGCCGCTAATCGAGGGTCGGATCATGAAAATCAGAAACAGCCTGAAGTCGGCCAAGGTTCGGGACAAGGACTGCCGTGTGGTCCGTCGCCGTGGCAAGGTCTATGTCATCAACAAGAAGAACCCCCGCATGAAGGCCCGTCAGGGCTGATTGCCGGACGGCCTTGACCGTCAGGTTCTTCTTTGAACAGCCGCAAAGCTGCGCAGGCAGGTTTTTAAAGACCTGTTTTCGCGGCTTTTCGTGCGTACCCCTGATTTTTTTGACAACCCTGCTGGGCCATGGCCCAGAGGCCCGTGCCGCCCTGCCGTCACACGGGGTGGACCAGCACGCAGGCCCCGCTGCCGCAGGCATCCATGCCCATGACAGGGACAAGGCGGACGCTGAACCTTCGCTGGTGGATCTGGAAACTGAACTGGCGCATGCCGCCAACGTCCGTGGTGCGCGTGACCTGCTGGTCCGGATCGAACGGATACGGCAGAAGGATCTTGCCCCCACCACCAATCTGCTGCTCAAGCGCGCACAGGATGACCTTGACGCCCAGCGCCCGCTGGATGCGGTACAGGACATGGATGATGCCCTGCTGTTGCAACCGGATGAGGAGGTGCTGTGGCGTAACCGCGCACAGGCCCGTCTTGCCGCGGCGAACCCCGATGGCGCGGTTGCCGACCTTGGCGTGGCGCTGCACCATGATGGGCGCGACGTGACGGCGTGGAAAATCCTTGAAGAGACCGAAGAACAGCGTGGCGACTGGCAGGCTGCGTGGAAGGCGTGGCAGCACGTGCTGCAGCTTGATCCGACAACACCCGATGCCGATCATGAAACACAGCGTTTGCGCCTGAAAGCCTTCGGACAGCCGACCTGATCAAGGGATCAGGGTGGATGATACCGATGGCATCTGTCCGGGCGCGAGCGCCGCGGTGATGAATGCAGGCACGATCCATGCCTATGGCCCGACGGATGATAGCCATGATGGTTGTCGGGTTCAGGTAATCCCGACCGGCACTGTTATCAACGGGAGCAGGGAGCCGGTCGATGCCGGGCTGAAATCGGAATGTCCGGCCCCGGGTAGCCAGGTGAACGGTCCGGGGACACAGCTATCCAGCGAAAAATCTGCCTGAAATTCTGGTCTTTTCTGAAAATATCGTTTTCCACAAAGCCGTGGCCGGTGATGGAGCGGAGGCAACGCTCCATTACCAGCTTGCCGGCCATCAGGATGTGCGCGCTGTCGTCAACGCGCCTGACGATCGAGGTTCCTGATCATGTGGGCTACGTGTTCTCATGGACAGCAGGGCGCGGCATATGATGCGGGCCTGATCGGCCAGCCTGTCAGAGAAGAAGCCGTTGGATCAATACACCGATTCGCTGCATCGGTGCGATCCTGTCATGGCACGTGCGGTTGATCCCGTCACGCTTTGCCATGATCTTCATGCTTCCGGACAATGTTACCGTTATGGCGCGTCCATCGTTGGTCCTGGCTGGAGTGCATCCTTCCACTTCGGTGGAAAGATGCACGTCAGCGGGGACAGATGGATATCTAGCGATCTGTCAGGCGGAATTCGATGCGCCGGTTACGTGCCAGCGCATCGGGGGTCGTGCCATGGTTCAGTGGCTGGTAATCGGAAAAGCCGGTTGCGGCCAGATGGTGCGGGTCGATCCCTTCGGCAATCAGCAGCTTGACCACCGTAATAGCGCGGGCGGATGACAGTTCCCAGTTACTGGGGAACGCAGTGTGGATGGGCTGGCGGTCGGCATGGCCATCCACACGCAGGATCCACGGCACATCCGGCGGGATCTGTGCTGCGACCTGACGCAGGGTTTTGGCCAGAATCCTGATTTCCTGCACCCCTTCCGGCGACAGTTCGGCGCTGCCGACGGGGAACAGCACCTCGCTTTGGAATACGAAGCGGTCCCCGACAATCTGCACGCCCTTGTGGTCCTGCATCACGCTGCGCAGGCGACCAAAGAATTCGGAACGGTACTGCTGCAGTTGCTCGACCTTTTTCGCCAGCGCCACATTCAGTTGCATGCCCAGGTTGCTGATTTTCTGGTCGCGGTCATGCACTTCGTTTTCGGTGACTTCCAGCGCCTCGCTAATGGCGCCAAGCTGCGTACGAAGCTGCGCCACCTGGTCATCCAGCGCGGTGGCATGGGCCTGCGCACTGTCGCGTTCGCTGGTCTGCTGATTCAGCTGTGCGGTCAGTGATGTTGCGGTGGCCACGTCAGCGTCATGCGCCTTGTGCAGGCTGGCGACCTCGCCCTGTAGGGCGGTGGTATGGCTGCGTTCAAGGGACAGCATCTGCCCCAGCTTCGCCACCTCACGCTCAAGCTGGTCAAGGGCCTGCTGGCGCTTGTTCAGCGTGACGGACAGGAAGGCCTGCCCCAGCACGAACACAAGCAGCACGAATATGATGACCATAAGCAGTGTTGACAGTGCATCAACATAGCCGGGCCATGCATTCAGTTCGGAACGGATCGAGCGACGGGAACGACGCGCCATGGGATGAACCTCGGCCTTGGAATACGGTCAGGAAGCGGAGTGGTTCGTTCCGGGGGCGCTTGCGGCAATGGTGCGCGCAAGCAGGCGCAGGTCGTTGCGTATATCGGTTGCGATCTGCTCCCGTCCCGCCGCGGATTCCTGCACCAGCCGGGCCAGCAGGGATTCGATGCCCTGCAGGTGTTCTTCCCCCCGGCTGTCCGCCAGTTGCGCCAGACGGTCATTCAGCGCGGTCAGCAGGCGCTGTTCCTGCGCGCGGGTTTCCTCGCTGCGGGCCAGCAGCATCTGAAGTTTTTCCATGTTTTCGGCCGTGTGCTCCAGCAGCGCCTGCACATAGGCCGGAATGCTGGCGTTGTTGCCGCCGACCTGCAGGCCGCCCGCCGACAGGCGGGTGATGGTGGCCAGCCATTCTTCCAGTTCATTGAAAAAGCGCGTCTGCGCCTGTCCCGCCGTCAGGTCCAAAAACCCCAGCACCAGCGCGCCCGCCAGTCCGAACATGGAACCCGAAAACGCCGTGCCCATGCCGTGCAGCGGCCCCGCCAGCCCGGTCTTGAGCTGGTCGAACATGACGGTGGTGTCCCCGCTGCCTACCGACATGTTGCCGATCACGTCGGCAATGGAGCCAACCGTCAGCAGCAGGCCATAGAACGTGCCCAGCAGGCCAAGGAAGATCAGAAGCCCCGTCAGGTAACGCGACAGTTCGCGGCCTTCATCCAGGCGCGCGGACAGGCTGTCCAGCAGCGACTGCATGACCGGGGCCGACAGGGTCAGCCTGCGCCCCTTGTCATGGGTGGCCAGCATGGATGCCATGGGGGCCAGCAGGCGTGGCGGCGGCGGCGCGGTCAGCCCTTCACGCGGGTGACGCAGGATATTGACCCAGCGTACTTCCGGTATCAGCCGCAGGATCATGGAAATGTTCCACCCGATGCCCAGCAGCAGGATGCCGATGATCAGGCCGTCAAGGTAGGGATTGTTACAGAAGGCCTGATACAGGGTGGAGGAAAGCAGGGCTGCGACAACCCCGACAGCCAGAAGGAACAGCAGAACCCGTACAAGATAGGTCGTCGGTCGTGTCACGCAGTGGTTTCCTTAACGTGAAGGTGAGCCTGTAGAATTTGAGGCCACCACACCCGAACGGGTGACGTCAATACAATCCGCGCCCGCGCCATGGGCATTTTCATCCGGCAGGCCCACTGCCCGGACATAGATGCGCGTGGGGGCGATCCCCGCATGCAGCAGCACCGAACGCGCCGCAAGCCCGCGCGACAGCGCAACACGGCGGGGCGTGGACGGATCATCGGCGCGGCCTTCGCCGTAGGCGGTGATGCTGATGTGCTGGTCAGGCAGCTTCTGCATGACTGTGGCAAATGTTTGCAGCGCCGCGATCATGCGGGAATTCATGTCCGCCGCCTGCGTGGCGAAGTGCAGGCGCGTGCCGCCGGTAATCCGTTCCGCCCGCCCACGGGCCTGCGGGTCGGCCTTGACTTCGGGCGGCATGGGGAAGGGATGGGTCGGCACATGCAGTTCCGGCGGCCGCAGTACGGGATTGTCGGGTGGCTTTGTGGCAACCGGCGGCAGGGATGCAATGGCCGCGGGTGACGCAATGGCCGTGGCGGGTGCGTGGCTGCCGGGAATATCACCGCCCCCCCTGCTGGCGGTGCCGCTGCCTGCGCTGTTGTCCGGACCGGCTGTCGTGGTGCCGGAAGGGGAGGCGGACATGCTGCCGCCATCGGGCAGAATGGCCGGGCGTCGTGGCGTGCCCAGCGCGTCAAGCGCATTCCGGCTGGTCGTGACCTGTGCGTTTGCAGCCGTGCCGGATAAGGACAGGCCGGCTGCGGCAGCACCCAGCATGATCAGCCCATGCAGGGACCGGGGGTGGAAAAGGGGGGATATGTATCGCATCGTGCCCGGCAGGCTACCGGGCGACGGGCGGGGGTGCAATCGGCAAACCGATCCGCCGCCCGTCCGGCTGGCATCAGTCGATGCTGCTGGCCACCAGTTCGCGCAGCGGACCATGAAGCTGCGGGTTGCCCGCTACCGCATCAATGGATGCGCCAAGGTCGTTCAGGTCAATGCCATGGGGATCGGTGGCGTAGCCGCCTGCTTCGCGCACCAGCAGGATGCCGGCGGCGCAGTCCCACGGCTTGATGCCCATTTCCCAGTACCCGTCATAACGTCCTGCCGCGACCCATGCGAGGTCGAGGGCCGCCGCGCCGAATCGGCGGATACCGGCTACCTGCGGCATGAGCGCGCCCAGCGTGCGCGCAAAGGACAGGCGGTTGCGGGCCGATACTTTGGCGAACGGGATGCCGGTGGCGAACAGCGCCTCGTTCATTGAACGGCGGGCGGAAACACGCAGGCGGCGGTCATTGAGGAACGCGCCAACACCCTTTTCCGCCCAGAACATTTCATTGGCGGCGGGGTTGTATACCAGTCCGGCCACGATTTCGATCGTGCCATCGGGCAGGCGGCGCTGCAGGCCGATGGAAATGGCCCAGTGCGGGATGCCATGCAGGAAGTTGGTCGTGCCGTCCAGCGGGTCGACCACCCACCGCCACGTCCATCCCTCGTTTCCCGAAGCGCCGCTTTCTTCCATCAGGAAGGCATAGCCGGGACGCGCACGGGCCAGTTCTTCGCGGATGGCGGTTTCGGCCCGCAGGTCGGCCTGCGAAACGAAATCGCCAGGGCCCTTGATGCTGACCTGAAGCTGCTCGACTTCATTGAAGTCACGCAGAAGACGGCGTGCAGCCTTCTGGGCAGCGTTCTGCATCACCGTCATATGGGGAGAGAGTCGCATTGCCACGGTGATCGGTCCTGTCTGGTTCGTGCGGTGGAACGGAGGGTTGGGGGTGAAAAGACCGGCCCGGACCGGGGTGGGGACACCCCGGCGGCCGGTGGGGGATCAGGACTTGGCGCGCTCGACGTAGGTGCTGTCCTCGGTGCGGACCACGATGCGCTCACCCGCTTCGATGAAGGGGGGTACCATGGTCTTTACGCCGTTGGACAGGCGGGCGGGCTTGTAGGACGAGCTTGCGGTCTGGCCCTTCACCACGGGATCGGCCTCGACCACTTCCAGCGTGACCTGCGCGGGCAGGACGACGCCAACCGGGTCACCTTCGACAAGGTTCAGCACCAGCGTCATGTTGTCCTGCAGGAACGGGGCCTGGTCACCAAGCAGGTCCAGCGGCAGCAGCAGCTGTTCGAACGTCTCGGGGTCCATCAGCACGATGTTGTCGCCGTCCATGTAGGAGTAGGTGTATTCCTTCTCCTCGGTCATCAGGCGCTCAACGGTATCGGCTGTACGCCAGCGTTCGTTGGTTTTGTTGCCGGTCTTGAGGTCGCGCATCTCCACCTGGATGAAGGCGCCACCCTTGCCCGGGGTGATGATCTGCTGCTTCAGGACCGTCCAGCGACGGCCGTCGTGCTCAATAACCTGTCCGGCGCGGATCAGGTTTGCCTGCTGCTTCATGGTGGTCCCTGTCTGGTTGTGGGAAGTATGGCGGTTCGGCTTCTAGCGCCCCGCGCGCGGAAGGGCAAGGTTGCGGGCTGTCTTTTCGCCCGTGTTTTACCCGCGTTCGCGCGCCAGGCGGTGGATCGTGCCATCGGGCGCCGTCACGTGCAGGTATCCGTCCGGACCCGTCTGCAGGTAGTCGGGCGCGATCGGCACCTTGCCATGGCCACCGGGAATATCAAGCACATAGGTCGGCCATGCAATACCCGTCACCCGCCCGCGCAGGGCGGCCAGAAGGCGCTGTCCCTCGCGGATGGGCACGTGAAAGCGCGCGGTTCCGGGGGCGGGGTCAAGCTGATGCAGGTAATAGGGACGGATGCGGGCGGCCACCTGTGCGCGCAGCAGGGCCTCGAGTGCTTCGGGCGTGTCATTCACGCCGCGCAGCAGTACCGACTGGCCCAGCACGGGAATGGCGCGGACCTGCACGCGGCGGATGGCGGCGCGGGCGGCGGGTGTCAGTTCGCGGGCATGGTTGACATGCGCCACCAGCCACATGGACCGCGTGGTTTCAAGTGCCGCCGCCATGTCGTCATTCAGGCGGTCGGGATCGGCCACCGGCACGCGGGAATGGATGCGGATGGTGTGGATATGGTCCATCCCCTCCAGCGCCGTCATGATTGCGCGCATGCGGCGGGGCGAGAGCATGAGCGGGTCGCCCCCGGTCATCACGACTTCATGAATGTCCGTATGTGTCCGCAGCCAGTCCAGTGCGCGGGCCAGCGCCGCATCATCCAGCACGCCGCCGCCGGGGCCGACATGTTCACGCCGGAAGCAGAACCGGCAGTACAGCGGGCAGACCAGCAGCGGCTTGAGCAGCGCGCGGTCGGCATAGCGGTGCACGATTCCCGGCACGGGGGACAGGGCGTCATCACCAATCGGGTCGGGGTCTTCGGTCGGGTCCGTCCGGCATTCCGCCAGATCGGGTATGACCTGCCGCCCGATCGGGTCATCGGGGGTTTCGATCAGGTCGGCAAAGGCGGGGGGGATGGCGGTGGCGTACTGCCGGGCGACCTGTTCCAGCCCTGGCGCCTGTGCCGGGGTCACCAGTCCTGCATCCAGCAGGTCCGTGACAGAGCGCAGCGTGCGCATGGGGGGATTGACCGGAGGTGCCATGCCGGGGCTGTACTGCGCCCGCCCGCCCGCTGCAACCGGAGATCCTGCCCATGCCTGATTCTGTCGTCCCGCACCCCGATTCCGCCCGTATTGCCGACCGGCTGCCGTTCCTGCTGCGGCGTAATCTCGTGCTGCGGGGTGTTCGGGCATTTTTTGATGCGCGGGGATATGTGGAGGTTGAAACGCCCTATGCCGTGCCGACTCCGGGAGAGGAAGTCCATCTGAAGGTCTTCAGCACCGAACGTGCAGGCGCGGATGGCACGCGCCAGCCGCTATGGCTGCACACCAGCCCGGAATTCGCCATGAAGCGGATCGTGGCGGCCACCGGCCTGCCGGTGTATCAACTGGCCCGCGTCTGGCGGAATGCGGAGGGCAGCCGGTTGCACGCGCATGAATTCACCATGCTGGAATGGTATCGCCCCGCCGCCACGCTGGACGCGCTGATGGACGAGACGGAAACCCTGCTGCGTGGTGTCCTGCCGCCTGTTGTGCGGGCGGGCGGGGATAAAATTGGCATTGCCGCCCCCTTTGAACGGTTGCGTGTCGCTGATGCATTCCATCGCTATGCCGGCGTGGACATTCTGGCGACGCAGGGGGATGCCGCGGCCCTGGCCCGGGCCGCGGATTGTGACCTGCGGCGCGGCGAGACGTGGGAAGACCTGTTCTTCCGTCTGATGATGGCGCGGATCGAACCGCATATCGGCCGGATACGGCCCACCTTCCTGACGCACTGGCCCGCCAGTCAGGCGGCCCTGGCCCGTCGTGACCCGGCGGACCCCAGGGTCGCGCTGCGTTTTGAACTGTATGCGGGCGGGATCGAACTGGCCAATGCATTCGAGGAACTGACCGACAGTACCGAGCAGCGCCAGCGGTTCGAGGCCGATCGCGCGCGGCGTCGGGCGCTTTACCCCGGTGAAGCGGGACTGGACTGGCCGATGGATGAAGCCTTCCTGTCTGCACTCGATACCCTGCCGCCATGCGCGGGCATTGCCCTTGGCTTTGACCGGCTGGTGATGCTGGCGGCTGGTACCGGCCGGATCAGCGATGTGCAGTGGATGGGCGAAGGCTGAAGATTGGGAAACTGGCGAAGCTTTTTTCAAAATGCTTCACCGGATGCCGCCTTTCTTGAAAACAGGCGGCACCCAAAACTTCCACTGATTTTTCAATCGGTTTCAGCAGCTGCAATCGCCGCGTTCATGGCCTGCACGCCTGCTCCTGGCCCATCGGGATGGGCCCACACGGCACTGATGACCGACAGGAAATCCGCCCCCGCGCGCACTAGCGTGCCGCAATTATCGGGGGTGATGCCGCCAATGGCGACCACGGGCAGTTCGATCATGCTACTCCACCATGTCAGCAGGGCCGGGTCGGCGCGGACTTCGGTTTCCTTGGATGGGGAGGGAAAGAATGCGCCGAACGCCACGTAATCAGCCCCGGCTTCCCCCGCGCGCAGGGCCATGTCGCGGCTGTCGTAGCATGAGACGCCCAGTTGCAGTTCATCGCCCAGTATGCGTCGGGCCGTGACCACATCCGCATCTTCCATGCCCACATGCGCCCCGTCGCACCCGCAGGAGACGGCAAGGTCAGGCCGGTCGTTCATGATGAAGGCCACGTCACGCGCATGGGCCACGGGCTGCAGCACGTCCACCGCGCGGCGGATCGTGTCGTTATCCACGTTTTTCAGGCGCAGCTGCACGGCGGCAACCGGCCCGGCGTCCAGCGCTTCGGCCAGACGGGGGGCGAAGGCCGCCGGATCAAGGGATTCGGGGGTGATGAGGTAAAGCTGGCAATCGGTCATGTCGGACTGATCCTATGTCACCATCGGGATGGGGAACAGCCCCCGCATGCATCTGCGCCCGCCAGTATGTCCCTGGCGGAGGTCTAACAAAAATCGATCCGCAGACCATAGGGAAGTTCCTGGCAAAGATTTTTTCAAAAAGCTTGGAGGAGCACCGCATTTTTGGGAACTGGCGGCACCCGAGAACTTTTATCGTTCCCTATCAATCGGTTGTTATCGAATAATCCTCCTGTCATCGCGCAGGTAGCGCTCCAGCGCTTCCATGGCCCCGCGGGGCGGCAGGTCCAGCGCATCGGGGCGCTGGTCCATCACATGGCCACCCGTGACCCGCGCCAGAGATGCAAGGGCGTGGTGCTGTGCCGGGGCGACGTGCGCAATGACGTTGCGCAGCCCCGCGCGCAGGGCGGTGGCGGCATATCCTGCCGCCTGACCGCAATCCAGCACATTCGGCAGCGGGCAGCCGGCCACCAGTGCTGTCCACCATGCCACCCCCATGACGCATCCGGCACCGGGTGGGGAAACCACGGCACAGTTTGCGCGTAACGATGCCGTCACGGTCATGACCAGCCCCAGGTCGTGTGCGCAGGTAATGGTGACGAAAGGGCCGGGGAGCATAGAATGGTCATGTTTGTCGATCATGCTTGACGTTGAAACCGCACCGCGCGATCAGTTCAAGGGGAGGAACGAGGGAAAGGATGAACGTGTCGGATATTATCATGCCACCGGGGCAGGAAGTTGCCCCCGCCCCCGCTTCTCCGACTGATGGGAAGGATCCGGCGGATCGTCTTGAACTGGCCCTCAACCGTATTGCGTTTGCCCTTGATCGCCGTGCGGAACTGGCGTCCATCGCCGCGCCAGCAGCCGCCCCGGCCGTGGATGTGCAGGCGCTGGCGGCCAATATTGATGCCCTGATTGCCCGCGTGCGTGACGTACTGGGCGAAGACGAAGCTGACAGCGGGAAGGAATAACGGCCATGAGCCAGGTGACCGTGCGCATCAACGGCTTTTCCTATGCCGTGGGGTGCAAGGAAGGGCAGGAAAAGCACCTGCAGGCCATGGCGCAGGAAGTGGAGCGGCGGATCGACCGTATCCGCGAACTGGGCGGCCATAGCGGGGAGGGACGCCTGCTGGCGCTTGCGGCCCTGCTTATGGCTGATGAGATCCATGACCTGACGGCAGAAAAAATGTCTTCCGACACAGCCCACCAGCTGGCGAAGGGCCGTCAGGCGTGTCTCGAGAATGAACGCCGCCGCGAGCAGCTTGCGCATCTGGTCGAACGTGCGGAAAGCATTGCAGCCGCGATGGAAGAAGACTAGATTACAGGGGCGGGGCTGCCGGGTGCGTCAGGCATGATTCAACCCCTGGGCCGATAAGCACTTCCTAGGGAGCTGGCACTGTCGTGATCGTGGTCACGTTATCTGGCGCCCACCTGCGTCAGCAGGTCCGGGAGGGCTGATCCGACCAACGGCCATGGCGGCTCCGTATATGTTTTCATGACATCTCTTGATCCCGAGTCGTGGCCTGTCACACGCGCCAAACAGGCCCTGCGTCACCAGATGACGCGCAACCGGCAGGCTTTTGCAACCAGTCCCATCCGCGCCGGCGTGGAGGACGCCCTATGTCACCGCATGGTACGCGGCCTGCGTGGCATGAGCGGGGCGGGGGACTGTATCGCCCTTGTCTGGCCACTGCCGGGGGAAAGTGACCTGCGCCCGGTCATGCAGGCCCTGCATGCGGACGGGCTGTGCATAGCCCTGCCGGAAACGCCTCCGCGGGGCCAGCCACTGGTTTTTCGTCGCTGGCAGCCCGACTGCGCGTTGCAGTCGGGGCGTTATGGCACCTTTCATCCCGATGGTCCGCCCATGCAGCCCGATATCGTATGCGTGCCGCTGCTGGCGTTTGACCGGCGCGGCATGCGGCTGGGTTATGGCGGAGGATATTATGACCGCACGCTGGCGCGCCTGCCGCGTGCGCGGGCGGTAGGGTTTGGCCTGTCCTTTCAGGAAGTGACATGTATTCCGACCGGCCTGTATGATGTGGCATTGCCCGCGATCGTGACCGAACGTGAATGGATCCGGTGTCGTGGCGACGGGCGTACACGGTAAAAAAGGCTGTTTTCTTGAGAATACTGTTTCTGGGTGACATTGTCGGGCGCGTGGGGCGCGAGGCCGTTATTTCCCGCCTGCCGACCCTGCGGCGCGACCTTGCACTCGATCTTGTGGTGGTGAACGGGGAAAATGCCAGCCATGGTTTCGGCCTGTCGCCCGCCATCGGGCGCGACCTGCTGGAAGCGGGGGCTGATGTCATTACACTGGGGAACCATAGCTGGGACCGTCGCGACCTGATCGGCCATATCGGCAGCGAACCCCGCATCATCCGCCCCGCCAACTATCCGCCCGGCACGCCGGGGCAGGGCAGTGTGGTCGTGGAACTGGTGGATGGCCGCAAGGCGCTGGTTGTCAGCATCATGGGCCGACAGTTCATGGATGCGATGGATGACCCTTTCCGCTCCGTTACAGATATCCTGTCGCGTCACCGGCTGGGTGTGACCATGCATGCCGCCGTGGTGGATGTTCATGCCGAAGCCACGAGTGAGAAATGGGCCATGGGCCATTTCCTTGATGGACGGGTGTCGCTGGTGATCGGAACCCATACCCATACGCCCACGGCGGACCATCGTATCCTGTCTGGAGGCACCGCGTTCCAGACCGATGCAGGCATGTGTGGCGATTATGACAGCGTGATCGGCATGGGCAAGGAGGCGGCCATTGCGCGCTTCGTGCGCAAGATGCCTGGTGACCGCCTGCAACCTGCTGAAGGCGATGCCAGCATCGCGGGCATGATGGTCGAAACCGATGATGCCACCGGCCTTGCCCGCCGCATGGCCCCGGTGCGGCAGGGTGGCCATCTGGCACCAACACTGCCGGATTTCTGATCTGTTGACCGGGCGCATGCAGGGTCAGCCGGTAATCGGGGGTGGTATCGGGATTTGATGGCCCGGTACCATCCGGGGGTGTATACATTTAAACAGGTTGTGATAACTTAAATATTAAATAAAATAATTACTTATATAAGTGAAATTTAAAATTAATTAAAAATAGACTAGGTAGCATTGTGGTGCATGATACCATATATAGTTCTGAAAAAATTCTCCTGAAAACGGCCTGCGGGTTCTCAAACGACAGTCTGGTCATAACATTTACCGGATATATGGATCAGTTTTTACCTGAATCGGAAGGATTTGGGGAATTCTTTTTCGCAAAAAATGGCATTGATGCCATTCACGTCATATCCAAGAGTAATGAGTGGTATCAATACGGAGAAATGAAAGATATTATAAATATAATATTAAAATACAAATCTTCTTATAGGAATGTATTTGCATACGGGATCAGCATGGGAGCCTATGCAGCCATACGATATGGGAATGTCCTGGACGCAATCGTTATTGCCATGTCCCCGCAATATTCTATCAATCCATCCGTCATGCCTGGGGAGACGAGATGGTTGCGGGAAGCCCACAGAATATTTTTTACAGAAGAGGAAAGCGTAATAAAAAATCCTCACAAGACTATAGTATTCTATGACCCGCTTCAATATTCTGATGCCCGGCACGTCGATAGGATAGCAAAAGACATAGATATATGTCGTGTTCCTATTCCATATTCTGGTCATTTCGTGGCGGCTTATTTATCTGATATCGGAATTATTTCAAAAACGTTACTTGATATTATAAATTTTAAATTCAACATTAACGAATTTATGGAAGAAATACATTCTATAGAAAAACCAGCCAGATATTATAGCGAAATTTCCCATTCCATTATGAAGGTCGATCCGTATACAGCCCTTTCGTTTGCTCAGAAAGCACTCGAGATGACACGGGATGATTCATCATATCTATATCATCTGTCGACACTCTACAGGAGGATTGGAGATCTAAGAAATGCTGAATATTTCATAAAGAAAGCAATTGAGTGTTCAGGTTCAGGCCTTCATTACAAGAGATATCTTTCTCTGATCCTTATCGACGAAGGACGATTTGATGAATGCCGGGAACTGGTAAAAACGATGATTGGTATAAATGGTCAGGAAGGTGAGTATTACTACTTGATGGCACTATGTCATGCATATGAAGGGAATATCTCTGCCGCGATTGAAAACGGGAAGAAATCTGTTTCTCTGAATCCGAAATATAAAAGATATAAAAATACATTAGATAAATTAATCCGGGCAAGCGGCAACAGGTTCTTTTTTTTTAAATATATGGCGGTTGTAAAACTGAAAAGATCTCGATTCATACGTTCTGTTATGAATGGTTTTTTTCACATAAACAAATATACAAGGATCTATAAGCTGTTTTGTCATGCCAGAGGCCAAAGCTTTCCAAAATTGCCCTCTATTACCCGGACAATGCATTCCAATCGTCCGGCCGCTTAGAGCCCGATCCGAAAGTTTTTCAAGCTTGACAATGCCTTGCTGTCCGTCGTGTGAGCATGCGGATCGAGGCGATCAATGTCCATGCGGTTGAGGACGCA
>NZ_NKTX01000038.1 GCF_003207815.1 Komagataeibacter oboediens | reverse complement strand
CAAGGCACGGGAAAGTCGGTCGCCGCCAGGTCTTCCAGTCACCCCTCACCACCGCGGGGTGGAGCAGCCCGGTAGCTCGTCAGGCTCATAACCTGAAGGCCGCAGGTTCAAATCCTGCCCCCGCAACCAGACTTAATACACTGAATATGATACAAAAACGCCGCCCCCAGAGGCGGCTTTTTTGTGTCCAGGACAAGGTCTGGCCAACAGACAAAAAGGCGGTGCCATGCACCGCCTGATCCGGTCAGATCAACCCGTAACGGTCCAGAAGATCGTCGATTTCCGTCCCAACGCTCAGATGATGAACAAGGCCTGACCCGGGAATCTTCTTGCCATCCCGCAGTTCTGCTGCGGCCTGCAACAGCATCCGGATATCATAAACACTGCCAAATACTTCCGGCACGGCACGGTCAATGTCGAGCAGGGTATAGACGGCTTCCATTGCAGTGCGGACAGAGTATTCCGTTGTAAACACAGTATCGCGCGGTGTTTCGGCAAACTGACCGAGAAAGGCCAGGTTGACGCTGCCATCGGGAACCACCTTCGGACGATCGCCTGCCGAACGCGGCATGAACTGTGCTGTGATGAACGGCATCATGCATGGATGGGTAATGGCGCCCGTGGCCGCCATGTCATCGATCTGGTCTTCGGGCACGCCCATGTGGAACAGCCATTCGCGGGTTATTTCCTCGCCCGTGCAGTCCTGCATCGGTTTTTTCACGTAATTACCCGGTACATCACTGAACAGGCCGTACAGCCACGCCACCATCTGCCCTTCCGGCTGGTTTTTGAAATGGGGCTGGCGACTGACAACCCAGCTCATCAACCATGCGGAGTCCTGAATGGTGATGGGACCACCCGTTACGGTGCGGCCCGAAAACGGGTCACGTCCCGTAACCTTATGCACAAGCTCGGGAATTCGCGCATCCAGCGTCGTGACGGTGGCGGATTCCCACCGCGATTTCGTCGTGTCGCCACAGAATACATCCGGTCGCCCGAAGGCAGGATCCTGCGCTGCGATATTACGCCACAGCTGCCAGATATTCCCTTCGGAAATGGTGGTGTCCACCGGGGCAGGCGCATGGTGATTGCCCCAGCGGGAATTTTCAACCATGGACCCATTCGTGACAAAGACCAGGTCATTCGCAGGGATGTTGATGCCGCCCGGCTGTTCGTTTTCCAGCCAGTCGATATGGCTTGCGACTTTCTTCCCACCGGTTGTATCCACCCGCACATTGGTCACCTGTATGCCATGGCGGAACATGACGCCCTGTTCAGCCAGCCATGTCGCCAGTGGCCTGCTTAACGATTCCTGCTGGTTGAATCGGGTGAACTTCAGGGTGTGCAGATCTTTCAGGCCAAGGATCTGATGCACGAAGCGGGCAAGATACCGCTTCATCTCGATTGCGCTGTGCCATGTTTCAAAGGCGAACATTGACCGCCAGAACAGCCAGAAATTTGATTTCATGAAATCGGCGGACAGCACGTCACGGATTGCCTTTCCGTCGAGCTTTTTTTCATCTGTCAGAATAAGGGAAATGATTTCCCGCCGTGCCTTGCCGGTCAGCTTCAGGCTGTCACGATCCGGCAGGGGCTGGCCACGTCCGCACATTGCCCGGACCGGGCTGCTGGACGGATCAATCCGGTTGAGGCGATAGAATTCATCCAGTACCGAAGCATCCTGCACTTCCAGCGACGGAATGGAACGGTACAGATCCCACAGGCATTGAAACTGTTCCTCCATTTCCCGTCCGCCCCGGATCAGCCACCCGGTTTCGGCATTGCCTGCTCCATCCAGCGCGCCACCATCGGCATCAGATGCATCAAGGATCGTGATGTGGGACGGCGTCATCCGTGCATCGCGGATCAGGAAGGCTGCGGCTGCCATGCCGCCCAGACCGCTGCCAATAATCCAGGCGGAACGGCCCTCGATCCCGGCCGGCTTTTCAGGGCGCACGAAGGCTTCGAAGTTGCTGTGGGCATATCTCATGGATTTTCTTCTTTTTTGGGGGGCCGTGCATGGGCCCGCCCGGTTATGCCAGATTAAAAAGTCCGCTGAAGATAGCGAGCTTATTTGGCAGTACCGTCGTTGATATGTGTCAATTTCATGAGATCGACAGGGCAGGGATGCACAGAATGCCGCATGCCCTCCGGTCAGGCATGAAGCCTGTTTCGGGCAATGGAATCTGGTCTGTCAGGACCGTCGCAGGTTCCGGTTATGGGGCCCGGCTTCAGGCACGGCACGACCACCCGGCAGGAACCGTTTTATGCAAGGTCGAAGGCAGCCCGGTCCATCCGCGACTGTAGCGCACGGTCTGGCTGCATGGCGGTACGATTGTTCCTGACGGTAGCGATCAGGTCGTAATCCTGATGATATATCTGCCGGATGCGTGCAATCTGGTCTGCACTGGGTGTTTCGTCATTCTGCCCTTCGCCTGCATTGGCATGACCAATGGGGGTCGGGGTATAATGGCGGATGAAATCCTGTATGCGGGCCATGTCGTCAAGCATGAACAGGCGATCAACCCCGATGTGCCCATGCGTATCGGTCAGATACCATGTCTGTGGCCGAAAAATATGGTCTATGCTGTAAGGCGAACGGGCATGGGTGATGTGGTCCAATGCGTCGTCAATGCCGCCAAATGCCATATATGTTGCGCGAAATCCATGCGCGACATGGCGTGAGGAACTTCCCCCTGCACGCGCATAACGATAGGCGGACATGAACCGCTGAACCGGGTCGCGCAGGATGGCAAAGGACGGGAAGTCCGTCAGGTCATGCATGCGGCGCTGGAAATACCGGATGGTTTCGTGGCCGACATTCATGCCGTACAGGGCATGCGTGATGGATGTTCCGGCATTCTTGGGAATATGGATGAACAGAACCCCACGTTCACGCACCCTATCGGCGCGTTTAAGGCGCTTGGGTCCGGGCGGATAGGGAATGTGGAGCGATGCCAGGCGTTCATGCACGTCACTGGACATTTTGACCCGCAATATCGGTTGCAACAGCGTTTGCATGGACGTGTCCGTTCCACATTTGGGTGACTGCGACCCTGCGGGCCCAAGTCGATCATTATTGCGACTGGATACGTACGGTGTATTAATAAACGAAACGAAATGAAACAGGACAGGCATGCCGCCTGTATCCGCAGTGCGTGGGGTAGCCTGTATGTTCATGACAGGGCGCGTCAGAAACTGCCTGCACGGCCTGTATGGAAAACATCAGGAAATCATAAGACGTTTTTCAAAAAGCCTTAGGAAACACCGACTTTTTTGAAACAAGGTAGCGCCAGTAAACAGTCATTCTTTTTTCGTCACCTATGGTTCCAGATGGCTGGAATATCTGGAAACGCCCCGGTTTGGGGAGTATCGGTATCTGCATGCGCGCCGTATGGATGAATTTTACGTCTTTTCTGAGACATGAATACAAATAGTATAATAAACAATATGGATTATTTTCAAATAATATTCTGTATTTTATATTTCCTCTATTTCTGTCTGGATAATGTTATGAAAAATGGCACCGTGTCATTCTTCTGATCCGTTTCATCTGGCTTGTGTGCGGTGCGGATAGATGTCGAAATGAAGTTAAGAGAAAATATAAATATGATGCATAAAATTATTTAATTATTAAGGCATAAATCCCGTTTATTGTTTCGTGTCTTGAAGTAATTAAACACGTATATACAGTCGGATTGTATTATTTATCAGCATCCGCGCAATAATCATGCCCGATGGCGGTCGGTGCATCATGTAGTCCTGCACAGCGACCCGTCCGCGATGGCGAATATCGAGGAAGTTCTGGTGTATGGCACGCAGGGGGAAGGTGCTCCCTGTAACCGTTTCTTGTTCCCGCCCTGAGCGGGTGACCTGTGTGCATGCACGGCACCGGGCGATGTCATGCATGTTATTACCTGCGTCAGGCGTGGGGATGCAGGGTCTGTTCCGGTTTCGCCACCACGGCGTGGGTGGCGCTGGTCAGTGGGTGCGGTACGACTTCACGGGGTTTTTTCGTCTGTCGGCGGACATAATATTCCGCCAGCCCCACCAGCGCGAAACCGATAAAGGCGAAGCACGATGACAGGACCGGCAGTCCGCCATAGGACCAGTGGGTATCCACGATATGACTGCCCGCCCACGCGCCGATTGCATTGCCGAAATTGAAGGAACTCTGGTTCATGACGGCAGCGATGTTGGGCGCCGACCCCGCACAGGCGACCACATAGGTCTGCAGCGGGGCCATGGGCGCATAAATGAATACCCCCCACAGGAACAGTAGCACCAGGCAGACCCATGGATGTAGGCTGCCGGGCACAAGAAGGATCTGCACCATCGCCACGGCGGCCATAAGCCCGGCGCACGATGGCAGCATTTTCCAGTCCGCCAGTCGCCCGCCCAGCAGGTTGCCCAAGCATAGCCCTCCCCCGATCATGAGCAGGATGCCGTCAATCGCATGCGTACTGAACCCCGAACGGGTCTGCAGGAAGGGGGTGATATAGGTAAACAGGGTAAACATGCTGGAAGACGTGCACATCGACACCAGCATCATGGTCACGACCAGTGGGTGCAGCATGGCTTTGAACTGTGCCGATAGCGGAATGACGGGCCCACTGGCCCGGTCCTGCGGAATCCACAGCCACATGGTGGTCCATGCCAGCACGCCAACCGCACAGATCAGCCAGAACGCCATGCGCCAGGATGTCATCTGCGCCACGACAGTGCCCATCGGCACGCCAAGGATCATGGCCAGTGTCAGCCCGATATAGACAAGGGACAGCGCTTCCGCCCGCTTGGCAGGGGGCACGACCTGTGCTGCCATGATCGACGCCGCGCCATAGAACGTCCCGTGTGAAAACGATGTCAGCACACGTGCCAGCATGAGGCTGACGTAACCCGGCGCCATGGCGCTGCATGCATTGCCCGCGATGAAGATCGCCATTGTCAGCAGCAGCGTTGCGCGGCGTGACAGGCTGTTGGTCAGGATCGCCACAAGCGGGGAGGCAATGGTCACACCGATGGCATAGCCCGATACCAGCAGCCCCGCCTGTGCGATGGTGACATGCAGGCCGCTGGACAGCTGTGGCAGCAGCCCCATGACAATGGTTTCCGTCGTGCCAAGGCCAAACGCCCCGATAGCAAGGGCCAGCAACGCAACAGGCAAGATACGCGTCCTCAGTTTACGGTAGCGGCCCATGCCGCCACGCCGGAAGAAGGGGTGGACGCGTTGTGAAATGAATGCGTCCCTTCCCATCCGTCACCGCACGTCATGGCGGCCTGTCTGCCCGGAGGGGAAAGGGCGGCTGTACCAGATTTCACCGGCCTTGACCGTAGGGAAATGCAGGTGATTTTGAAATATATTTTATGCAGGGACCTGATGTGTATGCAGAAACGCAAACTTAATACATATCTCTTATTTGGCGTTTTCTGCCCGTATCGCCGGATCCATATCGGGCGGGGTCAGGCATGTTGCCCCGCCGCAGGCTGACAAGGGGCGCCACCGGTTGCGGTGCCGGACAGCTTCGCCTGTCCCATGAACGGATCAGGACGCGTACGATCCGGCGCAACGCGTCACGGTCGGCCATCAGGCGTCGGGCCTCGCTGTGTCGCACGGGGTCGTTCTGCCCGAACAGGGTGGTTTCATATCCCATCTGCCGCCCCATCTCGACATCGGGTAACGAGGACAGGGGGGCGTAGGATACGGACAGGCTGATCTGCTGGCTGGTCGTGCGGGCGGCAGTGGTTTCAAGGCCCATGGTCGGGGCGGTTGTCAGCGCACCGACCGTAAACTGGCCGCTACGGGTAAAACTGCCGGCAAGCTGCAGCGTCACATCGCCCGTTATGGTGCCCATTACGGGGTCTGCCGCCTGTTGTGCGCATTGCGCGGCCCGTACCGCCTGGTCAAGATGGCCGCCTTGCTGCGCGTTCCAGTCGGCGGCGTGTGAAACCGATACCACACCCGCCTGCGCCAGTGTGGACTGTATGCCTGCCATGGCGGCGGGGATGGTGGTCTGTCCGGCACGGCCATGCGCGCAGGCGGACAGGCATGCGGCGGCAGCCAGCATGGATGGGAGGGGTCGCATGGTTGTCCTGTCATCGGGAAAATAAAAGTTTCCGGGTGTCGCCTTTTTCAAAAAGCCGACGTTCAGGACGTGCCCGCCAGGTAGGCTTCGTTACTGGCGATAAGGGCGTCCCAGTCCTGTCCCGTTGGGGCGTGTATTCCGCCGGGCAGCAACTGCCGCCATGCCAGGCCATGCGCTTCCATTATGCGTGAGCGCAGCCACCGCCATGTCGCCTTCTGCATGCCGCCCCATGTCAGCAGCGTGACAAGGTCGGCATCCGCCGTGCCGGCATAATCCCATAACAGCAGACAGTGGCCACCCGCGCTGCCCGGTGAGGGGTCACCGTGGCTGGCGGGGGTGATGGTGTCCCATACGGGGGCAAGGCTGCCGTTGCCATCTTCCCACATATCCGACATGGCAAGCCGTACTCCGAGATAGGCAGCGGACAGTCCAGCCGTGATGTTGCGGATCCCGTTCAGATCTCCGCTTTCCACGCTTCCCCATAACGGGAACAGCGTCTGGTCGGTCAGGCCGTAGCCGGACCGCAGGGCGGTGGTAAGGACATCGACTTCGGCGCCACCCTGATCCGTCAGGGGATTGCCCGGGATGTATCCGGTGGATGATGCGTAAAAGCGTACCGCATCGCCCGTCGTGACGGTAATCTGGTAGCCCCCCAGTGCTGCCGTGGCACGGATATGGTTGCCGATTCCCGCTGCCGTACAGTTGCCCAGCACGTCGTTGCCCAGCATGCGGGGCGCGGGATCAATCCGCGCACGGTCCAGACGGGGCGGGGCCCTGCGGGCCATGAAGGCACGCATGCCCGACAGTACTGGCTGTGGTCCCTGCAGTCGGGCAGGATGGCAGCCGAGTTTGCGCAGCGTCATTGCATGTATCCGAATCTGACTGGGTGGGTTGTTGAATGTAATTAATGGAAATATTTATATTATTTTTCACTTTAACTTAAAAAATAAATAAATGTTTCTGGGTGTGAAAATTATTATTTCGAACGTGCGCAGGTTGTTTCCTGTATGTCGATGGATTTTTATTATCAAATACTGTGACGAATATATGCGCTGCGCATGCAGGCAGCAAAAGAAAACACGCCGCCCATCTGAACGGCTGGCAGGACTGCATGCAGGTCGTTAGGGGTGGGGGGGCGTGACTGCCTGTAAATAATTGTAAGGACAGGACGGGCGGGCAGGCCGTGCCTCTGGGTGGAAAAAGGGGAACAAAACCATGCAGATACGGCTGGAAATCAGGTTTCCTGCGCAGGGATATGCCCAACATTTCCGTTAAAAAAGAGGAAAATCCGCCAACTTGCCTGATTGACAGGAAAGCATGTTATTTTTAAGGCAATATTATCGTTTTATGCCCAATACCTGAATTGTATTGCGTCGTATTTCAGAAAAAGGTTTTCTGGACCATGTCACTTGAGAGCATTGGCCTGCCCCGTACGGGCCCGCAGCCTGATGGCCACCGCACCAGTGAGGTGGCAGGGCATCACCGTACGCCGGTCCGTGGCATTCTGTTCGGCCTTCTGTTCAGCGTGCCATTATGGGCGCTGATCTTCTGCCTGTTCCGCTGACGTGGCTGTCCATACGGATACGGAAGTGCTCTGACCTCCGGTCATTCATCGGAACCGGCTGGAAAACCTGCACACCTCAAAAAAATTTCTGGTGAAGCTTTTTTCAGAACGTTTTCGGACAACGTTGCCTTTTCAAAAAAGGCAACGCATTGAAATATTTATATTTCAATCAATGGGATGCATCCAGCAGCCTGTAAGGAAAACCGGGCGGTAGGGTAAGCCTGCACCGGAGCAGGAAACGGGATTTCCGTCATTATGTTTGTTTCGTATGTGCGAAACAGGCATGATGAAGGCCACGACATCCGCGTCAGATCCCACTTTAGACCTATGCCGTCCCCACTTCTGGAGCAACATACCCGCATGACAGTTGAGAACCACCGCAGCAACCGTCCTTTTCATTCCCTTCTGTCGCGTGTTGGAGGGGTCTGTATTGTCCTGTTGCCTGTCAGTGGTCTTGCGGGATGCGGTTATACGGATTCTCGCACCGCGCACCGCGCGCAGCTGGCCATGATCGGCATGAACAGCACGGATGTGCAGTCCTGCGTGGGGATTCCCGACAAGATCAAGAAAATAGACGACCATGTGCAGATTTTTGAATATTCGCGAACGCTGAATATTCCATCAACGAATGATTCAACATTCGTGCCGCTGCAGACACTGGTCAACCTGACGGAAACAACCGTAGGCGGTGCGGGAAAGACCTGTATCGCGGATATCCGTATCGAGGACGACAAGGTCGTGGACCTGCATTATAGCGGCGATGATGATGAGATCATCGGGTCCGACGGGGTCTGTTCAATCGTGACACGCGGGTGTGTGCGTAAACCGGTCGAATCAATGCGCAAGGTCAAACGTGGTCCGCTGGGACCCATTTCCGCGTTCCATCCACCCAGAACGCCCGCCGTGCCCGAAGAGCCCGCGTCGACCGCAATGCCTGTGACAACCGCCACGGTCAAAACGGTCTCGGCGGAGGGGAAATAACCTGTACCCCATCCCGCCACATGGTCATGGGGCAGGATGGGTCAGGCAGAAGACTGTTTAGAAAACAATAAAAGTTTCCGGGTGTCGGCTTTTTTCAAAAAGGCACCGTATCAGGAAACATTCTGCAAAAAGCTTCACCAAAAACGTTTTACGATCGTGCGATGTTGTCCAGATGGTCTTCAGGACGTTTATTCGGCCGACTTGCGACCAAAGACGTAGCTGACCACGGATGCTGCTGCCAGAATCAGGAATCCGAACACCTTGCAGTACGTCGGGATCCTGTTTTCATGCAGACGCACTTCACCCTTCAGGCCAGACAGGTGGTCCGAAATCTGCTTGTGCAGTTCGGATTTGTGCTGGTGCAGGGATTTTTCAAAATGCTTCGTGATTTCCTGAATGTCTTCAGGGCTGAGCTTACGAAGGTTTTCAGCGGTACTCATGATCCGGTTTCTCCTGTTCGCATTCAGTGCAGGCTGCCCGTACAATGGATCGGGCTCTTGTCCTGAATGTCGGTACAGGGCTGCGGGTTTTCAAGGGTTGATGATATATCCTGCCTATTCACAGAACGGGGCCAACCATGGCCAGTACGTTGTTCCATAATATGCGGTATCTGGGCCAGTTCATGACCATATCCAGCGTGATGGGGGTGGCGGCATTGGTATAGGTCTGCTGGCGTGCGTGGATGTCCGCGGTGAAAGCGGGGTCTACGAACAGGATGTTGTTTTCGAAATTGAGGTCAAAGCTGCGCCGGTCCAGGTTGGCTGACCCGATCATGGTCATCTTTCCATCAACCGTCAGGGCCTTGGTATGCAGCAGGCCGTGCGGGTATTCATACAGCTTCACGCCCGCTTCCAGCAGTTCACGGTAATAGCTGCGGCTGGCACCTGCGACGATCCATGAATCATTGCGTGTCGGCACCGTCAGCGTCGTGTTAACGCCGCGCCGGGCTGCGGCGCACAGGGCGGCCTGTATGGGTTCATCCGGCACGTAATAGGGCGTTGTCACCGTCAGCTCCCGCGCCGCCGCGTTCATCAGCGATACGAACACCTCCGGCATCGCGGCATAGCGTACGGCCGCACTTGTTCCGATTACCTGCGCCACGAAGCCCCTGCCCGCCGGAATGTCCGCCGTGGTCAGCAGGCTGGTCAGGTCCTCGCCGGTGTGGCCGAACCAGTCGGTTGCGAACAGGTGCTGGTTCTGCAGCACCACGGGACCTTCAAAGCGTGTGACAAGATCGACCCATGGCGCAAAGCGCGGCTTGACCCGGAATGCCGCGTCGGCGCAGTTCTGGCTGCCGCAATAGGTCACGCGGCTGTCTATGACGACAATCTTGCGGTGGTTGCGCATGTCAAACCGCCCGCGAAAGGGGCGTTGCAGCAGGTTGCCGATGGGCAGGGCGCGTACAAGCCGCACGCCCGCTTCGTGCATGTCCCGCCAGTGGCGGCTGTGGATCAGGCGCCGCGATCCCAGGTCGTCCGCCATGACGCGGCATGTAACACCGCGTGCCGCCGCGCGTTTCAGGGCCTCGACCACTTTCATGCCGTTATTGTCGGACAGCCAGATATAGAAGCTGATATGCACGTGTTCCCGCGCGGCGTTGATATCAGCCACCATTGCGGTAATCGCCGCATCGGAATCCGGCATGAGTGCCGCGCTGTTGCCTCCCATGGGGGGATAGCCGCTGATTGACTGCCCGACGCGGAACAGCGGGGCAAGGCGCGGGTGCAGCCCGAAGTCACGTTCGGCATCAATCAGCGCATTGCCGGTCTTGCCGGGAACGGGCAGCCGTTTGATGGCCTCCCGGATACGCTCGAGGATACGCCCGTTCAGATGGGTTTCGCCCAGCAGCAGATAGGCAATCATGCCAAGGATGGGCAGGGAACCGATAATGGCCACCCATGCCACGCGTGACGCGGGCTGCCGGTGTGGCCGGAGCAGGACGCGGATGATGAACAGGATCTGGAACGTAATGGTGGTTGCCGCACTGACCCAACCCCATTGCATGACCTGTTCCCATCCTGTTTGGAAATGACGCGCGGCAGCGGGTATCGTATCGCCTTGGTACGGTATGGACAACCGATGGCGGCCATGACTGGTGGTTGTATCTTCGTGCCGCAGGCGGGGCGGGATATGCGGAAGACTGTGTCGCGTGTCAGTTGCCGGAATGTCCTGAAAACCGGAAGGCTGCCTGAAAAGTCGGCTTATGAAACATCCTGTAAATCTACTGAAAGTCTTTGGTGAAGCTTGTTGAAGAAAGCTTCAGGGGCCGTCGTCCGCCATGATCTTTTGTGCCGCCGCGATGGCGGTATGCAACTGCGCATGGATGTTGGCCGCCCCGATGACCGGGGTAATGCGATGGCGGTCCATGTCGGCGCGCAGGTAGGAACTGACACGACCGAATACCACAGTGACATGCCGTGCCCGCAGGGCCGTGAACAGGTCACGCAGGTCGCTTGCGGCGGAAAAGTCGATATCCGTGATGGGACTGGCGTCAATCACCAGGCAGCGGACGGGGACGGGCGCACTGTCAACCAGCACCTGCACGTCGTGCGCGAACCGGGTGGCGTTGGCATAGAACAGGTCGGCGCAGAAGCGATAGACAATCAGCCCCGGTGCGGTCTGCTGGCCTGCCTTCACGTCATAGGGTTCCAGCAGGCCCGACTGGCCGTCACGGCGCAGGATCATGGTATGCGGTTCGTAGCTGTGGCGTACGTGGCGGAACAGCGACAGGGCGATGGCCAGGAATATGCCCTGTTCCACCCCGATCCCCACGACGGCGGCGGCCGTAACCAGCGCCAGTCCGAACTCGCCGGGGCTTTCACGCCGGATCGCCTGCATCGCCCGTGCATCGATCATGCCCAGCGCCACGGTAAAGACGATGGACGCCAGAACGCAGCGCGGCAGGTACTGCAGCGGCGCGGTCAGGAACACCAGCACCAGCATCGTAACGGTGGCGAATGTCAGTTGCGCAAGCTGGCTGCGCGCGCCCGCGCGTACCGCCATTGCCGTCTGGGTCGGGCTGCCATTGACGGTGAATGTCCCGCTCAGCCCCGCAACCGCATTGGCGGCGCACAGGCCCAGAATGTCCGCATTGTCATCCACCGGGTCATGGAAGCGCAGGGCAAAGGCGCGTGATGTCGCCGCACTCTGCGCAATGATGACAAAAACGCACGATGTCGTGGCAGGCAGCAGCGCCAGCATGTCATTCCATGACACGTCGGGTATGGACAGGCGGGGCAGGCCACCCGCGATCGGGCCAATGGTCTCGATCCCGAACCGTGACAGGCCGATGCCCATGCTGGCCACGATCGTGCCCACCACGATCACCAGCGCCAGTGGTGCGCGCGGGGCCAGCCTGTCCCCGATCATGATCGCCGCCACGATGCAGGCGGATAGCAGCAGGGTGGGAACATTTACATGCGAAAGCCGTGTTATGGTCTGGAACAGCTGCAGCATCGGGTTATGCGCCGTGGTGGCAATGCCCAGCATGTCGCGCGTCATGGCCAGCGCGACCTGCACGCCCACCCCGGCCAGAAAGCCCACCAGCACGGTGCGGGAAAGGAAATCCGCCAGGAACCCGAGGCGGAACAGGCGCGCGACCAGCAGGAAACCCGCGCTGAGCAGGGCGACCATGCTGACCAGCGCCATGTAATGCGGGCTGCCCGGCGGGGCCATGCGGCTCACCGCGCTGGAGAAAATGGCGGCGGTGGCGGAATCGGCTGCAACAACCAGATGTTTCGAGGCCCCGAAACAGGCGAACGCCACCAGCGGCAGCAGCACCGTGTACAGCCCCGTAACCGCCGGCATGGACGCAATGCGGGTATAGCCCAGCACCTGCGGAATATTCATGGATGCAAGCGACAGCCCGGCCATGACATCGCGCAGCCGGGCACGCCACCCGCTGCCCGCATGTGACCCGCTGGCCGTTTTGCCTGATTCCGATCCGCCTGTTCCGGTCCGCATGACCCATACCGTCCATTACCCACACGGCCGGACTGGCATTGGGCCAGTCTTCATGACGGCATGTGGTCAGTAATGCTGGTCATATCCGGAAAGATTGCAGACCTTGCAAGGTCCATCGCCCTGTGACCTGCCATGCCGCCCTTTCCCTGGCCGGAGCATGTGTTACTGCAGATGTTCGGTTTCGGCATCCATATCGTGGACCAGTGCCTGCGCCAGCGCCTGATGGGTTTCGATCAGCCTGACATTATCCTTATCAAGCTGTGGCGTGTCCTTTGTCTTTCTGGGGGGCGCCTGAATCATGGTATTCGTCATTTCAAAGGCGGTCAGGCTCATGACGAAATCCTCTGCTGACATGCCATGCTGCTGCAGGATCGGCTGAAGCTGCGGCATGGCCTGCGTACGCCGGATGGTGGTGGTCAATGTCATGTTGGCGGTCTGGGTGGGGGGGATGATGCCAGCGCGCCTGATCTGCCGGACCAGGGGCAGCATGCGGGCGAAGAAGTCCTTGGGCAGTTTGTACTGCGCCACCTTGTGGATGTCCTGCTGGATCGCTTCATGCACGGCACGCTGGATTTCCGCGCGCTGTTCATCGGTGGGACCATGGTGTTCTTCCGCCTGCTGCGCATGGGCCGGGCGCAGGGGGCAGGCCAGGTCGATAAAACCAAGCGCACAGGCACTGGCCACAAGCATGCCCCGCAGGGGAAAGGGTGTCATCGGTCGCTCCATTTGCCCCGTCCGGGTCGGGAATCGCAGGAATCAGCATGGCTGACGGTACATTCATGCCGATTTTGCGGGACGGGCCCATTCAGTCAATATGGATGAAGAAGCGCGAAGGGAACCGTTCAGCCGGGCAATGGCGATTTTATGCCGCCGGCATGTCGTCTCTCCTGATCCATGAAAAGGCTTGTGCCGGGTAACGTCACCGAACCTGCCCCGCCGTGATAATGGAGCGTCGTGGATGGGCCAGCGTATCGAAAAGCGAAAGCGTATGGTTCCCTGGTGTCAGGGCACCTCGGGAACGTCCCGGCGCCATGCTCCGTGCGCCATACGGTGTTCAGTGAATCACCTGTTCCATAAAAAGGGAATCCTGCATGTCGATCAATGCGGGTGGTCCTGTTTCATACCCTGTCCGTGGCCTGTATGGATGCTGACAGGCAGCATGGTTTAAAGCCCCCTGAAAAGCCGGTTCCCGTTTCGCGACCGGAAGTAAGGGTTGGGGCGGCTTAACAACGAACCCCAGGCTGTGGCACGGTGGGCTACGAGACGGTTGGCACGCCGTCATAACCGGTTTCACGAACACGGAGAGTATTCATGACCCAGGCGTCTGTTACGGAAACCACCACGATCCGGGGGCTGAAACACCCTGTCTCGCGCATTGCACTTGGCACATGGGCCATTGGCGGATGGATGTGGGGTGGCCCGGATGACCGCAACGCCATTGCCACCATACAGGAAGCCGTCGAACTGGGCATAACGCTGGTTGATACGGCCCCCGTCTATGGTTTTGGCCATTCGGAGGAAATCGTGGGGCAGGCCCTTGCCGGACGGCGGGACAAGGTGGCGATCGCGACCAAGGTCGGGCTGGACTGGACGGACGACCACAAGCCGTTCCGCAATACCTCGCCTGCGCGTATCCGCAAGGAAATCGAGGATTCCCTGCGCCGCCTGCGCACGGATTACATCGATCTGTATCAGGTCCACTGGCCTGATTCTGCCGTGCCGATGGAGGAGACCGCCCGCACGCTGGAAGAGCTGGTGAAGGAAGGCAAGGTACTGGCGCTTGGTGTCAGTAACTTCACCATTGCGGAAATGGATGCCTTCCGTGCGGTCGCTCCGCTGGCTGCGGTGCAGCCACCGTACAACCTGTTCGAGCGTGGGATGGAGCATGACATCCTGCCCTATGCGCGCCAGCATGACCTGACCATCCTTGCTTATGGTCCGCTCTGCCGTGGCCTGCTGTCGGGCAAGATGACGGCGCAGACCGAATTCGGTCCCGATGACCTGCGCAGCGCCGACCCGAAGTTCCAGTCTCCCCGTTTTGCCCAGTATCTGGAAGCCGTGCGCCAGTTGCAGGAATTCGCGCGTGAGAAACATGGCAAGTCGCTTCTGGCGCTGGCCATCCGCTGGGTGCTGGATCAGGGGCCAACCATTGCCCTGTGGGGCGCGCGTCGCCCGGACCAGATCGCAGCGGTCGCCGATGCAGTCGGCTGGCACCTGAGTGCTGATGACCTGCGAGAGATTGATACGATCCTCAGCACCTGCATCAAGGACCCGGTCGGGCCGGAATTCATGGCGCCTCCGGGCCGCTGACGGTTGGGCGCCCCCGTTCCATGGTCGGTCTGCATACGCTCCCTGCGGAGGTGAGTACGCCGGCACGCCGACCGGAACGGGTGGGCCGCATCGCCTGCCGGGCCGCCTGTCATTCAGGGGTGGTTTTTTTTCGCAAGGCTCCACCCAAGCGGCAGGACAACTGTCCAGATGGTGCCGGATGTGTCTGCATGTTTCCGCAATGATCTGCCCCATTGCGGATTCAGTTATAGGGCCAGAAGGCGGACATGCTGGCCCGAACCGGGGTAAAGAACAGAAATTTCAGGGGATAATGGCGGACTCGAAATCCGCCTAACCTACGTCCCAGAGTGTTTCAGGGCGTACCAAAAACATGAGTTTTCCTAAGTATTTTCTGGCGTGAGTGTCCCAGAGCGTCCCAGAATGACCCACACAATCCCCGATTCTAAGGGGGGTAATAAGAGGGGTAAAACGGATTGAGCAGACTCGGACCCAATCAACTGACGGCCCTTCAGGTGTCACGTCACAGGGATGGCAGCATATGCGACGGTGGTGGGCTGTGGCTGGTGGTGACTGGTGGATCGCGCCTGTGGGAGATGCGCTATACGTCGCCATCAACCGGCAAGCGCAGGCAGATGAGCCTTGGCAGCTATCCCGGTCTTTCGTTGGCCGGTGCGCGTGACAGGGCTGTGGACCTCCGCCGCATGATTAAGGAAGGCACTGATCCCCTGGTGGAGCGGGCAAAGGAAAAAGCCGCTCGGAAGATGGAACAGGGTGCCACCTTTGCGGAGGTGGCGCAGGCATACATCACCGAACAGGCCCCAGCGTGGAAGGACCACAAGGCTGCCGCCACATGGACCGGATCGCTTGCCAACCATGTTTTCCCTGTCTTTGGGGACAAGCCTATCAAAGACGTTGATACCGATGCCGTGCTGTCTGCCCTCCGCCCTATCTGGACAGACAGGACAGAGACAGCCGGACGACTCAGGGGGCGCGTGGAGCGTATCCTTGATTATGCCCGTGTGCGTGGCTGGCGGGAGGGCGAGAACCCGGCCCGATGGAAAGGGCACCTGTCTGCATTGCTTCCGGCTCCCTCCAAGGTGGCGAAGGTCCAGCATCACAAGGCTATCCCGTGGAAGGACATTGCATCGGTCATGGCGGCCCTGAGCATGTCTGACGGACTGGCAGCCAAGGCTGTCCGCTTTGCCTGCCTGACAGCGGCGCGGTCTGGTGAGGTCCGGTCCTGCCTGTGGTCTGAAATTGATATGACCACCCGTGTGTGGACGATACCGGCGGAGAGGATGAAGGCAGGGCGGTTGCACCGTGTTCCTCTGTCCATGCCTGCCACGGATATTCTGGACGACCTGTGCCAGCCGACAAATGGCGCTGGCTTTGTCTTTCCCGGATACAGGCCATCACGCCCCCTGACTGACGTGGCGCTGTCCAAGGCTTTGCATCTTGCAGCCGGGACCAAGGACGTGACCGTGCATGGCCTGCGGTCCACGTTCCGGGACTGGGCTGCGGAAGCAACCGATTATCCGAATGAGGTTGTGGAGATGGCCCTTGCCCATGCGGTCGGCAACAAGGTGGAGGCGGCTTACCGGCGGGGCGACCTGTTTGAGAAGCGTCGTGCCCTGATGGATGAATGGGCTGCTTATTGCTGCGGGTTACACAGGAACCGGCCATGACAGGGTGGATTACACCTGCGCTGTCCGTTCGGTGTCTATGTTTTTGGATGTAACTGATGTAACCGTGTAACCACGTCAATAATCGTCAGAAAACAGCCATTATAATGCGTGTGATTTGGTTACATCTGGTGGGAATGGAGGTGTAATCCGTGTAACTGACAGCGGATTGGGATGCTGATAACAGCGTGCTTGAGCGGTGGCCCTCCTGTTTTTACAGGGCGGGTACAGAGGCCCCCCCACCCCTTAACACGTCCGGTCGATGTGTTATCAAAACCCAACGCCTTTAACATGTCCCCCGGCGTCCTGTTCAACTTGTACACCCTCCGCCCATCCTGTAATGTTCAATTTGAACAGGGCGAGGGCAGGCAATGGCGCAATCCGGTATCAATCTTGAGCGTCTGGCGAAGGTCTGGGCACTGGCGGAGGGCGGTAAAGAAGGCGAGACAGACGCCGCCCGGACCCGCGCCGCCGCAATGATCGAGCCGTATGGCTATGTGCTGGATGACATTCCGGGCCTGCTGGCGGATGGCGGGTTCGGTGATGACCTGCCCCAGCCGGGACCGGGGGGTCTCAGGTTCTATGACATGGGCAACCCAGCTCATATGCGGGCTTACCAGCGGGAGCATGATGCCAAGCAGCGGCGCTGGATGCGCGACAACGCAGACCGGATTGCGGAGGTGATTGCCCGCTATGGGTCAGAGGAAGCCGTGTTCGCACCCACGGCGGAAGAAAAGGCCATGGATGCGGCTATCGAGCCATTCCGCGAGGTTCACCCAGGCGACCAGTCGGATACGTTTGACGGTTCGCATTTCAGCCCCTCCGAACGGATGGTTGAGGCAATGGGCCGCGTGATCCCGTGGCCTGATACCATCCTGGCGGCTCTGGCTGAATATGAGGCGTGGGACAGGCTATGTGATGACCGCAACGTGGCGGACGGGAACAACCAATATGATTACCTGAGCAACGGCGCTGACAAACGGCGGTGGCACCTGTGCGACATGGTGGAGAAGCTCATCCCGGCCCGTGACCTGTCCGACGTGATTGTGCGCCTGCGCTTCCAGTTGGACGGACAGGGGAGCCGCGATAGCCCCCAGGCCGTTCTTGATGACCTTGAGCGGCTACAGGCGGCGGGCTTTGGAGCATCGGGAACACGGGAGTCTCCCGGTTTATCACCCGCTGCCGATATCCCCGGCAATGAGAGCGATAAGGTGGGAAATCTCCATGTTTGTGCCGGTCAAAATCTGGACACCCCCCCTCCGTTCAAATTGAACACGGCAGGACAGCGCCGGGCGGAGGTGAAGCGGATACTTGCCACCCAGGAGGGCAGAAGCATGTCCTTACGTGAGATTGCCGCCCGTGCGGGTGTTTCCCCTTCGACCGTGCTGAACATTAGGCGGCGTATGGCAGCATGACGGAGGTATGTTCAGATTGAACAGGGGTAGGGACCGCTTACTGTGCGGACCCTTTGGTTTATCTCTGCGGCCCAAACCGTACGCGAGTTACACAGGTGTGACCGTTACAAATGGGACAGACCCTACGCGCGATGCGCGCGAGGCGACTGACGACGAATTTCGTCGGCACAAACCGCACAAACCGCACAGGTCCAACGCGCGATGCACGCGCGCGAGACACGGATGACACACACCCTACGCGCAATGCGCACGAGGGACGGCACGACACAATGTACACAGGGTCTACGCGCGATGCGCGCGCGAGGCTACCCCATCTACTTAGGGGGTGCAGCGTCCTTGTGGCCCAATAGTCGGTCCACGGCCTTCTGATCCTTCTGGATCATCGCTAGCAAGGTGCGGGCTGCTGGATCAGGCTTCCGGCGTCCCTGCTCCCAGTCGGCCATCGCAGAAGCGGTAAAGCCATACCGCCTGGCAAATGCGGCCTGTGACATGGGGCAGTACCGGTTTTGTGGGTTCCGTGCCCCTTGCCTGATGCTGAACACGTCCACCACCTCCGGCGGTGTCCATTCGGATATGGGTTTGGTGCCTGTCATGTCGCATCATATTACGGGCTGAACCACCCCGGCAATGCCGGGATTAATGGCACAGTACGCGCGCGCACGCGAGGGAGCATGTTATTTTTGGCTGTATTCCGCCATTCCTGTGCAAAGTGCCTGTTAACAAATGTTAGCATTGAGACGTTAGGATCCGTCACTCGGAGAATACCCCGACTGGGGGCATTTACTACGCTGGCAGAGGGTATCAGGGCTCGTCTAAAGTAGACGAAAATAGACCATGGCAGAGGATCGAATGGGCCGCATATCATAGCAAGGTCGTACAGGTATCGGAGCATGACCCACTGACCGGCTTTGCTGCGAGTTGCACAATACGCGCGTGCGCGCGAGAGAGAATGTGACAGGCAGCGTTTGATTGTTTTTTCAAAGGAAATCAAATCGGCAGGTCGTTTGATTGTTTTTCAAATGATTGTTTTTCAAACGATGGCTGTTTTCTGCCGGTTTTAGCGCGATTAAATCAAAACGGCTCCCCCGCAACCTGTTCCAATGCGTCCTGGACAAGCCGGTTGAGGCTAACGCCACGGGCGGCAGCGATCTCAGCCGCACGGGCGTGCTCATCTGGCGACAGGCGGACCTGAAACTTGCCGGAGTAACGTTTCGTAGGGTCGATCCCCTTTTCCTCGCACATCTCCATAAACACGCGTAGAGAGGTCTCACCTTCCTTGCGCAATCCCTGCACGCTGTCCGCGTAGAAGTCCGCCCCACCGTGCAGGCCAAGGAACTCGCCCCGGAACATGCCGATTTCCGGGTCAAACTGGATGACGGCCCGGTGGCCGCCAATTTCCATCACGTTGTTCATGGCGTTACTCCGTTCTGCTCCAGCCATTTCCGCACCGATGCCACCGCGCCCTTGTCCGTGTCCGGCTTGGGGTGGGGCCGATGAAAGACCCTGATTTCCCCGAACAGGACCACGCCAATGCGCGATCCCTCCCGCTCCGACACCTCGGCACCAAGCGAGACGAACAGGGCTTCAATATCGCTCCATGGGACGTTGCCGGAGACGGGTCGCTTGAAGATCAGTTCCAGAGTGCGGCGGTGCTTGGCTTTCATCAATGAATGATACCGCAATATGGTATCGCTTCCAACTGAAAACCATTGAGTGCGGAGCGCGAGTAAGGCCGTGACCATAGGTAATCATCCGGCGAGAGACGCGGGCGTATTCAGGCGGCGATGGTATTGTGGACCTGCTGGTGGGCTTTCCAGTGCCAGGGCAGGAGTTCATGGAGGCGTGGATTGGGGATGTCATTGATCCGTGCCAGGACATCAGCGAGCCATGCATGGGGATCGACATCGTTCAGGCGCGCGGTGACGATCAGGGAATACATGGCGGCGGCGCGCTCTCCGCCACGATCGGACCCGGCGAACAACCAGGCTTTCCTGCCCAGGGCGATGCCGCGCAGGGCGCGTTCTGCTGCATTGTTTGAGAGGCAGATCCGGCCGTCAGTGAGGAATCGTGTGAATGTATCGGCACGTCTGAGAAAATAGTTCATGGCGTGGGCAACGGGATTTTTTGTCGACATGCGCCGGCAACACTCCCGCATCCAGTCGAACAGATCGTCGACCAGAGGGGCTATGTCTGTTTGACGGACTGCCAGCCGATGTTCTGGGGGCGTACCGTTGATGGTGCGCTCGGC
>NZ_NKTX01000037.1 GCF_003207815.1 Komagataeibacter oboediens | reverse complement strand
TTCGGGCTATGACGCGGGCAAGAAGGTCAAGGGCCGCAAGCGCCATATCGTGACTGATACCTGCGGCTTCCTGATCTTTCTCCTCGTTCATGCCGCCGACATCCAGGACCGTGATGGGGCCGTTGATGTTCTGGCGGCAATACGCAGGCGCTTTCCCTGGCTGCGCCACATCTTCGCTGATGGCGGCTATGCTGGCGACAAATTGCGATCCGCGCTCGCCTCCATGGGAAAATGGACGATCGAAATCATCAGGCGGTCCGATACGGCGAAGGGCTTTCAGATCCTGCCGCGCCGCTGGGTGGTTGAACGGACATTCGCCTGGCTGGGACGGTGCAGGCGGCTCGCCAAAGATTGGGAAAAGTCCATTGCTTCCTCAACCGCATGGACATTGATCGCCTCGATCCGCATGCTCACACGACGGACAGCAAGGCATTGTCAAGCTTGAAAAACTTTCGGATCGGGCTCTTACTTTTGCCCCATGGTGACCGCAATCTCAAGAACTGAAACGTAACTAAAGATTACAGCCACCACATTGGACAGGCAGCGGATCAGTCAACCGCGCCGGAACGTTCGCGCTTCTTGCGTTCGTGCGGGTCAAGATAGCGCTTGCGGATACGCACGGCAGACGGCGTGACCTCCACCAGTTCATCATCCTCAATATAGGCGATGGCCTGTTCCAGGTTCATCTTGCGCGGCGGGATCAGCAGCAGGGCCTCGTCCTTGCCTGCGGCACGGATGTTGGTCAGCTTCTTTTCACGGATCGGGTTTACTTCCAGATCATTCTCACGCGAATGCTCGCCAATGATCATGCCGACATAGACCTTCTCGCCCGCGTCAACGAACAGCGTGCCACGATCCTGCAGCGAGAACAGCGAATACTGCGTGGTCGCGCCATCTTCGGACGAGATCAGCGAACCATTACGACGACCGGCAATCGGCCCGACATAGGGCTGATAGCCATGGAACAGGCGGTTCATGATGCCCGACCCACGCGTATCGGTCAGGAATTCACCATGGTAGCCGATCAGCCCGCGCGACGGGATCAGGAAGCTCAGGCGCACCTTGCCGCCACCGGACGGCTGCATGTCCTGCATGATGCCCTTACGCAGCGCCATCTTTTCAACCACGACGCCCGAATACGGCTCGTCCACGTCGATAAGGACTTCCTCGAACGGTTCTTCGCGCTCGCCGGTTTCCTCGTTGGTGCGGAACAGCACGCGGGGACGACCGATGGTCAGCTCGAAGCCTTCACGACGCATCTGCTCGATCAGGACGCCAAGCTGCAGTTCGCCACGGCCTGCGACCTCGAAGGCTTCGCTCTCGGGACTTTCGGATACGCGGATGGCGATGTTGCCTTCCGTTTCCTTGAACAGGCGATCACGGATCTGGCGCGACGTAACCTTCTTGCCCTCACGGCCACCAAGCGGGCCATCATTGAGGCGGAAGGTCATGGACAGCGTCGGCGGGTCAACCGGGGTGGAGGGCAGCGGTTCCTTGACCTCGGGGGAAGCAATGGTCTCGGGAATCGTCGCTTCCGACAGGCCGGCCACGGCCACGATGTCACCGGCTTCGACTTCTTCCACCGGCACGCGGTCAAGGCCACGGAAGGACAGCAGCTTGGTCAGGCGGCCGGTTTCCACAACCGAACCATCGGGACGCAGCACATGCACCGGCATGTTCATCTTCGCCGTGCCCTGTTCGACACGACCGGTCAGCACACGGCCAAGGAAGTTGTCGTTTTCAAGGATGGTGGCGACCATAGCGAACGGCGCATCCTTCTTCACGTGCGGCGGCGGTACGTGGCGCAGGATCAGGTCGAACAGCGGGGACAGGTCCTTGCGCGGGCCATCGATTTCCGTATCCGCCCAGCCCTGACGGCCCGAGGCATACAGCATGGGGAAATCAAGCTGTTCGTCATTCGCACCAAGGGCTGCGAACAGGTCAAAGATCTCGTTATGGACTTCATCGGGACGGGCGTCGCCACGGTCGATCTTGTTGACGACCACGATCGGCTTCAGGCCGCGCGCCAGCGCCTTGCCCACCACGAACTTCGTCTGCGGCAGCGCGCCCTCGGCGGAGTCGACCAGCACGACCGCGCCGTCAACCATGCTCAGGATACGCTCCACCTCGCCGCCGAAGTCGGCATGGCCCGGGGTGTCGATGATGTTGATGCGGGTATCCTTCCACACGACGGACGTGCACTTGGCCAGGATCGTGATGCCACGCTCACGCTCCAGGTCGTTGCTGTCCATGGCACGTTCGGCAACGTGCTGGTTGTCACGGAAGGAACCGGACTGTTTCAGAAGCTGATCGACCAGTGTGGTCTTGCCATGATCGACGTGCGCGATAATGGCGATATTGCGGATATCCATAAGTGCTCTTGACCTGACTTTCCTTGGCGGACGCCATAAGGGGGCGCAGCGGCACATGCGGGGGGCACCCGTGCGTGCGGCGGCGTAATGAGTGGCTGCTGCGTGCGTAGATAAAGCGGAAAAGCACGGATTGCACGCGAAACTTCGTGCCCGCGCCCATCACACGCCCGGCAGAACGTGCCCTGCGGATCAGAAATCCATGTCCTGACGCATGTTCATGAGCGGCCGCGCACCGTAATGCGAGATGACTTCCGATGCCGCGACACTGCCCAGACGCCCGCATTCCGCCAGCGTCCGGTCCGATGTCCAGCCCGCCAGGAACCCCGCGGCATAGGCGTCGCCCGCCCCCGTGGTATCGATCACCTGCGTGCGGACGCTGTCGATCACAATGCGCTGCTGGTCCTGAATGATGATACTGCCCCGCTCGGACCGGGTCAGGACGGCGAAATGCGTCTCGGCCGAGACAAGGCGTGCGGCCTCGTCAAAATCATCGGTCTGGTACAGGGCGCAGATCTCGTCCTCGTTGGCGAACAGGATGTCGATATGCCCACGCACGAGTTCGTGGAAGGCATGGCGGTGACGGTCCACGCAGAACCGGTCAGACAGCGACAGGGCGACCTTGCGCCCGGCGTCATGCGCAATGCGGGCAGCGGTGCGGAAGGCTTCCTGCGCGTCCGGCGGATCGAACAGGTAGCCTTCCATGTAGATGACTTTCGATGCACGCACGACATCAACCAGCACGTCTTCGGGGCTGAAGGTGACGCATGCGCCCAGATAGGTGTTCATGGTGCGCTGGCCATCGGGCGTGACCAGGATGATGCAGCGTGCGGTGGGATGGTTTTCCCCTGCGTCGCCCTGCAGCGGGGAAGACGGGAAATACACGCCCGCCGCCTGCATGTCGGCGGCAAAGGCCTGTCCCGGTGCATCCGCCGCCACCTTGCCCAGATAGGCCACGCGCGCACCCATGTTGGACGCCACCACGCAGGTATTGGCAGCGGACCCGCCACCCATTTCCTTTTCACGTTTGATCTGGGCATACAGCGCCCTGGCGCGGTCAGCGTCGATCAGCGTCATGCTGCCGGGTGTCATGCCGTTATCCTGCGGGAAGGCCGCGTCCACCGGTGCCAGGACATCGACAATCGCATTGCCGATACCCAGCAGATCAAACCGGCATTCCGCCGCCTGTCCCGTATTTTCCATCTTCTGTTCCACTACCCGTCATCAATTCAGTCACATGTGCGGAAATAGCGTCCGGACGCCATGAAATAACCCATTTTTTCCCACATGGTCCGGCCCATCGCTATCATTGGTGGGTAAGCAGCGCAACGCATGATGTTTTTTATGCACCGCTGTTCCCCTTAACGCCTCTTGTCGGCATGATGGGGGGGCGTATAACCGTTGCAAGAGGGGGCTGCAGCCTGCAACCAGCCCGCCGAAAGCGTATCTTCCGGTTCCGGGGCGCAACCCGTCCCGATACAGCATAACCAAGCGGGGTAATATTGTTTAGACGACGCAAGCCAGCAGAAACCCAGCCACCCGCCCCGACCACGCCCCCCGCGCAACAGCCGGGCCGTCCAGCCACAGGCGGTGGCTCCTCCCCCTCAACCACACCTGCAAGCAAGGAAAATACATCTATGGCCCGCCCCCCCTTCCCGCCTACGCCCAACGCCCCTCCCGCGCCTGGCGGGGCACGTCCCGGCGCGCCGGGTGCCGCCGTCGCCAAGAAGGAAAATGACCGCCGCACCCTGGTGGTGGGTCGTGGCATCAGCGTGCAGGGTACGATTCAGGACGCCGAGCGGCTGGTTGTGGAAGGCACGGTTGAATCTTCCCTGATCAACGCATCCGAGCTCCAGATCGCACAGGGCGGCGTGTTCAAGGGCGAAGTCGAGGTTGAGGACGCCGAACTGGCTGGCACGATCGATGGCACGCTGACGGTACGCGGCAGCCTGACGATCCGTTCGACCGGTCGGCTGCTGGGCAAGGCCAAGTGCCGTCGCCTGAAGGTGGAAGATGGCGGTCAGGTCACCGGCCAGCTGGAAATGATCACCGCACCGGCGGCACCGGCAGCAGCCCCGGCCACCCCGCCGCGTCCGGCTGCGGAATAAGCATTCCGATCCGCCCGCACCCCGGGCGGATACAAAAAACGCCAGTGGCAGCAATGCCCTGGCGTTTTTTAATGCAATCCCTGTGGGGAAATGATCAGGCCACGTTATCGCGACGGTCCCGCAGCTTGACATAGGCAAGCTGCGCATGTTCCGCACAGTACGGCTTGCCCGGCAGCGGAGTGGCACCACAGAAATGGAAGCCCGGCGTGCCCGGGTCACCCAATGGCCAGCAGCAGGACTGGCTGCTGCGACGCCTGGGTTCACTGACCGGACGCAGGGCGGCCTTGGTCGCGCGGGTGGCGCGCGGCGCGGGGGCCGTTTCCGCCGCGGGCTTGGGCTGTGGCGCAGGCGTCGGGGTGGCCTGCGCTTTTGCGGGTGCCTTTTGCGGCGCCTGGGGCGCGGCAGGCGTTACGGCAGGTGCCGCAGCAGCCTCAGCCGCAGGTGTCGCGGGCGTAATTTCAACGGCGGGTGTCGGCGCCGGGGCTTCTGCTGTGGTCGCGGCCGGCGCGGAGGCCGCCTTCGCCGCACGCCGGATGGGCGATGGACGTGGTTTCAGGCCCAGACGGTGCGCCTTGCCAACCACCGCGTTCTTGGTCACGGAGAGCTGACGCCCGATTTCTGCGGTCGACAAGCCCTGCTGCCACAGATCACGCAGGCGCGCGATCGTCTCCTCGGTCCATTCCATCGCCATCGTTCTGCACTCCTTACGCGGAATGGTGGGAAATTAGGCTCATACCGTGCCCGACTCAACTGTCAGGGCACAGAATCTTGTGGACGGTTCTGCGCATAACCTGTTTGCAACCCCGGTAAAACCGTAACAGGGCCGCAAACCGGGTCAGTCGTGGATCAGCCTGACCTTCCCACCCGCGACCCCCATGGTCAGGTGACCTGCCTTGAGTTCACGCGCCAGCTTGCCAAACACCTCGTTCCGCCAGCCATGAAAGGCGGGAATATCCGCCGCATCATCCAGTGCGAACCGATCCAGATCCTCGGACGACGCCACCAGCCTGGGGGCAACACGATGCGTTTCGCAGCAACTGGCCAGCAGCACCTTCAGCAGGGCGATCAGCGCAGGTGACGGACGCTGCGCATCCTTCGCCCGTCCCTTTGGTAAGCGCGGCAGGGCCGCTTCGGGTTCCTCAACCGCCTGCGCCACAGTTTCCAGCAGGGCCTGGCCACTGCGTCCTTCGGCAAAACCGCGCGAAACACCGCGCACGCGGGCCAGCGCATCAATCGTGGCAGGGGCTGTTGCCGCGATTTCCATCAGGCTTTCGTCCTTCAGCAGCCGCTGGCGCGGGACGTTGACACGCTGGGCCTCCCCCTCGCGCCACGCGGCAACCGCGCGCAGAATGCCCAGCATCCGTCGGTTGTTGGTGCGCGGACGCATCTTTTCCCACAATGTCAGTGGGTCAGGACGGAACGTGGTCGGGTTATTCAGGATATCCAGTTCCGCCGCGACCCAGTCCAGACGCCCTTCACGTTCCAGCTGGACCAGCAGCTTTTCATAAACCAGCCGCAGATACGTAACGTCTGCCGCCGCATACCCGATCTGGGCCGGAGACAGCGGACGCGCCGCCCAGTCGGAAAAACGGTGTGACTTGTCTATCTGCACACCCAGCAGGGAGGAAACGAGGTTATCGTAGCCGACCTGATCACCATACCCCGCCACCATGGCCGCGACCTGCGTATCGAACAGGGCGGCAGGCAGGTGATCGAACAGGTGCAGGAAGATTTCCAGATCCTGCCGCGCGGCATGGAAGACCTTGACCACGCTGGCATCATCCAGCAGCGCGCCAAGAGATGTCAGATCGATACCTGGGGCGATCGTGTCGATCACGACCACATCCTTCTCCCCGGCCAGCTGCACCAGACACAGCTCGGGCCAGTAAGTGCGTTCGCGCACGAATTCGGTGTCGATCGTCACAAATGGCTCATGCCGCAGTCTCGCGGTTACAGCCTCAAGCTCCGCTGTGGTGGTCACCAGCACAGGGGCGGGAAATTCGGGTCGGGATACACGTGCCATTCCGTGCAGTTATCATGCCTGCGCCCAATTGCAAAAGCGGGCAAAACCGCATGCCGCCCCCCTGTATTTCCGTTGACGGCGGGCCTCCCCTTCCGGCATCAGCCACTCATCTTTTCCTGTTATTAACGGACGACCCATGAACACCCGCCCCACACCCGATGACGGCAGCCAGTTCCTGACCCAGCTGGGCCAGAACAGCCGCCAGCCCAACAGCCCGGAAGATGCCCGGCTGGAACGCGTACCCGCACCCCAGCGCGGACGCAATTACGTCGTACGCTTTACCGCACCGGAATTCACCTCGCTCTGCCCTGTCACCGGACAGCCGGATTTCGCGCACATCGTCATCGACTACATTCCCGATGAATGGATTGTGGAAAGCAAGTCGCTCAAGCTGTTCCTGACCAGCTTCCGCAACCATGGCGCCTTCCATGAACAGTGTTCCATGCAGATCGCAACCACACTGGTTGACGTGCTGAAACCGGTCTGGCTGCGGATCGGGGCGTACTGGTATCCGCGTGGCGGCATGCCGATTGACGTTTTCTGGCAGACCGGTGCCCCGCCCGAAGGCGTGTGGATCCCCGCGCAGGACGTGCCCGGCTATCGCGGCCGCGGCTGAAAATCTGTCTGAAAAGCCTGCAGCTTCCGGGGCGTTTCCATCCCCCCTGAAGGACAGGCATAAAAAAAGCGCCCCGTGCAGGGGCGCTTTTTCGCAGGTCCATTGTGATCCCGCCCCGACTACCGGGCAGGAAAACCCGTTAGATGGACATGGCCGGGATGGCGGACTGTCCGGCCTCGATCTCGGCACGGGCCGACTGGATCTTGTCCATGAGGATATCAAGTGCGGGCACGTTCATCTTGTCCGCTTCCTCATAGGATTTTTCCAGGGCGGCAAGACGCGCTTCCGCATCGTCAACGGATACGTCTTCCACCTTCAACGCCCGGTCGGCAAGGATGGTGCAGTGGGTTGGCGCAATATCGGCAAACCCACCCGCCACGAAGAAGCGGTGCATCACCACATCACCTTCATATACATCAACCACGCCACCGCGCAGTGTCAGCATAAGCGGCGCATGTTCCGGCATTGCCGCGATGTCACCTTCGGACCCCGGCATGACAACCATATCGGCGTCATGCGCGAACAGCACCTTCTCCGGACTGACAATCTTGACCTTAATGGACATGGTCTATCTTCCTTGCGTCAGGGGGTCGGGGTTCAGGCCGATTCCTTCATTTTCTCGGCCTTGGCCACCGCTTCCTCAATCGCACCAACCATGTAGAAGGCACCTTCGGGCAGGTGGTCATATTCGCCAGCCACGATCGCCTTGAACGAACGCACCGTATCTTCCAGCGAAACCAGCTTGCCCGGCGCACCCGTGAACACTTCGGCAACGTGGAACGGCTGGGACAGGAAGCGCTGGATACGACGCGCACGCGCCACGATCAGCTTGTCGTCTTCCGACAGTTCGTCCATGCCCAGAATGGCAATGATGTCCTGCAGCGACTTGTAGGTCTGCAGGATACGCTGCACGTCACGCGCCACCTGGTAATGCTCGTCACCGACAATCTTCGGATCAAGCGAACGGGACGTGGAATCTAGCGGATCAACAGCCGGGTAGATACCCATTTCCGCGATGGAACGGTTCAGCACCGTGGTCGCGTCAAGATGGGCAAAGGTCGCGGCAGGCGCCGGATCGGTCAGGTCATCGGCGGGAACGTAAACGGCCTGCACCGAGGTGATCGACCCCTTCTTGGTCGAGGTGATGCGTTCCTGCAGCGCGCCCATTTCGGTCGCCAGCGTGGGCTGGTACCCCACGGCGGAGGGGATACGACCCAGCAGCGCGGACACTTCAGCGCCAGCCTGCGTGAAACGGAAGATGTTATCGACGAAGAACAGCACGTCCTGACCTTCGACGTCACGGAAGTATTCCGCAACCGTCACACCGGACAGGGCAACACGGGCACGCGCACCCGGCGGCTCGTTCATCTGGCCATAGACCAGCGCCACCTTGGAACCTTCGGTCGAATCGCCATCAAGCTTGATGACACCCGCGTCCTGCATTTCGTAATACAGGTCGTTACCTTCACGGGTACGTTCACCGACACCGGCAAAGACCGACACGCCGCCATGCGCCTTGGCGATGTTGTTGATCAGTTCCTGGATGATGACGGTCTTGCCCACGCCGGCACCGCCGAACAGGCCAACCTTGCCACCCTTCAGGTACGGGCACAGCAGGTCGACAACCTTGATGCCCGTGGGCAGGATTTCGGTTGCGGCGGCCTGCTCGTCAAACGCCGGGGCGGCGCGGTGGATCGGCGCGCGGCCTTCGGACTTCACCGGACCACGGTCATCGATCGGATCGCCGATCACGTTCAGGATACGGCCAAGCGTACCCGGGCCGACCGGCACGGTGATCTGGCTGCCGGTGGCGGCGACTTCCGCACCGCGGGTCAGGCCATCAGTGGTATCCATGGCAATGCAGCGGACTTCGTGTTCGCCGATTTCCTGCGCCACTTCCAGCACCAAGGTCTGGCCGTTCAGCTGAACGTGCAGTGCCTCGAGGATATGCGGCAGCGTACCCTCGAACTGAACGTCAACGACGGCGCCGCGGACCTGCGTCACACGACCAACGACATTGCTTTTCTGCGCCTGCGTGGAGACAGGAGCCTCTTGAGTTGTGGTTTCCGACATGGGACAGCTCCTGTGAGCGTGAAGATCGATCCTCAGACAGCCTGGGCGCCCGAGATGATCTCGATCAGTTCATTGGTAATATTGGTCTGACGCGTACGGTTGTAGGTCAGGGTCAGACGGTCGATGGCCTTGCCAGCGTTCCGGGTCGCGTTATCCATCGCGGTCATCCGCGCGCCGTTTTCACCCGCTGCCGTTTCCAGCATGGTCGCATACAGCTGGACCTGCAGGTTCCGCGGCAGAAGGCTGGACAGCATCGTGGCCTCGTCCGGCTCGAACTCGTAGCTTGCGACGTCGGCGTTTTCCGTATTGTCGTTTTCCGGCAGCGCCAGCGGCACGATCTGCATTTCTGTCGGCGTCTGGGTCATGACATTCTGGAATCGGTTGTACACCAACGTGCAGACGTCAAACTCACCCTTTTCCAGCAGCGACGTGATCTGTTCACCCAGTTCCGTAGCCGAGGAAAAGGGGATTTCCTTGCTGGCGGACAGGTGACGGTGGCCGATGATCAGATCGGCAAAGTCACGCGACAGGAATTCGTACGTCTTGCGCCCGACCGGCAGGATCTTGACGGTCTTGCCTTCCGCCTGGAGCTTGAGCACCAGGTTGCGGGTCGTACGGTTGATGTTGGAGTTGAATGCACCGGCCAGACCACGGTCGCTGGACATCGGGATCAGCAGATGCACCTTGTCCTGACCCGTTCCGGTCAGCAGCGCAGGCTGGCCGCCTTCGCCCGCCACGCTGCGGGCTACTTCGGCCAGCATACGGCGCATTGCATCAGCATAGGGCCGAGCGGCCGCCGCGCGGGTTTCCGCCCGACGCAGCTTTGCCGCCGCCACCATTTTCATTGCGCTGGTGATCTTTCGCGTCGATTTGACGCTGCCGATCCGTGCGCGCAGTTCCTTCAGGGAAGCCATGGTTGCCCGATCTTCCTCAGTTGGCGAACTGACGGCCGAACGTCGTCAGGAAATCATTCAGACGGCTTTCGATATCCTTGGTCAGCTGACGCTGGGTGCGGATCGATTCCAGAATGTCCTTGCCCGACGTGCGGACGTCATCCAGCAGGCGCTTTTCATAGGTTGTCACCTGATCGACCGGCACGGCATCGATATAGCCACGGGTGCCAGCGAACAGGACCACCACCTGCTCCTCGACCGACAGGGGCGAGGTTTCGGGCTGCTTGAGCAGCTCAACCAGACGTGCGCCACGGGCAAGCTGCTTCTGCGTGGCCGGGTCCAGATCGGACGCGAACTGCGAGAACGCCGCCATTTCACGATACTGCGCCAGTTCCAGCTTGATCTTGCCGGCAACCTGCTTCATCGCCTTGATCTGTGCTGCGGAACCAACACGCGACACGGAACCACCAACGTTCACCGCCGGGCGGATGCCACGGTAGAACAGGTCGGTTTCAAGGAAGACCTGACCGTCGGTGATGGAGATCACGTTGGTCGGGATGTAGGCGGACACGTCACCGGCCTGCGTTTCGATCACCGGCAGGGCGGTCAGCGAACCGGCGCCGAACTTGTCGGACATCTTCGCTGCGCGTTCCAGCAGGCGGGAATGCAGGTAGAACACGTCGCCCGGATAGGCTTCACGTCCCGGCGGACGACGCAGCAGCAGGGACATCTGACGGTATGCCACGGCCTGCTTGGACAGGTCATCATACACGATCAGGGCATGCATGCCGTTATCGCGGAAGTATTCACCCATGGAGCAGGCGGCATACGGTGCAAGATACTGCATCGGGGCCGGGTCGGACGCGGTGGCCGCCACGACGATGGAGTATTCCATCGCACCGGTTTCCTCCAGCGTGCGCACCAGCTGTGCAACCGTCGAACGCTTCTGCCCGATGGCGACATAGATGCAGTACAGCGACTTCTTGTCGTCACCCAGGGCGTTGACGCTCTTCTGGTTGACGATGGTGTCGATCAGGATGGCGGTCTTGCCGGTCTGACGGTCACCAATGATCAGTTCACGCTGGCCACGCCCGATGGGCACGAGCGCGTCGATCGCCTTGATGCCGGTCTGCATCGGCTCGCTGACGGACTGGCGCGGCATGATGCCGGGTGCCTTGATTTCCGCGCGCTTGTTGATCACCTCACCAACCAGCGGGCCCTTGCCGTCGATCGGGTTACCCAGACCGTCGACCACACGGCCCAGCAGGGCCTTGCCGGTCGGGACTTCAACCACCTTGCCGGTACGGGCGACGGTGTCGCCTTCGCGCATTGCGGTATCATCTCCGAAAATGACGACACCGACGTTGTCATTTTCAAGGTTCAGGGCCATGCCCTTCTGGCCGCTGGCGGGGAAGTCCAGCATTTCGCCGGCTTCGACATTCTGCAGGCCGTAGACACGGGCAATGCCGTCACCCACCGACAGGATGGTACCTGTCTCGGCAACGTCAACGGCCTTGTCGAACGTAGCGATCTGCTGCTTGAGGATATCCGAAATCTCGGAGGGGCGGATTTCCATCACGCGGCTCCCTTCATGGCATGGTGCAGGCGGGTAAGGCGGGATCTGAGGCTGGTATCATACAGGCGGGCGCCAATGCGCACGACCAGACCGCCCAGCAGGGCCGCGTCAACACGCTCCTGGATATTGACTTTGGAATAGCCGGCCTCGGCAAGGCGGCTGCGAAGCTGGACTCGCTGCAGATCGGTCAGGGGATGGGCGGACACGACATCCGCCACCACTTCCCCGCGCCGGGCCGCAGCGATAGCCGCCAGCGCGGCAAGAATTTCACGCAGGCGCGGGAAGCGGCGGTTATTCGCCACCACGCCAACAAAATCACGCATAAGGGGGCTGAAGCCTTCAGCCTCCAGCACGGCATCGACCGCCTTGCGGCTGTCGCGGATATCGAGCGTGCGATCCGTCAGCGCGGTGCGCAGGTCGGCATTGCCGTCGATCAGTCCGGCAAGGCTGGATGCCTGCTCCAGAACAGGGTCAAGCTGCTTGCGGTCAGCCGCAAGCTCATAGAGCGCCGTCGCATAACGACCGGGAAGGCCATTGGCAATGGAGGCGATCGGTATTGAGGTCGTTCCACCCGAATCCACTGTCCGCTTTTCCAATCCAGAATCTTGATTCAAACACAAGCCGCCTGCCCGGAAACCTTGGCCCCGTGCGCTGCTGGCGCGGCTCTAGCACGCAGCGCAGGCACACGCAACAGATCAGGCAGCCTGCCGGCATCGTCCGATACCACCAACACCGCCCGCTTTCCCGCGCATGCGCACGCCCCGCTACAGGTTGACGGGATCATACATGCGCGACACCGTTTCGGAAACAGCAAACGCGCGTTTTTGTTGCGGGCCGGCACAGTCCGGGTGACGGGATCATTCAGACATTGGCATGCGATAAACGCATACCACAGATGCACTCCCTATGAATCCAGCAGCGCCGCCACCTGCCGCGCGCTCTGCCTGGCCCGGACACCGGTTGAAACCAGTCCCAGCCCGGCGATTCCGGCGGCCGCGACAGCCATGCACCACCAGACGACATGCGTGGCTTGGGGAAACTCGCTCCACTGCACCCCACCGGCGCGCACGCTGCCCGCACTCAGCGCCCCACCCAGCGCAATGCCCAGCAACGCCCCCACCTGGCGACTGCTGGAGGCAATGGCTGCAGCCACCCCCGCCTGCGAACGCGGCATGCCCGAAACGGCGGAATTGGTAATGGGTGCGTTACACAGCCCGAACCCGCACCCGCACAGCCCATAGGACAGCAGCAGCCACCACAGCGGCGTATGCACCGCCAGCCCCGTCAGCAGCAGCGCGCTCAGCCCGAATCCGGCAGCAGACATCAGCAACGGCAGGCGCGCGCCATACCGGCCCGTCAGCCGTCCCGACAGCGGCGCGCACACCATGCTGCCACAGGCGAAGGGCAGCGTGCACAGGCCGGCCTGCAGCGCGGGCAGGCCACGCACGTCCTGCAGGTAGAGGGTATTGAGAAACAGGAACGCACTGAAAATGGCAAAGGCCAGCACCGCCGTCACGATCGCGCCGGAAAAGGGCCATGCCCGGAAAAACCGCAGGTCGATCAGCGGGGTAGCCGCGCGCTGCTCCACCATCACGAACCCCATGACCGCCAGCAGGCCGAAACCGAGGAATCCGGAAATGGTGGGAGACGCCCAGCCGTAATTATGGGCCTCGATCAGCCCGGACGTAATCATAACCAGCGCCACGATGGCCAGCAGCTGTCCCGGCGCATCGATACCGCGCGCCCGGCCGCCACGGGATTCAGGTATGAAACGCAGCGTCAGAAGGATCGCGATCAAGCCGATGGGCACATTGACCCAGAACACCGCCTGCCATCCCACCCAGTGCACCAGGATGCCACCCACGACCGGCCCCAGCGCAAGGGCCACGCCCGATGTCGCACCCCATATGCCGATGGCCTGCGCCCGGCTTCGCGGCTCCACATACACATTGGTCAGGATCGACAGCGCCACGGGGTTGAGCATGGACCCGCCAATGCCCTGCACCGCGCGCGCCATGATCAGGATGTCCACGCTGCGGGCCATGGCGCACAGGGCGGACCCGCTGCAGAACAGCCCGATTCCCATCAGGAACATCCGCCGCCGCCCGAACCGGTCCGCCAGCGAGCCCACCAGCAGCATGAGACTGGCGACCATGAGGGTATAGGCATCCACCACCCACTGCAGGGTGGAAAAACTGCCATGCATATCGGCCCGGATCGATGGCAGCACGACGTTGACGACCGTCACGTCCATCATGACCAGAAGCAGGCTGAGACAGCACGTGGCCAGCACGATGCGTGGATGAATGGTGGAAGAACCGGTCAATGTCATAATCAGGCTACCCCTCCCCTTTGCCGACAGCGTAATCCGCACGCACGGGCACGGTTCCAGCCGACTGGTCTGAAAATATATGCGGCTATTTCAGGGAGGAAATGGAGCGGGCGAAGGGAATCGAACCCTCCTCAGAAGCTTGGAAGGCTACTGCATTACCACTATGCTACGCCCGCCCATAAGGTTGGCGAAACATATACAGTTTCCGCCTGCCGCGTGGCAAGCCCATAAACCAGCAGGCGGGAACAAACACGTAAAACTTTCATTTTTATGTCCTGCCCCCTTGACTTTCGACGCGAGTCATACTTTTTTCCGCTTCCTGTGCCGGGTTCGCATGGATGACCCGAAACGGCGCGGCGCCTGCCGCGTCATGGTGTTTCGGGTTTATGCAGGCGGCTTTGCAGGGGTGTAGCTCAATTGGCTAGAGCGCCGGTCTCCAAAACCGGAGGTTGCGGGTTCGAGACCCTCCGCCCCTGCCATTTTCCGGTCGGGCATTACCCTTCCGGCCTGGCACCCGATGGGTCGGGCCACAATGGCCCGCACCGGTTATTAGGCCCCGCACTGGCTGGAGCAGTCCGGTTGGTGCGCCGTGGCGTTGCAGGAAGGGTATTTCGTGTCGGTCAGTCCCGCGAAATTTGTTGAAGACGTCCGTGCCGAGGCCCGTAAGGTCACATGGCCAACACGACGCGCCACCCTGATGACAACGGGTGCGGTTCTGGCCATGGCCGGTCTTGCGTCGGTTTTCTTTTTCCTCGTCGACGAGGTGATCGGCCTTGCCGTACGGAAACTCTTCGGACTGGGAGGCTGAGTTCAGCCATGGCCAAGCGGTGGTATGTGATCCACGTCTATTCGGGCTTCGAGAAAAAAATAGCCCAGCACATCACGGAACAGGCCGCCCAGAAGGGCTTGGCCGACCATTTCGGTGAAATCCTTGTTCCATCGGAAGAAGTGACGGAAGTGCGTCGTGGCCAGAAGGTCAATTCGGAACGCAAGTTCTTCCCCGGTTACGTGCTGGTGAACATGGAACTGACCGATGAGGCGTGGCACCTGGTCAAGGACACGCCCAAGGTCACCGGCTTTCTGGGCAGCAAGACCCGTCCGTCGCCCATTCCCAAGGTCGAGGCCGAGCGGATCATGAAGCAGGCGCAGGAAGGCGTGGAACGCGTCCGTCCGTCCGTCACGTTCGAAATCGGTGAGCAGATCCGCGTGGCCGATGGTCCCTTCACCTCCTTCAACGGCACGATCGAGGAAGTGGATGAGGAACGCGGTCGCCTGAAGGTCAGCGTCTCCATCTTCGGCCGGTCCACGCCGGTAGATCTGGAATACAATCAGGTGGAAAAGGTCTGACCTTCCCCGCTTACGACAAAGGCGCCTCCGGGCGCCTTTTTTATTGCCTGTAGTGATTGCAGGTCATCAAAAGTTTCCGGTGCAGCTTTTTTCAAAAAGCTTCGGAGACGCCGCCCTTGTGAAAAAAGGCGGCGCCCGGAAACCGTGCGCCTTTCATTCAGGAATGATGGGGCACCGGGGCTGCTGGCAATGCCTGCAGCCGTTCGGCAGCCATGTCCGCTACCTGTCCCGTCAGCTGGCTCAGCGCCGCCACCATGGCGCGCGTGCCGGTGCCGGTTGGTGACGCACTCAGATCCAGCGGTACGGACAGTCCGTGATCCGCATCCCCTACCCTGTGCACCGACAGGTTGCCCGCAAGGTGCACCAGCCCCGCCGAATCGCGTGCGAAGCGGGTGATCTCGACCTCGACCACGCCCTGCGCCGGCATGGTGGTCGCATCATTTTGGGCAAAGACGGTACGGCCCGGCAGGCGCTGCTGCAGGTCGGTCGACAGCACATGACCCAGCATGGGGGCCAGTGGCTCGCTCCATGCCGCACCAGCCAGTGGCGTGACACTGTAATCATCCTGCACGCCCACGATGGTCTGCCGGTCCAGCGAGGACGGGACGCCAGGCGTACGGACCTCGATCACGGCGGGAACCTGCGTCCCCACCCCCATGGACTGCGTACTGGCCACGGGAGCCAACGAATACAGCGTAGGATCGGAGGACCCGCACCCACCCAGCGTGAGTACTCCGGCCATCGCAACAGTTGCGGCCATGGTCCGCCGTGCGGAATGTGTGAAATGCCAGAAGGGGCGTTGCATGGTCTTATCGTCCCGTAATCAGTGCCGAGGGATGGTGGGTCAGGAAGTCCGACAGGAAGCGCAGCGACCGCGCGGCGTCGTTCAGCTGCTGCATCATCTGCTGCAGGTTGCGCTGGAAGTCGGTATCGCCGCCATAGCTGGACAGGACCGAATTCGCGTTTTTCAGTGTCTTGTCCATGCCGGTCAGCAGTTGCGGCATTTCGGTCCGGGCATCGCGCGATATGACCTGCAGGTTCTGTAGCGACCCACGTAGCGCGGTCAGCGCCTGTTTCGTATCGGGGCTGTTGATCCGTGCATCGGCATGGGCCAGCAGGCTGGTTAGGTTGTCGCCCATCTGGGTCAGCGGCATCGCGGCGATCTTGTCGCCAATGATGGACAGCGAATCCATGATGCCCGCCATGCCGCCCGCCTGTCCCGGCAGGACCATGGCGTCCCCTTCCATCGTGATCTGTTCCGGCTTCGCGTTCTTGACGAATGTCAGCGCGATTTCGGATTCACCAGTCAGCATGCTGGTGCTCTGTATGGATGCGCGCAGTCCGGCCGCCACCTGCGTACGCAGCAGTCCGGCCATGGCTTCGGGCGGGACCTGCTGGTTATCAAGCACACGTTCGGGCTGCAGTTCCATGGCCACACGCACATGCGCCCTGCCCGTGGCGGGATTCACTTCCAGCTTCACGTCATCGATCATGCCAACCTGAATGCCGAACATGGTCAGGCGACCACCCTTGGTCAGGCCGGACACCGAACTGGTCAGGTAGGTGACAAGGGGAATACGCTCACGATAGCCCGCGCTGTTGGCTTCCTCCGCGCTGTCATACAGCAGGAAGGTGGTATCTGCCCCGGCGGTGCTGGGCAGGGTATTTTTCTCGTTCCGCGCATCAGGCGGGTCAAATGCGACACCACCGGACAGCAGCGCCTGCAACGACTGCAGCTTGACCTTCAGCCCACCCGGACCAAGGCCCACCTGTACGCCGGACACGTTCCAAAAGCGCGTGGTGGTCCGCAGGTAGCTGTCATACGGGGCCTGCACGAAAATCTGCACCCGGATCGGCCCGCGCCCTTCGGGTGGCATGGTGTAGCCCAGCACTTCGCCCACCACCACGTCACGGAAAAAGATCGGCGCACCCTGCCCGAGCGAGCCAAGCGACTGCGTAATCAGGGTATAGGTATGCCCCGGCTGGTCCGACCGCACGCCCGGCGGTGATTCCAGCCCTTTGAAATGCGTGGTGTAACGCCCGCCCGGTTCCCCGGCATCCATGGCGATGTAGGCGCCGGACATGACGGTTTCCAGACCGGTCACGCTGGCCCCGTTGATACGTGGCCGCACGACCCAGAAACGGGCGTGATCGGTCAGCATACGGCGTGCGGACGACGTCATGCGCACACCGACCTCGACATGGTGCATGTCATCGCTCAGCCGGATCGAATCGACCGTACCCAGCGACACCGCCTTGTTCTTGACCTCGGTCTGGCCACTGGTCAGGCCATCAGCCGTATCGAAGCTTATGACAATCAGCGGCCCCCGGTCGGTCAGGCCACGCCAGCCCAGGTACCCCGCAATCAGGATGGCGACAATCGGCACCAGCCAGACCACGGAAAAACGGTACCGCCGCGCACGGGCCTGCGGCACGTTCCCCTGCGGGTCATTGGAAAGGAAATCGTCATTCACGCCTGATCTGGCTCCATGCTGACCGGTCCGGTACCGACCGGGGAAAGGGAAGGTGAAGAAGGGGCCGCCGGTCCGGGCCTGCGTGTCGCCTGTGCCTGCAGGACGGACGGGGGCAGCCCGTCAACCACCCGGCCATTGCGCCCTGCCGCATCCCACATGATACGGGGATCAAAGCTCCATGCCGCCAGGAGGGTCAGCACCACGACGGCGGCAAAGGCCACCATGCCTGCATTGGCGGTTACGCTGGCCATGGCGTTGAAGCGCACGACCGCGACCAGAATTGAAATCATGAACACGTCAATCATGGACCACCGGCCCACCATGTCCACCACGCGGAACAGCCGGGTCCGGGCCACCAGATGCCCCCGCGCGCCATGCCATGTCTGCCAGACCATCCAGCCAAGGCTAGCGATCTTGAGCATCGGAACGGTGATGGAGGCAAAGAACACCAGCAGCGACAGCGGAATCATGCCATCCACCCACAACTCGATCGCGCCTTCGACAATGGTATGCCCGCCGCCGCCGCCCATGCGCATGAAGGTCATGACCGGGTAAAGGTTGGCCGGGATATAGAAAACGATGGCTGCAATCAGGAACGCGGTGGTGCGCGTCAACGACTGTGGCAGGCGACGCCAGACCCTGTGTTCGCATCGCGGGCAGATCCCGACACAGCTCAGGTTCGAGACCGGATGCGCCAGTTCCCCCACCAGCCCGCATGACGTGCATGCCACCAGATGGTCCTCCGGCGGCATGCCGATATCGTCCACATGCACGTAATCGACCTCGACCGTCTGGTCGCCTTCGGCGCGGGTCAGGGAATCAATGCGGCGGTGCCGCCAGATCATTTCGGTATCCAGCGTCGAATCCGTGGCCGCCATGGTCAGCATTAGCGCGCCGATCAGGTACACGGCAGGCCCGACATCGACATGGGCCATGTCGGTCAGCTTGGTATAGGCAACGAAGATGCCAAGGATATAGACCTCGACCATCGACCATGGCCGCAGCTTGTCATACCAGACGAGGATTCGTGGCGCCCAGTCCGGCAGCTGCCGCGATGACGCGGCAACCAGAATGGCGAACATGAACCCGATCGCCACCGCCGGGGCCAGGATCGTGACCGCGCCCACAAGGACACCGGCCTCCCCCCACCCTTCATGCATGAGTTCCATCGGCCCGGTCAGCAGGTCCACAGTGCGCTGCCTGCCATATACATCCAGCGTCATGAGCGATGACGCGAGTGCCGCCAGATAGAACGCGGCCGAACTTATGCAGAACGCCAGCGGCGTTGCCAGTGGCGCGGTGCGCCGCCTGCGCGCCAGCTTCTGACCGCACCGCACGCACGACGCCTGCTCCCCCGGGTCCAGATCCGGCAGGCGCTGATACAGCCCGCAGCCGGGACATTCCGACAATCCGCCAATGACACGCACATGACGGATGGGACCGGGTTCCACATCATCACAACGCAGATGCAGGGAAGAAGAAGACGTGTTCATGCTGCGCACAGCATATAGACCAAATTAAAATGGGGAATGCCGCATTTGATATATTGCATCATGCCAGCCCATCGTTTATCAGACCCCACAGGTTTGCCGACATAGCTCAGGGGTAGAGCAACTGATTCGTAATCAGTAGGCCCTCGGTTCAATTCCGAGTGTCGGCACCACCTTACCCCATTATTTTCCAAAATTTTGAAACTTACCCAGATTCGTAAACCGTTTCCCTGAAACCATAGGGCAACGAACAGGTAAGGCTACCCATTTCATGGGTTCCTCAAATCGCGATCGGAAACGGATTCGATGATATTCGAATCCCCAGTCGTTTCCGCCTGACCCGTCTGGCTGTGCGCATCGGCATGGACGGGACCACCATGCCCATTCGGCACCCTTCCCCGATCATGCCCGTCCTGGTCGCCCATAAACCCTTGTTTATGCCGGATATCAGTCGGATCGACCATTAGCATTATACATACTTACATAATATATCTTATTTAAAAATAATTGTAATAACAAGATGAGGGTTTGTTGTATTCTAATTGCAACATATGGAGGACCACCTGTTATGGAGATAATAAACGCCTTCAATTCCTTCTTCGGGAATTACAAAGATACGTTCTATATAGAAAATATATCCATTGATGAGATATCCATAAGCAAAGATGGGCAAGTTATCCCGGATACATCAGATATTTTACATGATTTTTTATATGAACAGGAAGAAAGAACCATACCAAACACGAAGAATGGCTTTGTGTTTTACATTGCCGACGAATGTTATGTGATTGATTTCGATGATTACATAACAACAGATGTAAATTTATATCCAAAGGTTACAATATCAAAAAAAGGCATAGGTCTTGATATTAAGCTATTTATGCAACATGATTGAAATATAGATAAAACCATATTTGAAATAACCACCCGATCAATCGCCCAAGTGGTTGTATTGGATAAATATTTTATATCTGACGCCTTATCAATGTTGCCATTATTTTATTTTGATACCTGCGGGACTGTCAGGAATTTCGTGTAAGAGGCGTTGTTCACGTTATTGATCAGACGGTGGCGCGGGCGAAGCGGTCACCGAAGAGAATGGCGAACTGGGCCTTTGCCATGGACCATTCCCTTGGGGGCATGATCCATTCTTTCTCGGCCCGGTTCAAGGCC
>NZ_NKTX01000036.1 GCF_003207815.1 Komagataeibacter oboediens | reverse complement strand
TGCGTCCTCAACCGCATGGACATTGATCGCCTCGATCCGCATGCTCACACGACGGACAGCAAGGCATTGTCAAGCTTGAAAAACTTTCGGATCGGGCTCTAATGGGGGATATATAAAAAATACGCGGCAGAAGGCTATTATTGTGGTTGCATAATAGACACATGATTATTACTGATAGGGGAGAGAGGTCCCCGGACATCAATCGACAGAGGAAAGACCAGACATTGGATAATAAAGATCTTCCGCATACCGAACTGGTATCCATGACGACAGAGATCGTGGCGGCGCATACCAACCATAATACCGTTGGCATTGAGCAGATCCCCACCCTGATCGAAACGGTTTATACTGCGCTGAAGGGGTTGGGCGTGGAAAAGGCGGTCGAACCCGCCCCGCTTCAGCCTGCAGTGCCGATCAAGAAATCAGTATTTCCTGATTACGTGATCTGTCTGGAAGATGGCAAGAAGCTGAAAATGCTCAAGCGCCACCTGCAGACAGCGTACGGCATGACCCCCGAACAGTATCGTGAAAAATGGGGCCTGCCCGCCAATTATCCGATGACCGCGCCCAACTATGCCGCGCATCGTTCGTCCCTGGCCCAGAAGATCGGTCTGGGTCGCAAGGTCGTGGCGGAACCGGAAGCCCCCCCTGTGGAAGCTGCCCCGGCAAAGCCTGCCCGCAAGACCCGGCAGCGCCGCAAGAAAGCTGCTGACGCAGAAGCATAACATCAGACGTTATGACATAATAAATGCCCAGCCTGTTCGCAGGCTGGGCATTTATGTTTGTGGGGAATGGAAAAGAAAATTTCTCATATGTAATGACAAAGGAAAAGGCGCGCCCTTCCACTTGCCCATGTTGCATGTGGCCGGTTTTGTGGTGTCCGTCTTGGCAGCATGGCTTCATGTCCAGATTTCATGCACATGGAAGAAACGCCAGTAGACAGGGCAGGGCAGCCGATCTGTTTTGTTGAACTATCAATGTAACGATATGATACGCCATATATGGCTTTTCATTTTTGTGTTGTCCCCCATTATATATGGCGATCAGGCGGATGGAACCGGGACCATTCATTGGTCGAAAACTATCTTGAAAACCTGTTTACAAAATGATCGTCCAGATTGGATGAAGAGTTCCGGCGACGCCTGTTTCAAAGCATTGGAGAGCACCGCTTCCTGAAAAACGCGACGTCTGAAATTTTTCATCAAGTTCCATGGTCAAATATCGTCACAGGCCATGCGCACGCAGCTCCGCGTGGGATGACGGCTTTACTTCATGCTGCGTATATTATTCACGCGGTCCGGTTCGGGCAGGGTATGGTCCGGGTCAAGAACAGCCCGAAGGACGGGCGGGCCACCGGGAAAGGTCACCGTAAGCGTATCCGTCTGGTGCCAGCTTTCGGTGGGGATAACCTGATCGGCATGCGTACCATCATCATATTCCAGCCGTAGCGTTATTGGCAGCATGAGCCGACCCAATGTGCGTATGCTGACCTGCGTACCCTGCTGGGCGTCATTATTGATATAGGACAGATCGGACACTGCATAATCGGGCCAGTCATTTTCAAAATACCAGCCGCGCCAGAACCAGCCCAGATCTTCCCCGCTTTCACTTTCCATTACTCGGAAAAAATCCGATGGCGTCGGGTGGCGGTATGCCCATGCCTGAATATATCGCCGAAAGGCGGTATCGAACCGCTCGGGACCAAGTATCTGCTCACGTAGCAGCACAAGTCCATATGCGCTTTTGAAATATGAAACCGAATGCCGGTATTTTTCCGGTACCAGTTCGGCTGCTGTCATAAGGGGCGGTGCTTGCGGGTCCGTCAGGACAGGAATGATGTCATCCGCAGGTCGGCCGGTTTGTGGTGCGAATTCCGGGTCCTGTTTCGGGGCGTATTCCCCATGGTTGAAATGTCGGGATGCGTAGGCGTCAATGAAAGTATTGAATCCTTCATCCATGAATGCATAACGTCGCTCGTTGCTGCCCACGATCATGGGAAACCAGCCATGGCCGAGTTCATGGGTGGTAATCCAGAACAATGCTGCATCACGGTCTTTCCACCCGTCAAAGACAATACCCGGATATTCCATGCCTGCCCCATGCCCGCCGACATTGATGGCATTGGGCCAGGGGTAGGGGAACCATTGGCGGGAAAAGTATTCAATGGCATGCCGGACGTATTCGGTGGAACGGTCCCATGCCTGAGGGCCGCGTCCCGCGCGTGGGTAAACCGACATGGCCAGACGTGGCGCAGGCGGCATGCCGGGGGCGGGGCGAACGGGCGGCAGGTCCATTCGCGCCGCGTCCCACATAAAGGCAGGCGACGCGGCAAAGGAAACGTCGCGCGTGTTTTCCATGTGGAAATGCCACGTCTTTTCCCCTGCATGGGCCAGATGGCTGTCGGGGGCGGTCACGTCCTGCGCCGTGCGGATCATCACGGCTGCGCGGCTGCGGGCGGCCTGCGCCAGGCGCCCGCGTTCGGTCCGGGTCAGGACAGCGGCAGGGTTGAGCAGCGCGCCCGACCCCACCACCGTGAAATTCCACGGCACTGTGACCGCATAATCAAAATCACCGTATTCCAGATAGAACTCCTGCCCCAGATACGGCAGCGTGTCCCAGCCACGATGGCTGTCATAAACGCACATGCGCGGATACCACTGGGCGATTTCATATATGTCGCCATCCTCGGTTGGCGTTACCGCCGTGCGGCCGCCCCATGGCCCGGGGATGGTGTAATGCCAGCGGATGCGCAGGCGCAGCCTGTGTCCATGTGGCAATGGCGCACCGGGCAGGGCAAGCCGCATGCGGGTGTCGGATATATGGGGCTGGAGCGGTATTTCGTGTCCTTCATGAAGGATGGCGACTGAATCGAGTGTAACCCCGTCGGTCGTGCGCGCGTGGCGTTCGGGGTTGACGAAGCTCGCGCGGGAATGGGGGCGGTATATGTTCTGATCCAGTTGCAGCCACAGCGTATCAAGGCTGTCGGGACTGTTGTTGGTATAGGTCAGGGTTTCCTCCCCCGACAGGGCATGGGTGGGCGTGTCGATCCGCGCATGGATCACGTAATCTGCCCGGTTTTGCCAGTAATCCGGCCCTGGCAGGCCGGAACCCGAGTTATAGCGTGTCGGGGCATCCGGCAGGGTCAGGGTGTCAAAGATCCGTCGCATCTCCATTGCGGACACATCGGACGCCGCCTGCGCCCACGTCACACAGCAGTAGCCCATGCTGATGAGGATGAGTGCGTATTTTCCATATGCCATTCCCGTGCCTCCCGCCTGCCATGGTTGCGGCACGGTAATGGATTACGTCCCGAGTGCAAGATCCTGCCCCCGATACGTGTGGGTACCGTCAGACGACCTTCAGCCCGACGGTCACAAGGATCGCCGCCAGGATGAACCGCTGCGCCCGATCGGGAACCAGTCCGATGCACAGGCTGCCCAGTATGATGCCCGGTATGGAACCACACAGAAGCGAGGTCAGCAGCGCGACATCGATATCCCCGATCCACCAGTGCCCCATGCCTGCGATCGCTGTCAGCGGCACGGCGTGGGCAATATCGGATCCGACCAGCCTGCGGAGCTCCAGCCTGGGATACAGAAAGATCAGCGCCGCCATGCCGATGGCCCCGGCTCCCACGGAAGACAGCGTGACCATGATCCCCAGCACCGCGCCCAGCAGCGTGGTCAGCCGACCGGTCATGGCGGGGGATACGCTGCCTGCCTTCTGTCGCGACAGGGTCTGCAGCCGTTGGCGGAACAGGACGCTGGGCGCGGTGATCAGCAGGGCGATGCCCAATGCCACGGAAATCACATGCGTCACCTGTGCCGAAGGGCTGCCGGCCCAGTGCAGCATGCCGATTGTCAGTATGGTGGCGGGTATGCTGCCCATGGCCAGCCGTCCCACCACGCGCCATTCCACGGACTGGCGGCGGCCATGGGCCAGCGTGCCCACCGTCTTGGTCAGGGCCGCATACAGCAGGTCCGTACCGACAGCTGATTGCGGATGCACCTTGAACAGCAGGATAAGCAGGGGCGTCATGAGCGACCCGCCCCCCACGCCCGTCATGCCGACAAGGAAACCGACACCCAGGCCGGAAAGCACGTAAAGCAGGTTGATCGATTCAGGCAGATGCATGGCGTTCGGGCTTTATGGCTTGATGGTCATTGATCAGGGGTGTCGTCCATCCAGCAGGGAAAGGGCCGTCTGCCCTGTCGGTTTCTGATCGCTGCATATGCAAATTACACCAAAAAATAAGTGCTTTTCGGCACTTCTCCACGATTGTTTATGTGTAATTTGCCGTAAGCACAAGGCCGAACGGTGATATGGAGGGTCCATATTTTTGCACATAACCCGTGCAAATATGAAAATCCCACGTTTCGCGCACATGTCGGGACATATCACGCGGGCAGGCAGCAAAAGCCGATGTGGCACGGCCATGAACCGCTGCCGGGCTTTTCCAGATGATGATGGGGGAAGGGTGCCGATGCGTCCGGCTGAACGTATTGTTATCAGGTCAGGTGGGAATACGCTCCCCGTGGCGGCAGCAGGTGCGGGGCCACGCCTGCCCATGCCACTTGGGGGCAGGATACCGGACTATTCTCTGGTAACGCCGTTTCGGAACGTTTCAGGGGGCGCCGCCTGCCTGGCGGAAGGGGGCGCCCCCTGAAACATGCGGTCCGGAATGGCCGTCAGGGCAGGCGCGCCAGGTGGCCGGCCAGCAGGGACCACAGGCCATCGCTGTCCACATGCCTCAGGAAACGGGCATTTACGGGCCGGTCGGTCACGTGCCACCAGTCCACGGCCGTGGCGCCCTGCATCAGTGGACCATCGACCACCACCGATACATTGACCTCCCGCCCCGAAAACAGGTCGGGTGCCAGCAGCCAGCCAATGGTGCAGGGATCGTGCAGGGGCGCGCCATCCCAGCCATATTTTTTCAGGTCAAACCGTTCGGAAAAGCCCAGCATGCTGGCCGCTGCCTGCGCGCACCGCCCCGGCATGGCGCGCAGCTGTGCCAGACGGGGTGGTGTGACCAGGAACTGATGCGTTACATCCAGCGGCAGCAGCGTCAGCGGGATCTGGCCGTGCAATACGATATCGGCGGCGTCGGGATCGGCGAACATGTTGAATTCGGCATTCGGGGTAATATTGCCGCATTCGGAATAGGCCCCGCCCATGGCGACGACCTGTTCCACCCGCTGCGCGATATCCGGCGCCTTGACCAGCGCCATGGCAAGGTTGGTCATGGGACCCAGCGTGACCACCGTTATGGTGCCGGCAGGGTGCGCGCGGATCGTGTCGATCAGGAAATCTACCCCGTGCTGTGCCTGTAGCGCGATGGTGGGGGCGGGCAGGACGGGGCCATCCATGCCGCTCTGGCCATGCACATGCTCGGCGGTGATGGGGGGGCGACGCAGCGGGCGTGCGCAGCCCGCATAAACCTTTATGTCCCTGCGGTCCGCCAGTTCCAGGATCTTGCATGCATTGGTTGCCGTCTGCGCGACCGGCACGTTGCCCGCCACGCTGACAATCCCCAGCACCTCAAGGTGGGGAGACGCCAGCGCCAGCATGAGGGCAATGGCATCATCCTGACCGGGGTCGGTGTCTATGATGATTTTACGCCTGTTTTCGGGCAATGATCGTCTCTCCTGAAATAAGCCGGTCGATACTATGTCCATCATGGCCCCGTGTCAGCCCGCGGGACATGGATCAGCCATCATATCATGGCGGAGGTCAGTTTCCCCGCGCTGTCGCGCGCGGTCATGGGCTGAAAATATCCCCGCTGCGGCGAAACCCGTTTTCATCGTGCCCGTTGCATGCTGACCCATGAATGGAGACATGCCATGTTCATGATTGAGGAAACGGGAACACCACTGGATACCATTCCCTTCCGGCCTGCTTCGGTCGTGCCGCGCCCCCCCATCGATGATCCGGGCCATGACCCCGGGCAGGGTGAACCCGATGAGAAGGAGCCGCTGGACCTGCCCGAAGATCCCGGCCCGGATTATGATGAGGAAGAACCCATTGATCCGGACAAGGATGGACTGGTCGAACCATTGGAACCCGATGAGGAAGACGAAGGCCCCGTGGCGGACTGAACCGGCATGTTGGCGTGGGCTGCTCCGTTAAACGGGAAAGGGTTTTGACTTGATGGTTGGCGCATCGTAACATCGCGGCCTGCGTCATCCGGCCCTCCGGCCCCTGACGCCACGGCAACGGAGAGCGGAAACAGGTGCCTTCCCTGACATATCGGGTCATGTCACGCTGGGCCTGCCTGTTGCCTATCCTTCTGGTGCTGTTGTCCATGCTCCTGCCCGATGCCGGTGGGCGGGCTGGCGAAATTGTGGCCCTGTCGCGCCTGCAGGCACGTGCACGGGCGCAGGCCATGGCCACGCTGGGCCGGGACATGTTCCATGACCTGCGGCTGTCCTCATCGGGGCGCATGGCCTGTGCGTCCTGTCATGCGGACGGGCACGCCTTTGCGCAGGCCAATGACAGATCCGTGCAGGCTGGCGGCCATCGTGCCGTGCCGTCCCTGAAATACCTGCAGGACGTACCCCAGTTTACCGAGCATTTTTATGACTCGGAAGATGAAGCCGATGAAAGTATCGATAACGGCCCCACCGGCGGCCTGACGTGGGACGGCCGCGCCGACACCGTTCAGGCGCAGGCGGGCATCCCCCTGCTGTCGCCCTATGAAATGGCGAATGCCAGCAGGGCGGACGTGGTCCGCAGGGTCTGGGCCGCAGGCTATGGCGCACGTCTTGACGCATTGCTGCCGGCCGATAGCGATACGGATGCCCGCTTCGCGATGGTGGCGGAAGCCCTTGCGACCTACCAGCAGGATGAACGGCTGTTTTATCCATACACCAGCAAATACGACGCGGTGCTGGCGGGCCGGGCACGACTGTCCGCCCAGGAAGCACGCGGGCTGCGCCTGTTTGAGCAGGAAGACAAGGGAAACTGCGCATCGTGCCATATCAGCGCGCCGGGGCATGATGGCACGCCCCCGCAGTTTACCGATTACGGCTTTATCGCCCTTGGTGTGCCGCGTAACACGCATATCACGCTGAACCGTGATCCCGGCTATTTTGACCTGGGGTTGTGCGGTCCCGACCGCACGGACCTGCGCGACTACCCGGAATATTGCGGTCTGTTTCGCACGCCATCGCTCCGCAACGTGGCGACGCGACGGGTATTTTTCCACAATGGCGTCATGCATTCCCTGCGGCAGGCCGTGGCGTTTTATGCCCTGCGGGATACGCGGCCGGGGATGTGGTACCCGACCGGCGCGGATGGTCGCGTGCGCATGTATGATGATCTGCCTGCGCAGTATCACGACAACATCAACATGGACCCGCCCTTTGGGCCCCGTCCGGGCAACAGGCCGGCGCTGTCGGATGCTGAAATTGATGATATCGTTGCGTTCCTGCGCACCCTGACCGATGGCTACATCCGGCCCGATGACAGAACGCCGTGAGCGTCTGTCATCCAGTCCGCCCCGGCGCGTTGGGGCCGGTGGCATGCGCGTGTGGCTTCCAACCCGCGTGGTCTTGGGGTACAGCAGGCCGGTCGGGGGTACCGGCGCACGGGACAGGCGAGGGATCGTATGATGGAACAGAAACTCCGGGAAATTAACGGCGGCCGGACGCTGCTGATGAACGCGGGCGCTTTTTTCTGTGTCGTGGCGATGCTGGGGATCGCAAACCTGATCTGCCGCTTCGTGCTGCATACGGATGTGGTGTTCCTTATGCCGTGGCTGCTGGCGGCCACGGGGCTTTTTTTCTTCCTGCCTGCGCTCATGCTCTGGCTCATGACGGGAAAGCCGTCGGGGTCCTGAATGCAGAAGGACCACAAAACGCCCGCCAGCCGATGGACATGCGCACGGCACATGCCTATTGAGGCGGTATGTCTTCCATCGGATCCAATCGGGGCGTCAGGCTCGGCATAGATTTCGGCACGACCAACACTGTCGTGGTCCTGCTTGATGCGCAGGGGCGGCCATATCCCGCGCGGTTTTCCTTTCCCCATCATCCGCCTTCCGAAACCTGCCGCACCCTTTTGTGCCTGTGGCGGGAGGAGGGGATGCCGGGTCGATCCGCCCTGCATGAAGCGATCGGGGCGGCGGCAATCGACGCCTATCTGGAAGACCCGGCTGACAGTCGGCTGATCATGTCCATGAAATCCTATCTGGCGCAGGCATCCTTCCGTCAGACCCGCCTGATGGGACAGGTCATGACGCTGGAAATGCTGATCGCCAGTTTCCTGACATGCCTTACGCGCACGCTTGGCATCGACCCGGCCGATGTCACGGCCACGGTGGGCCGCCCCGTGCATTTCGCGGGCGAACGGCCAGATGATGCACTGGGGGAGCAGCGCCTGCGCGACAGTTTCCGCGCGGCGGGATTCCACCATGTTGACGTGGCGCTGGAGCCCGAGGCGGCAGGCTGGCATTTCGCACGACGGCTGGATGCGCCCGCAACCGTGCTGGTTGGCGATTTTGGCGGCGGCACCAGCGACTTTTCCATCCTGCGCTTTGATCCTGCCAACCTGCGCCACGCCACGCCGCTGGGCTATGCCGGTGTCGGCATTGCGGGCGACCAGTTCGATTACCGTATCATTGACAATGTCATTGCGCCGGAACTGGGCCGCCATTCCACCTATCGCGTCATGGGGGGGCAGCCGCTGCCGGTTCCGGCCGAATGGTATGCAAGCCTTGGGCGCTGGCACCGCCTGGCGCTGATGCGCACCCCCCAGACATTGCGTGATATCGCGGATGTCGCCCGCACCGCGTCCGAACCCGACAGGCTGCGCGCGCTGATGAATATTATTGATGACCAGCAGGGGCAGGCGCTGTATCGCGCGGTGGGAGCGGCAAAACGGGACCTGTCTACTGCCGACCGGGCGGTGCTGCGGTATGACCACCGTGACGTGCACATAAATCGTGAAATCACGCGCGCGGAATTCGAAGGCTGGATTGCCCCCGATCTGAAGCAGTTTGATGATGCGGTGGGGCTGGCGCTGGAACGGGCGCAACTGCCTGCTACCGCGATTGACCGGGTCTTCCTGACGGGTGGTACATCGTTTGTGCCTGCCGTGCGCGACCTGTTCAATCGACGGTTCGGGGCGGAGCGGGTGGATACCGGAAATGAATTCGTATCAGTTGCCGAAGGGCTGGCCCTGATCAACGCCTGAAGGTGAAATGAAATCATGAAGGTTTTTTGGTGAGGCTCTGTGCAAAAAGCTTCAGGACATGCCGCCTTGCCGAAAAAAACGTTCCGCCGAATTCTCCATGAATTTGTGGGCCATCCTGATCGGCTGCAGTCGTCTCCGGCATCCAGGAACAGTCATAATCCGCCCCGTCAGTGACCGTATGATCCGCGTCTTCATGAAGGGTGGAGAGTATGCCATGATCGGGCTGAAGGTCGGCGGTATTATCAATCCCATGGCGGCAGTGGGATGCGTGTGTGACAGCCCGTTTTCTGTCATGCCGTCCAGCTATGTCGCGACGGGCCGGGAAATGGGGGCATGTGCATGTGGGCTGAAGGCGGGGAAACGGGATGAAGAAGATCACATGGGCAATCGGTATCATGGCCGGGGCACTGGTCTGTGGCTGTATTGCCCGTGCCGGTAGCTCCCCCGATGTGCTGTGGCATATCGTGCACGAAAAATGCGCGGTGCAGGCAAATGCCGGACCGTGTGAGGAAACCGATACGCATGCCGGCTACGCCGTGCTGAAGGACCGTGTCGGGGTGGGGCAGTACCTGGTGATCCCGACGCAACGGGTCACGGGTGTGGAAGATCCCCTTGTTACGCGTCCGGATGCGCCGGACTACTTTGCCTATGCATGGCGGCAGACGGCTCGTGTCAATGGCAGGCTACCCCATCCGCTGCCGCCAGAGGATATGTCCCTGGCCATCAATTCGGCCTACGGGCGCAGCCAGAACCAGTTGCATATCCATGTTGACTGCATCCGTCCCGATATCAAGGTGGCGCTGCATTGGGCATCGCCACGTCTTGGGCGCGACTGGACTGACCTGCCACTTGCCGGGCATGCCTATCGTGCCCGTCTGATCAGTGTGGGGGACCTGTCAGGTGCGCGGCCCTTCGGGTTGCTTGCGCACGATCTGGCAGACCCGGCACGGGAAATGGGACAGCATACACTGGTGATTACCGCCGTCAGGCAGCCCGATGGGCAGACGGCTTTCGTGATGCTGGATGACCGTGTCGATATTGCCCACGGTGATCTTGCGTCAGGCGAAGAACTGCAGGACCATGAGTGCCGGATACAGCATTTTCCCTGATCCCGCAGGGCATGAATTTTATGCAGACAACCAGATAGGTCCTGTTCACATTTTCCTATAGTCGGCGCGCAGGGAACCCGTTAGGGCAGGAAGCCATTGTACTGTCCGGGCCGGGTAAGGCAGGACAGGCGTGCTGTCGTTTCTTTCTTCAATCCGGACCCGTTGTGACCAAGGAAATACATATGTCTGGTGTTCCCCTTTTATTTTCAGGAAAAGTAGCAGTGGTGACCGGCGCCGCAGGCAATATCGGCCTGGCGGTGGCGACCCGCCTGGCCAGTCAGGGCGCTGATCTGGCGCTGCTGGATGTTGATACGGCCAAGCTGGAACAGGCGCGTGCGACACTGCTTGAACATGACGTGCGCATTAATATCTATACCTGTGACGTAACGGATGATGAACAGGTCCGGCAGACGGTCGAAACCGTTGTGGCAGAACTGGGAAAGATCGATTTTCTGTTCAACAATGCCGGTTATCAGGGCGCTTTCGCCCCGGTACAGGAGTATCCCGCAGCCGACTTCGCCCGCGTCATGCAGATCAACGTATGCGGCGCGTTCCATGTGCTCAGGCATGTTTCACGGCATATGGTCGCGCGTAAATCTGGCGGGATCGTCAATACCGCCAGCATGGCAGGCGTGCAGGGACCGCCCAACATGGCGGCGTACGGGGCATCCAAATTCGCCATTATCGGCCTGACCGAAGTGGCGGCAAAGGACCTGGCCCCATACAATATCCGTGTCAACGCCATAAGCCCTGCCTTTATGGGGCCGGGCTTCATGTGGGACCGGCAGGTGGAACTTCAGGCGAAGGCCGGAAGCCAGTATTTCTCCACCGATCCCAAGGAAGTGGCGCAGCAGATGATCGGCAGCATCCCTATGCGGCGCTATGGCAACATTAACGAAATTCCCGGCGTGGTGGCGTTCCTGTTCAGTGATGATTCCAGTTACATGACCGGCGTCAACCTGCCCATTTCCGGCGGTATCTGACCGGTCAGTCCCGGCAGGCTGTCAGAACGAACTGCAGCCTGCCGTAATGGACAGCCCAACGGACTGCTGCTGGAAACGGGTGGTATAGGCCTGCCGGATGGCCGCGATGCGGTCGGACAGGTCAGGGATCTGTGGGGTGACAATCCAGATGATATGGCTGGGTTCATGCCCGACCCGTCCTGTTTCACGATCCTGCCACTGTCCGTCTGCCTGAAACACCGACAGCCCGGCGGGAAAACGCGGCGTTACAGTATCGCGCAGGAAATCATTCCATTCCTGTTTCGTAATTTTTTTACCGTGCGGGCGATACATCCCGAACATAAGCGATACCCGCAGGCCCATCTGGCCATGTACCGCAGTACAGGTCGATCCCAGCATGTCGGGTGCGGCGGCAGGCGGGGCCGCTGTCGGCAGGGTACGTGCCATGGTGGCGTGTGCCCATCCTGGTATCGCCAGTGCCGCAAGCACGACCGGCATGAAGCGCCGGTTATGCCGCCGCGATGACATGATGGATGGAACGGTCTGGCGCGTCATTGTCTATTCCGATGTTATTCAGGGGCTTGTTACGGAAACAGGATAATATGTCCTGCGCCCCTTGACCAGAGTATCAGGATGACGCGACCCATCGTGATAGTGCATGGGTTTTTTCCCACCAGCGGGTGGTCATGCCTCTGTTTCATGCACGTCAGGGCGTGCAGGGCGAACGCGGGAACACGATATGTCCGCTCAGTACCTGTTTCAAAAGACGAATAATGAAACAGTCCACACGTCCTGAAGAGATGTATGGTGAAGGTTTTTCAAATATCTCCAGAAAACGTCGCCTTTAAAAAGAATGGCGACGCCCGGAAACCTTCATATTTCATCACTATGTTATTTTTTTATACCTCTTCCCCAATGCAGGGACCATATGGCGTTATGCTGGCGGCACGCGATACATGGCGCACAGCTTGTTACCGGTCGGATCGCGCAGATAGGCAAGATAGAGGTCGCCTGATTCATGGTGACGGATGCCCGGCGGGTCTTCGCACGTTACGCCGCCATTGGCCACGCCCGCTGCATGCCACGCGCGCACGGCGTCTTCCGAATGGGCGTGAAGGCCGATCGTCCCGCCATTGGCGGCGGTTGCAGGCTGGCCATTGACCGGTTTGGTCACGATCAGGCGGCCGGTGCGATCGGCATAGACCAGACGCCCCTTGGCATTGATTTCCGACGGCGGCACATCGAGGGCTTCAAAGGTGCTGTCATAGAATTTTTTCGAGGCTTCAATATCGTTCGAACCGATGACGATATGGGTAAACATGAAAGTTTCCTCTGTTCTGTCCGGATGTGATCATGGCATAGCCCACGACGGGGCGGCAACCGCGTCACGGCGGGGAATAGGCATGGACCGGGGAGCAATTTTTTGTAACAATACCGGATGGGATCAGCGATCGGGCTGATCAGTGACCTGACATGTTTGCGAAAAAAGGAAAATCATGCGTCTTATTGCTTCACTGGCCGTCGTGACCGGACTGGTTGCAGCGCCACTTGGCGCGCATGCGGCATCGCTGCATACGGACTGGGAAAAATACAAGGCAACCCGTGCGTTCAATCATCTGTCCGCTGATGGCCAGCGCGCGATGGCTGATATCCTGAATGCAAAGCAGATCCTGGATGCAGGCCAGACCGATGCCGCCATTCCCGCGCTGTATGACGCGACAAAGCGCCTGACCGCCGCGGGCAAGGCAAATGGCAAATTCATGGCCGCTGAAAACAGCCTGCAGCCAGCCCCCCAGCATCCCGCCCCCAGCGGGCATGTAGCAGGCACGACGCCGGTCGCGTGGGTGCCGGTTGGTGGTGAAGTCATTGGCAGCGAAACACTGGCGCCGGAAAAGAAGGCCGCCATTTCCACCGCCAATGACCAGCTGAAGGCAGGCAAGACCCAGCAGGCCGCGCAGACGCTGCAGGTCGTGGCGGAAGATGCCGACTTCATCATGGCGATCGCACCGCTGGACCAGACACTGGGCGCGGTCAACCGTGCCACCGTCTTTACCGAGGCGCGCCACCCGCAGGACGCATCGGCAGCACTGCAGCAGGTTCTCGACAGCCTTGTCTTCGTATCGGAAGACTTTGCTGAAACGGCCATTCCCGATCAGGGGCAAAAGCAGGCCCCGACCGGTAAATAACCGGCCAGCCCGACCGGGCGTCCCGCCATGTGCAGGGACGCCCGGATACAGGGCGTTATTCCTCCCCGCCCACTTTTTTCTTCTTGCGTTCGGCATCCACGCTCAGGCGCTGGAACACGCCAAGGGATATGACAATCATCGTCGCCACCACCAGCAGGCTGGCGGGATACAGGATATCGGATGGCGCGCCGGTATTGGTTTCAAAAACACCAACCAGTCCTTCTATGAATACCGCGATGATGATGGTGGTAATGAATTTGGTCAGGCTGGCACGTGCTTCGCCCAAGCTTTTCTTGCCACTTGTCTGTATGACCTCCTCTTCGAAAATGCATTAATTTAGATAAATCAACGACTTATTTTTCAGTTTCTTGCGGTTTCCAAAAATCGGTTTCCATGCGGTTTACAGCCCCTTTCGCAAGTCGTTCCTGATCTGCAGACAGGGTATAATGCTGGACCATGGCCAGAGTTTTATGTCCAGTAATGGCAGCGATTTCATGTGTGGTGCACCCAGCTTCAGCAAGGAGCGTGGCAGCCAATTTTCTCAGACCGTGAACATTCAGACCCTTGGGAATTTTTCCTTCTTTCGCTGCATTATACATTGCTGTTGATAGAACCCCAGGTTGCCATGGAACCCCAGTTCTACTGGTCAGAATATATGGAGATGGTCCTTTCCACTTCTCCAGATTGGCAGCCAGCGCCGGATGGATCGGAATCCTTAACTGCACTCCGGTTTTCTGCTGATGAACATGGATAAAACCTTCCCGGATATCGTCCCATTGCATCCGGCATAAATCTCCCCGCCGCTGTCCTGTAAAAACGCCTAAGACAACGACACGCCACAGAGACTCATCCAGTGTCTTCTCGGCCTGCTGGACGGCATCTTTGGTCCATGCCGGAAGTGATCCCCGTGGCAAAGACGCAATCGACATTGCGGGGTTTATGTCTACCCATTCCCGGCTTATGGCCCATCCAAAGAAGGTTTTGGTGATTGATAGAAACCCGTTAGCCGCTCCATGGCCGCGACCTGATGCAATGCTATCCCTAATATCAATTAATATCTTGCGTGTTATGTCACGTAATGGCTTTGCTGACAGCTTTTCCATTTCCATCAGGTATATACGCCTATTTTCTCGCGTCTTTGGACTGATGCGCGAAAACTCTGGGCTGGAATAATATAAGCTGAGGACATGCCCAACGGTTCCAATCGACGACCCTGCCCTAACCGCCTGACCTCTCTTTTTTGGATATCGGTATTCCTTAACCGTTCCGTCAGCCAGTCGCTTGCGAACGACCTTTACGTCTCCCGTATTGTCGGTTTTCTTCGCAAATTTTGGCAACTGTCGCGTCCATATCCCTTGATGTTGAAATTCCGGCACGCTTGAGCATCAGCGCATCTACGGCGTGAATATCCCAGCGTGGAGTTTTGGGGCCAAGGTGGTAACTGGGCTGGGGAATTTTTCCCTCAGCCACATACCGAGGTAGATTGCGCGGTGTTGTATCCAGCCGTTTGGCGAGAGATGATGGCCCTACCCACCGTTCGAGAAGGTCACCCATTCCCCACCTCCACCACGCGCCCACTCTCCACCAACGCGCGCCAGGCCTGCGTACGCGCCGCGACAATCTCCCCGCGCCACCGAAGGAACACCCGGTATCGGTTCTGGGCGACCAGTTCCAGCGGTTCAGTCAGGCCGCCAGCCACGCGCAGATTGTAGGTCATGCCACCTCCCCAGCAATCACGCGCTCAACGTCCCGCTCGATAGCGGCGCGAGAGATGGCCCGAGACTGCCCTACCAGTTTGTCGCGCAGAAAAATCCGCGCGACGTTGCTGGTGCATTCCACCCGGTAGCCTTTGTAGAAAAAGCCGAAATGGCTGTCAGTGCGGAGCCTCATGCCGCCTCCCGCCGCGCGATCTCGCGCTTGATCGTCTTGACGGCACTCTCTGCCGTATCGGCAGCTCCATTGTGATCGGCATACTGAATGTCGTTCAGAGCAAACAGCCGCCACTGATCCAGCGTGAAAAACACCTCATCGGGAATGTCGCCGGTAGAAGCGCGCTGATTGGGTTCAGGATCATGGGCCAGCCAGTCCTCAATGAAGTCCACGGCCTTCCGAAGATCCGTAACAGCATCCTGCTCCGACCCCTTCCGCCCGCATCGATAGACATACTGCCAAGCCTGCGCCATGTCGCCAGACAGGTAGCGGCTCACATCCCATGCCTGAAATTGCCCGGCCTGGTAGTGTGCTCCGCGTGTTGCGGGTGTGCCGTGGATGCTGTCGAAGCCTTCAAGCCATTCCCCGCGATATGTGCCAAAATCAACGTCAGTGGGCACCTCTCGCGGCGCTCCACGCTCAGCGGCCCGGCGGCCGCGCTGGTAGGGGGTGTGGGTTTGTTCGGTCAATTTTCGTCCTCCCGGCTCGGGATAAGGTCGGCAATATCGGGGAACTGCTCGCGCAGGATATCGGCCACGTCGAAGGCAATTTCCCGGTGCTCTTTCTGGGTTTTCCGCTCACATCGCAGCGCGCAGTAGTGCATCCATGACCGCAGCGTTCCGGCCATGTAGAGGCGTGATGGGGTCATGCCTTCGGGCAGTACGGCGCGAGCCACCTCTTTGGCGATGCCGTGCTCCAGCGCCCAGCTATAGGCGTCATCAGCGGCGATATTGACGCGGGCCTGCATATCCTCCCATCCGACCGCCAATTCCTCATCATCCGTCTCGATGCTATTCTGCCGGTCCTTATGGTCCTGCAATCGCGCCTCACGTAACACGGCAAGGTCATCCACCACCGCATAGCGCTGGGAGAACTCCTGAAACGAGAAGGATCGATGCCGCAGGATCTGACGTGCAATGTCGCGCGTAGTATCGATCTCCATAGTCAGAGATATCATTTCCAGAGGCGACCACTCCCGGCGCTCAACCAGAAACCGCAGCAACTTTGGCCCGGTTTCATGGTTCATCTGGTTGGCTGTGCTGGACACGCGGGCGCAGTAGGCGAGAAGCTGGGCCGGGGTATCGACGCCTGGCACCACAGACTTGGTGATGCCTGTCAGGGTTACGGTCACTGTCCGTTCTCCGCGTTCATGGCCGCGTCAACATATCGGATGGCTTCATTTATATGCGCCACGGTATGCCGGCCTGATTTGAACAGGAGACGAACATGAGTCCGCCACCGCTGCGCATCACGAATATCCGTAGCCATCTCCGCGCGCTCCAGTTCACGCCCGAGCAGGATGGCGGCATCAATCGTCTCTTGAGAGAATGCATAGGAGGCTTCTTTTTTGCCTCCTTCATCCATCATTACCACGGCAAGGTCGTCGATCTGTTCTTCCCGACTTCTCACGACTTCTTCCCTTCATCGTCGGTTAGGGCGCGGATGGCGACGGCACATTCATCTGCGGCAAACATACGTTCCTCAAATGCCACGACATCCACATCATTTTCCGCCGCGTCACCCAGTGCGTAATAATGAACGCTGATTTCCTGAGCGACTTTGGCAGCCCGCCCCCGCTCATCCTTCCGCATCTGCGCGAGTTCGGGTGGCGTGAGGACCGGACCGCCGTAAATGCACCTTTGAGCGCACAGTTCAGGTGACATAGTTCCGTCACCCCACATTCTTGTTTTCCCATTCCAAAGGTCTAATACCCACATGTCAGGGTAGTAACGACCAGCAAGCCAATACCACCCACTCCGCTCCGGCTGATCTGGCAGGCCGTTCCAGTCGCTCATCCCGCCGCTCCTTCGTTGAGGGCTGTCAATTCAACAAGCGCACTCTGGCGTATGCTTTCTTCATCAGACAGAAGCGAAAGGCAGATATGGGCCAACTGGTGGACAGACTGGGCATCTTCTGTCTGTTCCAACTCGTGAGCCGCATAATCCAGCTTTGTCAGGACTGGGCGAAGGAGCGCCTTTATGTCGTCGATCTCCGCATCCTTCTCCGCCGCCACACGGGCAACCTGCGCCTCCATGTCGGTGCGGCGGACCAAAGGAACCGGCCAAGGATCGCCAGCAGAACGATATATGTTCGTCATGGGTAAACGCTTATCGACAAACAGGTTAGATTTGTCGGGGACGAAGCCAACCGTCTCCACATCCGCGCACGGCTGGATGGGGCCATATCCCGAAAGAATGGCGGCAACTACACGATCCGCCATATCACGGAATGCCTGCAATTCTGATCCGATCAGATCAGTTTTGGGGTCAGAGCAATCCACAATAATCGAGACAATCTTATCTCGCTGCTCATCCGTCAGCCGCCCCGGCACAAGATACATCGGTGTTTCGTTCGTCATAATCATCTCTTCCAAAGTAATCTGCCGCGCGTCGTGGATCAGTTCGTCAGAACCACACATTATCAGCCCCCACGATCTGCTCGAACGCTTCCCATGGGGTCAGGCCGTTATCGCGGGAAATGTGCAACCGGCGCTTCTGGCAAAGGGTGAGGGGCGCGGAGTTGTGCGCCCTCATGTGAAGTTCGACCTGCTCCATCCACGTCAGCCGGGTTGCCAGGTAGTCGGGTTCGGCAGCGTCGGAGATCATGCCACCGGTTCCTCAACTGGCGCGCTAGCCAGTTCTTCAGCCTGTTGGCGTTCGGCCTGCGCGACTTCGCCCATGCGCTCACCAAGCATTTCCTGAACACGCTCAATGGTTTCCGGTGCGATGGGACGACCAGCCGCCTTGGCCTTTTCAATCGTGTCGTTCCACTTCTGCCACAAGGCATCCACGCATGCGATATTACGGCAGTCGGCCAACTTGTTCTCGAAATAGGCAATGTGGTTAAACGGGCGCTGTTCAACCTGCCGGGCCTGCGGCGTCAGGTCTACCGTCTCGCCAGAAAAGTCCTTCCCAGACATTTCATCATCGGTATTGGTGCCCCCTGTCTGCTCCGGAAAGGCCATGCGCAACGCCTGCGCTTCAGTGCATTTCGCAAGCTGGCCATAAGCCCGCTTCTTCCACATGGCGTTTGGTGCCTGTGTATCGCGCTTGGCCGTTGCATAATTCTCCAGCCAGAACTCTTTCGCCGTGAACTCACAAATCTTGCCATGCACAAGGCGGCGCACCGTCACCCGACACCAGGATGGGAACGTAACCTCTATGCCGCTGAGGGTTGCTGTCTTGTCGGGGCCGAACTCAGGCTCGGACTTCCCGACATATTCCCCCGTGCGTGCGGCTTCTGTGCGGTAAAGAGCAATGCCAGGCATAATCACATCGACCATGCGTCCGGCATCCTTGTTCCAGATAGGAACGATATGCACAGGCTTTTTCATCACATCTAGACCAGCGGCCCGGCAGTAGCCCATTACCATCATCACGGACGCATCGGCAGCACCGGGGTAAAGGCTATTCTTGAGCACGTCCATAAGTTCACGTTCAGTGACCTGCGTGCCATTCTGGGTGGTTACTACTGCGTTCATGCTGCAATTCCTTTTTTGCCACGGATCACGAGGCGCATCGCGCCGCCGTTGCTCAACGTGGCTCCTTCAACTTGTTCGCCCCGCTTAAGGGCCTTGGTCAGTTCGGCTCGGTTCAGCTTGTCCGGCTGCGGCTCGAACAGGTCGGGGCGCGCGGCGCGCAGGGCCTTTTCATCAGTCACAGTCAAAGATTGAGGAGGGGTAGATAGGCTCCCAGTATGGTGATCACCAGCGAACGACAGGACGCCAGTATCTTCCATTTCCATGACAAGGGCCTGTCGTAGCGCCTTTGCCTGCGCCTCACTCTCCTTCGACCACAACTCCAGCATGGCGATCTGTTCCAAAGCGATCTGGTCCATGTTCGCGCCGGGTGCTTTGGACGCTACACGCGAGGCGTTGAATGTCTTAATGGCCGGGGCAATTTGCTCGACGTAGATCTTGTCCATGACTGCTGCGAGGTCCGCCATCACACACCCCCCTCAACAAACGCCACCCTCTGCCCACCCGGCAGCCACACGGCGTTGTAATCAGGGAACGGCCACGCGGGGATTTCCAGATCGTCACGCACGCGGCTGTCCCAGTTCCCGCCATACTGTTCATTCAGACTGTTTACCAAAGCCCGACGCTGTTCGTATGTCACAGCCCCTTCCTCCCCAAATGGTTCATCATGGTGCGCCGGTTGACCCGGACGCGCTGGTGTTCTGTCAGGGTGAAGGTCATGGCAGTTCTCCCGCCAAAAAGGAGTGGCTTTTGCGGGCCTTGCAGACGTGCGCCAGATCATCTTCAAGGTCAGCCCTGATCTCGGGGCGCGTTTCCCGTGCGATGTCGCGGCGCAGAACGATCTCCGCACGCGACAGGCCCTCATAGATGTTGTCGAGGGGCTGCTCGTATTGGCTGGTCATGCTGCGCACTCGATCCGCTCGGCCCGGCGCATGTCGCCCCGGTCAAAAGCGGCATCCGACCGTTCTTCGGCCTCGATGCGCTCGACCGCTTCCGGGAAATCCTTGATCGCCTTGCTCGCCATGACGATTTCATCATCCAGAGCGCCGCCATACTTGCCGCCGGTCATGTCGCTGACATCGTGGAACCGGGCATCAATCCCACGCGCCTGATCGCGCAGGGCAGCCAGAGACGCGCGATACTCACATAACCTCTGGTATTCGTCCTCAACCCATGCGGGCCAATCGCCGCCCATTGCACGATCAATATCAGCCTGCGAACAACCGTCAGGAAGATTACTGCACATAATCAATTCCTCTCATTACTTGGAAAATACTCGGCCAACTCGGCCAGACTGCCGGGACCGCAATCCCGGTGGCCTGGGCGTGTCAGGGCATTACGACAGTGGCGAATGCGTAGAACACCGTGCCCAGAAGCATGACACCGAGGATGGCCATGCCGAGAAAGCGGGTTAGGTGGTTGTCGGGGACGGGAGGCATTACTTCCTCACCACTTTGCCGTTTTTGATGGCATAGAGAACACCAGCCTCAATACCATCCTCGCCTTCGTAGATATTGATAAAGCGATTGCGGTTGCCATCGTGCCATACCAGAGATGCCGCGCCGCCTTTGCCAAGACTGACTGATCCGTGTCGGCCAGCGAATGCGACGGTGGTATTCTCCCCAGAACATACGATCTGCGCGCCGTAGCCCGAGGAACCGATCCGCGCGCCGTCGCCCGAGGAACCGATCCGCGCGTTGTCGCTCGAGGAACCGATCTGCGCGCCGTCGCCCGAGGAACCGATCTGCGCG
>NZ_NKTX01000035.1 GCF_003207815.1 Komagataeibacter oboediens | reverse complement strand
GCACCGCATGGAACAACCTCACCGCCCTGCCACAGACCATCCGATCCATCGGCCTCAGAAAATGGGCTCATATAGGTCAAAGGTGATAGCCCGTAGTATTATGGAGACGATATAGTTTTCTATTCATTGAAAACCAAATGGTTTCGTTATTTGGCTTTCTTATGGCGGCTATGTGCGGCAAACGACACAGCCGTGATTCAGAAACATTTTTATATATAACGGCCTGCAAGCCGGTTGGTGACCATGATGCATTATTCCCGTGTCGTAGCCCCGGCGGCTCTGATACTTGCCCTGGCAGCGTGTCAGCGGCATGCGCCCCCCCCCAAGCTGCCGCCGCAGCCGGTCAAGGTCGTAACACTCCGGGCCGAGCCGGTAGAAATCCATACGATGCTGCCCGGCCGTACCGAAGCCTTTGAAATCGCGCAGGTCCGTCCGCAGGTCAGCGGCGTTATCCAGCAGCGCCTGTTTGTCGAAGGCACCGACGTGCAGGCGGGACAGCAGTTGTACCAGATCGATCCCCGCGTCTATCAGGCGGCAGTGGACAGCGCGCAGGGCCAGCTGCTGCATGCACAGGGTAACGAGGTCACGACCCGGGCCAAGCTGAACCGCTACGGGCCATTGCTCAAGGCCCATGCCGTCAGCCAGCAGGAATATGATGACGCGCTGGCCGCTGAACGCGCGGCACAGGGCGATGTCCTGAGCGCGAAAGGCCAGCTGGAGCGCGCCACGGTCGATCTGGGTTATACCCATATGAATGCGCCGATTACCGGACGTATTGGCCGTTCCATCCTGACCGTTGGTGCGCTGGTGACCGCCAACCAGACCAACAATGTCGCCATCGTCACCCGGCTTGACCCGATTTACGTGGACGTGAACCTGCCGGCAACCGAACTGCTGCGCTTCAGGCGCGAACTGGCGCAGGGACGGCTGACGCGCGCAGGCGATAACGCCGCCGCCATCACCATCACGCTGGAGGACGGCACCACTTACGAACATTCCGGCCGGATGGAGTTTTCGGAAGTCAACGTTGATGAAGCCACCGCCACGGTTGTGGTGCGTGCCGTCATGCCCAATCCGGACCGGCTGCTGCTGCCGGGCATGTATGTCCATGCCCAGCTGGCCGAAGGCACGGACCCAAGGGCCCTGCTGGTGCCGCAGCAGGCGGTGCAGCGGAATTCCCATGGTGACCCGCAGGTCTGGGTGGTCGATGCCGATAACAAGGTGACGCTGCGTCCCATTACCGTTAGCCAGGCCATCGGGACAGACTGGCTGGTGACGGACGGGCTGAAGGGCGGCGACCGCGTGGTGGTTGAGGGCCTGCAGAAGATTCACTCCGGCGATACCGTGACCCCGGCGGATGTGCCCGCCCCGGCCAAGGCAGGATAAGCCCCCATGTCTCTGTCGCGCTTTTTTATCGACCGGCCCGTTTTCGCCTGGGTGATCGGACTGATCATCATGCTGGTGGGCGGGGTGTCGATCTTCCGCCTGCCCATCGCCCAGTATCCCAGCATCGCCCCGCCACAGATCGCGATTTCGGTCACCTATCCCGGCGCTTCGGCCGATACGGTGAACGATACGGTGGTGCGTCCCATCCTGCAGCAGATGTTCGGGCTGGATCATCTGGAATACATTTCCGCGCAGTCCTACGCATCGGGGCAGATGGAAATCGACCTGACCTTCGCGCAGGGAACCAACCCCGACATCGCGCAGGTGCAGGTGCAGAACAAGCTGCAGCTGGCGCAGCCCAAGCTGCCGCAGGAAGTGACGGCGCAGGGGCTGAGCATCACGAAGGCCGTCAAGAACTTCATGATGGTCATCGCCTTCATCTCGACCGACAACAGCATGAGCGGCGCTGACATCGCCGATTACGTGGCGTCCAACATCTCCGATCCGCTCAGCCGCGTGACGGGCGTGGGCGACCATACGCTGTTTGGTGCGGAATATGCCATGCGCATCTGGCTCGATCCGTCCAGGCTGTACAAATACGGCCTGACGGTGGGCGATGTGCAGACCGCAATCCAGACGCAGAACATACAGGTTTCGTCTGGTGAACTTGGCGGTGTACCCGCCGTGAAGGGCGCGCGCCTGGACGCCACCATCATCGGACCGACGCGCCTGCATTCACCCGAGGAATTCGAAAAGATCCTCCTCAAGGTGCAGCAGGATGGCTCGCAGGTGCGCATCCGTGACGTCGCCCATGTGGAGCTGGGGCCGCAGACCTACAACACCCATTCCTTCTACAACAACATGCCCGCATCTGGCATGGCGCTGAAACTCGCTCCCGGTGCCAACCAGCTTCAGACCGAAACGGCGGTGCGCGAGCAGATCAGGGAACTGGAACAGTTCTTCCCGCCAGGGCTGAAGACCGTCTATCCGCTGGATACCGCGCCCTTCATCGTCCTGTCGATCAAGGACGTGATCATCACGCTGATCGAAGCGATCGCGCTGGTGTTCCTTGTGATGCTGGTGTTCCTGCAGAACTTCCGCGCCACCCTGATCCCGACGATTGCGGTGCCGGTGGTGCTGCTGGGCACGTTCGGCATCCTTGCCGCGCTTGGGTTCTCCATCAACACGCTGACCATGCTGGCCATGGTGCTGGCGGTTGGCCTGCTGGTGGATGACGCCATCGTGGTGGTGGAAAACGTCGAGCGCGTGATGACGGAAAAAAAGCTTTCCCCCAGGGAGGCCGCCCGTCAGTCCATGGACGAGATTTCGGGCGCGCTGGTCGGCATCGTGCTGGTGCTGACGGCGGTGTTCCTGCCCATGGCCGCCTTCAGCGGATCAACCGGTGTGATCTACCGGCAGTTTTCCATCACCATTGTCGCGGCCATGTGGTTGTCGGTTCTGGTGGCCATGGTCATGACGCCGGCCCTGTGCGCCACCATGCTCAAGCCAGGCAGCCACGAAAAGACCGCTGGCTTCGCTGGCTGGTTCAACCGTCATTTCAGCCGCCTGACCAATGGGTACCAGAAGGGCGTGACCCGCGTGCTGGGGCATGCCGGCCTGTCCATGCTGGTGTTTGCCGTGATCACGGTGGGCGTGGGCTGGCTGTTCATGCGCCTGCCCGGTGGCTTCCTGCCCGATGAGGATCAGGCCCTGATCTTCGGGCAGGTCACCATGCCCGCGGGCGCCACGCTGGAGGAAACGGCAGCCGTCAACCGCAAGGTTGCCGACTATATCCTCAAGACCGAAGGCAGGAATGTCGAATCCGTCTATTCCATGAACGGATTCAACTTCGCAGGGCAGGGGCAGAGTGCCGGCGCCTTCTTCATCCGCCTGAAGGACTGGGATGAACGGCCTGCCGCGTCGCAGTCCTCGGCTGCGATCGCCATGCGCATCATGATGCATTTCTGGATGGATCCGGTGGCGCAGATCTTCGCCATCAACCCGCCCGCCGTGCTGGAACTGGGCAATGCCACCGGCTTCGACCTTGAACTGGAGGATCGCGGGCATCTTGGCCATGCCAAGCTGCTGGAAGCGCGGAACATGGTGCTGGGCCTGGCGGCAAAGGACCATCGCCTGACCGCCGTGCGCCCCAACGGCATGGAGGATGCGCCGCAGTTTCACCTGAACATCGACCGTGAAAAGGCGAATGCGCTGGGCATCACCATTGCGGACATCAATACCACCATCGAGGGCGCGCTGGGGTCGATCTACGTCAACCAGTTCCTGCGCGATGACCGTGTGAAGCAGGTCTATATCCAGGGCGAGCCGGATGCGCGCATGATCCCTGATGACCTGAACAAGTGGTATATCCGCAATATCACGGGGGGCATGGTGCCGTTCAACGCCTTCGTGTCCGGTGAATGGATCATGGGTCCGCAGAAGGTGGAGGATTATAACGGCCTCAATGCCTTCGAAATCCTTGGCCAGCCCGCAGCGGGTTACAGTTCGGGTGACTCGATCGCCGCGATGAAGGACATCCTGACCAAGTTGCCCAAGGGCATCGGCTATGAATGGACGGGCCTGTCCTTTGAACAGATGGCGTCGGGCGCTTCCACCGGGCCGCTTTATGCGCTGGCCATGATCGTCATCCTGTTCTGCCTTGCAGCCCTGTATGAAAGCTGGGCCATCCCCTTTGCCGTGCTGCTGGTCATTCCGCTGGGCGTGCTGGGCGCGATTGTCGCGACCCTGGGGCGTGGGCTTGCCAATGACGTGTATTTTCAGGTCGGCCTGCTGACCACGGTGGGGCTGGCGGTCAAGAACGCCATCCTGATCGTGGAATTCGCCAAGGCCTTCTTTGAAAATGGTGCAACGCTGGAGGAATCCGTGCTGGAAGCCGGGCGTGAACGCCTGCGGCCCATCCTCATGACATCCATTGCTTTCGTGGTGGGTGTGTTCCCGCTGGCGATCGCAACGGGGGCAGGGTCGGCCGCGCGTATCGCGATTGGCACGGCCGTGGTGGGGGGCATGGTGACGGCGACGTTGCTGGCTGTCTATTTCGTGCCGCTGTTCTTTGTGGTTGTGCTGCGCCTGTTCCGTGTGCAGCGCATGTCCGAACGGACAAAGGGAGAGTAATGCAGATGACCGTTCTCTCCACATTCAGGCGGGTGACAACGGCTGGCCTCGCGGCGACGCTGCTGGCAGGCTGTACCATGATCCCGCATTACAAGCGTCCCGCCCCGCCACTGGCCACGGCGTGGCCCGCCTATGCCACGACCGGGGACGCCGTGGTGGAAAATCCGCTGGCGGCGGATCTGGGGTGGTCGGAATTCTTTACCGATCCCCGGTTGAAGGCGCTGATCGCCATTGCGATTCGTGAAAATCGCGACCTGAGGGAGGCGGCCGCCGACATCCGCCGGGCGCAGGGGCAGTTTGATATCCAGCACGCCAGCCTGTTTCCCGCCATCAATGGCGGTGGCGAGGCGATATTCCAGGGACCATCGGACGCTGCCGGTCTAAGCTTCGCGCCGGGTCTGGATACCGGGCATCCGCCCATGTTCAAATATTACCAGATGGGCATTGGCGTCTCGTCGTATGAGATCGACCTGTTCGGGCGTATCCGCAGCATGTCGCGGGAGGCCGCGGAACATGCGCTCATGCAGCGTGAAAACGCCCGCGCGATGCTGATCAGCATCATCTCGCAGGTTGCCACAGCCTATATCTCGTGGCTGGGCGATCAGGCGCAACTGCATCTGTCGGACGAGACGATGGCGTCGCAGCAGCAGACGCTGGATATGGTCAAGGCCCGTTTCGCCCATGGTGAAACGGATGAGATGACCGTGCGCCAGACCGAAACACAGGTCGCGCAGAGCGGCGCCTTCCGTGATGAATCACGCAGGCACGTGGCGCAGGACGAAAACCTGCTGACGATGCTGATTGGTCAGCCAATTCCCGCCAACCTGCCCCCGGCCCGCCCGCTGGGGCAGCAGACCATCATGCAGGACCTGCCGCCGGGCCTGCCGGCGGATGTGCTGGAACATCGGCCCGATATCATGGCGGCGGAACATGACCTGCTGGCGGCCAATGCGGATATCGGTGCAGCCAAGGCGGCGTTCTATCCCCGCATTACCCTGACGGCATCTGACGGGATCAGCAGCCTGCAGCCGCATAAGCTGTTTACTTCGGCTGCGACAACGTGGGGGGTGTCCCCGCAGTTGCAGGTGCCCCTGCTGAACTGGGGACAGAACAGCGGTAACCTGAAGGCATCGCGCGCCATGCGGGCGTACAAGGCGGCGGCATATGAAAAAACGGTGCAGTCCGCCTTCCGCGAGGTGGCGGATGCGCTGGCCGCACGCGATACCTACCGTGATGAAACCCGACAGATGGACAGCTATGTCTCGACAACGGGCGATGCCTACCGTCTGGCCATGCTGCGGTACAATGCGGGGACAGATTCCTATCTGACATCCCTTGTCTCGCAGCGGAATTATCTGCAGGCGCAGCAGTGGCAGATTTCCATTTCGGTGTCGCGGTACCAGAATCTGGTGACGCTGTACCGCGCCCTTGGCGGTGGCTGGACCGAACATACGCCAACGCCCCAGCCCGCGAAGGGGCAGAAGACCGTGCGCAAGGGCTAGGTGCCCAGTGATATGACCGGCGCATGATGGATTGCGGCCCGACATGCAGGAAGCATGATCGGGCCGTAATCGTGTTTAAGGGAATGAAAAATATAAAAGTTTTCGGGTATCGCGGTCTGGAAACAGCCCTGGGATCACGGGCATGTTCCATGCATGAAATCGCGAAGTAATTCATGAGTAAATTTAAAGAATAACAATAGAAAACCCGCCAGATTCAACACCAATATCAAATGTAAATATTAAATAAATTTAAAAATTCATTAAATAATAAATATATTTCATCATTTAATGGGTTACGAAAAAATGTAAATTTTGTTCTTTCAATATCAAAAATCATCCCATATCTATAATGCATGGCTTCTGGCGCAATATGTTTTTGTTTCGGCGTGCAAGAAGTGCATGAAAGGTAGGGTCTGAACTTTGAATTTACATAGCAAATCCGATAATCAACTGCCCGCTGCCGTGCGTCCCGATGGGAAGTTGCGTATGGTTATTTTCGATTGTGATGGCGTTCTGGTCGATGGGGAATATCTGTCCACCAGCATCATGGCGCAGGAAGCCCGGAAATACGGCTGGAACATTACGGACGAGCAGGCGAACAAACTGTTTACCGGCGGTGAACTGGCCAAGATCCGTGACCGGATCGCCAAGGAAAGCGGCAAGGAACTGCCCGCGGACTGGGACATGCAGGTCCAGAACCGTATCGTCACCATGATGAAAACCGACGCCCAGACCGTGGATGGCGCGGAAGACATGCTGAAAGCCACACTCGATCTTGGTCTGCCGGTGCGGATCGGATCCAATTCATCCATGGCTGAAATGGACGCGAAGTTCAGCAGCACGGGCCTTGACCAGATGCTGGATGAAGACCGCATCCATTCCGGGCGCGACCTGAACATGCCCAAGCCCCGGCCCGACCTGTACCTGTATGCGGCCGAGCAGGACAATGTCCCGCCAGGCAACTGTATCGTGCTGGAAGATTCCGATGCCGGTGCCGAAGCCGCCCGCCGTGCGGGCATGGCCTGCGTGCTGCTGCGTGACCTGTCGCGTCCCGCGCCGCAATGGCCGGGCCTGATCCGCATCGGGCACCTGTCTGAATTCGTGCCACTGCTGCAGCGGATCATGACGAAGCAGAAGCAGGCCGCTGCGTAGGCAGCCGCGACACGGGCGGGGTGGCAGTGCGTTTCAGTCGGTATACCGACCGCTGCGGCCCTGCTTGACGCGACTGCGATGCTGTTTGTTGTCCATCCGCTTCCTGCGCTGCGTGCGTGAGGGACGGGTGGGCACGCGATAGGCCTGTACCGCGCTGGCCTGCGCGATCATGTCATGCAGGCGGGCGACCGCGTCCTCGCGGTTGCGGATCTGGCTGCGAAAGCGCCGGGCCGTCAGCACGATCACGCCATTGCCGGTCATCCGGCTGCCCGCCACGTCGATCAGCCTGTGCTTGATCCGGCCCGACAGGGTGGGGGAATTGCGGGCGTCAAAACGAAGCTGGGCCGCAGTGGCGACCTTGTTGACGTTCTGCCCACCGGGGCCGGATGCCAGTATGTAGGTCACATGTAATTCATCATCGGGTATGATGGGCGGTGACATGGCGGTTTACGGTCCTGTCGGGCGGAAGGTATATCGTAGGCTTATGGGCCGCCCTGCATGGGCGGCATTGCTGTGCTGGCCGTTTGCTATCACCATGCCTGTCGCATGATGACAAGAGCGGAGTAGCACAATCATGAATGATGAGGTGGTCACGGAGCAGTTGCGCAAGGCCCTTGCGCAGGCAGCGGGCGATGCGGCGCAGGCCAAGGTGATGCCCGTGGTCAAGATGATTGCGGCCCAGCAGCTTGTGATCATGGACCTTATGCAGATGCTGGTGGATGCAAAGGTCCTGCATGCGGATGAAATCGCGGCGCACATGCGTCACCATATCGAACATACCGATGCAAAGGACATGGCGGCGCGAACCCTGTTTGACCAGGTGCGTGCCCGTTTCGATTCCGGTATCAAACCCTCCTGATATCATAAGGAAGTGTGCAGATGGCTGATCATCCCCCCGCCCTGCGGGCTGAAATCGCGGCGCTGAAGGCGGAACTGGCGCGTATGCGTGACGAACTGGCCGTGGCGCGCAAGACGATACAGGCGCTTAACCTGCAACTGCGGCGTGAGCAGATGCGCCCGCCCACGGCGCGCTAGCCCGGGCGCATGACAAGGTATGTCCATCATGAATGAAGAACGCGATGCAGCCGGTCGGGCTGTGGTCTATCCCACCGTCAGCTGCGGGGCGGAAGCCGTGCAGGATTCCATTGTGGTCATGGACCTGTTCATGGCGACCGCGCCCGAACACATGCCCAAGGGCAACAGGCGCGTGGTGACCGTGCTGCCACCCGAACTCGCCCTCAACCTTGCCGAACAGCTTCGCAGTGCTGCCGAGCGCGTGCAGGCGGCCCGAAAGACCGGGTCAGGGGCCGCTGGCCCTGCGTGACAGGCCGCGCATGCCGGCGTAACGCAGGTTGACCGCCGCCGTGCCGCCCTGAATGGTGGGAATGGCCATGGTATTGTCCAGTGCGCTGCGCATGGCCTTCTGTGATGCCATGTGGACGATGCCAACGGGTGCATGAGGAAAGAACAGATTGGCCAGTTGCCCCGTGCGTTCATCCAGCAACCACGGGCCAAGGTAATTGTGACTGTTGTCAAGGAACGTGACGGGCTGGTCATCCACATACACTGCCAGCGCCATGCAGAGCTGATCCTGGGTGAAAGCCATTCCGCGACGGGGCAGGATCCGGGCCTGCCACCGGCGCAGTACGGGCCAGATCGTAGCATTGCGGTGCAGGCAGAATACCCCGGCATTCAGCAGTGGTTTTGCGCCAATGCGCGTGCGGATATGGAACGGCAGGCGGGCACGGCTGGCATTCTTGTACAGAAAGGACCGGATCTGCATCCACCCCGGACAGATCCAGCGCACCCCCAGCAGGTTGGCGATCTTGGCACCGATTTCCGGCACGATGGCCAGTGTGCCGCTTTCCCCTGCGGCGAACATCTGTTCAAGCGCCCGGCCATCCTGCACCCATGTATCGGCATCCAGCCACAGGATCAGGTCGAATTCCGGTAGCATCTGGTCCAGCCACAGCTTGCTTATGTTGATGGCAAGGCTGGGCCGTTTCCTGACAGCCCGTTTCGGGGCGTAGTCGGGAAGATGGGGTGTGATGATCCGAATGCCCCGCGCCGTCAGTTGCGCGACCTGGTGTGCCGTCATCCCGCAGTCGATGACCCCGATGGGGGTATCGGCATGATCGCGTACGGACGCGATCAGTTCGGTTACCAGATGGAAATAGGCGTGATCGCATCCGGTTACGATAATCCGGCGGCTGGTCGCGGGTAGGGGAGCACTGGGCGGTGTCATGCCCGACATCATAGGGACAAGCCGGGAAGGCGGAAATATCCCTTTGTTATGCCTTCACGTCGGGGGTGGCCAAAAGGTAGCGCGCAGTCAGTTCAGGATGGCGGAACGCCATGATGCCGCGCAGGCTTTCATGGGCGGCCCATGCATCATTTGTGGTGCGTGAATTACCATGCATGCGGTAGCGGCACAGGATTTCGGGTACGTAGCCTGCTTCAAAGCCATGGTCGATGAATTTCAGCCAGAAATCATAATCTTCCCAACCCTGGTCAATATGGCTGTAGCCGTCCACGTCAGCCCATGCCTGCCGGCGGATCAGGGCCATGACATCAACGTAGTTTTCCCGCGTCATCTGCGCGGGGTCCCATATGTCGGCCGACCCGATGCGCTGCTCCCGGTCGAAATATTCCAGCTGACAGTACGTGGCATCAAACCCGCCATCGCGGGCTGCTTCATGCAGTCGGGCGATGGCGCGGGGGTAGATGGTGTTATCGGCGTCCATCACGAACACGAACGCACCCATGGCATGCCTGAAGGCTGTGTTCCGGGCGGCGGACGGTCCCTGGTTACGGGTATGCACGATCAGGGTGCAGCGCCAGAAACGCTGGTGGTTTTCTTCCATCCACGCAGTAATCAGGGCGACGGAGTCATCCCTGTCCGAATGGTCGTCCACCACGATCAGGTCAAGGGGTGCGTGGGTCTGTGCGGCGATGGCGTCCAGGGCGTCGGTAATATAGTCGCCATAATTGAAATTCGTGACGCACACGCTGACCAGATCCAGCGGTTTCTTGCGACGGCTGCGGAAGGTGAACGCGGTCTGGCCCGTGGCCATCCATGGGGCGGTGATGCTCATGTCTCCGGCGTGCTCCATACATGCGAAATGAACCCGCGGATCCGCGCGCAGCGGGCCCGGTTATGGGCGGGGGTATCGATGGCCCGCATGGCGTTCAGGCGTACCTCCTCCGCCTTTGCCCGACCATCGGGCGTATGCAGCAGCCATTCGATCAGGTTGGGGATATGGCGGCCGCTTTCTTCCAGGAAATGTTCATTAGGGCGAAAGACCGGATGCGGCAGGCAGGGTTCGGAGACGACCACACTGCCATTGGCCATCGCGCCCTTGACGATGCGGTGCCATTCAAAAAAACCGTAGTCATCGCGGTGGATGTTCAGCGCGATGCGTGAATGTCCCGCCACGTGGGACGCCAGACGCGACAGCGGGTTATCGCGGGGGCTGCTGTCTATCGGCGTAGTGAACTTGCGATAGTAGAAGTAATTGCGGAACTGCGCGAAGAAGGCGGCATTGCGGGCAAAGAAGGCCTCCCGATGGGTCGAGGCGCCCCCAAAGAAACTGATGTCCAGCAGCCGGTCGGCAAACGGCGTGTTCCGGTCCGGGCGCCTGCGGCATGCAGGTGGCAGAATCCGCACCATGGCGTGCTGCATGTCGCTTTGGTGCAGGTACGTGGTTTCAGTGCCGATATTGGGCGTGAAATGGATGGCGGGCAGCCCGGCCTGCCGGAAGCTTTCCGCCATCTGGTGGCAGATGTCGATGACGCCCGCCGCCATAAGCAGGAAGGGAATGCCGCGTTCGAACCATAATGTCTGGGGCTGTTCGGTGTTGAACATGATCGCGTCACGGATAATCGCCCCCGTGGCCCAGTCCTGCCCCCGTCCCAGATGGAAGAATTCATGCGGGGCGACAAAAATGCACAGTTCAGGCCGGGTGTCGGGATCGCTGTTTTCATCCAGCAGGGCGCAGTTCAGTCCTGCATCGCACAGAGTTGCGTGCAGGTCGGATGCGATTTCATGAATGAAGACATTGCCGTTGGAATTGTAATAGATCCCGATACTGTCAGGTACCGCGCCGTCAGGGACGATATAGTCCGCATCATCCAGCCCTTTCGCTACGCACAACGCGCCAAGGGTGCGCGAGACATGCAGTGCGCCGAAAATGCGTCGGCCTTCCGGCACGCCATACAGCAGGGCATGTTCGGCCATGTCGGTTGTCGCGCGTTCAAGGTCGCGGTTGATGTCATGGTACAGGTCAGGTTCAAAAAACGGGAGCTGTTCCAGTGTCCGTGCGCCAACGCTCAGGTCTTCCAGGTGGAAGCGGGGCAGCAGCCCGTGATGGGCGATATGACACCCCCCATGCGTCCTGATGAAATGGATGAAGGGATTGCGGTTGTCCGCACCAGCATCGGGATACTGGCGCAGGTATGACGCGGGACGGAAATTGCGGTTGGGCTGGCGTCCTTCCCGAAAGCCATATTTGATGTAGTGGACTAGGGGATCGATTTTCGACCCGGCGACATCCCGATGAACCGAAAGGTAGAAATCAGCGTCGAACAGACCTGATTCCTTTACTGTTTCAAGGTCCTGTTGTTCGGTCGGGGTCAACGTCAGCAGCGGGTCCGCGGGCACTGTCTTTACCTTGGCTGAGGCGGGAAGGAATAACGGGCGGCAATGCCGCCTGTCGGGCGCGCACAGACATTCTGCTAGGGGAGATCAATTAATAATTGATTATCCCGCAGGCTTATTTTCAGTCAGGAGTGCAGGTAAGGCAGGGGGTGCAGGACGTATCCTGTACCAGCGTTACATAAATCACGCCGTGTCCTGCACAGGGCATGGGCGCGTTATCCTGCACATGATGCGGATTGCCCCGTCTCGGCGTCGGTATGATCCGCGAGCAGGGCGAAGGCTGCTAGATGACAATCAGGCCAAGAGAGATGGCCTTGAGTACGGTGGTCACGCGATTGGTGCAGTCCAGCTTGCGCTGTGCGTTCTTGAGATGGAATTTGACGGTGTTCTCGTTCAGCATCAGCCGGTCCGCGACCTCCACGGTGGTCCTGCCATTGGCCACCCATGACAGACATTCGCACTCGCGTTGTGTCAGTGCGGGTGGCTGGGGTTCGGGTGGCGTCGTCAGGCGGCAGTACTGCTGGTAATACTGCATGGCCAGCATTGTCAGCGCGACCTGCATGCGTGGTGATACCATTTTGCGCGCAAGCTGTCCGAAATTGACCAGAAAGACCGAGCCATCCGGCCCATGGATCGGTATGACGAACCCGTCATGTATGCCAAAGTCATGCATGTCGGTCACCAGCGCCTTTTCCTGCTGTTTCACCGGGTCACATGCATGCCATCCGAACCCTGTGGCACTGGTCATGGCACGGCGCAGCACCGGGTCCACCCGCCCGTATTCGCTGCCCATGTAATGGCGGGTCCACGATGTAGGATAACTGGATGTCGTGGGGCGCAGGCCGCCGGGCTGGAACTTCTTTATGATGCCCGCGACACAGTAAAAATCCCCGATCAGGCTGACGGCTTTATGGAACCGGGCGGCCAGTTCATCCACAGTGCGGGTGTTCAGCATGGCCTCAAGCGTATCCATGGCCATGCTGTCAAAGAGATCGCGATTCAAAAAAACGTATCCTGTATCAATGTCGTTATAAATTGCAGCAGGCGGGAAATGTCATACCCACAGATAATGTACCATATATGGTAGGAAATTAACAATAAGAATGCAAGTAATATGCCCATTCTGGCGGCAGGTTACTTTGATGAATTATTAAAAATTACTATAATATTAATTACTTAAATAAATGTTCCGTCTATTATAAATATAAATTAAATGTATATATTTGTGAGCATTCTGGAAGGACCTATTTGATGTGGAGAATACCTGTGAAGTTGTCGATCTGTTCAGGATGGATGTCTGGACAAAGATGGAAGTACTATTATAATTATATGTATTAATTTTATATTTATCACCGTTATTATTCATGATATTTTATAAATATTTATATTTTTATTATGATTTTCATCGTTAAATATTACCATGTCTATTCATGATGTTCACTGCACGACGCAATCCATAAATCCGGAAAACGTTTTTAGTGAAGCTTTTTCCAAAAAGCTTCGAAATAGATTGCTCCCTATGAAAAGCAATATCTGAAAACATTTCTCTTATTTATCGATGGATTGTTTTCAGGTTCTCTCTCATTCCAACGCTGCCTGATCAATGTGATGCTCAATACAGGCACAGGCGACGTTTCATCCGTGACCTGCGGCCTGATGGATAAGGGGAACTGTGTCTTTCGGTTCAGGTGGAACGGCGACAGGTACCTGACAATGAGGTTGCGATGCCCCGATGGTCCGGTTCATCATGAAGTGCCGCGCGTAAGGCGGAGGCAGCGCTTGCAGCCGGTCCGTATGACGCACATCTGCTGCGTTTGCGTTTGCGTTTGCGTTTGCGTTTGCGTTTGCGTTTGCGGTTGGTAAGGGCTGTCTGATCCGGGATGGAATTACCGCGTTGCGGGTGGCGATCGTGGTTTTCCTCTGTCTGCTGAAGACTGCCCAGCCTACCATCTGTAGTGGTGGAAATCCGTTGTCAGCCATATGTCGGCAGGATCTTCCAGCAAGATAATGTGCCTGTGTGAGGCCGTATCGGGCGCTGTGTATCGTAATCGGGGAGAGCCGCATGATCCGATGGGGCGTCATGCGCCGCGGCGGGATTTCCGGGCGTATGAGCCGGATTTTTCTGCGTGCAGGTCTGTCCGGCTTCGGTCTGTTTAGGTATTATCAATCATAATGTATATGGAAAATGCCCTGTCCAGAACTGCCCTGACCTGCCGTCTTTCCCTGAACGGGCGGATTGCGGGATAGTGGGGCGGCATTATGCAGGCAGGGACGGAGGGCACGTGGCCACGCTGGAATGGGAGGGCAAGCACGCCGTCACCGTTTATCTGGAACGGATGCGCCGGGGCGTGCTGCAGGTTGACCCCGCCCTGTCCCGTGGGGCGGCGCAGGGGGGCGACAGGATCATCCTGGGGGACAACCTTGCGGCGCTGGACGCGCTTGTGCCCGATCATGCGGGACGGGTGGACATGGTGCTGACCGACCCGCCCTATAATACGGGCCGGCGCGACTGGCTGTATGATGACAGCGCCAGCACGCCCGCGGGCCTGCACTGGCTGGATGCGGCGCTGGGTCCGGCGGTGGCCCGCGCCCTGTCCCGGCAGGACCGCTGGCTATGTCTCATGTACCCGCGGTTGCTGTACCTGCGGCGGCTTATGGCTGAACATGGCGTCATTGCCTGCTGCATCGATGACCGTGAATACCCTCGCCTGCGTCTGTTGATGGAGGAGGTGTTCGGGGCGGAGAATTTTCTGGCGACCTTTGTCTGGGTCAATACCGGCAATATCGATAACCACAGCCGCATCAAGACCAACCATGAATATGTGGTGGTGTTTGCGCGTGATGCCCGGCGTTTCGTTCCCGGGCGCGTGCTGGCCCCGCAGGTCGGCGCCCGCAGCAAGCTGCGGCGGCCGGTCATTCGCAACACCATTGTCAAGAACGGGCCACGCAACCCGGTCCGTGATCTGGTGCTGCCGGCCGGTTTTCCCGCAAGCTTTGACCACGGCGTCATTCCCGTCCCGGTAGATCCCGCCTTCTGGCCACGCTTTACCGCGCCGATGGAGGTCCGCGCGGGACGGCTGGTGCATCCCGTTACCCTGCGCAGCGGATGGAGTTCGCGCCGGCAGTGCGCGGCGTTCATTGCGGCGGGATTTAAGGATATTACCGACCGGCAGGGACTGAAAACCCGGTTTTACCTGACCGCCAGCGGGGCGGTGTTCATGGAAAAGGACCGTCAGGATCAGCCCAGCCATATCCTGACCGTGCTGCAGGGCATGGGGACGGTGCAGCAGGCGTCGGCCGCGCTGGCGCGGTGCGGTGTCCGCTTTGACTATCCCAAGCCGCTTCCGCTGGTGACATACCTGCTGCGGGCGTTGTGTCCCGATCCAGGTGCCCTGGTGCTGGATGCCTTTGGCGGATCGGGCACGACAGCGCAGGCTGTCATGGACCTGAACGCGGCGGATGGGGGAACGCGCCGCTTTGTGGTTATGGAAATGGATGAACGGATTGCCACAACCGTAACCCAGCCCCGTCTGGCGCATGTGCTGGCGCGCCATGCGCGCGCGGGTACGGGGTTCCGGTTCTGCAGGGTGGTCATGCCGCCTTCAGCGCAGGATGCGGAGATGGCCATTCCGGTCGGGCACGAAGCAGCCCACGAAAACTGAAATAGGGTCCGGGGATGCTTTTTCCAGCAAGGTAACCTTTCCCAAGGCTTCACCAGAAACGTTCCCGGAACTCGTGGGCTGTTTCGTAAACCGGGTTGTTCAGGCAGTCGCCAGCAACGGTTTCAGTCCCGCCGGTATGCCGAAAGGCGGCTGGTAAAAACCCGTGTGAAATCGGCCAGCGTGCAGCTTCCATCTGTTTTGGACTGACAGGCGGGCAGGGGCAGGATGTCAGGCTGTGCCGTGATGGCCTGCTCCGTGCGGAGTGCATCAAGCCCCTGATGGAAGATGACTGCGCGTACCCGCTGCTGCCCATCGGGCATGTGCCATGTCTCGAACCCCAGCGTGGTGTCGGGGCCGGTCGGGTCAGGCATGTCGGCAAAGGACCAGTCCAGGCCGAAGATCGCCGCCAGCATATCCAGCGTGCTGTCATGGCCTGCAAACAGGACAACCGGCGTGCCGGCCGCAATCATGTCGCCATCGGGTTCGTGCACGGCATTACCCGCCACCAGTTCCATTATCATGGCCGCCAGTACATGCCCGCGTGGAAAGGCCAGTGCCGGCAGGCGGCGCATCAGGCGGCTGGCATGGTCATGGGCGGGCATGAGGGTATCGATCATATGACGGATGTCCGGCTGTCCCCACCCGATCGCATCATCGGGCATGCCCTGCGCATATTCCAGCAGCATGTCTTCCGCCACGTCGGCGGATTGTGACAGGCCACCGGACAGTCTGGGTGCGTTTTTGTGCCACGTGGCCCTGTCCGGCCCGGTAAAGCAGGGCGTGCCCATGGCACATCCGTTAGGCTGGACCACGGCCTGCGCTGTGGCCTGCGCCAACCGTACGTCGGCGGGACGGCCGTCACGGTCATGCGTCAGTGCGGTGGACAGGTCGGTCATGATCGTCTGCTGCAATGCAGGCGTATCGTATGCATGCAGGTCGTTGAAAACCGGATCATGCGAACCCGCGGGCAGGCTGTCCGTAACGACCGGGCAACCGGGCGTCAGGGCGTGGCCCATGATGTCGCCGGTCTGCAGCGTGCGCTGGTCCGTCGCATCCGACCAGACCGCGACTGCCCCCGCCCTGCATCCCTGCGTGGGTAGCACGCCGGCCTGCCGGTAATACCGACCCAGTGCCGCCCCCATCAGGGCCAGGTCGCGCCTGCCGTGGTCCGTCAGGGCACCGGGGGCGACGGGCCAGGTCTGCCAGTGCCGGTGGGTATGTGCGTCCAGTTCCGCGATGGGGTGGGTGGGGCTGCGTATGCCGTGACGCGCGACCAGCACCACACGTTCAGTGACTGGCCCAGCCGTAGGAGCCGGCGGCAGGGGTGTCGCCGCCCGCGTGCCCGAGACCGGCAGCATGATGCATGACAGGATGGCAAGATGCAGGGGCAGGCGGGACATGCAGGCGCAACCTGTGCTGGGGGCAGGGAATATCTCCCTGCATGACAGGAACAGGCCTGTTCTGCTAGTATGACGGGCCAGAAAAACGGCCCTGCCCGCAGGGGGCAGGAAACCGCCTGACGCATGGTACATTCCTGTTGGACGGGCATACAGTCAGGGAGACCGGTGGATGATGTATCATCCGGCGCAGACGCTGGAGCATACGGGCGTGCTGGCATTTGCAAGGCGGCACTGGTGGATGTGCATGGCCCTGCCTGTCCTGCTGTGTGTGCTGGGCGGCTTTGCGGTGCACCTGAGCCGCGACAGCCAGAGCGACGCGAACTTCGCCAGGCATAACATCCTGATGAAGCATTCACAGGAAGAGGCGGCCTACGCCAAACAGCTTGCGGAATATGACGCGACAATCATACGCGACCGCCGTGTTTTCCTGGACATTACCCGCGTCGAATTCGCCCGTATCGCGCCACCGGCCCAGATGGCGTGGCTTTTGCAGGAATATCGCAAATTCGATATCAGCCGCGTCAAGGTCTATGACGGGCATGAAATACGTCCCTTTGTGCCCGCGCCCTGTTCGGTGCCGTTATGTTTCGTCCCGATCTTTGTCGAGGAACTGCATGACGATCCCGTGCACCACACCAAATACATACAGGTTGGTGCGCTGGAGGACATGTCGCGCACGCTGATTGTCGATGCCGAGCAGTTCTGGCGCCTGCGCAAGCTGGTCATTCATGTGGACGCCATTCTGTTCGCGGACCGGCGCCAGCAGATCGCCGATTTTGAAAAGGCGATGCAGCTGCGTGCCTCGCTGGATGTCCTGCGTATGTCGGGGCAGCAGGTTCATTAAAGGTTTTTACCGGTTTTCTTCTGTACAGCGCCGGTTTTTCAGGAGTGAGAATGGTCGTTTCCGTCACGCATGCAACATCGCAGCATCCTACCACGCCAGTGATACCGGTTATCCTGTCTGGCGGCAGCGGCAGCCGGTTGTGGCCCGTCTCGCGCAGTTCGTATCCCAAGCAGTTCTGGCCGCTGGTCTCCCGGCGGACAATGGTGCAGGAAACTGCCCTGCGCAGCCAGGGGCCGGGATTTGCCAACCCGATTATCGTCTGCAACAACGAACATCGCTTCGCCATGGCCGAGCAGCTGAGGGAAGTCGGCATTACCGCGCCGCGCATCCTGCTGGAACCGGTTGGCCGCAATTCCGCCCCTGCCATTGCCGCGGCGGCCGTGCTGGCGGCGGAAACCGATCCCGACGCCGTGCTGTGGGTCATGGCGGCCGATGCCGCGATCCAGAAACCCGAAAATGTCGCGCCCGCGCTGGATATTGCGGTCAGGGTGGCGCGCGCGGGGCGCATCGTGACATTCGGCATGACGCCAACCCGGGCGGAAACGGGGTATGGCTATATCGAAAAGGGCGCCCCGCTGGCCGGGTATGATGGTGCCTACAGCGTTGCGCGCTTCGTGGAAAAACCCGATGCCGCGAATGCCACGCGCATGCTGCAGTCAGGGCAGTTCCTGTGGAATTCCGGCATGTTCGTGTTCACGGCCCGCACCATGCTGCAGGAAATGGAAAAGTACGAACCCGCCATCCTGACCGCCGTGCGGCAGGCCGTGCAGGACCGTAAGTCGGATATCGATTTTGAACGGCTGGATGCGGCGGCGTTCGCCAGTTCGCCCGATATCTCCATCGATTACGCGGTGGCCGAGCGCACTGGCCTCATGACCGTCATACCCGGTGATTTCGGCTGGTCAGACGTGGGAAGCTGGGACGCACTGTGGGAACTGGGCCCCAGGGACGGCCACGGCAACGTGACCATTGGCGATGTCGCGGTGTTCAATACATCAAACAGCTATGTGCGTACCGATGGCATCCTGACTGCGGTAACCGGGGTGGAAGATCTGCTGGTGGTGGTCAGTGACGATGCGGTGCTTGTGACACACCGTGACCACGCGCAGGACGTAAAGGCCATTGTTTCGCAACTGAAGAAGGATGGCCGCAAGGAAGCGACTGCCCACAGCCGCTGTTACCGCCCATGGGGGTTCTATGAGACCCTGATTGTCGGCAACCGTTTCCAGGTCAAGCGGATCGTGGTGGAGCCGGGGGAAAAGCTGTCGCTGCAGAAACACTATCACCGTGCCGAACACTGGGTGGTGGTGGAAGGCACGGCGCAGGTCACGCGCAATGAGGAAACGATCCTCGTACGGGAAAACGAAAGTGTCTATCTGCCGCTCGGGGCCGTGCACCGGCTGGAAAATCCCGGTCGCATTCCCTTGACGCTGATCGAGGTCCAGTCCGGCCCCTATCTGGGGGAAGATGACATTGTCCGGCTGGAAGACGCCTACAGCCGTTCCTGATCCGCTTTCGCGTTACGGCACGATCATATGCAGGGCATGGAGTGGCTGCGGCCATTTCATGCCTTTTTTATTTCATGGCGCAGGAAACACGACACGACAGGCAGGGTAATTTCATAAATCCTTCATAAAACTGTCATGCACATATCATTGTTATTTATTTCGGCAGTTTTCTAATGTCCGCTCATGTCTGAGACATAGCCAGACACGTCTGTCTTCTTCATGTCGGAGAACATGAGTATTATGTATTTTCCTGCTCGAATGCTTACATGTGCCCTGTTGGCAACCGCGCTGCCGGTTATGGCGCATGCTGCGGATATTACAGGCGCCGGCTCCAGCTTCGCTGCGCCCATTTACGGGGCATGGGGTGCTGACGGGCGCAGTGCTGCTGGCGTCAGCCTGAATTACCAGACCGTTGGCTCCAGCGCCGGGCAGAACCAGATTCTGGCAGGCACGGTTGATTTTGGCGCATCCGACGTGCCCATGGATCGCCAGAAGCTGGAAAACGCCCACCTGTTCCAGTTTCCGACCGTCATGGGCGGCATTGTACCGGTTATCAACCTGCCGGGGGTTGCCGCCAACCAGATCCAGCTTGATGGTCCGACGCTGGCCGCCATTTACCGTGGCGAGATCGAGCAGTGGAATGATCCGAAGATCGCAGCCCTCAACCCCGGCATGAAGCTGCCCGATACCCCCATCGCTACCGTGCACCGTGCGGACGGGTCTGGCACGACGGCGGTTTTCACCGGCTATCTGGCCCGTGTTTCCCCTGAATGGCGCGAAGGGCAGGGTGCTGGTGCATCCATTTCATGGCCTGGCGGGATCGGCGCACGCGGCAATGATGGCGTGGCCGCGTCCGTGCGGAATACCGAAGGGGCGATCGGTTATGTCGAATATGCCTTTGCCGCCAACGCGCACATGACGACCGTCAAGCTGAAGAACCACAGTGGCGCCTATGTCGCGCCGGGCATGGACAGCTTCAGCCGCGCGGCAGAAGCGGCGGACTGGAAGGATGCATCGCATTTCGCTGTTGACCTGCTGGACACAACCGGGGCTGGCGCATGGCCGATTGTCTCCCCCACCTATGTGCTGGTGCCGGTACCGACGGGTAAGACGGACCATGGCCCGGCAGTGCGCAAGTTCTTTGGCTATGCACTGAAAAACGGGGATGCCGCGGCCCTGCGCCTTGATTACGTGCCGGTGCCCGCGAATGTAAAAACCGATATCCTGCAGCAGTGGGACAGCGCAAAATAATATAGCCACCAGATAATAACATATAAATAATAACATTATGAAGCCGCCCGGTGTCCGGGCGGCTTCTTTGTATTCCGGACTGTCATAAATCCTTCATAAAACTGTATTCGAAACATAACACACAAGATTGTGCACGCATTCTAAATGAACTCACCCTTCATTACGGAATGATTAATATGATCCGCCGGTCCGCTGTTTCTCTGTTGCTTGGTTCATCTGCCCTGTGGGGCGCATCCTCCTTCCATCAGGCCCATGCAGCATCCGCGTCGGATGCCCAGCAGATACAGGCCCTGCAGCGTGAGATGCAGGAAATGCGCCGGGAAATGTCCGGTCAGATCAGCGTGCTGCGCCAGCGCCTGGTCCGTGCCGAATCTCGCAACACCCCCGCCGCCAACGCGGCGCAGGCCCGTCGGGTTGCCGCAAGCAAGGGGCAGCCGCTGCCTGAAAGCTACGCACGCGATATCCATATCGGTGGCGATAGCGGCATGGGTGGCGGGATGGGCAGCAGCCTGGGCAGCGCCATGCAGAAGGCTGACCTGGGCACGCCGCCGTCCGACCGTGGTGTTTCCTCTTCCTGGGCGTCGTTCCGTGCAGCGACGGAAAAGGAAGAAGCCGTGCACATGGGCGGCATGATCGTGGGCTTCCCCGGTGGGCGTCCCACCATCTCGTCTGAAGACGGGATGTATGCCATGTCCATCGGCCTGGCCTTCCATGAGGATATCGGCGGATTCATGGGCATGTCCCCCCGTGCGGGTGAGGTGAAGGGTGACTTCGCCGGCCTGACCGAAAATGCCCGCCGCCTGCGTATTCCCATCTCGTTCCGTTACAAGAACTGGATTGCCAACATCACGCCTGATTTCGGCGCCTCCAGTTCCGATAGTGCGGCCACGCTGTATGAAGCGAACCTGAACTACGCCGGGTTCCACAATACGGTCATCACCGCCGGTTATACCAAAGGACGTAGCCACTGACTCGTGTGTGAAGTGACAAACGGCGCTGGCTCTGATTCTCTTGATGCGGGAGGATCTGGCTGATGACGAGGGCG
>NZ_NKTX01000034.1 GCF_003207815.1 Komagataeibacter oboediens | reverse complement strand
TGCGTCCTCAACCGCATGGACATTGATCGCCTCGATCCGCATGCTCACACGACGGACAGCAAGGCATTGTCAAGCTTGAAAAACTTTCGGATCGGGCTCTCAGACAGTCAGAGTATACCATGCCGCCGCAAGCCTGCGGGTAAAACGTCGCATTACAGCAGAGATGGCGAGACGCGATCTTCGCCGAACAACCGCCAGAAGCCTTGGCTGAATGGCTTTAATTACCTCAGGGGTCATCGCATTGTCTATGACCTCGCCAAAGTAGGCAGTATCCTGCCAAGCGGCCTGGCTGACCCAACCGTCCCCAGCGATGACCCTATAGTCCTTCGACCCGGCGAAAGCCTTCATTGAGCCCAGTCCGATCTATGCCAACGATCTCAGCGGCAACACCATTCTTGTCCTCGTGGACGCCAATGACGATGTCTCCGCCATACGTATTGGCGAATGCTGTCACATCGGCAAGAAAGTCTCTAACGCCCTTATGGCCGGCAGCGGGGAAGGCTCCTTTGAAGTCAAGAGTTGGCCCCTCACTCCGGGCATAGACTACAAGGGCTTTGATATCTTGTAGGGAAATTGTATCAAGTGGATGTTCAATCATATTTTATGATAGAACATGTATTCTGACGATTAGATACGCAATAGTTGCTGCTCTGCTAACGGCCCACGTAGGCCGCTAAGTTTTTATTCAGTCACTATGTCCGCTATCGGGAATGCAGGTCGCCGCGCCCTACGTCCGACATGAGGGCGAAAGCAGACACCGTTTCGAATAAATAAATCGTCTATTTTATGAAGATAATCGAGCGACTGTCAGGAATTTCGTATGCGGTGTCTTATTCGATATGTTGATCAGAAAGTGGTGCGGGCAAAGCGTTCATCGAAGCGAATGGTGAACTGCATCTTTGTTATGGATCTTTCCCTTGGGGCATCCGTGCTTGCCGCGCCAATCGATGGAAGTCCAAAAGACTGATATAACTGGTTTATATTGCTGCCTGAAGTGCATGTGGGAATCGGTGCTTGCGTGCCCCCGCAACCAGACTTAATACACTGAATATGATACAAAAACGCCGCCCCCAGAGGCGGCTTTTTTGCGTCCAAATTTCCGCCGCAGGAAACACATAGGAAACAGACGGAAAGGTAATCCGGCGCAGTTTTGTCGAATATCACATGTGTGTGAATGTGGCTTGGGACATCTCCTGACTGGGCCGAAAGGTGGTCTGACGCTCGCAGAGCGGCTGACATTCGGTTGACAGATTCCGATCAGATGCTTCCGGAGAGCCGGAGCAGATAGGCTTCGAACATATCGGCCATGGCGTCGGCATAGGCTGCGATTTCTGCCTCGCTTCGGGGTGTCTCCGAGAACGCCTTGCCGATGGCACCGAAAGTCGTCCTGGCAGGCACGCTTCTTTACATGTTGGCCCGCGCTATGAAGGCGCAGAGGATTGTCGAATTCGGAACATCTTTCGGGATCTCGACGATCCATCTTGCCGCTGTCCTGCGTGATAATGGTGGTGGTAAACTGATCACCACCGAATTCGAGCCCTCTAGGCTCAGGACTCATTCCTTGAGGTAGAAGATGAAGCTTGCTGCGATGTGGATTGCGGACATGAATGTGTGAGCGCAGCAGTCGTATCTGCTGGCAATACGCTGCCAGTCTTTCAGCTTTGCGAACATGTTTTCGATCAGATGGCGCTTTTTATACGGATGCCAGTTTTAAGGCGGCTTTGATTTCCGGTTCTTTTTCGCGGGAATACAGGCAGTGATATTGCGTTCTGCAAGCGATAATCTGATCCGGCTGCTGTCATGGCCTCTGTCCCCGATGACTTCTTCTGTCCCGTCGGGGAGATCTGCCAGCAGCACGTCTGCGCCCTTGAAGTCACTGACCTGACCTGCTGTCAGATGTAGGCGGACAGGCCGACTCTGACCATCGCACACCGCATGGAGTTTTGAGTTCAGGCCACCTTTTGTCCGCCCGATATGGCAGGGAAAAACCCTTTTTTGAGCAGGGACGCCGATGTCCGGTTCGCTTTGAGATGTGTCGCATCGATCATCAGGCGCTTCGAACGGCCAGCCTGTTCTGTCAGGGCGATGAAGATCCGGTCAAAGACACCCGGGCAGCTCCACCGGATGAAGCGATCATACAAAGTCTTGCGCGGAGCATACGCTTTCGGGGTGTCTTTTCACTGAAGGCCGTTGCGGATCACATAAACGGTCCCGTTCGGAACACGCCGGTCATCCACGCGTGTTAATCTCCGTGTGCCAGAGGGAAAAATGGCTCAATCCGCTCCTTCTGGCTCTCAGATAGCAAAAATACCTCACTCACAGCCTCACCTCCATCGGTAAGCCTGTGAATCACAACGTCTCGCTCAGTTCAATAAATTAATAGGTCTTGAGCGTGGTTCAGCTGCAAGTTTGCGCACTTTGCTTAAGCTACGCCTCGACCATCTCGCGAACAAAAGCGTGAATGGGTTCCATGAACTTGAACGGCTCACCAAAACCGTAGCCGTCAGGGCGCCATTTGGGCTTGTGGCTGTAATTGCCTGCTCTGCTGCCGTAATGGCCGAACTGGTCGATGCAAATCTTCCAACCGACCGCTGGAAATTTCTCCACCAGCGACATTAAAGTTTTTAGGCGTTGATCGTGGTTGGCCGCAGTCTGGGGTATCCATGCGCGACAGATGGTTTTCAACGATGCGATCGGCTTGAGGATCGATATCGACGCCAGTTGCTTCGTCTTCAGGTCACGCTCGAAAATCTTCAGAAACGTGTCAGGGGCAGCTTCCGCATATACGGGAAGGCCACGCTCGTTGGCTTCGATCTTCCGCGTCGAAAGCGGCTCCAGCAACTCCGTCACAAGTCTTGATGCAGCAACTTCGCAGTCGAAGCCAAGGCGCGTCTTGAACAGCAGATGCTGCCGGGCAGTGTGAAGGCATGGGTCAATTCTCGATGAGAATTTCCACCCGACCCGGGTCAGTTCTCAGTGAAAATCAACAGTCCCTGCGTCTGTTGTCTTCTGGCACGTCGCGTGATGGGTGTCATCCACAGGTGGGGCACTCCAGTCTCTTCAACCGGTCTGCTGGCAAACCGTGGTATTCCATGGATGCATTGTTTCCACCGAAGCTGCATGCGTCTATGAATACGGTTCCGCCTGCTGCCATGGTCAGGGATAGAGATCAACCAGCGGGAACCACCAGCAGGCAGCCTGTCGCGTCATGCAGGGCTCCGTCTGCCCGTAGCCAGACAGGACAGGCTGGACCATGATGACATTGCCAGATCGCCGGACATTTCTGCGTATGGGAAGCATGGCTGCATGCACGGCGGCTCTGTTGCCGCCGGGTGCATGCCTGGCGCAGGCTACGCGTGAAAGTATGCCCGTCATCTGCGCGCACCGGGGATGGCGTGATCCGTCCCGGTTCGAGAATACGCTGGAAGAGATGCGTCATACGCTTCGGAGCGGACCTTTCATGATGGAGATTGATCTCACCAGCGATGCCGATGGCACGATTTTCCTCATGCATGATCAGGATATCGATCGTGTGACGACTGGCCATGGGCCGCTTGCAGCACTGGATAATCCGGCGGTGCGTGCCCTGCGCATGAAGAACGGTCGGGGCGAGGTCAGGGGACGGGTCACGGCCTACCGGGACGTTGTTCGCTGGGCGGCGGGCGAACCGACCGCACGCCTGATGCTGGACATCAAGGCCGTGGCACCGGCGGATGCGCTGGCACCTGTCCGTCAGGCGGGACTCTCCGGGCGCGTCGTGGTCCTGACTTTTGCCAGGGATGTGGCGCATGCGGCGTTCGCAGCGGATCCCGATGTCCTCGTATCCGTCCTGATCACCCGGCCTGCCGATATCGGACTATATGTCACCATGGCTGCCGGGCGGCGGTTTGCGGCCTACATACCCCGGCACGCCGACCCGGCGCTGTTTCACGCCGCGCATAATGCCGGTGCGGTCGTGATCACGGATTTGCTGGGGGCGGGTGCACTGACGGACGCCATGACTCCCGAAGCCGGGGCACGATGGGCACACGGGCTGCCCATCGATATTCTGGTTACCAATACCCCGATCCAACTCCGTGCGGCATTCCAGTCCATTTTGCATGCAACGGGCTGATCCCGCTTTGGGGCGGGGCCGGTTTTACTTCAGCCCGTCCACAAAGGCCGCGATCCGACGGCAGCCTTCACGCAGGGTGGTTGTGTCGGTGGCGTAGGAAATACGGAAAAACGGGCTCATGCCATAGGCCGCGCCCTGCACGGATGCGACCTGCTGTTCTTCCAGCAGTGCCATTACGAAATCGGCATCGGTCCTGATCAGGCGTCCCCCTGCAGAGGTCTTGCCCATGCAGCCACTGATGTCGGGATAGACATAAAATGCGCCCTGCGGCGTATGGCACTGCACGCCGGGAATGGCATTCAGCAGGGAAACCACCAGGTCACGTCGGGTCTGGTATTCGGCAGCGCGGTCCTTCAGGAAATCCTGCGGGCCGTTCAGTGCCGCGACGGCGGCCGCCTGTGCCAGTGTATTGATGCCACTGGTCGACTGGCCCTGCATGTTGTTCATGGCCGCGATCAGTGCGCGCGGGCCGCCGCAGTAACCGACGCGCCAGCCGGTCATGGCATAGGCCTTGGACACGCCATTGACGGTCAGGACACGGTCCTTCAGTCGTGGCTCGACCTCGGCGATCGTGCAGAAGGTGAAGCCGTCATAGATCAGATGCTCATAGATATCATCAGTCATGATCCAGATCTGCGGATGCTTCAGCAGGACGGCGGCGATGGCTTCCATATCCGTGCGCGGGCAGCATGCGCCGGTGGGGTTGCCGGGGAAGTTGAGGACCAGCCACTTGGTCTTCGGCGTAATGGCAGCCTCCAGCGCTGCGGCGGACAGGCGGAAACCACCTTCGGCAGGGCAGGGCACGGATACGATGGAGGCCCCTGCAAGGCGGGCGATATCGGCATAGCTGATCCAGCTCGGGCTGGGCAGCACCACTTCATCACCGGGGTTGATGGTGGCCATCATGGCGTCATAGATGATCTGCTTGGCGCCGTTGGCCACCAGAATCTCATCCAGTGCGTAATCCAGGTGGTTTTCGCGCTGGAATTTGCCCTGCACCGCTTTTTTCAGCGCGGGCTTGCCATCCTGCGGCGGATATTTTGTGTCACCTGCGCGTGCTGCGGCAATCGCGGCGTCCACGACATGTTCGGGGGTGGGGAAATCCGGCTCGCCGGATGACAGGCTGACGATCTTTACCCCTTCGGCCTTCAGTGCCGATGCCTTGTCGGTCATCGCGGCCGAAGCCGAAATCCCAATTCCATTCAGTCGATCCGCAAACCCGGGCATCAGACGCTTTCTCCACTTCTGCTCATGCAACAGCATATATGCTTACAGCACGATCGTAGATCGTTTCGCGATGGGTTAGATACCAGTGAAAATCGTCTGGCCCCATACAACAATCCTATGAAAGCCTGAGCATTCACTTTATCCGTCCATCCGGATCGGGTTACGCACCATGCTCAGTGACAGTCCGGCGGCAATGATCAGGGCGGCGGCGCACATATACCATGCCATGTCAAAACTGCCGGTCCATGACACGATATATCCGGTCAGGATGGGTGACAGCAGCCCCAGTGAATTGCTGCATGTCAGGGTGACACCTGTAACCGCCCCGATTTTCCCTCCGTCCTGCACCATATCGGTCAGCAGCGCGGTATTGGCGCCATTTGCCGCCATCAGGCAGGCCAGCGCACCGGACAGTACAAGCAGAATGGGCATCATGGTATGGAAATATGGCAGCAGCCCGATCGTGGCCGCGCCCAGCAGGCAGGTGGCGACAACAAAACGCCGGTTGGGCGGATGAATGCCATTGCGAAAGACAAGATGTTCCAGAATTCGCCCGATCATGACCGCACCGATGGCGGCGACCAGATAGCACAGGGCCGTGCTGTTGCCCGTGCCGGTCGTATCGATATGCAGTTCATGGATCAGGTACAGCGGCATCCATGACATGACCAGGAAGTTCAGGTAATTCTGCGTACACTGTACCACCAGTATTCCCAGAAATGAGGATGAGCGGAACAGGTTCCTGATTTCGCGCACCGAAATGGGCCTGCGCGGCGCCACATCGGCATCGGCTTTGTCCTGCGGGTTGCGGTACACCAGCCACCATGCCAGCGCCCATGCGATCCCCACGCCGCCCAGCGCCATGAACTCGCACCGCCAGCCAAAGAACGTAATCAGGTATGCGCCCGCAATCGTGCCCCCTGCCAGCCCGAGTTGCATCCCGGTCAGCAGCACGGTCATGACCGATCCACGTTCACGCGGCTGCGCCCAGTTGCGCACGACGGTGGCCCCCACGCCGAAGGTCGGCGCTTCACCAACGCCCAGAAGGACACGGGTCAGCAGGAACTGCGTAATATTCTGCGCCATGCCGCCCAGCAGCATGGCAAACGACCATACGCCCACGGCAAGGCTGCCGATGGCGCGTGCACCCACCATGTCGAGCACGATGGTTGATGGCAGGTTGAGCAGGAAATACGACCACAGGAAACTGGATGAAACCCAGCCCATCTGCACCGGTGTCAGGGAAAACTCCCTGCCCATCGTGGGCAGGGCAATGGACAGTGCGGCGCGGTCGCCATAACTGATGGCGTACATCAGGAAGACAAGGAAGAAGAACACGTAACGGGCGGGAATTGCGCGCCTGCCTCGTGCATGGGTGGTCATTTCACCTGTTGTCACGCTGTAGGACTCCTGGTGTGCCATGAATTACGATAGGGGAGAGGCCGCCACGCGCGGGCCGGGAGTCATGGCGGGGGGCCCGTGGCCGCATCCATCGTGCCTTCCGCCACGGCCTTCTGCTTTGCCGGACGGTCATGGCGTAGCATCCATACGCCGGACCCGATGATCAGCAGCCCGCCAATGACCATGGCAATGCCGGGGATTTCGCCAAATCCGAACCATCCGATCAGGGCCGCCCACAGCAGCCCGGAATAGGCAAATGGACCAATGGCGGACACCTGCGCCGATGCGAACGCTTCGGTCTGCAGGACCTGCGCGATACCGGCGAAGGCCCCGACGGCAACAAGGCAGGCGCCTTCGGTCATGCCCGGCGTGGTCCAGATGAAGGGAAGCGGCAGCGCGGTCATGAGCGTCATCAGGATGGCCTGCCACAGGGCGATGGTCGTGCTGGCTTCCGTGGCGGAAAGCTGACGGATCTGCATGGTGGTCAGCGCGCCCACCGCGCCCTGCGCCAGGGCTACGAAATACGCCCAGCCTGGTACGGCAGTGCCTGCGCCGTGCAGCAGCCCCTTGCCCAGCGCGACCACGATCACGCCCGAAAACCCGATCGAGACAGCAACCCATCGCTGGAGCGATGGCCGTTCATGCAGTAGCGGGATGGACAGCAGCACCAGAAACAGCGGCTGCGTATAGGACAGCACCTGCTGTTCAGCCAGCGGCAGGCGCGTGACGGTGATCACGACCATGATCATGCTGATCAGGCCAACGACCGAGCGCAGGACATGCCCGCCAAAATGGTTTGTTTTAAGGACAATGCCCGTGCGTGCGGCAATCAGCAGCACGAAGGGTAGGGAAAACAGGTTGCGGAAGAAAATGATCTCCAGCGCGGGAAGCGTTGATCCGGTCAGTTTCTGCAGGGCATTGAGGGCAGCGGTAAAAAATGTTGCAGATGCCAGAAGAAGGGCACCACGTTTCAGGTCATGCTTCATTTTATCCGTACCTCAATGCACGACATGGACGGCGGCGCGCTTCATCATGGATCACTGTTGCCGGTAGCCCCCGCCTGCGTCATGTTGCGATATCGTAACGCACGGGGCGCATCCCGGGTCATAGGTGTTTGTTGCGGTGCAATAGGAAATTCTTATGGATGGGAACCGTGTCAGTCCCCAAGCTGGCAGGCGGGTGTCAGTAAGCCGCCACTGGCCTCGATTTCCGCGCGGATGGCGCGGGCCAGTTCCAGTGATCCGGGCGTGTCGCTGTGCACCAGTATGGACTGTGCCCTGACCGGCAGGCGGGTACCGTCAATGGTCGTGACCGATCCGTCCTGCAGGAACTGCTTCACGCGCGCACGTACTCCCGCCAGGTCATGGATGACCGCCCCCGGCTGCCCACGTGGGACCAGCGTGCCCGCAGTGGTATAGGCCCGATCGGCGAGGAACAGGGTCTGTGCCCGCAGGCCAGCCTTTTCGGCGGCGCGTTCGGTCGCCTGCCCGGGCATGCAGAAGACACTCAGGTTCCGGTCAAGTGCTGCAATGGCGCGGGTCAGGCGCAGGGCAAGCCCCTCATCCGCGTTGGCCATGTTGCCGAATGCCGCATGGTAGCTGACATGGGTGACCCGGTGTCCGTGGCGGGCAGCAATACCCTGCAGCGCGCCGATCTGGTAGCACATCATGGATTCCATATCCGCGTCGGACACGGCCATGGCACGCCGGCCGAAGCCCATGAGGTCCGGCAGGCCGGGATGAGCGCCGATACCAACGCCCTTTTCCTTCGCCAGACGCACGGTACGGTCCATGATGGCGTAGTCACCTGCATGAAAACCACAGGCGATATTGGCCGAGGATACGGTATCCATCAGCCCGTCATCATCCGCGATGCGCCAGCGGCCAAAGCCTTCGCCCATGTCGGAATTGAGGTCGATCTTCATGCCTTGTCTCCAGACTTCATGCCAGCACGACAGCGGGCGGATGTGCGGTAGTGGGCAACCATCATGCGCAGGTCGTCCAGATAGGCGTTGACCGGTCGCATGGCGGCGACGCCTTCGGTAAAGCTGCATTCCCGGAAGCGGATGCGCGTGCCGATCCGCGCCTGTGCCAGCCGCCACAGGTCGGCTTCGATTACGGTGGCGATACGGGGGTAACCGCCTACGGTATTGGCATCGGCCAGCTGTACGATCGGCTCACCTGCGGGCGGGACCTGAACGATACCGGCGATCACGCCATAGGACCGCAGTTCCACCCGGTGGTGCAGTTCAAGTGGCGCGCCCGACAGGCGGTAGCCCACGCGGTTGCTCTGCGGTGTGATGCGCCACGGGGTATCCCAGAACCGCTGCTGAGATTCGGGCGTGAACAGCCCGTAATCGGTTGCTGGCATCGCACGCAGGGCGATGGTCCTGCCGTCGTCCCCATCCGCTACGGTGTCCAGAACCGTGGCGGGGGGCAGGGCGCCATAACCCGCCACATCGAGCGTCCGGCCCGTGGTCTTCAGCGTATCGCCTGCCTCCAGCGGGCGACCGTCCAGCCCGCCAAAGCCGCCACGCAACTGCGTGCTGCGTGATCCCAGCACCACCGGCACCTCAATCCCGCCTGCAATGCACAGGCAGCCGCGCGCGCCTTTTTTGGGTGACCCGATACGCAGGATCTGTCCCGCCGCTGCCGTCTCGACCATCCATGGCAGGATCGTGCGGCCATCAAGGTCGATGGTGGCGTCAATGCCCGTCACGGCAAACGTGGCGGCCGTGTCAAAGCGCAGGACAACCGGATAGGTCTGCAGTTCGATACAGGCGTCATCCATCTGGTTGTCCAGCAGGATATTGCCCACCTGCAGCGCGATTGCGTCCATCACGCCCGATGTGCCCACGCCCAGGTCGCGGTAACCGGGGCGGCCCAGATCCTGCACCGTGTTCAGGGCGGATGTTTCAAGGATCGTAATCACAGCTCTATGCTTTCCGGATAAAAGCGGATGCGATCGCCAACGGCAAACAGGGCGGGCGGCTGCCTGTCGGGATCGAACAGCCGCAGGTCGGTAAACCCGATGGAATTCCATCCATTCGGTCCCGTCAGCGCGGAAATGCCCGCCTGCATGCCGCCAATGATGACGGTCCCGGCCTGCATGTTCAGTGACGGCACCGTCTTGCGTGGTGTCGCGATACGCGGGTCAAGACCGTGCAGGTAGCCAAAGCCCGGTGCGCTACCTATGGCGCAGACCGTGTATTCACTGGCGTGATGGATGGCGATGACGTCCTCGGGTGGCAGGTCGGCATGGGCGGCTACGGCGGCCAGATCCTCGCCCAGCGTGCCGCCGTAGCGCACGCCGATTTCAAACAGGCGTCCCTCGATATGCCGTTCGGGCAGGGTGTCCCAGGCATGGTGCAGCCAGTCCGCCACTGCCTGCGGGCTGTCGGGGGGGACGGAAAAGATCAGCATGAGATTGGTCACGCCGGGAATGAGTTCCTGCACGTCGGGCCGCGCCCGTGCCGCGTCCATCAGTGCCCAGATCCGGCGCTGGTGGGCCATGGTGAAGTCGCCCGGCGCCTCGAACAGCATGGCGCGGGTGCCGATCATGCTGATGGCGGGCGCCGCACCGGCATCGCGCGCCACATCGTTCTTCATATCCGCGTTCAAAATACACAGTCCCTGGAACGGCGCTGGTTGCATCCCGGAAAAAAGGCAGGATCCGGTATTGGCCCTGAACCGTAACAATATAGGTTTCGCGGCAGGATGTGCCGACCATGGGATTATGGCCGTTCCCGTAACGATGGCCAGTGCAATTCTGGTTGTGAGGCTATTGAATAATCTTATGGCCCAGCGTGATAGCCGGGCCATCGTATTATGTTATGGCGTGAGAACGAAGTGCTCTTGGCGCATGTCGTCCGGGGCCGTTAGCATGAAATGAATAGCTGAACATCCGGCATCCACCGTGGGGCCGGGTGGTGTTAGTTTCTCTGTTCAGGATCGGGTTTTCTTACCATGAGCAACCAGCCGTACCGTACCGCACTCGTCACTGGGGCATCCTCCGGCATTGGCGCGCAGATCGTCCGTCGCCTGTCGCAGGAAGGGATCGAGGTCCATGCCCTGGCGCGTGACGCAGCACGGCTGGAACAGCTGTCGCAGGAAACCGGCTGCGTCGTGCATGCGGTCAGCGTATCCGACCAGGCCGGCATCGAGGCGCTGATGAAGGGGCTGGAGATCGACATCCTTGTCAACAATGCCGGGCAGTCGCGCACGGGCAACATCACTAACACCACGCCCGAGGATATCGACGCGCTGGTGGACGTGAACCTGCGCGCGGTGCTGCAGCTGACCCGGCTGGCGGTGGCGGGCATGATCGAGCGTGACCGCGGGCATATCGTCAACATCACCTCCATTGCCGGGCATTATGCCTTTGCCGGCGGGAACACGGTCTACCATGCGACCAAGGCGGGCGTGCATTCGCTGTCGCAGCAGCTGCGCTGTGACCTGTTCGGTCGCCATATCCGCGTGACCGAAATCTCACCCGCGCGGGTCGAGACTGAAGTGTTCGGCCGCCTGATCGGGAACATGGAAGAAGCGAAGAAGCGTTTCTTCGATGAATATGATTCCCTCCTGCCCGAAGACATCGCCAATTCCGTGGCCTTTGCCGTCATGGCGCCGCAGCGCATGAATGTCAGCTTTATGGAAGTGCTGCCGACCATGCAGGTCGTGGGTGGCCTGAACTTCGCCAAGAAGACATCCGGCGCGGCGTAAGACCAGTGGATCTCACGCATGTCAGGCGGCTGATCGACCTGCTGGCCCATGCTCCGGTCACGGAGCTTGAGGTGGAGGAAGGCGGCTGCCGTATCCGCATCACCCGTGGCGGCGGGACACAGGCTGCGCCTCCGGCTGCATCCGTCGTGTCCAGTGCCAGTGCGCCGGGCGTGGACACGGCTCCGGCATCTGCCGCGGCAGGCCACACCCCGCCGCCCGAGGCGGAGGTGGTCATTACCGCCCCGTCCTATGGTGTGTTCCATCTCTCGCCTTCGCCGGGGGCGCCACCGTTCGTCACCGTGGGGCAGGCCGTGCTGGCTGGTCAGGAAGTCGGACTGGTCGAGGCGATGAAGGTGTTCAACGCCGTGCGCGCCACGCAGGCGGGCGAAATCGCGGCCGTTCTGGTGGAAGACGGCACTGAAGTGGAGGCAGGTACCCCCCTGTTCCGGCTGGCATGAGTGAGATCCCACATTTCAGCCGGGTGCTGATCGCCAATCGTGGTGAGATCGCATTGCGTATCCAGCGCGCCTGCCGCCAGCTTGGGCTGGAGACGGTGGCCGTATATTCCGAAGCCGATGCCGACAGCCGCCACGTGCATGAGGCCGATATCGCCCTGTGCATCGGCCCGGCCGCCGCCGCGCGGAGTTACCTTGACCCCGACGGACTGCTGCTGGCGGCCCGCCTGACCGGGGCGCAGGCGGTTCATCCCGGCTATGGCTTCCTGTCGGAAAACGCTGATTTCGCCGATGCGGCGGAAGCTGCGGGCCTGACCTTCATCGGCCCGACGGGGGCCTCCATCCGCATGATGGGCGACAAGATTACCGCCAAGCGTGCCATGCGTGACGCTGGTGTGCCCTGCGTGCCGGGATCGGACGGGCCGCTGCCTGCGGACATGGATGCGGTCAGGGCCATTGCGGTGCAGGTGGGTTTCCCGGTTATCGTCAAGGCCTCGGGTGGGGGCGGCGGCCGTGGCATGCGTGTGGTCGAGCGTGAGGCCGACCTTGCGCAGGCCGTGACCCTGACCGCCAAGGAAGCCCAGCAGGCCTTTGGCAACCCGACGCTGTATCTTGAACGCTTCATGCAGAAGCCGCGTCATATCGAAATCCAGGTCCTGTGCGACACGCATGGCACCGCGCTGTGGCTGGGTGCGCGCGACTGTTCACTGCAGCGCCGCCACCAGAAAGTGCTGGAAGAGGCATCCGCCCCCGGCATCGCGCCTGAAACCATTGCGGAAATTGGCGAACGTTGCGCCGAAGCATGCCGACGCATCGGATATCGTGGCGCAGGCACGTTCGAATTTCTGTATGAAGACGGCGTGTTCGCCTTTATCGAGATGAATACCCGTGTGCAGGTCGAACACCCGATTACGGAAGAGACAACGGGCATCGACATCGTAGCCCAGCAGTTGCGCATTGCGCAGGGTGAACCGCTTGGCATCGCGCAGGCGGATATCCCGCTGCGGGGCCATGCCATTGAATGTCGCCTCAATGCCGAGGACCCGTTTACCTTCATGCCCTCGCCAGGCACCATCACGCGCTGGGATCTGCCCGGTGGGCCGGGTATCCGGGTCGATACGCATGTCGTGGCGGGTTACACGGTGCAGCCCTATTATGATTCACTGATCGGCAAGATCATCAGTTATGGCGCAACCCGTGCGGAAGCCATCGCGCGGATGCGGGTGGCGCTTGCGGAAATGAAGGTGGAGGGGGTGTCAACCAATATTGCCCTGCACCGCGACCTGCTGGCGGACCCGGCGTTTCAGCGCGGCGGGGTGGATATCCACTATCTTGAACGCTGGCTTGCGCAAAGGACGGCCCCATGAACAACCGCTCCGAACAGCTGGTGCCCCATTTCGACCGGCTGCCAGATCCCGAACAGATCGGGCAGATGGCGACATGGCTGGCGCAGGCGGGGCTGGAAAGCCTGGAACTGACCAACGAGGCAGCGGGACTGAAACTGCGCATCCGCGTGGAGCAGGCCGCTGCGGCAATTACCGCTCCCCTGACGGGTGTAGCATCCCAGCCCAATGACGGGGCAGGGCGAGTTGCGGTGAAAACGCCGTATTTTGGTCATCTGTGCCTGGTCCATCCGCTGCGCGACACACCTTTTGCCCCGGTAGGGACAAAGGTGACGCAGGGAGAGACTGTTGCTCTCCTGACACTGGACAGTCTGCAGGTGCCGGTTCCCGCGCCGGTATCGGGCACGGTGGTGGATGTGACGGGACAGCCCGGTGCGCTGGTGGGGTATGGCGCGGCCATCATGCAGATCCAGCCCGACTGATCCGCACGGGCTGAACATCACCGCTGTTTGCAGTGCAGTATTCATTGCGTCCGGGTTGTCTTTTTTATTGTAGTGTCATGCGACTGGCACCGTCTTTCGGATATGGCTTTGCCCGGTTGCCGGTATTATTCTTGATGTGGACAGATCGAAATGGTTGATATGCCCCCAGCAGCACAAGATGCCGCGACGCGCGTGCCCGCGGGCCGGACCGGGGCCGACGGGACGGGGAAAGGTCTGTCCGGTTATCGCGTTGAACGTGACCTGCTGGGGGGCGTTACCATTCCCCCCGGTGCCCTGTGGGGCGTGCATACAAAGCGCGCACTGGATAACTTTCCCATAAGTGGAACGACAATCGGTAGTTTCAGCGAACTGGTGCAGGGGCTGGTGACTGTCAAACAGGCAGCGGCACGGGCCAACCTTGCGCTGGGCTATCTGGACCGCACGCGCGCCGGCGCCATTGACGGTGCCTGCCAGCGCATACTGGAAAACCCGGCCTATCGGGAACAGTTTGTCGTGGATGCCATGCAGGGCGGGGCTGGCACGTCCACAAACATGAACGCCAATGAGGTCATTGCCAACGTCGCCCTTGGGATACTGGGGGAAAAACCGGGCGCATACGACGTGCTGCACCCCAATGACCATGTCAATATGGCGCAGTCCACCAACGATGTTTACCCGACGGCACTGCGTCTGGGCCTGTTGCTGGCGGTGGACCCGCTGCTGCATGCCCTTGAAGGACTGCATGAGGCATTGGATGAAAAGGCCCGGGCATTTGATGCGATCCTGAAGGTTGGCCGCACGCAGTTGCGCGACGCCGTGCCCATGACGCTGGGGCAGGAATTCGGGGCGTTCCGCACGTCTGTCGCCGTGGAAATTCGCAGCATAAGGGAACATGCCGCCGCTTTTGAACAGGTCAATCTGGGGGGGACTGCCATCGGGACAGGGCTGAATACCGACCCGCGTTATGCCGCGACCGTCATGGCGGAACTGCGTGCCCTGACCGGGCGGCCCATGACCGGTTCGCCCGATCTGATCGAGGCAACATCGGATGTGGGGGCCTTTGTCCTGTTTTCCAGCGCGCTGAAGCGCCTGGCGTTGAAACTGTCGAAAATGTCGAGTGACCTGCGCCTGCTGTCCAGCGGACCACGGACGGGGCTGGGTGAAATCGTGCTGCCGGCGGTGCAGGCCGGATCGTCCATCATGCCGGGCAAGATCAATCCGGTCATTCCCGAGGCCGTCAATCAGGTGGCCTATCTGGTCGCGGGCCATGATCTGACCATTACCATGTGTGCCGATGGTGGGCAGTTGCAGCTTAATCCGTTCGAACCGATGATCGGGTACTGCCTGTTTACATCCATCAGGACGTTGCGCGCCGCCATCGAAACGCTGACCACGCGGTGCATTGACGGGATTTCAGCCGATCAGGCGCGGTGTCGGTACCTGTTTGATATCAATATCGGTATTATTACGGCGCTGGTGCCGGTGCTGGGTTATGATACCTGTTCGACCCTTGCCAGACGTGCGCTGGCGGAAAACCGCAAGGTGACGGACCTGATCATGGAGGAAAGGCTGCTTTCCCCCGAACGGCTGGCGGCCCTGCTGCGTCCCGACGCGCTGACCCGCCCCAATGTGGGGCGGCAGACAGGCTGAACTGTCAGCTGAAAGGCTGTGTCCCGGGCCAGTTATGCGATGCTGCCATGGTCTTGGCCAGATCGATAAGCACGTCACGCACCGCCACCGAGGCCTCGGTTTCCGGAATGATTTCAGGAATGCACAGTGAAACGTCTTCCTGAATGACCGGATTGCGCAGCGGATAGATGCGCGATTTTCCTGGTGCGACAATACGGCTGGCAACAGACCACGGCAGGATGGTGGCGCCGATGCCCTGTTCGATGGCACCCTGCAGGGTAATCAGCGCTTCGATCTCAGCTACGATGCGCGGTTCAAGCTGCTTGCGCATGAAGGCCATGTCCACGCTCTTGCGGACAAAATTATGCTTGGGTGGCAGGAGCAGGGGCGTGTCGGCTATGTCAGCCAGTTGTACGGCACCCGTTTCATCTTGCGGGAATTCCAGTGCATGGGGGGCCAGAAGGAAGAATTCCTCCTTCATCAACGGGGTGAAAACGACCCCCTTGATCGGCCCCGCGCCATGTATGACCGCCATGTCCAGCCGTCCGGTCATGATCAGTTCGCTGTAGATGTCATCAAAGCTTTCGGTCAGGTGCAGCGTGATGTTGGGCAGGCGCGCGCGCACGCGTTCCAGCAGTTTGACCGATAGCGTGGAGCCCGCGCTGTAAGGTGACAGTCCGACCGATACCTTGCCCACCAGCGGTCCCGCGCCCCGGGTTATTTCCACCATGGCCCGGTCGAACTGCTTGGTCAGGGTCTGTGCATGCCGGTACAGTTCCGCCCCGGCAGTGGTGGGTGTGACGCCGCTTTTGCTGCGGATGACAAGTTTCTGCTTGAAGGCGTTTTCAAGTGTGGCCAGTTGCTGGCTCAACGCAGGCTGGGCAATATTGAGCAGGTCGGCCGCACGGGAAATGCTGCCCAGGTCAATGATTTTAATAAAAGCCTGCAGTCGCCGTATATCCAACTGGAACTCCGTTACATGTCATAGGCTTGGGCTTTATTGCATTGATAATAGGTATTTTCCTTGCGTTGTCAATATATTGTCATGCATGGGCATGACGTTATGACACAATAACGTTGCCTGCCGGCAGGATGGCCATGATCAGGCCCGATCGGGTTCTGGAACAGGAGTCCTGATACTTGCGGTAGCCGTGTCGAAAACGCGACACCGTTAAAAACACGAAGCATTTTCAATTATATAAATTGTTATATCCAAGTAAGCGCCCGCCTGTCTTGCGAACATATCAATAATCCATATGACGCCACATCGTAACGAATGCGCATCATAAACCTGCACATATTCGTTACGAAACGTCCGGTCGAGTTTCAGGGGGGAAGGCAGATGTCAGGCTTATCAAAGCGGAAGTTATATCTGGTGGCTGGGGTCGCATTCGGTACATTCGTGCCGGCCATGGGCGAAGCCGCGACCGCGTCTGTCTCATCCCCGGAAAAGCATTATCGGGTGACGGCCCATAAAAAGGCTCCAGCCGCAAGCCAGGCCGCGCCTGCGGCACTGCGTGCGTCCTCCCGACCGGAAGAGATTCATGTGGGCGGCCACCAGACCAATTCCATCTTTTCGCCCGGTGCTGCGCGGCACAGCACCACGCAGGTTACGGTCGTAACCGGTGCGGAACTGCTGAAAACCGGCCAGACGAATGTGCTTTCCGCGCTGGCGCAGGCCAACCCGGCCATTACCACAGCAGCCCTGCCGGGCGGTGGCGCAAGTTCGTTTGTCCAGACCATGCAGCTGCGCGGGCAGTCGCCCGATGACACGCTGATCCTGGTGAATGGACATCGCCGTCATATCGGCGCCAATTTCAATTCCAATGCGGGCACCAACTGGGGCAGTGAACCGGCTGATATCTCGCTTATTCCCATTACGGCGATTGACCATATCGAAGTCATTACCGAAGGTGCGTCCGCGCTGTATGGTCAGGATGCCATTGCCGGTGCGGTCAATATCGTGCTGAAGCGTGATACGCACGGTGGCACCATCAATTTCAAGAACAGTGGTTATTACGCAGGCGACGGGCAGGCGCTGGACGGTTCGGCCAGTTACGCCATGGCGCTGGGAAACAAGGGTGGCTATCTGGACCTTGCGGCACAGGTCACCCATCAGCTGCCTACGACGCGGGGCGGGGACTTCTATGGCACCCTGTTTGCCGACCCCACGCGCAATGCAACGGCAGATCGTAACGTGCAGCGCGGTCTGGGCCTGCCCAAGAGCACGCTTGAGACGCTGAGCGAAAACATGTCCATTCCCGTGGCGCACGGGTTCAGTTTCTACAGCACGTCCACCTTCTCGCACCGTCGCGCCAACGTGCCTGAAACATACCGTGCCAATTCGGGGGACGATACATGGATCAACCCGTCGCTCTACCCCAATGGTGACCAGCCCTACATCACCATGGATCAGTATGATTTCGAGACGGATAACGGCATCCGCGCGCGCAAATTCGGTTTTGCATGGGATGCGTACGTAACCTATGGCCGTGACCAGCAGAAATACGGCACCAAGGATTCAGAAAACGCCACCACCGCGTCGGACGGGTCATACGTCTACGATCCGACCCAGACATCCTTCTATGACGGTGAATCGATTTCGTCCGAACTGACAACGGGCCTGAGGGGATCGCGTTCGTTCCACACCGGCCTGCTGCCCAGGGACATCAACCTGAAATTTGGTGCGGAATACCGTCATGACACCTTCCAGATGACGCAGGGTGAAACTGCGTCGTGGGACGGGCAGGGGGCAACCGATCATCCCGGTAACGTGCCCATGGCGGTCACAAACCAGAACCGTGACGTGTATGAAGGGTTCGCCAATCTTGATTTCTACATAACCAAGAAATGGGAGTGGACGCTGGGCGGACGTGTGGACAGTTATAACAACATGGCCACGGTTGAAACTGGCTCCATCGGTACGCGCTACAACTTCAACAAGCGCTGGGCGATCCGCGCCAACATCAATTCCGGCTATCGTCCGCCGACGCTGGGTGAAATGTCCTATTTCTATTCAGCGCCCTATCCCGGCTATACCGTTGATCAGGTGCCCGCGAACAGCGCCATTGCCAAGTATCTTGGCGCAGGCAACATGAAGGGCGAGTATTCACGCAGCTATACCATCGGCCTTGATGCGACACCTGTTGATGATTTCCATATCACGGGCAACCTGTATTACATTGCAATCAATGACCGTCTGGGCAGCACCCAGTCCTATACGGTTGACCAGAATGATGCCACGTTGAAACAGCTGCTGGCGGCTGCCAATATTTCGAGCGCGACGTCTCTTTCATACTATGCCAACCTTTATAACACCCAGACGTTTGGCGGCGACCTGAGTGCTGACTACACGCTGCATACGCACCGCTTTGGCAAGTTCCGCTTTGCCATGGGCATCAACTTCTCCGATAACGAGATCCGTTCCGCCCGCAATAACCTGGTGAATGAATACACCAAGGAAATGGTCCTGCATTCCGCTCCGAAAAACCGGGAGCAGATCAGCGTGAACTGGCAGTACAAGAAATGGTCGGTGTTCGTGCAGGAAATGCGGTATGGCTCCATTACCTATATGGCTGCGCCGACTGGTCCCGGTTCCGTGCCGTTTGAACAGAACCCGGCCTTCATCACCAATCTGGAAGTTGACTACAAGCCTGTCCCGCGGTGGACCATCGGTGTCGGTGCCAATAACCTTGGTAACAAATACCCGACCCGTATTTCCAGTTCGATTGCCAATTCGCAGCAGGGGCTGGCGAAATATGCCTCCTACTCGCCGTACGGGTTCAACGGGGGGATGTATTATGTCAAGACATCCCTCGATTTCTGATAAGCATCCTGAAATACAGGGGAAGTATAACCGGAAGCAGGCTGGTAGGCCGGATATGACCCTTGCGTAATTCGATGGTCCGGGTGAGATGTCTTTTCAGGCATCACCCGGACCATTCTTTTTTTGATATGCCCCTGCGTCCTGAGTTCATTCCCGTCTGCCAACGCCGCGTGGCATGGGCATCGTGTAAATGCGTCTGACGAGATGTCTGCGCCGCTGGGATGAACGTAGCGTGTCTGAATGGATTTAACTGCGTCCAGCCGTCGATTGCCAGAGGGATCGGCAGCACGCTTCTCAGCGCAGGTCAAAATAGTGCGGGAACTGCAAAAAGGGCGCAGCGCTAGCCAGGGGGCGGTTCAATCATGGGCAGACCGCGACGACGATCCATGCTGTTGCTGTTGCTGTTGCTGTTGCTGTTGCTGTTGCTGATGCCCCTGTGGCGATATGTCTGATGGACCGGAATATTGCACGTATCTGATTCCGTTGCGTCGGGGTGCCTGCATCGCAGGTGATGCAGGCAGGGTACAGGTGCCCGTGCCGCTGTTTGAAAAGTCAGCTTGTGAAACGTCCGGTAAATCTAAGAAAAGTTTTTGGTGAATGTTTATTTTTTTATAAATGCCTTGTTGCAGGAGACGATGGCATGCATGCGGTTACTTTTGATACCTGCCATCGTCCCTTTCCCCGTTGTCAGGTCAGGCTGTAAGACGGGGCATATCGGTATTGATGCTGGCACTGTCTTCAATGCGGTAGGGGCCACCAGCCAGAATTTCGAGACAGAGCAGCCCCATTGCTGAAGGGCGCCGTTCCCCAAGTTTCAGGACGGATCGTCCATTCGTCCACCGACAGGGCACGCTATCGGATGCATTTCCGCCATCATACCAGCCGAGCGATGAGTCTTCCGTCAGGTGGGAGGTGATGGTGCGCGTGATATTGCCTTCAAACAGTTTGATATTTCCGATCAGTACACCCAGTTGGCGGCGGTCATCCACATACGGACCTATCATCTCAGACGGGCGTGCGGTGCGCGACATGATGCGGACGTCATGCACATCGGGCGGGACCATGAAGAAAACCTTACCATTGGCTTCGCGTATTTTGGGGATGATAGTCTGGGCGTCGGTCATCAGGTAAAGATCGGGTTCTTTACTTGATATTGGTGTTGCAGACTGGCTGTCCAGTCCGGCCGCCGCGGCTCTCGCCTCGATCTGGCGAAAAACAGGTTCAACAAAGTCGCGACTGACGCCAAGCGGGGCTGCTGCATCACGCGTCCAGTCATGGGTTTTGCCCCCGATCCGGATAACCTGCCCGGTCTGCTGGAAAGCGCGGCGGTTTCCCGTATCAAGATAGCTTTCGGTCAACATGCCGTCCGCCATGATGATCGCATGTTCTTCCAATTCGATATGGTAGTATTCATAAGATGTAATGGAATGATCATATAAAACCGACCGGCCATTCACAAGCATACGTGCCGGAATGAAACGTCCGTTGAGGAACAGGCAATGTTCAGCGGTAATCAGCATGTCCTTGTATGGTACGCCGTCAGAAATGGCGTTCTGGCGGATACGGACGGGATAGCCTGCCTCGTCATCGGCCACGCCTGCGCGAACGGTTGCCTGCGCCTTGCCTGCCCAGACCACCGTGCGTGGGACGTGTTGCCCATTGACCAGTGCGAGGACGGTATCGTTTTCCTTAATCTCCTCCACTGCGACGGTCCCGGCAGGGGTGGTGATCATTGATCCCGCCAGGAAACAGACCAGTACGCCGTTATCACCCGTGCTGTTCATGGGGGTGGTGCTGATATACAGATTTCCATCGCTGGTGGACTGAAAAAGATTATGCTGGGTTGCGTAATCGTAGAAATCGCCCTGGACCTGAATGGTCTGGCCCGTGGTCGTGACAATGTCGGTACTGTCGCCTGATTGCGATACGGATGCGATGGCGGTTGCATTCGGTATTTCTATGGTGGCCCCCGGCTGGTCAAAACCACTGATGCTCGGAAATTCCAGAATGGACAGGTTGGCACCGGGCGTGATGACCAATGTTCCGCCGCCCGTACCAAAATTGACCGATGACGCACCCAGTGCAGCGATGGCGGATTCGCCTTCTACCTGATTGATCATCAGCGTGCCGCCATTCTCGATATTATAGGTGGCACCCGACAGGGCGGAAATGGTGTCTTCACCCGACATGGAAACCGTCCCACCATCGGCTGTAATGGTTGCCCCGGTCAGGGCACCGATCAGGTTATTGCTAAGAGCCTGATCCGAAAGTTTTTGAACAATACCAGCCTGTTGTGATTCATCCGTCTTTACGAAGAGATGGAGTGAATGGTGACATGGACTGGTATTGCCCGACGTGAACATAGCCGGGAAGGACTGCGATATCCATCGGATATGATGGACGGGGAATGGGCTTTGATCGTGCCATTTGTGCCCCCTGCGAAACGGGGCGGTCGCCCTCGCACGACGGATATGCGCGAGGTGGTCA
>NZ_NKTX01000033.1 GCF_003207815.1 Komagataeibacter oboediens | reverse complement strand
ATGGGGCGTCGGCTCTCGTAGGACGCGATGACCACTCGCGCGCGAAATTCAGGGGCGTGCCAGCGGCGGCGATCCGAAACGATCTCGATCCGCGAGGCGTCCGCCAGCCTGTCCCGCTCGCCTGTCTCTCTACCGCTCCTTTGGAGCCTCTCTGCGGTACTACCTGCGACACTCGCAGGTAGTACCGCGTCCCTATCTCTTAAATCGCTCATGCTTCATAGCTGAACAAGACCAGAAGTATTCAGCAAGGCGTCAGTCGCCGGGAGCTTACCTTTTTTCAAAAAGGCGGCGTTCTTCAAAGCTTTTTGAAAAAAGCTTCACCAAAAACTTTTTCTACTTTCAGGGGGCAGGCTTTTGAAACACGCCTTCAGCCTGACACCGGACCAGCGTATGGCCAACCGGCTGCTGGGCGGTCCCGCAACCCATATCCTGCTGCGCGGCGGCGCGCGGTCGGGCAAGACGTTCGTGCTGGTACGCGCGGTGGTGATCCGCGCACTGAAGGCGGCGGGCACGCGGCACGGCATATTCCGCCACCGGCTGAACGCGCTCCGGGCCACCGTCCTGGCCGATACGTTTCCCACCGTCATGCGGCGGTGTTTTCCCACCGTGCCGTGGGCACTGTCGCGCACCGACTGGACGGTGGAGATGCCCAACGGGTCGGCCATCCTGTTCGGCGGGCTGGATGATGAGGACCGGACGGAAAAGATACTGGGACTGGAATTCGCCACCGTTTACCTGAACGAAGCCAGCCAGATCACCTATGGCGCGCGCAACATGCTGCTGACGCGGCTGGCGCAGAAATCGCCCCTTGCGCTGAAGGAATATATCGACGCCAACCCGCCCACCACCGCGCACTGGCTGTACCGCGTGTTTGAGGACAGGGTGGACCCGACATCCGGCGCGCCGCTGGACCGCGCGCGTTACGCCACCATGCGCCTGAACCCTGATGGCAACCGCGCCAACCTGTCACCCGAATACATGGCGCAGCTTGCGGCCCTGCCGGAACGTGAGCGCAGGCGCTTCATGCTGGGGGAATATCAGCAGGCGGTGGATGGCGCGTTGTGGCGGATGGAGGATTTCCGCCGTGCGGCCGCCATCACCCCCGCAACCCGTGGCCGCGTGGCGCGGGACATGCGCCGCATTGTCGTGGCGGTGGACCCGTCGGGCTGTTCAGGGCCGGAGGATACGCGGTCGGATGAAATCGGCATTGTCGTGTGTGGCGTGGATGCGGGCGGGAACGGGCATGTGCTGGCCGACCTGTCACGGCGGGACAGCCCGGCGGGGTGGGCGCGCGCGGCATTGCAGGCGCAAATGGACTGGGGCGCGGAGCGGATCGTGGCCGAGCATAATTTTGGCGGTGCACTGGTCGAGGCCACGTTGCGCGGCATCAACCCCAATGCCGCCCTGCGCATGGTGACCGCCAGCCGGGGCAAGGCCGCGCGTGCCGAGCCTGTGGCCGCGCTGTATGAACAGGGCCGCGTGACCCATTACGGCAGCTTTGCCATGCTGGAGGAACAGTTGTGCCAGTTTTCCGCCAGTGGCTACCACGGCCCGCATTCCCCCGACCGGGCGGATGCACTGGTCTGGGCGCTGAGTGACCTCATGCTGTCCACACCGCCCGCAGCCCCGGCGCGATGGGTGCCAACGCGGTTTACACTGGGGCGGTAAGGGTGGTTACCCAGTCCGTATCCCGATCCGTTACGGACTGCCTGAAGGGTCAGTTTTGCAATATATGGAAATAATAAAGACGGTTCTGGTGGGCTTTTTTTCTGAAATTATTTGAAAGAACGACGTCTTTTTGAAGAAATATGGCACCCGAAAACTTTTATTTTTTCCTTATTCCAGAACCGGGCGGACCGGATCATACCGCGGCTGCGCGGAAATACCCGCTGATATCCACCCGCCCGCCGGGTGAAAAGCGCAGCAGCGGAATGCCGATATGGGCGAAGGCAGCATCAACCAGCCCGTCGCGGTACTGGCGTTCGGGGTGGGCGTGGGTGCCATCATCCAGTTCGATGCCCAGCACCACGGTGCCGCTTTGTACATGCGTCACCACGAAGTCGATGGATTTGGAGGCGATCTTGAAAAACGCATGCCGGTTGGCGTCACGATCCGGTCCGCGCGGCACGATGAAATCGGCCAGCCGCACCTGCGGGCAGACGTAATAACCACGCGGCACCTGCGCCACCAGCGTGGACAGCACGCGCCGCTCCCACCCCGACAGCAGGGCCGTGGGCTGATACAGCCGCACCGCCCAGTCGTAATCGGTCATGGAAACCGGCACGTCAAACCCCGCATCTGCCACCGGCGCGGGTACGGGTGCGGGCCGTGGCGCGGGGGCAGGCTGCTGCGCGGGCGGGAAAGGGGGCAGTGCGGGCGGATGGCCATGCCGCCTGCGCCACGCGCCCACAACCACCGCAATGGCCGCGCCAACCACGCCAATTTCCACCGCCAGGCGCACCGGGGTCAGCAGCAGGTGACTGATATCCATTTTCTTTTTCCTTCTCCGCACGGTCATGTGCCCCACGGCCGCCTGTCTATCGCGGTTTTGCCACCGCATCACCACCAAATCCGCATCCCCTTGCCCATTACACCGGAGAGACAGCATGGACTGGCAGGAACTGAGGAAAACCTACCCCCGCGACCCGGACCTGCCGGCGCGCGCCCATGCGCTTGCCGCACTGGCCCGCGTGCTGGACGGCACGCAGTACGACGCCATCCCCAACCCGTTCGGCACCGAATATAACGGGGCGGGGGAATACATTCCCCTGTCGCAGCGCAGGCCGTCGGTGCGCACCAACATGTGCCGCGCGGTGGTGGATGACGCGGTATCGCTGCTGTTCGGTGCATCGCACTGGCCCACCACGGTTGCGGCCGACCCCGCCGTGCCGGGCGTTCTGGCACAGGTGGCGGCGGACACCGCGCTGCCGGCCCTTATGATCGATGCCGCAACGCGCGGGTCGGTCGGGTCGGTGGCCGTGCTGGTGGAAGCGGTGGACCGCCGCCTGCGTTTTGCGGTGCATGACACGCTGTACCTGACCCCGCACCGGGATGGCACGGGCGAACTTGCATGCATGCGCGAATGCTACAAGGTCACGGGCGCCACGCTGGCGGGGCAGGGGTGGCAGGTTGGCCCCGATGATGCGACGGCCATATTCTGGTGGCTGCGCATATGGGACCGTGCGGACTGCCACGTTTACGTGCCCCGGCGGGTCGATGCCGGCCTGCCCGTGCAGGTCGATCCCACGCGCAGCACGCACCACGGGCTGGGGTTCGTGCCGTGGGTGTGGATGGCCAACCTGGCCGCTCCCGGCGTGGTGGACGGGCCATGCACCTTTGCCCCCGCCATCGATACGGTGATCGAATGCGATTACCTGCTGTCGCAATCCGGGCGGGGGCTGAAATACAGCGCCGACCCAAGGCTGGTGATCCGCGCGGGACCCGACCCGTATGCGGACGGGTCGCCCGCGTCATCAGGGGGCGCGGCATCCGCCCTGACCCTGCCGCTGGATGGGGATGCCAAGCTGCTGGAAATCAATGGTGACGCGGCGGGTGCGATGCGCGACCATTACCGCGAACTGCGCGCCAGCGTGATGGAGCAGATCCACGGCAACCGCGCGCAGGCCGACCGGCTGGGCGCCCCCACGTCGGGTCGTGCGATGGAACTGCTGTACCAGCCCCTGCTGTGGCTGGCGGACCGGATGCGCCTGTCATATGGCGAATACGGGCTGCTGGCGCTGTACCGCATGGTGTGCGCGTTTTCCCATGTTATTGCCGGCGGCCTGCGCATTGGCGGGCGCGATTACGCGGGGTTGCAGGCCGATGGGCTGGCATTGCAGTGGCCGCCCTATTTCGCGGGAACGGAGGCCGATCTGGCGCAACTGGCGCAGGGGCTGGATACGGCGGTGCGCGGCGGCTTCCTGTCGCGGCAGACGGCGTGCGTGATCCTGGCCGCCCGCGCGGGCACGCCCGGCCCCCATGCGGAATGGGCGCGTATCGGGGCCGAAAGCCCGAGCTGATTTTTTCCCTGTTCTGAAGGAAGCACGACATGACCCGATCAAGCGTTCCCGAAACCCCCGACATGGACACGATGCGCCGCGAACTGGCCGCCCTGCGCGCCGAACGTGACGATGCCGTGCAGGCCCGCGCCACGCTGGAGGCCGACCTTGCCCGCGCCACGGAACAGGCCACAACGGCCCGCACCCGCGCCAGCCGTGCCGTGATCCGTGCCGAAGCGCGCGCCATGGCCGCCCGCATGGGCGCGGTGGAGCCTGCCGATGTGGTGCGTCTGGTGGACCTGTCCGCCGTCACACTGTCCGAAGATGGTGCGCCGCAGGGGCTGGACACGATTATGGAAGCCGCACGTGAAAGCCGTGCCTACCTGTTCACCACGCCCGGGCCCGCGTCCGGCGCGGCCACCGGCACCACCGCATCCGGCCCGGCGCCACGTGCGGGCGATCCCGCCCCGTTCGATGCCCGCACGGCAGGCGCGCGGGATGTCAGGGCGGCAGCCAGCGCGGCCGGCCTACGCTGGCCGGTCGCGACATAGGACACATGGCCGGGATGCCATGCCCCGCCCGGACCGGACTGCATGAGCCGCGCGGATCCTGACTGATCATGGTCCGCGCGGGTTTCAGCATGACCTGTTCGTGTGGCCTGACTGGCCAGTGGCGGAACCGGTGACCGGCCCCGCCATGGCAGCATGATCAGGCAGATGCCCGAAAGGACACGATGTTGGCGGCATCGGCTGCGGGGGCCGTCCAGTACTGGCCACCATGGGCGGAACGGTGCAGGCGCAGGACGACATGGCCCCTGCACCCGGCCCACAGGGACGGGTCCAGGTTCAGGCTGCCCTTCGTCCAGCGCCAGTGGCCATCGTTCTGCTGCTCGGCACCATGGCACTGTGCCGCGATGGCGGGGGCGTCCATGTCGATCGCGGCGTCATGGAACAGCCCGTCGCTGACATGCATGTCGCGGATGTAGATCCCCAGTTCACGGGCATCCTCGCCCGCGCCACATTCCGCCGGGCGGAATGCGTTCGAGACCAGAGCGACCTCGCGCGCACCGGCGGGGAAGATGAAGCAGGCCCGGTCACCATCCATGGCCGGTTCCACCCGCTGCCCGTCCACCATCAGGTGTTCGTCCTTGTCGGTCGTGCTGTTCCAGCCCAGCGTGCGCGCGCGGGCGGCAAGGCGTTCGCGCACGGCGGCGATTTCGGGGCCGTTCAGCACCAGCGGCAGGGCGTAATCATCCAGCGTCGCGGGCTCGACCTGCGTGCCGGCCGACAGGGTGGCGAACAGGTTGCGGTTGCCGACATCCAGATAGCTTTCGGACGGCAGGCCGTTCGACAGCAGCACGTCGTGGCTTTCCAGTTCGACATGCCAGTATTCGGTGCTTTCGCACGGCGCGCGGCGGATGGTCGCGCCATTGACCAGCTTCACCGCCTGGATGAACACGCTGTCCATCACGGGCACCGCAATGGCGTGGCCGGGGGACACCAGCAGGTCACGGTCGGGCATGTTCTGCGCGAACGCGTCACGGCTGATCAGCACGGGGGTCAGCGCATGGGCCTGTGCCGCGTCCATGTTGCTGAAGCTGATGATCTTCTGGCTGCCGATCCACACGATCGGGCGCACGGCGCCGGATGCGGTCACGACTTCATCGCCGGCCTGCAGGGTTTCCACCGCCACATCGCCGCGCGGGGTGCGGATCAGCGTGCCGGAGCAGAAGCAGGCGGCAGCCGTGCCATTTGTCAGCGTAAGCGTCGGCCCGTTGTTCTCGTCCACTGACGACAGACCTGCCCCATTGGCAACCGTCGCATCTACGGGTGCATTGGAGAAGTATTCGTACTCGCCGCCCACGGTTTCGGAATCACCATCGTCACTGACCGTCTGCGTCGGGATGAAATACAGCGACCCGTTGGCATCCGAATATCCGGTGCTCTCGACCGTCTGCTGGAACTGATCGGTAACCTGCCCCTCTGCCTGTTGCGTCACGGTGTCGGTGAACTGGCCATTGCCATTACTTGTCAGCGTATCGGTCTGCTGCCCGGAGGGGAACACGGACGCATCCGACGTGCCAAAACCGGAGCTGTTGTAGCCACTGGCATTGGCCTCATCAACGCCCTCGATTTCAACACTGACATCACCCTGCGTATCAGGGGCAATGATCGTGTCCCCATTGCTGTCGGTTGTCGTCGGGCTGTTGATCGCGGTGACGGGCAGGACCTGAGTAGACTGCTCATAATAGTACACGTTGCCGTCGCCTGTCATTTCCGGCTGAAGGTTTGTGGTGTACGTTTCGTTTGTCGGGGTATCGGCCATGCTAAAATTTCTCCACCGTAGCCATTACTGCTTGCATTTCCACGTTATCACCTTTTTTTAATTAAATGCTATATGGAAAAGGAACTTTTTACCGGGCATAGTTAGGAATCATTATCAGTTTTGAAATTCTCCATACCACACGGTGAACAATCATTATCAGTCATGTATCTGAAAGTTCAGAACATCACTGGCATCATGACCTGATTACCCGGCTTTTATCACCGCATGGCGCGTTTTCTACCACGATGCCCGCAGGGCGAGGAAAACCGATTTCCACCCTGATCTGACATCCCACACGCCCGGCCCGCGCCGGTCGGGGCTGGCATGGTGCCACCTTTGTCCATGATGCGGAAACCGGCCACCTCGTGGGCGCGGAACGGGACGGCGTGCCGCCTGTTGGCCGGGCAGCGGCCTGCCATTGCAATGCCATTGGCGACAGGCTGGCGAATCTGGTCAGGACAGACCGGCATGACAGACGCCCGCCATTGAAAATACCCACCTGTGATTTCGGGACCCCGCCCGCATCCTGAATGGAGAGCGCGGGAACACGCCCCCTGTCCGTTCCGCGTCCCGCCATGGCGCGCGGAACCGGCAAGGGGCCATGACCGGCCATGCGCGCCGCACCCCTGAACCGTGCAACCCGGCCCCTGTATGGCGCACCCCGCCATGGCCGCCCCTGCCGCCGCCACCGCAGTCCTGCATGGCGGCTTTTTTCGTTTTTTCAAGGAAATGAAATTCATGGCCATCGCCAATTTCCCCGCCTCCCTGCAGCCGGTCATCCAGCAGGGGTTCCTGTCGCGCGCGTTCCAGGACGCGCTGCAGTCGCGGCTGGGCTTCCGCTCGATCGCGGACCAGATGGAATTCCCCGCCCGCATCGGCCAGACCATTACCGACACCCGTGCGGGCCTGCTGCCGCCCGCGACCACGCCGCTCAACCCCGCCGCCAACACCAGTTTCGACAACGGCATGACGCCCGCCGAATGGTCGGTCGAACAGTACACCCTGACCATAAACCAGTACGGCAACACCATGGACCTCAACCAGGTGACGGAAGGTGTGGGCATCGCCAACCAGTTCCTGGCCAATGCCTCGCGCCTTGGCATCAACGCGCGGCAGACGCTGGACCGCCTTGCGCGCAATGCGCTGTTTGGCGGGGCGCAGAACGGGGTGGGGGGCTACCTTGGCGGCAATACGCGCGTCACCACCACGCTGGGGGCTGCGGGCAGCACGGTTGCGGTGGACGACATCCGCGGGTTCCAGAACATCCTGTCTGACGAAGGACAGGTGGTATCCGTTGGCGCATCGGCCGGCATGACCGTCACCATCGGGTCCGGGTCGTACACCCTTGTGGGCACGACAGCGGATGCCACCAGCACCTCCACCGCGCCGGACGGGGTTTCGGGCACGCTGACGTTCTCGGCATCCGTCAAGGTGGCGGACGGCACGGCGGGCAACGCGGTCATGGCCGCGACCGCGCCGCTGGTGCTGCGGCCCAACGCGCGCGCCACCACGGCGGCGCTGGCTGCGGGCGACCTGCTGACGGTGCAGTCGATCCTTGGCGCGCTGGCCACGCTGCGTGACAACAACGTGCCCACGCCCGATGGTGGGGTGTACCACTGCTATCTGGACAATGCGCAGCTTCTGGGCCTGTTCCGCGATGAGGATTTCAAGCTGCTGTATCGCGGGCAGTACGGGTCCGACACGTACCAGACCGGCCAGATCTTCGACCTGCTGGGCGTGCGCTTCATTCCCACGACCGAGGCCCCGCAGCAGGCATCGCTTGGCGCGGGCAACATCCATCGCGCCATCATCTGCGGGCAGGGCGCGCTGATTGAAGGCGATTACGCCAATATCGGCACCCATTACGCGCCGCTGCTGGATGGCGGCGAACTGACGGATGTGGACGGCGTGTGCATGATCACCCGCCCCGCGCTGGACCGTCTGGCGCAGATCATCGCGCAGTCGTGGTCGTGGATCGGCGGTTTCGCCCTGCCCACCGACCTGACTGCCGATACCTCGGTCATTCCCACCGCCACCAACAGCTACCTCAAGCGCGGGGTGGTGATCGAAAGCCTTGGCGCAGGGGCATAAGACGACCCCGCCGGGCGGCGGCACACCCGCCGCCCGTACGATGCGGGGCAGGGGCAGGACAGGCACGGTCCGCCCCGTTCCCCGCATCTGGCATGCTGGCGCGCATCCCACGGCATGGCAGGGGCGACGCCAGCCACTGGACCGGACGGGCCGCCCGCATGAATACAGCGGGCGGCGTCGCCTCGGGAACGATGATACCACGGTGCAGGGGGCGGAACGACGCTCCCACATGCTGGCCCGGACGGTAACACAGACATGCTGGCGGTTATTACCGACAGGTACGCACCCGACAGGACACGACCGGAACAGCGGCCCCACGCCACCGCGGTAACGACGATGTCACGGCGCAGGGGACGGAACGATGCCCCGCATGCCAGCCTGAACGGTGGCGCAGGCATGCGGATAGCCGTTGCCATCAGGTACGGCTGCGGCAGGGCAATCCGGCACAGTGGGGCAATGTCCCCGGTGATACATGCAGTGCGCCTGGACAACACCGGCACATCCGCACGGCCACGTCCCGCCATACCGGGCCAGCCCCGTTGCGATCGTGAGCCCTTCACCCGTCCGGGACAGCGCGTAGGTGGCGGGACCGGCAGGCATCCATACAGGCCCGCTACACCACGGCCCCGTGGCAGTCCGGCATGCGGGGCGCATCATGCACAGGAGGCGGCAGCAGCAGGCATGACCGATACAGATACGACAACGGCGGCCAGCGGGTCCGCCACGAATACCAGTGACACGGCGGGACCGGGCCCATCCACCGCCGTTACCCCGGCGGGTGCGGTCCCCACTGCGCCACCCACCGCCGCCACGGTCGCGGATACGCCGCTGGTGGATGACGAACTGGCGCAGGCGCGGCGTTACATGGGTTATCCCGCCATGGGCGGTCAGGACAGCGGCATGCAGTCGTGGCGGTTTTTCCGGGTGTATGGCTTCAACGAATGGCGGCTGCGCAATCTTGCCCCCGCCGAATGCGCGCAGGCCCGGGCGTTCATCATGCAGTGCCAGATGCTGGAGGGCGCGATCATGGCCGCCACCGCCAACCTGGACACCGACCGCGCGGCGGTGTGGACACGCAACCGCACCGAGGTCACGGACCGTTTCACGCTGTACACGCGCTGGCGGATACAGTTGTGCAATTTCCTTGGCATTCCGCCGGGGCCGGGCCTGCGTGGCATGGGGGAGATCGTGATCTGATGGACCAGCCAGCCCTGTGCTACCTTGCCGCGCGCGGTTTCGCCCGGGCGGCGGCCCGCGTGGGGGCGCCCGCAACACAGTACCGCCCCGCCACCGCCACCGGCCCGTGCGCCACGGCCCATGCACGGGTCATGGCGGCGTTCAGCAACGACCGGACCTTCGGCTTTGCCGGACCTGCCCTGTGGGACGTGCCCTTCGTCTATGCGCTGATGGATACGACGGACGTACAGGCGGGCGACATCCTGACCTGCGCGGGGGAGACGTATTTCATCGCCCGCGCCGAACCCTTCCGCCCGCCCCTGTGCGTGCTGTGCAATGCGGTGGTGGACATCACCACGACCGTGGCGCAGGCCACGGATGTGGCGGACCCCGGTGGCTATGGCACATCGGGGGACGCCACCACGCAGGTGGCCTGCGCCAGCGGCTGGCCCGCCATGATCCGTGCGAGGGGCGGCGGGGCGGGCGTGCCCGGTCCCGCGCAGCCCGGCACGATCCACCCGGGCGGGTTCGAGATGTTCCTGCCCCTCATTCCCGGCATTAGCGTGCAGCCCGCCATGTGGGCGCGCGATGCGAACGGCCCGCGCTACACCATTGGCGGCGCACGGGCGGGACCATGGGGCACACGCTGCCTGCTGGGCCAGCAGCAGGTCTGACCGCGGTCGATCCCGACCATACTCCCCCCGAACGGGGCGGGCAGGCATCTGTATGCTGACCTGCCCGCCAATATGGTTACGGGGCATGGGTCACCCCCTGCCACGGCGCCGGCAGGCGGACGCTGGCGTGACATGCCGCCCCGACCATAAGCCAGCCAGCATGCGACAGCAGCAAACCCTGTCCGGAGCGCATGGACACCGCGCAGCCGCCCAGCGCGCATGGCATCCGGCGGCCGCATGGTGGGGCAGCGACGGTAGCCCGCGCCTGACCGGCCAGCCCGGTGTCACGGGCAATGCGCATGGCCTGCATGTCGCGACCGCCGGGGATGCCAGCATCACCGCCACTGCACGGCATATGCGCGGTGGCGGACAGGTAACGGGAGCCGACATCTGACACATAACCGATTGATAAATGACCGTTTCCGGCGGGCGCCTTTTTTCAGAAAACGGCGTGTCCCGAACCGTCGTGAATAAAGCGTCACGGGTTGTTCCACACGGCCTTCGGGACCGGGCCACCAGTCCGTCACCACCAGACCAATGCGTAACATGGCGCGGCACATGCCGCCCCATGCGCACCAGCTTGCCCCACACCACAGGGGTGCAGGAGCCGATATGACATGGCCGACATTTCCACCATCTCCACCACCATCGCGGCAGCCCTGGCTTCGGCCCTGTGCCCCGATGGCACGGCGCAGGCGGCCGCGACCGGACGGTCGCTGGTCATCCGCCGTGGCAACCTGACACAGGCCGATCTGGGCGATGCCCCGCGGACATTGCAGCAGGGGTGCGACTTCATCACCATTGCCGACAGCGCCGAAAGCTGGGTGCGGGTGGACGAACCGCTGGGCCGCCCGTGGCGCATGGACACCACGCAGCCTGCCACCGCGCATATGGCGATCAGCGGCGACACCGCCACCGTAACGGTGGATGCGGGGGCCACGCCCGGTGGCACGGTGGGGCTGCGCGTGACCGGCCTGCCCGGTGTTGCGGGCGATGCATGCAGCCTGCATGTCGCGACCGCGGGGGATACGGCGGCCACCATCGCCGCCGTCATTGCCGCGGCCCTGCCCGGTGCCGTCGCCAGCGGGGCGGACATCACGCTGCCCGCCATGACCACGGTGCAGGCCATCAACGCCGGCACGCTGGCCGCCCGCTGTGTCGCGCGCAGGCAGCAGCAGGTGTTCATCATCACCGCATGGGCGGCAACGCCTGCCGCGCGTGACGCGCTGGGCTGCGCCATTGCGGATGCGCTGGCGCTGACCGACTGGCTGACGGATGAAAACGGGTCCACCTTCCGGATCGAGGCCCGCGCCACCACCAATGACGACACCGCCATGAACCGCGGCGTGTTTTCCCGTCCCGCGCGCTTCCTTGTCACCTACGACACCGACCTGACCCGCGTGGTCCCGGCCATGCTGGCCGGTGGCACGGGGATCGGGCCCGACGTGGTGCGGGGCGACGTGCTGCTGGGTACGCCCGCGCCATGACGGCCGCGGCACGGATAAAGCCATCCGTGCCGGTCTTCCGCAACGCCCCGCCTGCCGGGGTCCGGCCATGTGGGCCGGGACCGGCCGGGCGGGCGTTTCGCGTGGCGGCGGGGCGGGGGCGCACCCGCGTCCGGCCCGCCGCCGCATATCCCCCGTCTTTTCACGTGGCCATGCCGCGCAACAGGGAAATACACAGACATGACCATTTACCAGTCCGGGCAGCTCAACACCAACAGCCTGACCGTGCCCGACCTGTATGTGCAGGTCCAGCGCCCGCAGACGCTGGCGCTGAACGGCGTGCCGTCGGGACGGATCGGCGTGGTCGGCACCGCCGCATGGGGGCCGGTGGGCACGCCGGTCATCGTGGGGGCAATGGGTGACTGCCTGTCCGCCTTTGGCCCCAAGCAGGCGCTGGCGACCGATATCGGCACGGCCGTCAACATCGCGCTGCTGCAGGGGGCGGCGGATTTCCGCTGCGTGCGCGTGACCGATGGCACGGATGCCGCCGCCACCGGCACGCTGGATGGCATCAGCCTGACCGCCATCCATACCGGCAGCGCGGGCAACGCCATTGTCGCCACCGTGACGCAGGACACGATCATCACCACCAGCTATACCCTGACCGTTACCCACGCGGTTCTGGGCAGCCGGACCTATCGCGGTGCCACGTGGTCCACGCTGGCGGCGGCAATGGCGGCGGACGGCACGGCGCTGGTGCGCGCGGCCCTGCCCAGCACGGTCCCGGCGCTGGCGGCGGGCACGATCACGCTGGCGGGCGGGACCGATGGCGCGACACCGGGCACGGCGGCCTTCACCGGCACGGACGGCGTGGCGCGGACCGGCATGTACGCCCTGCGCGGGCAGGGCTGCGCGCTGGGGCTGCTGCATGGTGTCAGCGACAGCACGTCATGGACCACGCAGGCAGCCTTTGGCCTGGGTGAGGGGATGTACATGATCGCCTGTGGCCCGGCGGGCGACACCATTGCCAACGCGGCGGCGCAGAAGGCGGCGGCAGGCGTGGACAGCTACGCCGTCAAGCTGATGTTCGGTGACTGGCTGTGGTGGGATGACGACACCAATGGCAGCATGCTGGTGCCCCCGCAGGCCTTTGCCGCCGGTATCCTTGGCGGCCTGTCGCCCGAGCAGTCGGGCCTGAATAAGGAACTGTCAGGCGTGATCGGCAGCCAGAAGGCGGGGCTGGTGTCCAGCGGGCAGGCCGCGACCTATTCCACGGCCGAGCTTTCGGCCCTGTTCGGTGCCGGGATCGACGTGATCTGCAATCCCGCCCCTGGCGGCAGCTACTGGGCGGTGCGTGGCGGGATCAACACCAGTTCCGATGCGGATACGGATGATGACAGCTACACCCGCCTGACCAACTACATTGCCGAAACCGTCAATGCGGGCATGGGCACGTTCGTGGGCGCGGTGATCAGCCCCACGCTGTTTGGCGACATCCGCGCCGTGCTGCTGGGCACGCTGTCCAACATGGTGGGCAGCGGTGTACTGGGGGCCACCACGGATTACGCGGTGGTGTGCGACACGACCAACAACCCGCAATCCGCCACGGCGCTGGGCTACGTGCGTGCGGACGTGCAGGTGCGTTACCAGGGCATCAACCGCTTCTTTGTCGTCAACCTGCAGGGCGGGGCGAGTGTAACGGTCAGCACCGGCACACCCGCCGCCTGAGGGCGTTACGTCGCGCGACGGTTTTCTTCCGACAGCACGCGACCGCAGAGTTCCCTTATCTCCTCATGCGTCAGCTTTTCCGGGTGGCTCAGCCCACGCGCGGCAATGGCGGCGAGGTCTTTCGTCGGTGGTTTTTCGGGTGTGGTGCCCATCAGGGTGCTCCATGCGGGGTGAGAAACCATGCTCACGCCGGCGTGACCCGTCCCGCCAGATGAAAGAACGCATGACACCCATACACGACAATAATGGGCCACACGCGCGGTGGCCCTTTTTTCATGGAGCGACACATGTCCGCCAAACCCTTCAATATCGGTCGCGACTGCCGTGTGGTGCTGGTCTATGACGGCAGCCGCGTGGACCTGCCTACCGTAACCGGCTTTACCGCGCAGCAGCGTACGCACCAGCTGACGTCCAACCCGCTGAACGACATGCCCATGTTCTATGACGTGCCGGGCGGCTGGGGCGGGCAGTTCACCTTCCAGCGCGATGGCGCGGGGGCGGATGACCTGTTCGCCGCCATCGAAAGTGGCTTCTGGTCGGCGGGTACGGTGGTGCTGGGCAGCATTTACCAGTACGTGACGGAATGCGACGGGTCGCTCAGCACGTATGAATTCGTGGGCGCGTCGCTGCAGCTGTCCGATGCGGGGCATTACCAGTCCGAAACGCTGGTCAACCAGACCATTACCTTCACCGCGCGGGCGCGTAACCGCATTTCCTGACGGATTTCAAGAAACAGCCCGTTGAGGAAACCGGCTTCAGGGGCCGCCTTTTTCCACAAAGGCACTTCCTGAAGCCGTCCGACATCTACAGGACCGCCGCGCAGCGTTCCTGACAGCCGGAGAGCCATGGCATGAGCGAACACACCATAAAAACCAGCGATGGCCGGACCATCACCTACCGCGAGCGCGGGCCGGGGGATGTGCTGGCGCTGCTGGAATTCGGGCCTGACAGCCCGTCACCCGCATGGGTGGAATATGCGCTGATGGTCTGCAGCGTGGAGGCGATTGACGGCGTGCCCGCCATGCGCCCCAAAAGCCGCGTGCAGCTGGAACAGCTGGCCAACCAGATTGGCAATACCGGCATCACCGCCCTGTCGGACGTGCTGTTTGGCGCGGATGGGGCGGATATTGCGGCAGCGGAAAGCACCGCCGCAAAAAACTGAGCCGGCACCCCGCCCTGATCGAGGTCGCGGCCCTGGTCGGGAACGGGGTGCCGTGGGATGTGGCCATGGCCATGCCGCGCGTGCGGCGCATGGCCTTTCTTGTCGCCTTTGGCGAACTGGCGGGCGGGCGATATGACTGGACCACGCAACAATGGGATTACCCCGATGGCTGATGCCTGCCGCGCCGCGGCGCGGTTGCTGGCCCGGCTGCCGGGGCGGGGCCGCCTGCCGCGGACGGGCCAGCAGCAGGGCAGGCTGGCACGGATGGCGGCGGTGGCCGGGCGTGTGGGCCGCGCCCGCGCCATGTGGGGCAGCGTGGCGTTTTTCCGTCGCCGCCCCGGTCGGGATACGCCGCGGCAGGGGGCAGCCGACATGCCCCTGCCGTCATCATCGGGCAAGCGTGCGTTCCCTGCCGTGCAGGCGGCGGCAGTACGCCCCCGTGGCGGACGCGGCGGGGCAGGTACGCCTGCTGCCATACGGGATGGGCGGGACTGCCGCCCTCCACCACCGGCAACCATGCGCCGTCGGGCACGAAAGAGGGCATATCCGCGCCTGCAACGCCCCGACGGGGCGGGCATGCGGCCCGCCGTGGCGCTGTCGCGGCGCGCGGTATCCGGGTCAGTGCGCGTGCCGCAGGGGCAGCCTGCCGCACCGGTCCCCCATCCCGCTCCGCCCGGTGCAGGCCCGGCGCGACGGGGAACGGGTCAGGTCACCGCCATCATTCCCCCATTCACGCGCCCGGCGGGTGACAGGACAGACCCGGCACGGGTCCGCCACACCCGTCGCGCGCCCGGGTGCACGTCGCCAGCCCTGTCCCGCGGCAGGCCGCGTGTCGTCCCCCGTATTGTCCCACAGGCACCGGCCATGACCGCGCGGATGTCGGCCATTATCGCGCGAAACGGCAGTACCCCGCGCAAACCTTCGCCGGTGCTGACCCGTACGGCGCGGGAACCTGTTCCCGGCACCGTGCCGGGGACAGGGCAGGCAGGGAGCCGCCCGGCCCGGTTCCTGCGCCCCGATGGGGCGGCGGGCCGGTTTGCGCGCGCGCTGCCCGACCGGCAGCCTGCGGGCCGGCATACCGTCACCATCCCCCGGGCGGCGATGCCCGGCCTTCCCGTCGCCCGCGCCGTACGGGGCGGGACCGTACCCGTTGCGGGTGGGCCAGCCAGACCCCGCAGGCCGGGCCTGATCCCGCATGTCGCGCGGGTGCGGGGCGTTGCCCCGTTGCGCGTCCCGCCGCCGGGGGCGGTCATGCGGGGCAGGCCGCCCTTCATCAACCCCGCCCCGGTGGAACGGGCGGGCAGCATCCCGCCCGTCCCGCGTGGCGACAGGCCGCCGGTCGTGCAGGTCACCATTCCCGTCACGCTGGACCACCAGGCGGTGGGACAGGCCATGGCCCGGATCGACACCGCAGCCGCCCGCCACGAACTGCGCGCCACCGGCACCGCGCCCGATGTCATCCGGTATCCGCAGATGCCGGGCCGGGCGGTGGGAATCTGATCGCCGGGGGGCTGGACGTTGTCTGGAGCAGGCCACTGATAAAACGTTTCCGGTCGGCATCCCTGTCATAAAAAAGCGGCGCCTTCCGGAGTGTTCTGAAACAGGCCCCGCCAGAAACGTCCCTGCGGGTGCCGGGTATTTTCGGGATATTTCCCGCCGCAGCCTGACGGGCGGCTACGGGTCCATGCGCGCCGCATGCTTCCAGCCTGCATGATCTGGCGTTAGACAGGGGCAATGATGGCATGGCTGCGCGATACCGCGCGCCACGGCCCGTTCCCCCATTTTCCGTTTCATATTCTTCATTCCGCCCACGCACCGCCCGCGGGCGGTGGCATGCGCGCCGGGGGAGGCCACTGATGTCCCTGACCCTTATGAACGCACAGACCGCGATCGGCTCGATCGGGCGGCTGTGGGCGTCGGCCCCCGTGACCATTGGCGGGCTGACCCTGACCGGCATGGAGGTGCCGCACCTGATCCGCGATGGCGGCACCCAGCAGGTTGCCGTCCACCGGCTGCCCGGTGGCAACCGGGTTATCGACGCGGTGGGCAACGACCCCGACCGGCTGGAACTGTCGGGCACGTTTGTGGGGCCCACAGCCATCGAACGGGCATGGATGCTCAAGCAGATGCGCATTGCGGGCCAGCCCGTGGCCTTTACCGGGGCGGGGCTGTCGCTGCTGGTGCGCATCGTGCAGTATTCATACGACTACACACAGAAGGGCATCATCATTCCCTACCGGCTGGTGCTGGAACAGCCGCCGCAGGTGGCCGCGGCATCCGGCGTTACGTCAGGGCTGTCGGCGCTGGTGGGTGATGATGCGGGGGCCGCCCTGTCGGGCCTGACCGGCGCGCTGGATGATGTCGCGACCATTGCGGGCAACATCACCGGCCAGCTTTCGACCGTCATGGGACAGGTCACGCCCATTGCCGACATGACCGGCGCGGGCGGGGTGTTTGCGGGGGTGCAGGACCAGCTTGGCATGGTTGGCGGCCTGTCGGGGGCGGGGGTCAATCTTGCCGCCGCCCCGGGCAGCGCCGCCAGCGTCATATCGGGGCTGGAGGCATCGGGCGCGGGGCTGACCACCGCCATGGGCCTGACCGGCGCGAACCTGGACGCCATAAGCCTCACCAGTGCCGGCAGCCTGTCCACCCTGACCCAGAATGCGGAACTGCACGGCAGCGCGCTGACATCCGGCGCGCTGGTCAACCGCGCCTATGCCAACACGCTTTCGGCCACCGGCGGCACGCAGGACGGCCCGCTGGTCACGGCGCAGTAGGAACCAGACAATGGCAAGCACGATCAAGGTCACGGCCAGCGACATTTCCCTGTATCACGTGGCGGCGGCCCGGCTGGGGGACGCAACGCAGTGGTGGCGCATCGCACGGCCGAACGGCATGGACGACCCCGACCTGTCCGGGTTCACGACACCCGTCAGCCTGCTGCTGCCCGGGGTTGACGCATCACAGGACAGTGGCGTGCCGGGGGTTACGTCATGAACGGCGGCCTGAAGGGCACGGCACCACCCGTCTGGCGCATGCCGCGCGCGCGCGTGCTGGTGAACGGGGCGGAGCGCGCGGAAACCGGGCTGGAGGAATTGACGCTGGCCCGCACGCGCTACAGCCGCGCCGATACGCTGGACATGACGCTGGCGGTGGACCGGACGCGCATCCCGTCAGGCGGCCTGTGGTTCGACCTGCAGCCAGACGCGCAGGGCGGCGCGCTGCCCGATATCGACATTACGGTGCAGATGCGCGACGCCGCGCGCGACGGGGCGCAGTGGGTGACGGTATTTCGCGGTATCGTGGACCATGTGGGCCTGCTGCCCGCCGCGACATCGGTACGGGTGCAGTGTCGCGACTACCTTGCGAAACTGCTGGACATGCGGGTGCGGGCGGGGTGGCTGAACATGACCGGGGCCGATGTGGTCCGGGCCATGGTCAGCGCTGCCGGGCTTGTGCCCGATGTCACCATGACCGACGCCATGGTGGGGCAGTTCTGGCAGGTGGAGCACAAACGCATGTCCGCCACCACCCACAGCCGGTTCCAGACCGCCTTTGACCTGGCCCGTTACATGGCCACCATGGCGGGGTGCGACCTGTATGCCGATGGTACCACCATTGTCTGCGCGCCATGCCCCACCGCCACCACCGCCAATACCCACGTGCTGGACTACACCGACACCGGCCCGGACAGCCCTGTGGCCATGGGCGCGTACGGCCTGCATTTCACCCGGGATTATCAGGTGGGATGCGGCGTGATCGTGCATGTCATGAGCTGGGACAGCCGCCAGCGCACGCGGGTCGAGTACTACTGGTCCGCAACTGGCGGCGCGACCACGCCGGGCGACAGCGCGGGCACGCTGCACAGCTTTGCCATGCCCGGTGCGCGGCTGGATGACCTGCGGCGCCTGGCACGGCAGAAATACAGCCAGATCACGGCGCATGCCCGCACCATAACCGGCACCATACCCGGACGGATCACGCTGGCGCCGCGTGATTTCATGCGCCTGACCGGCACGGGCACGACATGGGACGGCACGCTGGATGTGGATGCCGTGACCAGCAGCTTTTCATGGCAGGGCGGCTTTTCCCAGCAGGTCACCCTGCGCGCACGCACCATCACACAGGACGGGGGAACGGATGACTGACACGCGCATGATCGCCGCCGGCATGACCGGCACGCTGGCGCAGCCGGGGTTCGGGCTGGTCAGCGCGGTGGACCCGGTGAACCACGCGGTCAGGGTGGTGGCCCAGCCATCGGGCGTGGAAACCGGCTGGCTACCTTACGCCGCCATGCAGGTGGGCAGCCTGCGCATTGCCTGCGTGCCCGACATCGGCACGCACGTGCTGGTGGTGCATGTCGAAGGCGACGCCGAACATGGCGTGGCGGCCGTGCCGGTCTATGACGCCGTGGTCATGCCGCCCGTATCCCCCGCCACGGGCAAGCCGGCCCAGCCGGGCGAGATGCTGGTCATGGCAGGTTGCGGCGCCCCCCCGGCAGATGGCGCCGCAACACCGGGGCAGGCGGCACGACCGAAACGCTGACCGGCAGCGGCAAGGCATGGATTGCGGGAGCGGTCACGATGACGCTGGATGGCAACGGCCTGTCCGTTACCGGCGGCCCGATCACGACCGACAGGGACATCACGGCGCAGGGCACCGTAACCGGGCAGATGGACGTCAGGGCTGCAGGCATTTCCGGCCATGCACACACCCACCCGGTCACCAGCGCACCCGGCACGACAGGAGCACCGCAATGAACACAACAGTCACCACGCGCGCCGGCCACCCCCGGCGCGTGACCGCGCGGAACCCAGCCGCCGCCATGCACCGGCACGGACCACGGCATGGCGCGGCATGGGGGTACATGCACCCGCCGGTCATGTCATGAGCGCGCTGTCACATACCATGGGCGGTGACCTGGACCTGTCGGCTACGGGTGGAATTGCCGTGGTCACGGGTGCGGAACAGACCCGTCAGGCGCTGCTGCGCAGGCTGTGCACCAATGCGGCAGCCTATATCTGGCAGCCGGATTATGGCGCCGGACTGCCCGCGCGCGTGGGCACGGTCTTGGATGAAGCCGGCATCCGCGCCCTTGTATTGGAACAGGCACAGGGCGAGGCAGGCATTGACCCGTCGCAGCCCGTTACCGTGACCATCACAAATCCCCGGGTCGGGGCGTACCTGCTGGCCATATCCTACACCGACGCCATGACCGGCACGGTGCAGGAACTTACGCTGGGCACGTAGCCGACCAAACGTGATCGGCCCGGTGGGCGGGGCAGGTGATCCATGCCGGACATCGTGCCGTGGTCATTGCCCGCCGGATCCCCCTGCATGTCCCGGCCATGCGGGTCCGGTCGCGCCTTTACCTATCCCTTCATGCCCACAGGCATGACGGCGCGACCCGGCACGGGGAAGCCCGCCATCCCCCTTCATGCTGCAGCCAGCAGCCCCAGCGCTGTAGCCGACCCGGGCGGCAGGCAGGACATTCATCCGGCGCTTCATACCCATCAGCCTGACACGCTCATGCGCCGCGCCAGATGGCAGCGCACGGGTGATCCCGACATGATTCCGGCCACGATGCACGCAGGAGCCGGGTGACGGAATGGCCGCAGGAAGTGACATCGGGGCATTGCACTGCCCGGTGCGTATTACCCTGTGCCGATCCCCGGCAGGCGCAGGCGGTGTCGCCAGTATTCCCGGCCATGGGCGGGACAAGGTGGCGGGCAGTCCGCCCCATGCAGGCCGCACCACAACACAAGGATCATTCCCCAACCAGAACGGAGAATCCGGGTGGCCATCACCTTCCAATCCTTCAAGACCACTCTGGGCAACATGGTGGCGGCGGCGCAGGGGGCGTGTTCCGCGCTGCTGGACCTGAATGTGGGGTCCGCAGGCCGCGCCATGCTGGAAGCCGTGGCGGGGCTGGGGCTGTGGTTCCAGTTCATCGCGCTGCAGATCCTGTCGCGCACGCGGCTGGCCACGTCCATCGGGTCGGACGTTGACAGTTTCGTTGCGGATTTCGGCCTGTCGCGCCTGCCGGGAACGGCGGCCACCGGCATGGTCACGTTCACATCGTTCACGCCGGGCAGCCAGTCCGCCACCATTGCGGCGGGCACCACGGTCAAGACGGCATCGAGTGTCGTCTATACGGTGGTGGAGGACAGCACGAATACGGCATGGTCGGCGGCGGACAGCGCCTATATCCGCCCTGCGGGCACGGCGTCCGTCACCATCCCGGTACAGTGCGCAACGACCGGGACGGGCGGCAATGTCGCGGCGGGCGCTGTCTGCCTGCTGGGCACGGCGGTTTCGGGCATCGATACGGTCACGAACGCCGCCGCCCTGACCAATGGCAGCGACGGGGAGACGGATGCGGCCCTGCGCACGCGGTTCGTGTCCTATATCAACAGCCGGTCAAAGGCGACGGTATCCGCGATTGAAAACGCGGTGACGGATGTGTCCGCCGACCTGATCTATCAGGTGGTGGAGAATGTCGATACGTCCGGCGCGACACTTCCCGGCAACGTGGTGGTGTTTGTCGATGACGGATCGGGCGACGTGTCCGACAGCGTGATTGACGAAGTCTATGCGTCCGTGGATGCCGTGCGCCCGGTCGCCGTGTCCATTCAGGTCGTGCGCCCCAACGTGGTGCGCCCGCCCGTGACCATGACCGTCAGCGTGAACGGCACGGGCGACCTTTCCACCGTGCAGGCCACGATCAGCACCAGCATCGCCACCTACCTCAACGGCCTCGCCATCGGGGATGCGGCCAGCTATTCGCGCCTGATCCAGATTGCCTATGCCGCCAGCACGTCCGTCACCAACGTGACCGGCGTGACCCTGGCCGGTGGCACGATTGACCTGCCGGCACTGACCGGCACGGCCTATCGTGCGGGGACGGTGTCCTTTGGCTGACGTAACGCAGAACGGTTTCGCCCTGCGCATCCGCAGGCTGCTGCCGACCGGCTGGTTTCCATCCGCGCCCGCCGCGGGCGAGACGGAACAGGCCCCGGTGCTGAATGCGCTGCTGCAGGGTTTCGGCAGCGTGTTTGTATGGATATGGGCCATGCTGTCAGGCACGGCGGACCAGACCCGGCTTGCCACCATGAGTGGCGCGTTTCTGGACATGTTCGCCGCCGACTTCTTCGGCACGACGCTTGTGCGCGGGCAGGGGGAAAGCGACGATGCCTTTCGCACCCGCATCGAGGAAGCCCTGTTCCCCTCGCTGGGCACGCGGCCCGACGTGGTCAACACCATTGCCGATGAAGTGGGCAGCGCAGGCCGCGTGATCGAACCGCGCAACGCAGCCGACTGCAAGGGGATTGCCAGCATGGCCAGCCCGGCCATTGGCGGCGGATACGGGTATGGCGTCGCCGCCCTGCGCTACGGGTCACGCGGCGCACCCTTCCAGCTATTCGCACAGTTGCCAACCGGCGACACGAACCCGCCCGCAACGCAGACACTGGACCGCATTGCCGATGTGATGCCCGCAGGCACCATCGCATGGGTTCAGGACGTGGAGACCCCTGAATAATGGACAGACAGATCGTTTATCCGGCACAGATACCGCTGGACAGTGACCAGTTGAACGCCCAGCGCAATGCGTATGTCGGTCTGGGCCAGCTTGCGGCCATGGCCTATGGCTGGACCACGGTTTCGGCCAGTGGCTTTGCCTGC
>NZ_NKTX01000032.1 GCF_003207815.1 Komagataeibacter oboediens | reverse complement strand
ACATCATGTTCATCCAATCGCGCCAGAACATCCGGCGTCGGTTCATCAATCATTCATCTTCTCATAAAAAAACCGCCTCACAGGGCGGTCGGGCAGGCGTGTATTATGGGGCCGGTCAGGACGTGGTGGCAGCCGCCACCGTAACGGTCAGGCTGGCGGGATTGGTCAGGCCATCGGTGTTCGTGGCGCTGATCGTGACAGTCCCTGCCGCCTTGGGCGTATAGGTCACTGTCTGGGCTGTGTTCGTGCAGCCGCTGAATGTCACGGTATCAGCCGAGAACGTTCCGCCTGCGTTCCCGTCGGATAGCGTGACCGTCGTATCCGCGCCCGGCCCGTCATTATCCGGCGTCAGGGTCAGTGTCAGGGGCGTCCCCGCCGTCGCCGTGGAGTTACCGGACAGCGTATATTCCGTGGACGGTGTATAGATACTGCCCGCCGAGTATTTCCCAGCGGCGTCCAGCGCGTAGGCGAACCCGTCTGGTGCGGTTACGCCAGTCAGGCTGGACATCTGCTGGGTTCCGATAACCGTGCCAACCGGGGACGAAACCTGTGCTGCCGGGACAGAAGGCGTCTCGCCCTGCGTATAGGCATAGCCCGGCTGGTACATGAAGGCAGCGGTGCGGTAGAGGATGTAGTTCTGTGTTGTCATTTCTATACTGGCCCTTCAGCAGTGAAATTTAGAGTAACGGATGTCTGGTCGCCTTCTGTTCCGCCATCAATCCACGATGTATGTAAAATAAACCCCGTGCTCGACAGCGAGCCATCTTTGATGTTTGCGATAACGGAAAGCCCGTTTGAAGCATCAGCGCACCCGAATGTAATTATTGGCTGTTCCGAAAATGCGATTGGGAAATCAATCGTCTGATAATCTGCAGTTGTTGTGACCGAAACCGATTGGCGCAGGATGTTGCCCGTTTTTACCCACCAGCCGCCTGAAATGATGCCGCTTGCTGCTATGGTTCCGGTGGTTGTGGGGGCGTATGCGTAAGACGCACCCGAACTGTCAGCAAGAATAACATTCCCGGAGCTGTCCGTGCTCATGTTGGAAATGGAGTTAAATCCAGCCCCCGGACGCGAGGGGATGATCCGGTACGAACCCGCCAGGGAACTGATAACGAAAGGCGCACCGGACGCATTATTATGGCCCAGATAGGTAATGGGTGAATTGGTACCGTCATTCGTGGTGTTGGTGCTGACCTTGGCTGCAATCTCTGTGGCAAATGTGCTGTTCTGGTCTGTCTGGGTAGTCTGGAACGATGTCAGGTTGGCCTGAACGGTTGTCACGTCGGAGTAGTAAGCAATCGCACTATAAACATCAGTGGTGCCGTTGTTGTAGACGAAGGTAGGACGACCACTCCCTCCAGCCTGATATAGACTCTTGCCCTGCGTGTCCCCGGCTGACGTGGCCGCCCCATAGACGCCCGACACACAGTCGCTGATGTCGGCAGACAGCGTGGCGTTGGTAGTGGTCTGGGTAGTCTGGAACGCGGAGAGATCTGACTGCAATGTCTGGACGTCGCTGTTCATCGCAAGGTCGATAATTTTGGGCGTGCCCGTGGAGTCCTGGTAGGTGAACGCCGGGAGCTGAGTCGCATTCTGGAACCACAGCCCCATGCCCGGCAGGTCGCCGGTCGTACCCGTGATGGTGGCCAGATACGTGCCGGACAGCAGCGTGCCATGATCAACGTCATCAATCGACACTCGCAGCAGGCCCTCATACGTTGAATCCTGCCCCAGATTGACCTTGTCGGTGGTCTGGTTGGTGCCGCCGCCCTGCTGCACGGGGGTGAAGCCAAGAAGCGGTTCATAGCCTGAGCGGATAGCGGCAAGAAGCCACGTTTCCAGATCGTCTACGGTATCGCTATCCGTGCAGTCCTGCCCATTGTCGGCAATTATCTTCCCGAGAACAGCAGAAAAGACACTGGTCTGTCGCAAAACCTTATTGACATAGGAAGAATACGCCAATCCTGAGACAAACCCAGATACAAGAGCGCCTTCCGATCCAATCAGGGACTGGTATTCAGTATCTGTTACAACATTAGCGCTGCCGCCAGAGGCGAAGGCAGAAAAGGAACTGGTAGCCATTGGCATCTCACGATACGAAACTATAGGAAACGGATATCCCCGCCGGATTCAGGGGGAGGTATCCCTCTTGGATTATGGATTTTATGACCGTTGAAACATTGCCGGTGATGGTAAAAGAAACTGATCGCTCCCCCTCCACGACAGAGATGGCAACGCCTGTGCCATCGGTTATTATCTCAATAATTTCTATGGCCGCTGGAAGGGTTCCGTCCCACATATTGCACAGGATTTTAGCGCGTATAAACAACCTGTATAAGTCATCATCAAGGGACGTGACGACATTGAGTGCATCCCCTACTTCCCACCAGATGCCTTGGTCAAATCCGACGCCATCCTCATCAAATGAGAAATAGACATTTACCGGCAGTTTAATCAGGCGGGACGCTCCGACCCATAGCCCTACGGCGTCAAGCTGCGTGCCTACGGCATTATCCAGATCATAGTAGCTATAGGCGCTTTCAGCCACATTGATCTGATCGACAAATGCCTGCACGGATGCCTCGATTGTGGCGACGAATTTGGTCGCTCCGGCATGCTCGCTGGTAATCAGTTCTGTGAAATCGGACAGTTCAGCCATCAGTCAGCACTCGCCACAATCGTTACATCATCACTTGTGCATAGCGGCATTTCGTAAAACCCAAGTTCTATGTTCGCAGTGGACAGCGCGCCGCCATTAACCGCCAAGGTAATGGACGTTATGTCGTATGTATCCCCACCGTCATCACTATCCAACGTGGCAGGTTTGTAGAGTCTTGTCGTATAGATAGTGCTACCGATGGGCAGACCAGAAATATAATCTGCCACAGCCTCAGAAATAAGGGTACCGATTGCATCGGTATATCCGGTCAGAGCGGTCAGTCCGATCTCGACCGTAATCGTGCCGTCATCAGGCCTATAGAAATTGATTGTGCGCTGGGTGCCTGAACTGTCTGTCACCAGTTCCGACGTATTGCCAACGGTCCCCACGCCCATGGACTTCTTGTTTGCGATGACGGTTGCGATATCGGAAGCATCCCCTCCTTCGACTACTATGGCGATATAGCCTGCCGGTATGCCGTTGCTGTCCGTGGCGTCCGTGTCATTCTCGTATCCGGTCGCAGCAGACACCCCCGTCAGTTCCTCGATAGAGCCAATCAGCCCATCCATGATCGAATAGGATGGCGTCATCGTGCTGGATGCCTGGCGCTTCCTGAGTGCCGCGTCGGTTTCGATTGCAACGCCGGGCGATGAGGCCGTTGTGTTCGTAACGCTGGTCCATCCCCGTGTTGGCGTGTTGATCGTAGTCAACGTTCCCGCTGCTACCGTGATAGCGCCTTCCGTCTCGCACGTAGCCGTTACCGTAATCTGGCCGCCGTCCGGTATCGTCACGCTGGACGGCAAATCCCATACATAACCATACGTGCTGTCTTTCACACTGCCGCCTGAAATCGTGCGACCAACGGTGCCGGACACGATTACATCGCAGGTTGAATAGGATGCAGTCTCACGGGCGATACCATTGATCTTCACCACCGATGACAGGCCAGTTCCCTGTGCTGTCGAGGGGGAGAACGAGTTGAACGTCGCGATCATGGCGTTGTTGGATGCGTTGATCGCCTGCGCAATGATGCCCAGCCACTGGCCGTCCTGTGTGGAATTATCCAGCGACACATCCGACCCGTAAATCCCCCAGAACGCATCCTTGAGCCATGTCAGGATGGAGGAATAATCAGGGGCCGTGATACCGGATGCACTTACCGAACAGGCCAGATCGGATACGGAAGAAACTGATGCCATAGCTTAACTGCCCGTGGTAACGGTGGTGGTGCCATATTCGGTCTGGATCGTGGCGGATATGGTCAGTTTTCGATTGTTCAGCGTGCTTGAATAACTGCTGATGGATGATACGCCCGGCGTGCCAAGGATGCGTGCCCGGATCACGGCATCATAAGTCGAGGTTGTTCTGTTCCCCAGAACCTTCGTGGTCCACGGCGTGCCATCGGATGTGTCGAGAAACCATTCCCCCAGCCATAGCTTCAGGCGTGTCAGGACTAATTGCCCGACACCGGCGGGGGTATTGTAGTAATAATCCGCACTGCCATGACCGAACACCATATCGCCGCTGCTATCCTGCTTTCTTACGCGCATGATCTACTCCGGCTCGCCAGTGGTTCCGGGCGCATCTGTGACAGGATGCGTATGGCTTTCGAGGGAAATGCTACCAGCCTTCACATCACCATCTGCCGTGATCGAAGACTTGGCTGTAACCGCGCCATCGACTTCAAATGTGCTGGAAAACTTGACAGGCCCGTTCACGGTCAGGCCGCCAGGCACGGTCACGGTTACGGCCTGCGTTGTCGGGTTCAGGTCAATGACGGTTTTGCCGTCATCGGCACGAAGCTGGACGCTGTCCGTGCTGATGCTGCCTGACGAAATCGGCTTAGCCTCACTTGTCAGGCCTACAACGGCAACCGCATCGGACAGGTCATGCTGGCGAAGGTCGTAGGCAGGCTGGGCGGTCCCGTTCTGCCACCATTCATCAATGGATCGGGACGAGAACAGCAGCATGCATTCGTCACCCTCCGCAACCGGGAAGGTCAGGGAGCAACCGCCGCCGCGCGGGAACCAGATCGGACAATGAGGCAGTAGGGGCAAGTCAACGAATGTCGATGTGCCATCCGATGCGATGGTGCGACCCTTGGCAGCGGGCTGCACCGCAGCATATGGACTGCCATTGTTGATCGTGACAGACTGTATGATGCCCGGAAGCATGGTCCAGATGCGCGACTGCAAGCCATCAGCCAGAAGGTTCATGTCCTCCAGATGGTCTGTATAGCGCTCACGGATGTTAAGGCTGTCAGTCATCATGTGTAACCCGTGGAAGATGCGGCAACATTCGTGTGTGTGGGATCAATCGACAGACCAACAATGGTCGTATACCAAGGGTTGTCCCGCGTATCGCCTTCATAGGCCACATAAATGACCCGGTATTTTCCGGTGGGGTTGATGCCATTGACGGTTGACAGGTTGGACGCTGAATCGTCCGTCGTCTGGTCGCCGTTGTTGATGTCACTGGTGGACAGACCCACAGACGCCTGCTGTATCCTGCTGGTGCCATCGGAATTGGCGGCCCGGATATGCACGATGGAATCCATCTTGATATTCGGGTTCAGCAGGCAGGTAGCCTGAATGCCGTTTGGCGTCTGGATCGGGATGTCGATCAGGCCGGTCGAGGGGGTCAACTCAATCACGCCGGATGATGAACTGTTGGCCGCCATCTTGGCTGGCTGGACAAAATTGAGCGTCCCGTCATCGTTCGTGTAATGCACCCCGGAAACGCTTTTTGCCGTTGTCCGGCAATGGTCATTCACCATGCCATACATGATCTTTGGACGCGCGCCCGATCCCTCCACCTCTGGGAAAGCCCCAAGAGAGATATTGTATGCCGCCATCTCCTGCGCCTGCTGCTGGGCTATACCCTGATGCGTCCAGCCCGCCGCGATAACCTTATTGATGGTCGCATCAGCAAATGCATTGCCATTGGACTGCGCCTGAATATCCAGATACGTGTCCGTGGGACTCTCCCGGCCAAAAACGATTTGGCGGGCATCTCCCTGAAAGATCAGTCCCGACTTGCTTTCATATCCTGCCGACAGGGACACGGTTTTGTTAAACTGCGTATGGATGATGGCAGCCGTATTCTTGCTCACATTCCATATGCGGATCATTGCGGTTTTGGGCGTGTTGACTGTGCCCTGTGTGATGCTGAAGCGCACACGCAGGGAAGACAGGTCAATCGTGTTTCCCAGGCTATCCCCGACAACCAGACTGCACGCGCGGATGAATTGCGTTGCCATCAGTCAATCGCCACATACAGGTGGGAAGTCGTTCCCAGATTGTCATAAGTCGGGACCGCATCCCAGTCGCCATCCGTGCTGACGAACATGCGGCACCCGAAGCCCAGATAGCCATACTGCCCCAACAGGTCAGTCCCGGTCACAAGCGGTATGCCGCCCACGATCTGATTGCCACTGGAATCCGCCAGGTCCATTACCCATCCACCCTGCGTGCAGTTCAGATACCGGAAGGTGAAGGTGTAGGAGACGCCATTCATGGACGCGGTGAAGGTCTGGGCCTCACCCGACAATGGCACTTCGTAATAGGTTGTCATGGCCAGCCAAACAAAAAGGCCGCCCCGAAGGACGGCCCGCAATTTTTGTGACGATAGTCAATTAGTAGCGTATAGCGAGTCCGGATACAAGCAGAACTGCCAGACACGTCAGGCGATTTCCTTGGCTATCGCTGGCGCGCGATTGATCTCGCAGCCCGGTATCATAACCCTACGAACTAGGATCCTGTGCCGCCACCGATGTCTGGTTGCTAACCTCGGATAGCTGCTGCTGGCCGCTATTCACGGTGGCCGCCGTGGAAGATGCGTCGGACTGATCGGATGATGATATTGAGGATGTCACCGTGCTGGCGATAATCACTTCCTGACAGGTGACTGAAACATGCATCGCATAGGCTGTTTCCGCCGTAGTCTCCGTCTCGATGCTCGCGATCAGCATGTTTTTATAAAGCCGCTTGCTGGTCACGACCTGGCACAGGGTCCGGGCGGACTGTAGCGCCAGAAGCTGGGCATAGATTTCCTTGACAAACCCTTCCCCAAGGTTCCCGTCAACCAGATCAGTCAGGGAAAAGCTGTCAAAATCCGACCCCAGCGCCTGAATGCTGCTGTTGGAAAACCCGTATTCCAACCGCACCTCAGCGGGCATTTTGAACGCATGGTCCGTGATGGATGCGCCGGTCTCAACCGGGTGCTGGGTTATGGTCAGCGCGTCCCGGTGCCCTTCACGCGCCACGATATCGGGCGTGGTCGTGGTTCCTGTTGCCGCCACGATATGACCGTTGCTCGTAAACAGCAGGGACGCGATTTCTGTTGCGGTGGTGGTCATGCGGTTTTGTTCATCAGGTTTCGAGTAATGGCGCTGGTCGTGCGGTTGCTGATGTAATCAGACACCGCCTTCCCTACGGCCTGAGGGGACTGCGCGCCGTTGATCGTAACGTGATTATTGACGCTCACGCTCTGGCTGGCCGCCCCTCCTCCATTAGCCGCATTGAACAGTTGTGGGTTCCGGCTCATCGCATCCGATGCAAGCTGCCACCGCTTCTGGTCTTCGTCCCCGAACTTGTTTAGCGGGCGCTCATATCCAGCACGGAATATGTGGGTGGCCATGGCGGCGTCATTGGTTCGATAAAGGTCTCGCCCCGCCTGTCTTGCCTGCGGGTCCGACCCCATTTGCATCTCATCAAAGATGGCCTCAAGCTGCTGTGACAAATTGGCATGATATACGTCAATGCCGAATTGCTGATAGATCGCACGGGCACGGTCCTGATGCCATTGGGCAACCCCACCCGCGCGACCGCCATCCCCCCGCGCTTCTGGATCAAGCCCGCTTTCCTGCTCAAGATTGCCCACAATCCCGGCGGCTGCCTGTGGTGAAAATCCCTTGCCGATAAAGAATTGAAACGCCTGCTTCTCACGGGCTGCGGTGGAATCGCTCACAGCATGCCGCTTATGCACGGCACGGATTGCGTCGTGCACGTCGCCCCATGCCTTATATCCCTCATATCCAGCAAATGCAGCAGCGCCCCCGACAACAGCCATGGGCGCACCGAAAGCCGCCCCGCCCGCTGCTTCGGCACCCTCGGCGGCTGGCGCGATCCGTGACGCATTCCATGCAGCCTGAGCACGGGATTCAGCGGCGGTAGGAGGTCCGAACATTTCTGCTCCGCCTTCAGCTGCCGTTGCCGCCCCGCCCGCTGCTTCAGCACCTCCGGCAGCGGCCCCCGCTGCCTCGACGCCACCCAACGCCTTGGCGGCAGCGGCGGCTGGCTCCCCTATCTTCATCAACGCCGTCCGCAGGGCCGCAGCAGCCAGACTTCCCCCACCCAGCGCCCGGACCATCATCAGGATGGGCGTTACGACCCCAGCAACCCACCGGGTCGCCATGAACGTGGCTATGCCCTCAAGAACAACCTTCCACCCGACCGTGTTCTCAACGCCGGAATTGATGGCCTTCCCAGCCTTGATAAGCCACTGGACAAAAGCCACGACCTCCTGCACGCCCTGCTCGATGGCGGCGGCAATCTCGGGGCCGTGCTGCATCAGGTAATTGTTCAGATCGTGGATATTTCCACCGAACGCTTTTTGCAGGTCGATCATGACCTTCTGGCCAATCGCTTCCACGATCTGCCAGGTCACGCGAATATCCTGCATGAACTGCGCACTCTGTTCCCCGGCTTGATCCTGATTCAGGCCGATGGAGGAATAGATGCGACGGTATTCCTGTTCGTATTTACGCAACAGGTCAGGCGCACGCTCAAGCGCCTGCATGTCTGTCTGGCTAAGGCCAAATGCCTGCGCCCATGCCAGCGCGTGGCCCTGAATGGGATCGTCACGGAACTTCTGGCCCATATCCGTGACGATATCGGCCATATCGCGCATATGCCCGTTGGCATCGCGCGTCTGCACCCCGAACCGCTGTATGCTGTTTTCCATGCCGGGCAGATTGCGGACCCGGTTGCCAAGTTCCTGCAAAGACTGCTTGGCGGTCTGGGCATTACCGCCCAACTGCCCCACGGCGAACCCGAAGGCATTCATGTTCGTGACGGATGACTGCGCCCGCTGCGATGCATAATGCATCTGCTCATAGGTCTGGGCCGTCTTGGCTACGGCGGCTACCAGTCCGGTGAGCGCAGCCGTGACCGTAATCGCCCCGATCTTGATGCTTTTTAGCTGGTCACGGAAGCGGTCCCCGCCGCGCTGGTCAACGTCCCAACCAAGGGAGACGAGAAACTCCTGCAGGACGTTGGCATCAGACATTATTTATCTCCGCAGCGCGGTGCGCGCGCACCTCATTTTCGGCACGCGCGTCAAGGGCATCATTCATCAGAGCAAAATCAGCCAGCGACAGGGTGTGGTCATGCAGGCTTTCCATGCGGCACATCTGGGCAAGTATGGGCCGCATGAGAAAATCAAGCCCATCTGGCAGCATGACCGGCTCGAACCTTAGACCGCTTCCGGTGCGCTCGAAGCGGGCGGAGCGGTAGGAATAAAATTTCCAAGGTTTTCCGCGATGACCGCCCGCACAAGGGACATGACCGTTGGCAGGTCAACAAAGTCATACGCCAGCACGCCGGGGCGCGGCATGACCGGGAAGGATGTGCCACCGCTGTTCGGGTCCACATAGCGCACGACGCCAAGGCAGGCATCGACGATATAATCCGTATCGGCATCGTTCAGCCCGGATACGGCTTCCGCAATCTTGGCAGCAACGTCGCCCTCGTTCGCCATGGCCGCCATGAGTGGAGCCATGCGACGGGCGACATGAAGCTGCTTCATGACGGGCATTTTGCCGACCAGATATTTCCGGTCGGCAACTTCGATTTCGTTCATCGCCAGTTTCCTCAGTAGGTGCCAAGTACGCCATCAATGATGCCGCAACGGAAAGCCCATGTGACTACGCCGCCATCGTTCGCGTATTCAATATTGGGCCAGCGCAGGAAAGCAGCGCCTGCTGCGGTCAGCGTATCCCCGCTGACATTCTGCCTGACCACGATCACGTTCTTGCCCCACAGCGCGGACGACAGGCGCTGTGCGTTATAGGCTGCCGAAAGCAGGGCGTTTTGCGGGCTGTTCTTCAGCAGACGAACGGTGATCGTTCCCGCATTGGCCGCATGCAGGGAGTGCATGTAGGAGCCATCAGCGCCAACCGCGAGATTGGTCTTGTCGGCCTCCATCTCAATGGAGATGCCCTCCTCTGCCGCGCCCGCGTCCGATCCCAAAGAAACGGCCAGACCGGATCCCACGATGGACGCCGTAACGTCCTGGAACGAATACGTCCCGAAAACAATAGCCATTGGAACGCTCCTTAGTTCACGACGGTTACGGCAACAGAGGACGAATGCACGGCCCCTGCCAGCTTGCAGGCGATCTGGCAGGGAACCGCCTGCCGCGCGGCGCGGTCACTGGATGACTGGTTCGCCACCGGCTCCATGTAGGCATAATAACCCTTGGTCAGCGTGCCGCCTTCAAGAAGGGAGCCGATGTCAGGTCCGGTCCATGTTCCGGGCGCAAACAGGCCATTATCCACGAACTGCGCACAGACCGTTTCATAGACACCCAACAGGATGTTCATGCCGGAGTCCGTCTGAGGTATCTTGGTCGTGCTGGTATACAGGGCATTCCAGCCCGCCACCTGCAAGGCATTCTGGAAAGCGTCCAGCCCGATCAGGGTATCAATCCATTCGCCGCTTGCCGTCACACCCTGCTGGATGATGGCATCGCCGTTCTGGTAATTGACGTAGTAATTGCAGTCCTTGGCATCCAGCGCGTTTGCTTGCGTCTGTGTTAGGGTCTCTGCCGTGATGTCCGGTTCAGTCTTGAACTTCAAGGTGAGCGTCGTATTGTCCGCGCTGTAATCGACGGTTGCGATGCGCCCGAACATGGACACAGCGGCATATGGGCTGCTGGACGAATACTGAACGATGGTGCGGGTGTATCCTGCCTTGGAGAGCAGATAGGGCAGGTCAGTCGTGCTGGACGCATCGTATGCGGCTGCGTCCTGGCTGGTAAACCAGAACGAACGCGAGACGCTGAAACCCTCGACCATCTCCGCGACATCGGTGATCGTGCTTGCTGCAATGCTACTTGTCGTGGCTAGAGCCAGGCCATACCAGTCTGCGGAGTAATCTTCCAGACGACTCACTGCTGTAGGAATATCTTCCCCGTCTCGCACTTCGCCAATATACAGCGTGGACGGCTGGGGAGACTGCGAGAAGAACAGGTCTGCTGCAATGTATTCCGGATCAGTTGTTCCGAAATCTTCGCCAACATCATCCAGCCCGGTATAGGCGCGCAGGTTCTCCGTGTCAGAGAATACGCCAGCCGTAGTGCCAAGCAGCAGCAACGCGCCGAAGTTCCTTGTTGACGACCCGGTTGCCTGTAGCGTTACCGTGACATCAACGACATTATTAACTGATAGCCCTGTCGTGCTCATTGTCCGTTTTCCGTATCGAATGGTTCAGTGGTGATATTCCCGCCGCCGCCATCGGCCATGATTGACCCGGAAGATGACAGGACAGAAAGGATGGGGTAGGTGCGCCGGGAATGCCGCCTGAATGTAAGTGAGATATCAGCGCGGTTAATGAACCGCCGGTTGGTCAGTTCCGGTATGCGCCTGATCGTATCGGCACGCTTGAAGGCAATACCCGCTGCCAGTAGCGCAGATCGGTTTTGGGACAGCATCAAGCCATCCCGCAGGTCCGATGCCCTCAGAGCAGAATTGGGGCCGTAAAACGAACACAGGACAGTCAGGGTCTCATGGCGCTCAACGCCACCTGATAATGCCTCGGAGAATGTCGTGATGGCATTCGTATCCGCTGCAATGTCCGTAACGGAAAGGGCGCACCAGTCTATGTGCGGTTCCGGCTGCTTTGGAGGGAGACGCTGCCATCGCGGTCGGACAAGCGTTGGGTCGATCCCGGTAAGAGCCGCAACTGCAGGCTGGAATACCAGGTCAAGGTCAATGTCCTGCCCAGCATCCTCATACCCGCTCGGGACAAGATATCCGCCCGTGGATGAATCATTCGCTGTCACCGGCGTCTACCTTGTCCTGTATGGAGATGACGGCGCAGTCCGCCGCCACATACCCGGCACCGAAATTGGACCAGTCATCGACAGAGACAACAGTGTATCTCTTACCGCCGAACGTCACGATGTCAGCGGATGTATCGGGACTGCCTGAATCAAGAACGAAGCGCGTATAAACCCGGATTCCCCCCGCCAGAAGCTCGGCGTTCGGGTTACGGATCAGTTCCTGTGATGTAAGGGGCACGGGCGCACCATAGAACGACTGCGAGGTTTCCGCGATCTGGGTCATGCCCTGGCTGTCTACCGTCTGCGTTGGGCGCGTGACGGTAAGCGTCTGGATAAAATCCGGGTCAAGCAGGTTGTCGGATACATCGAGTAACGGCATTACGGTGCCTTCACTGTGCGGATCACATACGTGATGTGCTGTTGCAGATTGCCGGTGTCGATCAAAGGCTGCGCCAGATCGGTTCCAGCAGGTTGCCCGTCTTTCCTGTTGGCCAGTTCTTCCGCTGCCCCCGGCCTGCCCCTGCGGGCACGCGCTTCAACCGTTGCATCGGCCAATGGCGTGAATGGGCCTTCATCCATCTTGTTTTTTACAGCAGCCTCGGCCCTTAGCCCGATTTCATTCAGGCCGTTATTGGCGGCAGCCGCATTCCCCTCCAGGGAGTCAACGCCAACCTTGCGTAGCACTTTGACGGCATCATCGCGTATGGATGCGACACCGGGCACCAGAAACGGTCGCGGGGGGATGTTCTTTTCCGGGCATCCATATTCCTGCACATAGCCAATGAGAGCATTGCTCGCACCACTGCCATCGTCACGCTGCGCATTCTCGGCGGGGATACCCACCATAACGCGCTTCGTGGCCAATGCCTTAATCCGCGCCTGCAATCCGGGAAGCGCGTCTTTGGTCAGGGTGACGCCGGGCTTTTTCAAAACTGGTGCCCTCCCGTTCCAAACAGGCCCATGAAATACCAGTAGCGCTGCCCATAGCTGGACAGGTTCCAGAACCCGGCATCGTCATATTTGCTGATGCTGGTATCATAGGACTTTGATAGCGGCCCGACCGACTTGGATGCCACCACGCCGGTCGTAACCCCCGGAACGGAACCGGCGGCAGCAGCGATTGCCGCCTCTCGTCCAAGCACCAGTTCATGCCCGACAAACAGGGCCAGACCCAGATTGTAACTGTCGCCCCACCGTCTCTGGTCAACAAACTGCGCCGCCACGGTAAGCCACATCGTGATGGTTGCCGTGGGGTAGCGCGTCGTGTCCGAAAACTCCGGGAACAGCGTCAGGAAATCACTGGCGTTCATAGTAGCCCTTTGGTTTTCGGCCACGGCGCTTTGGAAGGGGCACAGGTTCTGCGGGGATGGCCTCCCGCCGCACATCGGTCTGAGGTGCGCTTCTGATCTTTTTTCGCAAGGACCGCTGCGCCACCATTGGCAGCGCAGCCTCCCTGTCTGTGACGGCATGCCAGCCCGGCCCGAAATCCCGACGCCGACCATCCGGACCGCGAAGGGTGAACGGGTGAAGAACAAGGATTTCGGGCATGGGGTCAGATCCCGTCCATCGCACCGGTCGTTTCAGGATAGACAAACTCCACCTGACCCAGCAGCGACCAGTAGGTCGTGCGCAGCCACATGTCCTGATAGGTGATCGGCGTCTTCTGAAGCGGAACCAGAGGATAGCGGATCATGTTGATATCCTTGGTGTAGGCGAACATGCGATCCGCACCATTCGTCCCGCGCCCGATGCACCACTTGACCGGCTGGATTTCCAGACGCTCCCCGGTGGACTGGGTATAGGTGTTGTTGACGCGGATGTATTCCAGAATGGACTGCGTGCCCGCCGAAGACACTGTCCGGTTCAGCAGGGCATACTGGTCAGGCGGCATCAGGATGTGGGAGGGAATCATCTTCCAGCCGGAAGCCGCCCACACATTCGCCTGGAACTCAAGGATATCGTTCTGGACCAGTTCTGCGCCATTCGTCATGACCAGCTTCGATGCGAACGACGTGCCGCCACCCGACCCGGCAGCAGATGCCGTGCTGACGGTGGTAGCTGGGTTGTTCAGCATCCCGTAGGTGTTCTGGAAGGCAGGCTCACCGATGTAGACCATCTCATCGATGTCCATCTGATGCTTCATGTGCATCGCGGCGAGCTTCTGGGCATCAATGGGACGCCCAAGGCGCATGCCCTTTTCCAGTTCGCGATAGGTGTACTGGACGGTCGATCCCCACTCACGCAGCGGCTGGGCGATCTTGTCGATGTCAACCTGCGCTGCCGGGATCGCGGTCGTTTCCGCACTGATCCAGTTCTTGCCAGCAGGATTGATGCCGCCGGTCGAGCCAAAGGCCGAACGGGTGAAGCTGGACAGGTCATCCGACACACCCACGTCTTCGCGCAGGTCGATGTCACGACCCCACGACACCATGACCAGTGGTTCATGCAGGGTCGGGTCGAGGCGCTCAAGTTCTTCGATGAAGAACGTACCAACGCTGTCCATGGTGGCGGCATCCATGGTGAATGCACTGTCCATGGCACGGGCGCGGATGATCGACGGGGTGGACAGCGCAGTGAATGCGCCATCCTTAGGGGAATTGATAAGCATATGTGGGGGTTCCATCTGAGGGCCGGGCGCACATCTCTGTGGGCCAAGGTCGCTACCCAAGCGACTTTTCACGAAATTCGGTGGGGCCGAAGCCCTCATGTCACTGAAGGTTGAAGGAGATTTCCACCAGGCCATCACTGCCCGCGTTGCCTTCAAAGCGGCCTGCGGGCAGGACAATGGTGTCATCACCATCGGCAGCGCCTTCAATGCCGCCGATCACTTCGCCGGTGCCTGCATTGGCGACACGCACATACACAGCGCCACCCTTTACCGGGGTTGCGCTGCCATGCAGCATGACCGTCATATAGCCACGGCGGGCACCATCGGTGCCATTCGCGCCGATCTGCGGGTAGGCTGAATCACCAGTGTAGCTGACAGCCCGACCGGGATACGAGCGCACCAGAAGGCCCATAATCTCGGATGCTGTTTCGGACCCGACCAGCGGGGTGGCAAGCCCTGCGGACGTGTATTTGTAGGGCATGCCAAAGCCGTAGCTTGCCCAGTCCGCCGTGGGGTCAAGGTTCTCCGGGGTAATGTCCCCCGGAGCCGGTTCACGGGAGAGGTTTCCGGCATAGCCGGTATCCATACGGAACTTGTAAGCAACCATTTTCGGTGCTCCTTAGTTGGCGGGCTGCTTGTAGCGCTCGCGATTGCGACGATTGATTTCTGCCGGGGTGACCGGACCACCTTCCTTCTGGTCTCGCGCGGGCATGCGGCCCAGACCATAAGCCTGCCGGTTCAGATTCTTGACGGCAGCACCGGCGGCCTGAAAGGCCACGCTCAGAGCGTCAGAGGTCATCGACCGGACCGGGCGGTTGCCGATAACGGCACGAACGGCGGATGCCTTCTTGGGATCGGACAGGGCGGCATCCAGCGCGCGGCGGCGCAGGTTGATGATCGCATTACGCTTGCTGACGTTGGACCCGGTGGCGTCCATCGCCTGAACCCTGATGCCGGGAGCCAGCATTTCAGCAATGGTCCGTGCGTTGCGCGAGACAGCCTGGAACGCCGCATCGCCAACAGGCGCACGGTTGGGTTCGCTGATATCCTTGGCCTCTGCTTCCATCTCGCGCAGGGAATCCGCCTCTTCATCGCGGCCTTCTTCGCGCCGCACATCGGCCTCACCGGTGCGAACAGCCTCCTCCCGGCGCGCTTCCGGGTCAGCATCCTCCGTGCCAAGCAGGCCACACATTGCCAGACATTCGCGGATGGCCTCATCCGACATGCCTTCCTCCCGCATGCGCGAAACCATGCCATCCACGTCCGTATCGCGCGTGCGACGGTCCGCTGTCGAAGTGGCGGGAGTAGTATCGCCCGATACCTTCTTTTCCAGATCGGACAGCCTCGCGTCGATGCCGCCAAGCGTCTTCATGAGCTGGGTGTGGAAATCGACAGCCCGTTCGGTGTCGTCATCCTTTCCGAGAAGGCGGGGTTCAACGCGCGTTCCCGTGTCTTCGTCACTACCGCGCGCACGATCCATCACCACAGTGGCCCCATTGTCGGGCGCTTCCGATGCGCCGTCGCGGATCGCTTCTTCCACGCCATCCGCGTCATTGGTGGAAAGCGCCGTAAGAAGTCGCTGCCCCCATGTCTTTTTCTTGAATGCCATAACAGGCCCTTCATTGTCTCCGACACGAACAGTACGTCCGCCCCGGCCCCGCTCAACAATGGCGAGATGGTTACCGATAATGTTGTTCTGCCGGTAGTGTCCGGCCTGCCCCTCTATCGGCTCATAATCGGCATCATAGCCGGGGGAAACTTCGCGGATACCGCGCTTCTGGATGGCGTCAATCGCCTGCTGGTCGCGCACGACGAGATCGCCCAGAAGATGGTCACTCATGCTACCCGTGCCCTGCCTGACGTTGCGCAGGGAACCGCGTGCATAAGTCTGGTAATTCTGCGGACTGACGAAATCTGGTGGATGACGCAGCGTGACCGGCGCATCCTCGAACGAAGAAATCGTCTCTGGACTGAACAGATCGCCCGCATCCCGATGCACATAGATCACGCCATCCCCCGCTGGATCAAGCGGCAGTTCGGACGGATCATAGTGCATGGTGCCAAGGTTCGCTATCGGCACATCACGGCACAGAAGCGAGCCATCCGGGAGCAGTTCCCGCGTGTCGCCAATCCGCTGCACGGTATAAATGTCCGGTGCCCGCGCCGGAGCCAGATCAACGGTTGAAAGACGCTTGTTGGACACGATAATTCCGCTCCGATTATGGCCGGGCATTAACTCGCGCGGCAATGACATCTGCCGTGCGTTCCGGGTTCTTCAACTCATGGATGCACGACCATCTTTCGTTCTCGCCAATGCGGGGCACCGATCCGTCCGTGAAGTGGACATAATCGGCGCGGGTGCCATTCGCCGCATTGATGAGCCAGAAACTCGTATTGGTGAACTGGTCATAGTCCACGTGCAGAACATCAGCGCCGGGAGAAAACAGGGCCGTATGGAGTGCCGATCCCGTGAAGCTGACAATCGGCACCCCAGATCGCCAAAGCGCAATCTGCTGCCCCATGGACATCTGCTCCGGGTGGACAATATCAAATCCCCGGCGCGTCAAGGCAGTCTCAAGCGCAACCTCGTTGGAGATTGTCCGAACGCCCCCATTAACCTTGGCCTTGCTCAGATACACCGGCTTGCTACGCCGGATAACGGACCCGCACAAAGCATCACCAATCCGCTTTCCGAGCGCCGCATATTCCAGAAAGCATACTTTCTGTTCAATAAAGGCTGGGCACGGGATGATGACCTTTCCCAGCTTCGTGGGCTTCGGGAAGGCCACAAATCGCTTACGGTCGATCCTGAGCGCGCCCATGATGTCGCGGAACCACGGCAGCCTGAACGCCAGATCAATCGTCATGTCGGCATGCCATATGATCGGCAAACCCGTGTCGATCAGGTTCTGGCTCCATAGCCTTGAAAACGTGGACAGCAGGAAATGGCCATAATGCTTATTCACATACCCCGGATAGATGTAGGTCAGCGCGTCTGCCTTGGTTGCTGTCCCCTTGCGGGGCTTTACTCGCTCAGGCGTAAGCAATGTGCCCGGCCCCCGCGTGTGCGCGCTCTCAAGAACAAGATGCCGGTCTGGCCGGTATATCGCAGCGTGTATCTCGCTGTCCGGATGGGGGTCGAATACAGCGCCCTCCACCTCGATAATGCGCGGGGGGCGGTCGATGATATTGCGCTCGCCCCAAAAGGCGGTGGATGGCTTCAGGCTCAAGAAATCCACTCCTTATTGGCCTTCTGCCATGCAATGGTTCTCGCCATAGACGCATCGAAGGATTCCGGCGGCTTCCATCCGGCTGCCTTCATCTTGCTTCCATCAAGCCCATAATGCAGGTCATGGCCCGGACGGTCTGCATGGAAGTTGACGTGCCTGACAGTCAGGGGCTTCCCCATGAGTTCGGCAATCTTCTGTGCCATTTCCAGATTGTCCAGCCGCGCGTCGCCTACGATATTGTATCGGTCCGGACGATCAATCTGGCCTGACTGATGCCGGTAAGCGTCACCCCGGCGCAGGATAAACAGCACAGCATCCGCTGCGTTGGCTGAATGGATGTAATGCCGCGATCCGATCTGACCATCACAGGACGTGTGGACTTCAACCGTCCTGCCATCTGCCACAGCCTTCTGCACCTTGACCGGGTATTTATCAGCCCCCTGCATCTCACCGAAATTGTTCATCGTATTGGTGATGACAATCGGCACGCCATAGGATCGCCAGTAGCTGATGGCGATTGCCTCCTGCGCCGCCTTGCTTGCCGCATAGGGGTTGCTGGGAAGGATGGTATCCCATTCAGGATGACCGTCCCCATCGGCAACGTCCGGGCCATACACTTCATCGGTCGAGAACTGGACGAATGCGCCAAGCCCTGTGCATTGGCGCGCCAGTTCCAGCATGTTGAGCACCAAGGCCGTGTTGTTCATGATGAACGGCACAGGTTCCTGAATGCTGTCCTCAACGTCTGACAGACTGGCAAGGTTGATGATGTAATCAACATGGTGAAGCCGATCCACCTGCCGCCTCGAAAACGGCACTGACAGGTCATGGGGCAGAATATGGACACGGTTTCGGGCGTCATAACCAAGCCCCAAAAGCAGCGTGGTGATGCGGTCAAAGTCCCCCTTGTGGCGGAAGCTGTCCGTCGCAACCACATTCCAGTTCGTCTGCTGCAAGACGGTTGCCAGCATATGGATGCCGATTGCGCCACCTGCGCCCGTAATCAAAACTTCAGTCATGCTGCTTTATGTCCATAGGCCTGCTGTATGATGGAAATATTTTCCGGCCTCTCAATGCAATATGATCGAGAATATTCCTGACATTTATCCGCAATTTCCATCCGGGTATTTTCATCTTCCATGACCGAAAGCGCACGCAGCCAGTCTGAAACGCGGGGCTTTTTAATCAGGATGCCGGGGCTGTCTTTGTAAGGCGCGATGTCCGTCGCAATCGTCGGGAGACCAAGCGCACCATATTCCAGTATCTTGAGGTGCGACTTGCACCTGTTGAATGGAATATCCAGTAGGGGCGCTATACCCACATGGGCACCTTGAGCATGCACAGACCGCAAGTAATCCTTCATCTCAGTCTCAGGCGCTACCTTAACGATCCCCTTGAGGGCATCTGGCACAAAACCGAAGAACACCCATTCGTATTTCGTCGTCGTTGACTGCACAACGGGAATGATCTGGTGCAGGTCAGGCGCATGCGTATTGCCGCCCGCCCAGATAACACGCAACTTCTTCCCGTTTTCACGCGCCCTGACTGGCCTGAATTCGCGCTCAGAGATCATATTTGGCAGAACAAATGCATCGCGCCGGTAGCGTTCCCACAGGGCGTCTGCCATATCCTGCGTGCTGGCCACCAGGTGGTGAGCGAACTGAACAGTCTGGTCCATGCACTGCACGCGATCACGGCTCAGATTGAACGTCGATCCCGGATGCGGTGCCCAAAGCAGGTCATCGAAATCCATGTAGATCGGCAGATCAGGATGCCGGGCGCTGTATTCGCACCAGTGCCGGTATTGATTTACCTCGAACTGGCGCTGCGTCAGAACCAGATCGAACTTATATCTCCCCCATTCTTCAGCACGCGGCATATGACACGTTTCAATTGCCTTGCTGCCTATGCTTTTTGCGAAAGCCCTCCCCGGCTGCAAGATGCGATAAAACCCACACCCGCGCGGATCAGCGGGCATGAGCATGGTCAGGTTTTTCATGTCCCCTCACGAGAAAACCCGCGATCCACGTCTCACGACGTTGAGCGGAACGGCTTAGGACGGAAAGACCGGCATTGCGAAACACCGGCAGTTAGGGATGCATCCGGCATGCCCCTGCAATCCGTCCAATTCTGGTGGATCATCCCACGCCACAAACTGCCCGTTCATCCCTCTATGGGATTTGCGGGTCCGGGCATCGCGATGGGATCGCCATATATACCCTGTGCTTCCGACTGCCTGCGCGCGTGCTTGCGTCAGCAGGGTAGAAGCCTTTGACGTTTCCGTGCGTGCAATCAGGGTTGCCCTACTGGCCGTTACCTCACCAGAGCGCATGATTTCGTCGCGTATCGACGTTGACCGCGATCCGGTTATCAGGCTTTCCCTGGCAAGTTTCTGCACCCGTAAAGCTGCTTCACGCGGGATAGACGTAATGAGCGCCACCTGTTCCATCTGAAGTAGCTGCAATGTTTCGCCGGTAGGTGCCTGTTCTATTTCCTCCCGCAGCAACCTGCCCATCTGCGCCGCATGCGACCGCCAGTCACGCTTGTTCGCCCGGTCAGCATCTTCCAGCATGCGCTGGGCCACACTTTCCGCCCAAGGCTCAAGCGTGCGGCTATAACGCTCAAGTGCATCAATCAACGGCTGCGGGGATTGCGTGGCGTCGGGGTCCAGCAACTCCGAAAGCGTCCCGATGCGCTTGGCAATTTTCCGAAGCGATCTCTCATATGAGATCGCAAGGGATTTGGTCGGCTCAAACTTCTCCCGCTTCCGTTTTCCAGCAAGGGCGTCGGCTGTGACGACCCTTTTCAACATCAGGAATGCCTCTCTGCTTCAGGCTCGACATATTGCACCGCTGCCTCATTTGGCGCTGGTTGCGGCACCGGCGGAAGGTCGTTTTCATCGGGAGCCGGGGGATCGCTTTCCGCATCCTCTATCATCTCATCCGTGATGCTATCCCACATGCCGTCCGCCTCTGCGCCGCTGCGCAGTTCGCGAAGGGCGGCTGCCCGATCCGTCACGATCCCTGCCTCATAGGCCGAAACCACTGCGCTGGTGCGGGTTGACCCTACATTGGCCTTGTCCATGTCGGACATCCCCCACAGAGACGCGAAATTGAAGCCAAAGTCTTCAGGCGGCGCTTTATCCAGAATGGAATAGTGCAGCACCTCCAGCAGGGTGTGCATGCCGCGCCGTAACTGCCCCTCCTGCTTCTGGGCAATCCCATCGTAATATTGCCGCAGATCGCTTTCGCCTGTGTTGAACCCGGCGGGAGACTGCCCCATCAACCGCGTCATTGGAATCTGCATTGCCCCGGCAAGCTGCTGGGCAAATTGCAGCAGGACATCATTCAGCCCGCTAAAGGCATATTGTAGGGCCTGAAAATCATCTTCACTGTCAATGACAGTCATACCCTCATTGGACTGATATGCCCGGATATTATCAAGCTGTGCCTGAATGGCGCGCCGGGCGGCTTCACTGGTGCCCCCCATGACCTGACGATACCCCTTGATCTTCATGACGCGCAGATGCGCCTTGTAGACAAGCTGCGCCGCCCCAAGGGTTGCGCTATCGAACGAGGTCAGGACATCGAATATCCGCTCCACCACCGACATGCCCCAGCCATTTTCATACTGGCGCTGATACATGGGCAGCCGGATGCCATCGAGACGGATGACGCGGCTATGGTGAATCCACTGGCCGCCAAACGCATCCGCGTCAGGGATGACCTGATAATAATTCGGCTGTCCGAGGGCTGGACCGAAATTATGGATCGTGTCCGAATACTCAGGGTTCACGATCCATCGGTCAATCGAATAGATGCCAAGAAACTGGCCCTTGCCAACCGTGGACGGGTCGAGCGGCGTGGCCGGGTCCTGTCCATCAATCATGATGATCCCAATACCCCCACCAAACAGGCGTGCCCATTTGATGGTGTCGCAAAGGCTTTCCAGCACGCCAAACTCTGACATCGCGGCATAAAGCTCGCTTGCTTCGTGAGGGTCTATACTGCCGGTCAATTCAACGCCCGCACGCGTCATGTCTTCAGCAACGCAATCAACCGCGTTGCCAATGATCCATGACCCACGATAGGCCGCCTCAAGCTGGACGCGGTTGCGGGTCAGGAACCGGAACGCATAGTGCCCCGCCGAAGCAAGGTTATCCATGCCACGGCCAGTTCGGGTGCGCGGATTCACAAACCCATCGCGGGTCTGGACGTGCTTGACCGGCGCGTTACCTTTCCCGCGATTTTTGCGTGCCATCGTTCACCTAAATCAATATCCGAGGCGCGCCCACACCTCTACATCGTCCGGCTCTGCCAGGGCGTCAAAAGCCCCGGCGGAAGCGTCCACTTGGTCATCGTGCGCCCCAGAGGGGAAGGCTGCCAGTTCTTCCAGATACGCCCGGTTCCACGGTGCCTTGACCAGACAGACATTCCCCACATTCGTCTGTGACGAGAATGGAGCCGCCCTGGTCGCCTTGTCGCCCGTCTCCCGGATTGAATCCACCGTATATCCAGACAGTTTCCGTGTCAGATACTGGACCTGCGCCACACCGGCCTGTCCGGGGTCTTGCGGCAGGATGATGCGGACCTCCCCGCCATCCTGCGCCGCCGTATTGAGAATAGCCGCCTCAACCTCTGCCGGATCGCCACGAAGGCGCACGACATCGAGAATGTAGAAGCGACCATCATCCGCCTTCAACAGCTTGACACCAACAGTCCAGTCGGGGTCTCGCGTGCCAACCTGACGCGTTGCCGCCAAATCCCATCGCCGTACCATCTGGCCCGTTTTTGGAGCAGCCGCGACCACAGGGATCATGGCAACCTTGAACAATGTCCCTTCGCCCGGCGTCGGATTTTGCTGATACAAGGCCGACCATTCACGGGGGCCGATGGACTTCTCGATATTCTTCAATTCCGCGACCGGGAACACCTTTGGCCAAAGCGCCTCGCCAATTCCACGATGCAGGGCGTCATGGTCGGAATTGCATATGGCAGGCAGGGACAAGACTTCCCATTCCTCGCCTGTTCCATTCTCCATCTCGGCCAATAGGCGACCGGCCAAGTCATCCGGATGCCATCGAGTAAGAACAAGAACAATAGCCCCATTTGGCATCAAGCGCGTGCGTAGGACCGATCGATACCAGTCCCATGCCGCCTCGCGTATGATTGGGCTTTCAGCGTCCTGCCTGTCTTTCACAGGATCATCGATCAGCGCGACATGAGCGCCCTTACCAGTCAGACCACCACCCACGCCCATGGCGGTATAAACGCCGCCCTTGTTCGTATGCCAGTTGTCACGGGCGGCACTATCAGACGCAACGCCTACGCCCGGGAACAATGCCCCGAACTCTGGCGATGCCACGATATTGCGCACATCCCGGCCAAAGCCCTGCGCAAGCGTCGCGCCATATGATGCCGTGATGATCTGCTTGGTCGGATTGCGCCCCAGAAACCACGCAGGGAAACGCTTGCTGGTCAGTTCAGACTTACCATGCCGTGGCGGCATGAACACCATCAGGCGTTTGATTTCCCCACGCTCAACAGCATCAAGTCGTTCGCACAAAAGCCGATGCTGCGGGCCAACCATGTAGTCAGACATGGTGTATTGAGTGAAACCGAGAAGACAAGATCGCCCTGCTGACCGGCGGTTGAGTTCAGACCTCGCCTTCTCCGCCGCCTTCTTCACTAGAAGCGAGCGCGGCAAGTTCTTCATCTGTCATATCTTCAACGGAACGCTTTACCCTCGCATCCATCTGGATCGCGGACAATTTCGGATGGATGTAAGGGGCCGCTGCCTTCGCTGCCTCAAACTGCATTTCAGTTATCGAAATGTCGCCCTGCATGACACGGGTCATGATATCGAGAGGCGTGGCGCTGGCGTCTGCAAGTTTTTTCGCGACGCGACCACTAACTTCACGGCCAATTTTTTTAGCCTCTGATACGCCCCCACTTTTGCGTCCCGCGCCGGGTCTCGCTCCACCTCTCTGCGTCATATTCAAACTTTTTTTGATTGTTTTTCAAACGATGGCTGTTTTCTGCCGGTTTTAGCGCGATTAAATCAAACATCCATCCTGCTATGAGGCGATGCATTCGATCTTTCGTCAGATATACCCGGCGCTACGAATATCCTGACTGAACGCAGTTATTCGATTGTGGTTATATTCATACGAATTGCAGACTCAGGTTGCAACCTTTTTTTGTCCTGCCGTTCATGATAATCCGATAGCTGCTCAAGCACCAAGGCACACTGCGCCGAGACTTTCCTCCGTCCTACGGAATCCGTGGTGCCAGGGTAAAGCACCTTCCCCATATCGGAGAATGTTTTTTCTTCCGCGATCATCATGCGCAACCTGACATGGGCACACATTCCCAACGCATCGCGGATGTCCGTTATCCGGGCCTTTGCATGTGCGCGGACAATCATCCATGAGACCTTATCGTGACGCGTCAGTGTGTTGATTTCATGTTGTGGCGCGAATTCGACATAGCCATAGTATCCGAACACGAAATCCCGATACCAGCGGTCAGCAGCGTCGGCCGCATCCTGGTCTATGTCCCCCGCGTTAAGCAGGGCCTGAACTGTCGAGCGCACACGCGGCGCACCCTGCTGGACTGTCCATTCAGACCGCTTCTGCCGCTCTGGCGTGACGACTGTGTTGAGGATGCGTTTGGTTTCTTTGGTGAGGCCCTGTGTCATCGTCTCTTATCCTGGAACTTTCCGCATCGCAAGCAACGCCGCGTCTGCCACTGATATTCGCAACCCGACAACGGCTCCCACCGGCCCCAGCTATGGATCAGAAAACACCGACGCGCTTTGGCATCACGGATACCCTCATTCCATGCCTCACCGACAAGAGCCTTTAGGTCGGAGACTGCTTTCTTACGGTGTAGGAAGTTTTTTTTGATAGTCACTTCTCCAACCTCCTCATAGCCGCCCGAGCATTTTTCACTGCCCGACAGTCACCCGGTGTCCCGGCTGAAAAATAGATCGCGCCACTGGTGTGGCCCCATCGAAGGTGGCCACCCCGCGACACGGAAACGGACCACCCA
>NZ_NKTX01000031.1 GCF_003207815.1 Komagataeibacter oboediens | reverse complement strand
GGCCAACTGTCTATCGAACTCTCAGCAGAACAGCCTCAACGTTCTTGTTGGGTTCACTCTAAGCGTACGTAAAGTACACTTTCGTGTCGTGACCCCATGATGTGATCAGGTCGCGCGCGCATGCCCCGTGGTGTTTCGGGTTGCACATCCCCCGCCCCATGGCGGATACCACAGGTTATGGGCGGGCGGCTTCCCGCTATGGATGGAACACGGGGCATGCTGGTTCACGAAGGGGCGTCACGCAATATAGGTACCGACCTGCGGCTGGGCTGTACGCTGGCGGCGGCGGCGGGCGGGGTGAATGTGGCCGGGTTTCTGGCACTGGGGTATTACACCGCCAACATGACCGGCAACCTGTCAGCTCTGGCCGTTGGCGTGGGCGATGGGGGCATGGTGTCCGCCCTGTCGTGTATCGGGCTGATCGGGGCGTTTGTCATGGGCGGGTGTGTGGCCACGCTGCTGGTGGGGGCGGGGCGCAGGCTGGGCATGCGCGCGGTCCATGCCGCCAGCATTGCGCTGGAGGGTGCGCTGCTGGCGGCGCTGGGGATGCTGTCCATCCTGCTGCCCGCATGGATGGAAGCAGGCGCGCTGGGATACGGCATGGGTTTCCTCATGGGGCTGCAGAACGCCACCGTCACCCATATTTCCGGTGCGCGGGTCCGCACCACCCATATGACAGGCATGCTGACCGACCTGGGCATGGAACTTGCGCAATTGCTGCAGGACCCCAGGGCAATGCGGGTGCGCGAACGGGTACGGCTGCATGGCGCGATCATTGCCTGTTTCGCGCTGGGGGGCGTGGGTGGCGCGATCGGCTACCGGCTGTATGGCATGCGGCTGCTGGTGCTGCTGGGGGGCGGGCTGGTCATGCTGGCCATACCGGGGCTGTGGCGGGCGAGGCACCCGCGCTGAGGTCGCCTGTCAGGCACTTGCATGGCACCGGGTGCTATTTTATCCTTGGTGCATGAAACGCGGGCACGCCCGCGACCAGCGGGAGCAGAACGTGATACAACAGACGAAAGCCACCGAATTCCTGGCCGCTCGCGGCGTGCCCTTTTCGGTGCATGATTATGAATACGCCCCCGGCGGCGGCCTGATCGGGATGCAGGCGGCGCAGTCCATCGGGGCAGACCCGGGCTGTGTGCTCAAGACGCTGGTGGTGGAAGTAGACCGCAGGACACCGGTCTGCCTGGTGGTGCCCGCCGACCACAAAGTGAATTTCAAGAAGGTCGCGGCCCTGTTCGATGGCCGCAACGCACGGATGATGAGCCCAGAAAAATCAGCTGACCTGACCGGTTTCCGCTCCGGCGGGACCAGCCCGTTCGGACAGGAGCATCAGTTGCCCGTCGTCCTGTCCGCAGCCGCTATGGCGTGCCCGCATGTCTATATCAATGCTGGCGACCAGGGACTGGTGGTGCGCATTACCCCCGCTGATGCGCAGAAGGCGGCAGATGCGCAGGTGGCCGATATTTCCGCGCCGCCCGCCTCGGCGGAACCAATCAAAAATTAACCTTTGACGTGCATAACCCGTCCCTGAACAGAACAGGGACAGGAATGCACGATGGCTGTTTCCTCGGATAATGCGGAAATGGCTGCCGGGTGGGCCACATTCGATCCCGCATGGTACTACGCCCGCCATGCGGCGATGCTCGACCTTATGGATATTCCGCCCGAACAGGCGCAGGCGTTTTATGAAGCACACGGCGCGGCGCTGGGCCATTCGCCCAATCCCTTTTTTGATGAGGACTGGTACCGCGCCACCTATCCCGATGTTGCGCAGCAGGTGCTGGCTGGCACATGGCGCAGCGGGTTCGACCATTACCTGAATGCGGGGCTGGACACGCACGACCCGCACTGGCTGTTTGATACGCGCACCTATCTGGCGGCCTATCCCGACATCACGCCCGCAACGCTGGCAGCCGGGGGCTACCGCAACGCCTATGACCATTACCTGCGCACGGGCGATGGGGAAATGCGCAGCGGGTCGTGCTTTTTTGATCCCGAAACCTACCTTGCCCTGCTGGCGGAATGCCAGCACGACACCACCACGCACCCCTTTGCCGATTACCTGCGCCGGGGCATGGCCGCCCTGCCCTGCCGCAGCGTATCGCTGTATTTCGATGCGGAATGGTATGCACAGACCTATCCCGACGCCCATGCGGACATTACGCAGGGCATGTGGCGCGGAGCCCTGCACCATTACCTGTGCAATACCACGCCGCAGGCGTTCGATCCGGGGCCATTCTTTTCCGAATCCTTCTATGCCATGGTCAACCCGGACGTGCTCGGCGCGATCGAGGCCGGAAACCTGCGCAACGGCTATGCCCATTTCCTCAGTGATGGCGTGCATGAACAGCGCAAGCCGTGTTCGACACTGGACCTTGCGCAGTACATGCGCGACCCTGGCGTCCAGGCCGATATCGCCGCCCGGCGCGCGCGCGACGGGCTGGGCCATTACCTTGCCGCCCGCCCCGACCTGAAACCGTCCCCACCGCCGATGATCACGGAAGAACAGGCCCGCACCCTGTTCCGCCACATGTGCAACGCCCGCCTGCCGCTGCTGCTGAATGGCGGGATCGATTTCACGTCTGATGCGCCGCCTGCGCTGAGCGTCATCATCGTGGCGCATGACCAGTTTGCGCTGACCATGTCCACCCTTGCTTCGTTACGCGCGAATTATCACGGGTCGATGCAGGTCCTGCTGGTGGATTCCGGGTCGCGCGATGGCGTGGCCGGGATCGAGGACCACGTGCGCGGGATCGAGGTCCTGCGCTTTGCGGGCAATATCGGGTTCGTGCGCGGGTGCAATGCGGCGCTGGCGCGGGTGCGGGCACCTGCCACGCTATACCTCAACAACGACGTGGACCTGCAATATGGTGCGGTAGCGCGCGCGCTGTCGCGGCTGATGGCGGACGAGGCGACCGGCGCGGTCGGGGCCCGCGTCATCCGCACGCATGGCCTGCTGCAGGAAGCGGGCAGCCTGATCTGGCGCGACGGATCAGTGCAGGGCTACATGCGCGACGCCCATCCATGCGTGCCCGAAGCGGGGTTCGTCCGAGCGGTGGATTTCTGTTCGGGCGTGTTCCTGATGGTCCGGACGGACGTACTGCAGGTGCTTGACGGATTCGATGAAAGCTTCGCCCCCGCCTATTTCGAGGAAACCGACCTGTGCATGCGCATCCGCACGCTGGGATACCGGATCATGTACGACCCGGGCGTCTGCCTTGTGCATTATGAATGTGGCACGTCGGATGGAACCAGCGCGTCACGACTGATCGCGCGCAACAATGACCTGTTCACCCGCAGGCACGGTCCCGCACTGCGGCGCAGGCTGCTGCGGCATGATCCCCTGCAGGCCCGCGCCCGGCATGCGGATGACGGGCGCCACATCCTGTTCATCGAGGACAGGCTGCCGCTGCGCCACCTGGGATCGGGCTTCACCCGGTCGAATGACATCGTGACCACACTGGCGGGCCTTGGCTATCATGTTACGGTCTTTCCCATCTTTCGCCCGATCGAAAGCGCCGCGACACTGGCCGCCGCCTTTCCCGAGACCGTGGAGGTCATCCACGACCGCGAACTGCCCGATCTGCCCGATTTCCTGCGCGCGCGCAGCGGGTGTTTCGACGCGATCTGGATCGCCCGCACGCAGAACGCCGCCCGCGTGGCCAGTATCCTGAACGATGCCGCATCCTGCATTCCCGCCGACCACATCGTAGTCGATACCGAGGCACTGGTTGCCTGCCGGGACATGGAATACGACCGCCTGCATGACATCACCCCGTCACCGCCGCTGTCCGAACGGCTGGAACGTGAACTGCGCCCCCTGTTCCTGGCGCAGCGCGTGGTCGCGGTCAACGCAGCGGAGTCTGACCTGCTGCGCGCCGCGGGCTTTGACAACGTGTCGGTCCTTGGCCACGTGCAGGTCCCAAGGCCCACCGGGCCGGGATGGGCCGCACGGCGGGATATCCTGTTCCTTGGCGCGGTTCATGAAATGCGCTCGCCCAACCTCGACTCGCTCGCATGGTTCAGTAGCGAGGTCCTGCCCCTGCTGGTAGCGCAACTGGGCGCGGATATCCGGTTTACCGTCTGCGGCCATACCGGACCGCGCGTTGACCTTGGCCCGCTGCGCCACAATCCCAACGTGCGCATGCTGGGCCGTGTCGCGGACACTGCCCCGGTTTACGACCAACACCGCGTGTTCGTGGCACCGACCCGCTATGCCGCCGGTATTGCCTACAAACTGCATGAAGCCGCCGCCAACGGCCTGCCGGTAGTCGGGTCGCCGCTATTGTGCCAGCAGGCGGGCTGGCGCGACGGGCAGGACATGCTGTGCGCCAGTGTTACGGACCCGGCGGATTTTGCGCGGCAGGTCGTGCGCCTCTATCATGACCAGACCCTGTGGGACACGGTGCGGGATAACGCACTGACCCGCATCGCCACCGAACATGCCCCGCAGGATTACGCCAGCCGGGTGGCAGACATCATGAACGCCGTATTCACACCGGGATAAGGGCCAGACCTGTTTCCGGCACGTTACCAACAGGAACCGGAAACATGACCCAGACGGAAAATATTTCCTTTGCCCCCGGCATTGACGCAACCCTGCACGACCGGGTGCTGGACGCACCGCATTTCCGCCGGTGGTATCAGGGCATGCGCGAACGCTTCACCCTGCGCCACGTGCTGGTGCGCGACGCCATTGCCTTTGATGCACACCGCATGGGATTCATACTGGTCGAGGCCGATGCCCTGCATGACGGCCACCGCGTTCCAGGCATTGCATTGCTGCGCGGGGATTCCGTATCGGTGCTGCTGGTGCTGAAATGCCCCGGCTATCCCGACCGGACCGTGGTCACGTGCGAGGCACGGGTGCCCGTGGCGCGGCCCGATCTGCTGGCGCTGCCAGCGGGGATGCTGGATGGCGGCGCGTTTGTCAGCACCGCGCTGCGCGAACTGTCGGAAGAAGTCGGCGTGGACCTGCAGGTCCGTGCACAGGATCTGGTGAAACTGACCGATGTCTGGCTGTCTCCCGGCGGGTGTGACGAGGCGATTGGCCTGTATTATGCCGAACTGCACATAACCGAACCGCAGGCCCGTGCCCTGTCGGACCGGCAGACCGGCTTGGCACGGGAAAATGAATATATCCGCCTGCATGTCCTGAACCTGTCGGACCTGCCACATATCGGCATGACGGACGCCAAAACGTTGCTTTCATGGCACATGTATCAGGCACGGCGGTAAGCGCCGCTTTTTTTGTTGACACAACCCCGTGAGGACACTCATAAAGTCTGGAAGCAGACTGCCTTGTGCACCTGCTTCTTGGACGTTTCCTCCCTAAACTCAGCGGTGCATATGCACCGCTTTTTTTTGGCCTGTTTTATCAAAATTTCCTATAACTGTCTGTCGTGTCGTATACTCGGCACCCCACCCATACGAGAGACGGGAAAGAAAGCAGAATGAGCGGTATCTTCAATGATGTAATGGGCAAGCTGAGCGACCTTGCAGGCGCATCGGGCCTGTCGCAGCAGGTGCACTCCTATCTGTCGCAGCTGCTGACCCCCGAGACCCTCAGCACGCTGGTGTCGCAGGCGGAACAGGCCGGACTGGGGGACAAGGTCCGGTCATGGATCGGGGACGGCCATAACCTGCCGATCTCCACCGATGAGCTGCGCAGCCTGCTCAGCAGCCAGCAGGTCCAGGCCATGGTGGACAAGACCGGCCTGCCCGCCGCCACCATCCTGCCCGTCCTGGCCCACCTGCTGCCCGAAGCCGTCAATACCCAGACGCCCCAGGGACAGGTTCCCACCAAGACGGCCTGACTGCATGACGGGGGCCGGGCCCTTGCGCCCGGCCTTCCGCTATTCAGCCGCCTGCTGTCCCAACAGGCCGCCATACAGGACCAGACGGTCCACCAGATCGCGCAACACCGCCTGCACCGCGGCAAAACCCGCATGGGGCGCCAGCGTGTCCTGATCCATGTACAGTGCCCGGCTGATTTCCAGCTGCAGCGCCTGCACGCCACGGCGCGGGCGCCCGTAATGCCGCGTGACATACCCGCCAGCAAAGGGGACATTACGCGCCACGTCGTACCCATGGCCAACCAGCACCTGTTCCACCAGCGCCGTCAGCTGCGGTGAACATGCCGTGCCCCATGCATTACCCAGAACAAAATCAGCCTGCATGCCCCGCCCCTTCAGCGCGGGCATGGAATGGGCATCAAGCAGGATGCAGCAGCCATGCCGCGTCATGCTGTCATCCACCAGGCAGCCCAGCGCGTCATGATAGGGCTGCCAGCAGGTACGGATCCGGGCCTCGGCCTCGCTGAAGGGCAACGGGCGCGGATAGATCGGCCCGTCATGGGATACCATGCGCGCAATCGTGCCAAACCCCGCGCGTACCTTGCTGCTGGTCGTGTTGCACCAGTCAGGCAGTTTTTCGCTGAACATGGTGGGGTCAAGTTCCCATGCCTCGCGGTTGACGTCGCAATAGGCACGGGGAAAGGTTGCATGCAGCAATGTGGCCCCCTGCCCCGGCGCCGCCGCGAACAGCTGGTCCACGTAGCAATCCTCGCTCCGGCGCAGGGCACGGGCGTCCAGCCGGGACATGCGCAGGAATTCCGCCGGATACTCCCGCCCGGAATGGGGAGAGGCCACGATGACGGGTGTTCCCGCCCCATCGGGACGATGGATGTGGAAAGGCGGCGCGACCGGGTCCATCACGGCATTTTTTCCGCACGCGACAGCCGTGAATGGCCGCGCAGGATCACAGGCAGGAAGGCGGGAGAGCACATGCATGCCATAGGGACAGGTGGCTGCTTTGGGGTCAATGTGATTTTTTTTAAAACAGGGGTTGCATCCCTCTGAAAGGGTGAGTAAAAGCCACCTCACCGGAGCCGATTGGGCGCATAGCTCAGCGGTAGAGCACTACCTTGACATGGTAGGGGTCACAGGTTCAATCCCTGTTGCGCCCACCACTCGGCTCCGGATATTCCGCCAAAAACTAGCGTGTTGTGTGATAATCCCATATGGGGTTTGAGCCATTAGCGCCCACTATGATCCATCATGCACCAGCATGAATGTGTGCAAAAGTGGTGCAGTCTGTTCTGCATATGTTTGCATATAGGCGCCTGTACCCCTGCTCCCCTTCCATTATAGTCACCCCGCTGCGGCACCCATCCGGTTGATGCCGGTCACACTACCGCAGCGCCGCATTTGCCCTGCACGGCGTCTTTCCTGACGTGTTGCGCAACGTGATTGCGGCGGAAGAAGCCGCAGGCATCTCGCATGATGATTTCCGCACCGGTTGTAGCCCATCCGCAATTCGTGAACGTGACGCCACTGGTGCGTCGCGGCGGACAGGATCGACCGTTCAGTCATATCGCACACTTTGAAGCCAGGCTGCACGACTGCCGCAATATCCCCTGCGTGGGCCGTCTTTGACAGGGATGAGACGCGACCATCAAGAAAGCCACGGCTGCCGCTGCCGGGAAGATGCCTGATACCTGATCACCTCAGGCGGCCATGAGCGGAAACCGCGCATCATTCCGGTGTCAGATGCATGACATCCTTTATCTGTCGCCGCATGGACGGTCGTATTTGGCAAGGACTTCAGCAGACCGATACGTTTTCAAAAGAGAATTGATCAGGCACCAATATTTGCATTCCTGCCCCGTTGATCAGTGCAGGGTTGAATTTGTATAGCCCCTCGATCTCAGCCCTGGGCTACACATGCCATTTCAGGAAACGGATCATTTCAACGTCCAGCCGACGGCGAAGCCACAGGCTGCGAAAACGCCTGCGGCAATGAGGTCACTCACGGGCGAATATGGTGGGGTAAACATCATCATTCCCTCCACCGCACACACTGCGACGGCAAATATTACAGTTGCGACCTTTTTATTCATTACCCCTCACCTTCCAACTCGCCTGCATGTTCAGCCATGACGCGTTAATACGCCGGGACAAACGTCAATTGCGATGCTGTCCTGCCAATCCCGATGTTCGACACAGAGAGGACACTCCAGTCTGTTTCCCTGGTAATCTGAAGTCAGATAACCAGCCACTCCCGAAGCGCAATATTGAGAGCCGTGGCTACCGCATATGCCCGTATGGACAGGACGCCCAAACATCCGGGACACTTCTGCTGACATATTCGATCGCACAGAACCTTGCCCGTCATCCACGGTCAAAGACCTACGCTTGCACCGCTCCCGGCGACAAGCCCTGACGGGGAACCATAAGAAATCCGATAGGCAGGGAGAGGATGATGCCGTCCGATAAAAACATGCGCCACAAGCATTACGGACGCCATGCAGACCGTCAATGAACGGAACTGTCACACGACATCCCTCTCCCTTTCCTGTCGATTTCAGGGGCTGGCTGGAATGAGGAAACCGGGTTCAGACATGTCAGTGCCGAATGGGAATGCTCAGGCCGCCAAAGTTTTTTTGACACATCAAATCCATAAGTCCCGTGCCGACAGCATGACGGCGCCGTTCATGGGATAGATATCCTCAGGCAGATGCCCCCATGTGTCGCCGGAGAGCTGGTCGTTTCATGCCCGTCAGTCGATCGGGAAACATGCAGGACCGTGACGACCATATCGCGAGATCGTTTTTTTCCGTTATTGTTATATGCTGGTATAAAAGATCACCCTTCAGGCTTTTTCCATAATGTCTGTCAATAAAAGACTTCTGGCCTGTCGTACCGGTCCGGTACGCCCGCATGAGGAACAGACCGCGATAACCAGCCAGACAGAGAACCGGAGACTGCCTTATGCGGTTCATGCGCAGATCAATGATTTTTGTGGCGATGGTCGTTCCCGTCTCACTCCTTTCCATAACGGCCCGTGCGACCACGCCTTCCCCACCGGTCGTCCAGACAGCCGTCGCGGCGCCGGGGCCGAAAGGGCCGCTGGCGGGTACCATGCTGTCCCCCGGCAGGGGTGTTCCTGTCGTGCTCATGATCCCCGGATCGGGGCCGACGGATCGGGACGGGAACAGCCCGCTGGGGCTGAAGGCGGCGACACTGAGGCTGCTGGCCGAAGGGCTGGCCACACGTGGCATCACGACCGTTCGCATTGACAAACGGGGCATGTATGCAAGCGCTGGCGCCATTCCCGATGCAAATGCCGTAACAATTGGCGATTACGCAACGGATGTTCATTCATGGATCGCGTCCATCCGGCACATGACGGGTGCACGATGCCTCTGGGTTCTGGGCCATAGTGAAGGCGGTCTGGTTGCGCTATCGGCAGCGCAGGACAGCACGGATATCTGCGGCCTGATCCTGCTGGCGACACCCGGTCGTCCAACCGACCAGACGCTTGCGGAACAGCTAAGGGCCAACCCGGCAAATGCACCGGTGCTGGATCAGGCACTGGCCGCGATCGCGAACCTGAAAGCTGGACGCCACATTGATGTCAGCCAGTTTCATCCCGCCCTGCAGCGGCTTTTTCATCCTGCGATCCAGGATTTCCTGATCAGCGAATTCACGATTGACCCGGCAAAACTTCTCTCCACGATCCATAAACCGGTCCTGATCGTGCAGGGTGAACGTGACATGCAGGTCAGTGTCGCGGATGCGCGCGTCCTGAAACAGGCCGACCCGGCAGCGAAATTCATCATGCTGCCAGATACAAACCACGTGCTGAAGCCCGTTACGTCCGCTGACCGTCGGGTCAATCTTGCGACCTACGCCAATCCCGACCTGCCGCTTGTTCCCGCCGTCGTGCCAGCCATAGCGGATTTCGTCCTGTCCGCTTCACGCTGATGCGTGCGGACCTGTTCTGTCACATTACATACCGGAACAGGTCCAGCCGGATTCATACCGCGGCCATTCTACTACAATGGCTGCCCGGTATTGCGTGGCCCGGCAAAGGTAGGGAATGTTCACCATGGCGATGCACCCGAACAGCAGGAGCGCGGCGACCCCATACCCCACATCATGGAGCAAGCGTATATCCAGCACGGCCTGCGCCGTCAGGGTCAGGAAACCAGGCATGGCGATGATGGTCGTTGCAATATAACCCGCGCTACTGCTGGCACGCCGTACGGCAAGATCGTGTTCATCCAGAGACATGAAAGCAGAGCCAGACGGACGGATGGGCAGGGAAGTATTGACGGTCACCGGCACCAGCTTCGCCGACAGAAGGCGCGCTGGCGCGACCAGTGCGCGCAGCGTGGCAACAAACGCAACCCACAGCCTGACGGCGAGGCCCCATATCCGGCATGTGAAAGCCGGATCCTCCATAGACTGATATCGCACCGCCAAGCAGGCACGGCACAGCCATGCAACGCCGCTGTTCACAATTGCACCATCCACCTGTGCCCAAAGTGACCTGTCCTGCCTGCGGTTCATGCGTCCCTCCCCTGTAGCCGCAGCGATGCCACGCGTTTGAATGGTGTGATTGAAAAAATCGTTCCCACCAGAACATCAAAAACCGCAGCTATTTTCATGGTCAGTTCCGGACTGCATAAGACGCCTATCACGGCGCAATAAAGCGACGGAGTTGTGCATCCAGCCGGGACAGGGCTGTCCCGAAATCAAACCCGTTATTATCGAAGACAATGTCGCTGAAGGCGCGTGCATCATAACCCTCGGCAATCATGTCCTGTATCCGGTCATGCTCCCCGACATCAAAATGCCGTCCGCGCCGTGTGTCGGTTATTGTTTCATACGACGCTTTCAGGCTGACAAATACCGTCCTGATATTGTTTTCGTTAAATTTCCTGCGAAAATAAATCCAGTTCATGCAGGTCAGCGGGTATGCAATGACAACGCATTCCCCCTGCTGGAGGTGCCGTTCCCCTTCACGCACGATGGCGCGGCTTGTCTGCAGTATTGAACAGAACCATGGACGGTTCGGATCGGACAGGTCATCCCCGTCAATGAACGCAGCCCCATTGCACGCTGCTACGGCGCGCCCCAGACTGGTTTTGCCTGAGCCGACAGGCCCATTCAGAAATACCGCGCATTTTGACATCCGCGATATCTAGACCAGATCATCGAAACAATCATGCCCGATTGTCAGAAAAGTCAGGTTCGAGTCCGGATTAACCCCGGTGCGGTCAGGACAGGGCAAAAATGGGTCGGTCGGTTACGCGCGCCCGATTTCATTGCCGCAGATTCCCCATACGCGGCAATAAATAGTTATTCATGCCCGTAAATCCTGCAAAAACCCGAGACGCTCGCCTCGCGCCATGATGGATATCTGTCCCGCCGCATTACGTCCTGCATGCATCAGAAACGGCAATCCCCCTGCCCTGAATGGCAATTAGACATGTCTAATTTCCCTTAACAGGCGTAACCCCCTATGGCGCAAAGGGCAGGAAATGTTAGAAGCAACAGGCTTGAAACGCTGAAGACGATGAAAAAACGGGAGAAGTGGGTGAGCAAAACAATCTTGGTCTCATCACCGAAGGGCGGCAGCGGAAAATCAGTTATTGCCCGGCATCTGCTGACCGCAGCGGCGCAGGACGGGTTAAACGTGATCGGCATAGACTATGACCGTCAGGGCACGCTGGACAAATGGGGGCAGCGGCGCGCGCATACACGCAGCAAGTTCCCGGATTTCGCCCCTGTACCGGTTGTTACCGGCACGCTGCAGAACTGGCGCGCACCGCTAAAGACAGCATCCAAGGCCGACCTGATCGTGATTGATACACCGCCAAGCGTTGAAGACCATATGGCCGCCATAACCAGTCTGGCGCAGGCGGCGGATCTGGTCATCGTGCCGTCTGTCTGCACACAGGATGATGTCGATAGCGTTGCGCCGTGGATAGAAGCACTCAGCACCACACATTGCCGGAGCATGCTGGTCCTGAACCGTGCCAACCGACGGACAAATTCGTTTGCGCGGGTGCGTGGCCGCCTGATCAAGATTGCTGATGTCTGCCCGGTCGAACTTCCCCAGCTTGAAGACGTGCATGTCCCCAGCGCACAGGGGCTGACGCTGCTTGATTTCACCAAAAGCCGGGGGCTGGAATCATTCGAGGAACTATGGACCTGCACGAAGCGGAGGGTGTTTCAGTGAGCAAGGGCCAGCGCCTCGGTCGCAGCAGACTTCTGAAACTTCTGGAAAAAGATGACGCCCCGCAACCGGTCGACAGCCGCGCCGAAACCCTGACATCGCAGGTCGTGGTGCAGGACGATGTGGTGGCGGTGATCCGGGATGTATTCGAAGGCACGTCCCTTCTGTCAGATCAGGGCAAGGTGTCACGCATCCTCGCGGTCCGGACCGAAATCAATGAAAGCTGGGGACAGGCAAGGGATGCGTTCCTGTCGATCGGGCGGGCACTGCTTGATCTGGAAAATGTGCTGTCGAAAGCGGAATACCTGAAACTTCGATCAGGATCAGATCGGCTGTTCCCCTTTTCGGACGCAACCGCAACGCAGTTTCGGCAGATCGCGCGCGCGGTTGAAAGCGGCCGGATTCCGATGGAAAAATGCCCCGGCAGTTATGGGACCGCATACCAGATCACGCTTCTGAACGACCAGCAGCTTACACTTGCCTACGAACGCGGCCTGATCCGCCCCGATGTCACACGTAAGGAAATTGCCAGCCTGCGTAAGGAAGTCATGCCGCCAGCCAATGATGCTGCCCGGATGGATCTGGCCGCCCTGCGTGAGGAGCGACGCCGTCTTGTCCGCAGGGAACAGCAACTGGCCCAGGACCTCCACGCGGTCCGCGCCCGTATTGCGGAACTGGAGGAACTGCTTGGGTTCAGAAACGACTGACCCGGGCCGCCGCCTGCAGACAGCGCCGAACCGGTCATGCGCCCCGCAGGGGAAGAGGGTGGCAGGTAACAATCCGCAGGGCGCGATTCATGCACCACATGGATCTGTTGCGCATCGTGGCCTGCCCGCGCGCCCTTCATCGCTGCCATCATCATCCCCCGGTCCAATGCCGGATGCGTGCGCACCCGTTCCGCCATTGAGGACCAGAACCTGACAGGCTGCCCCTGCCCGCCATGTCATATGGCAGCCCCACGACCCTGCCGGACAATTCGCATGAACTTGTACCGCACCATTGGCCTGCAGGGCATCAGGCCGCTGCCACGCCAGCAGGCGTCATGTCACATTGTACGACCGGGTTATCGGACAGACATGTTTCGTATGGACAACTGGCATCGCCTCATGAGCGCGGAATAAAAATGGAAAATCACGCATCATCGGGCACGGCGTCACCACGGACAGCATGAGGAAAATCAGTGCCGCGTTCACGGTCATGAACAGTCCTAAACCCGGCGGATGACAGATTTTCACCCCGGACGCAAGCCACGGCCACGATCGCATCACCCCGCAAGGCCGACCGCGCAGGCCGCGACATAGGACGGGACCGCCACATCCGGTTGCACAATCGAGACTTTACAGGGACATGACGACATCATTTCGGACTGGATTACATATTATTTCATAATTTATACAAATCTGTTCAGTATTGTCCCGTGTGCCCGGCGCGCAACACATGCAGTTATTCTTTCATATTTAAATGCGAATCATTTGCGTTCTCATCTTTGTCCCCCTATCAACACGCTGTTCCCTTCACCGTGTTCAGGAGGCGCGCCTGCGGGATGACGCTTCGGGAGTAATGAATGAGCCAGCCAGACCAGTCCCCCCCTCCACCCCCGCCGGCCAAGGGCCTGCGTGTCGCCGTGGCCCTTGGCATGACCATGGGCATTGGCGCGGGCGCCAGCGAAGCCAGCGCCGACGACACCACGCTCCCCGACCAGCCCAATGCATCGGACAGCACCATCCGCCTGTCCGCCGTGCGCGTGGGCGGTCATGTGGACGCGCCGGATGCGGGATACGCATCGGGCAATACAAACAGTGAGATCCTGCACATTTCACGCATGCCCGACCGGGTGCGTGATACACCGCAGACCATTACCGTCGTGCCGCAGGAACTGATCCGGCAGCAGCGCGCCTTTACGCTGGATCAGGCGCTGGCCAATGTTCCGGGGATTACCATGTCCACCGGCGAAGGTGCCGGTGGCCTGAACGGGGACCAATTCCGTATTCGCGGCCTGCAGGCGCGGCAGGATATCTATACCGACGGGCTGCGCGATTTCGGAACCTATACGCGCGATACGTTCAATACTGAAAGTGTCGAGGTCATAAAGGGGCCATCGGGCGAATATTTTGGCGCGGGTAATGTCGGCGGCGTCATCAACCAGAGCCAGAAACACGCCCATGCGGGCACCAGCTACAGTTATGACCAGTCCTTTGGCAGCGGGCCGCTGTACCGTGGCGTGGGAGACATCAACTACCAGATCAACGAGGACATGGCCATTCGCGTCAACGGCATGTTCAACCGGCAGGACGTGGTCGACCGGAACAACGTGACGTCCAACCGTTACGGCGCTGCGGTTGATTTTGGTGTCGGATTGCGCAGCAGGACATCATGGCACCTGACATGGCAGTGGCTGAACAGTAACAGCAAACCCGATTACGGTGTCAGCATGATACAGGTGAACGGCATCTATCGCCCCATTACCGAATACGGCGTGGCGCGCAATACAAGCTATACCCGCAGCTTCGACTTTGACCGCTCCAACATCCATACGCTGACATCGGCACTCAAATCCGACATCACGCGCTGGTTCACGCTGACCAACGATACGCGGCTCAGCCTGTACCAGCGTGATTACACCGCCACCACGCCCGCGGCCTGTTCGGGGGCATGTGCCGCCGCCATCCTGTCCGGTGGCAATTACGCCCTGCCCTATGGCGCGGGTGGCGGCGCGGCCTACCGGCAGGAAGGCTGGGGCGTGCAGAACGTACTGATGGGACGCGCGCGCCTCAATACGGGCTTCGTGCATCATGACATCAAGGCCGGGGTCGATATCAATTACGCCAGTGACTCCCGCTGGCCAGGCAGCTTCACCAACCGGGTGAACGACCAGACGATCCGCAACCCGCAATATACCTATTCCGGTACGTCCGTAAGCTTTCCCGCATCGGGGTACGGCAATGCGAATGCCCGTGACCTGGGACTGTTCCTTGCCGACCGTATCCAGCTGACCCGCCAGCTTTCCCTGTTTGGCACGGCGCGGTGGGATTCCTTCGCCAGCACCTATTACAGCAATGCCACCGCCAGCCAGGGCCGCGCGGAACAGAAATCCGACCGCTGGAGCCCTTCGGCCAGCATCATGTATTCACCGCTGCGCGATACGTCCTTTTACTTCACCTTCGCGCGGTCGTACAAACCCGTGGGCACCGATGTGTCCTCCCTCGTCACCATCAAGCCACAGGCGGGCGACGTGGCGCAGAACGGCGTCAACCTGTCACCACAGCGTAGCGACCTGTTCGAATTTGGCAACAAATCCGACTTCTTTCACAAGCGCCTTGGCACCACGGTGTCGTTTTTCCAGATCAGCGAAAACAATTCGCGCTATTATGACGTGAATGGCGACATGGAAACCGGCTTTGCCGATTCCGGCAGCGGCCGCCGCATCCGTGGCGTGGAACTGAGCGCGGACGGCAGGATCACGCGCGACCGGCAGGTCTTTGCATCCTATTCCTACATGGATGGCCGGGTCACACACAGCAATACGGGCGATAATGGCCGGACGGCGCCCCAGGTCCCGCATAACAACATGTCGGTCTGGACATCGTACGACCTGTCGCGCGCGCTGCTGCGTCCGCAATGGGGCAGCCTGAAGGTTGGTGGCGGGGCGCAGTATTCGTCCGGCTACTGGGCGGGGCCGGATACGACCAATACCGCGCGCATGCCCTATACCTTCAACCTGAACGGCATGGTGTCATGGGAATACAGGCATTACCGGGTGTCCTTCAACGCCAATAACATAACCAACCGGCTGAATTATGCGTCATCATTTTCCGGATCGCGCGCAGTTCCCTCGCCCGGACGGTATTTCCTTGGCAATATCGGCATTACGTTCTGATCGCGCACGGCCATGGACATCCCCCCGATTTCCGTTGTGGAAACGCAGCTCATGCTGGGACAGATCCATCTGGACCACGGTCGCCTGCAGGACGCTTTCATGATGTTCGAGGCCGCCGCACGCAGTGGCGAACCGCGCGCCGTGAACATGCTGGGCCGCGCCTATGAACGCGGCTGGGGCACTGCGTGCAACCCGGCTGCGGCGGCCATGTATTTCCATGAGGCCGCATATGCCGGTGACCCATGGGCGGCGTTCAACCTGGCCGATCTGTACATGGCGGGACGCGGGGTGACGGGCGACCCGAACCGGGCGTGCGGCCTGTATGTCATGGCCGCACGTGGCGGGGTGGCAAAGGCGCTGACCATGCTGGGCCTTCTGGCGGAAGACGGCACCTGCGCGGTGCTATCCCGCCAGTCCGCCCGCATGTTTTTCCATGCCGCCGCCATGGGGGGGGATTGCTGGGGCGCCCTCAACCTGGGTCGACTGCGTCTGGCCGCAGGCAATGGCCCGGCCGCAACACACTGGATACGCATGGCGCTGGAACACGGATTTAGCGATGTGTTCCGCGCCATCATCCACCTGCTGGATGGCGTAACGGACCCCGCGCTGCGCCTGCTGGCCACGCAGGCTGCCGTGCGGCTGGATTACGCGCGTCCCCACCACGCGACCGGGTGATAATAGTAATATGGAACCGCAGATGAACCTGATTGTAAAAAAATATTCGACCCCGTTCATTACAGGGCTGTTCGTGGTTTCGGCCATATCGGGCACGGCCCTGTTCTTCCACTGGATGCCAGGCCTGTTCCATTCCATGCACACATGGCTGAGCATGGTGCTGCTGGTACCATTCGTTGCGCATGTCTGGCGCAACTGGGCGCAGTTCATGCTGTATTTTCGCAACTCCTCCATGCTGGTCGCCTGCGGCGCGTGCCTGCTGGCCGCTGGCGGGTTCATGGTGATGACGGGACATGCGGGCGGCAATCCGGCCCAGCGGCTGTTTCCCGTCCTGACACATGCGCCGCTGACCACGCTTGCGCCCCTGCTTCATGCATCGCCGGACGAACTGGCCGACCGTCTGGCGCATGCGGGGTATCATGTCCAGTCCACCGATGAAACGCTGGAGCAGATCGCAATGGACGCCCGGCAGCGGCCCAATGATGTCCTGCTGAAGATCCTGCCCCACGGTTCAGGTCACCGGCATTGAACAGACCGCCAGCCCCCCCACGCGGAGAACGCCGATGCTGATCCATATCCCCGCCCTGCTGACCCGGCAGGAAATCACGTACTGCCGTACCGTACTGGAAAAATCCCAATGGGTTGATGGCAGGGTGACGGCAGGCGACCAGTCCGCCAGGGCAAAATTCAACCTGCAGATTCCCCATGACAGCCGGGAGGGCATGGAACTGGCGGACCTGATCCTGCAGGCACTGGGCCGCAACCCGACATTCAACAGCGCGGCATTGCCCTTGCGGGTCTTTCCGCCCCTGTTCAACCGTTATGATGAAGGCATGCGGTTTCATACCCATGTCGATAACGCCATCCGGCCCCTGCCCGGCACGGGCTTCCGCATCCGCACCGATGTGTCGTCCACCCTGTTCCTGAGTGATCTGGATGAATATGACGGGGGCGAACTGCTGATTCAGGATACTTACGGCATGCAGGAAATCCGCGTGCCCGCAGGTGACATGGTGCTCTATCCCGCAACCAGCCTGCACAGCGTGCGCGAAGTGACGCGCGGGAGCCGGTGGGCGTCATTCTTCTGGTCGCAGTCCATGATACGCAATGATGTCCAGCGCACGCTGCTGTACCAATTTGACCAGTCCATTATTGAAACCCGCAGGAACCTGCCCGACGATCACCCGGCCGTGCTGGGGCTGACGGCGACCTATCATAACCTGCTGCGCCAGTGGTCCGAACTGTGACATGACGAAGAACCCCGCGTGGCTATGGGAGGGACGCCCCCTTCCATCCCCGTCCACGCGCGCGGCATAACGGTGTACATGACCTCCATCCGCCTTCCCCTTGGCCCCGTACTGGCTGCCCTTGCCCTGATGGCGGCGCTGTCAGGCTGCGCGGACCGTGATGACCCGCGCATGGACCGCAATGCCCGCGCGGCCGCCGACCATGGCAGTGGCGGCCCACAGGGGGACTGGGGCAGCCTGGGCGGCGGCTGGAACGGGCCGGGGAATATGGGATGGTAGCACGGAACGGTTCAGACTGATGCCGTAATGCCACCATCCACCATGATAACGTGCCCGTTTACAAAACTTGACGCGTCCGACGACAGGAAGACCGCAGCCCCCACCAGTTCCTCCACATTGCCCCAGCGGCCCGCGGGCGTGCGCTGGCACAGCCACTGGGTGAAAGTCTGGTCGGCCACCAGCTTTTCATTCATTTCCGTCTTGAAATAGCCGGGCGCGAGACCGTTGATCTGCAGGCCATGGCGTGCCCAGTCGGTCGCCATGCCCTTGGTCAGGTTTTTGACCGCGCCCTTGGTGGCCGTGTAGGGCGCAATACCCGGTCGCGCCAGTTCGCTCTGCACCGAGCAGATATTGACGATCTTCCCACGCCCGCGCGGCAGCATGTGGCGGGCCACGGCCTGCCCCACAAAGAAAACTGCATTCAGGTTGGTCGATATCAATGCGTCCCAGTCGGCCCGGCTGAACTGGTCCAGCGGTGCGCGACGCTGGATGCCGGCATTATTTATCAGGATATCGATCGGACCCTGTTCATATTCTATGTTTTCAACCCCGGCGATGACGGCGTCCTGATCCGTCACGTCAAACGCGGCGGTCGTGACATCCAGCCCTTCCTGCGCCAGCACGTCGCGCGCGGTGGCCAAATGTTCGGGATTGCGCCCGTTCAGCACGATTTTTGCCCCGAACTGCCCCAGCCCACGCGCCAGCGTCAGCCCGATCCCACGTGATGCGCCGGTTACCAGCGCGCGTTTTCCCGCAAGTGAAAAAAGGGGATTATCCTGCATGACAACTTCCTTCTTCAGTATGAAGGCGGCAACCGTAGCAAGAATAACACCCGATGCGCGGACACGTCTGCGCGTGTGACCCCCTTTCTTTTTACGTCTGTCCACTTGCCCCGTTGCGCCGGGACGGACAGCGCGGGCCGAAGCGACACCCTTTACCTTGGGGCTGCCTGAAACTGTCGGCTTATGAAACATCCTGTCAATTTGCTGGACGTTTCTGGTGAAGTCTTTTCAGCAGGGTTCGGGAAACGTCACCTTTTTTGAAGACAGGGGATACCAAGAAACCTTTATTGATGAATTGTTCTCAAACACCGTGTGAAAATCCATGCCTGAAGCATCCGGAAAATATTTATGACGGTTTCATGAAGTTTTGACTTTGCCGGCACAAAGTGCTCGTTCCGGACTGTCCTGCTGGTATGATTTTCCTGTTTTTCATCAACACGCGCAGTCATCCGCGCGTCCTTTCCGTCATGCATGCAGATGGTTTCATGATGCTCAAACGTTTTCCCGATACATCCCCGTCCCCTGCGCCCGCACCGGCAACATATGGTGCGCCAGCCAGTGGTCACGTCACCCGCGTGTCTGTGCCTGCCCCACGGCATGGACGGTCATGGATACGGGGCATGGGCATCTGCCTGGCCGCCATGCTGCTGGGGGGCGGCATAAGCATCGCGGCGGAACCCCCTGCCAACGGACCGGACGGCGGATACCTGACCCCCGACACGCAGCCCGACGGAACGCAATACCTGCCGCCCCCACCCCGGCCCGGCACCGCCCGGCAGCACACGGATGACCGGGCCTTCACCACCACCCGCACGCTGAAGGGCACCCCGCGCTGGGCACTGGCCACATCGGATGCCGACCTGCATGAAGACGCGCTTCTGCATGCATTTTCCTGTGCCGCGGGCCAGAGCCTGAGCACCACCGCCACACCGCACCTTGCGGCGCTGATCCATACGATGGATGTATCGGAAGCCCCCGACATGCGCAAAAGCAAGGCCTACTGGCACCGTCCCCGCCCGTTTGTCGGCAATGGGCAGCCGATCTGCACGGAAAGTGACCGTACCCATCTGGCAACATCGGGGGCCTATCCATCGGGCCATACCATGCTGGGCTGGAGCATCGCACTGGTTCTGGCGGAACTGCTGCCCGATCGGGCGACACCAATATTGCAGCGCGGCCGCGTTTTCGGCGAAAGCCGGATCGTATGCGGCGTACATTGGGAAAGTGACGTTCAGGCGGGTTACATGGTAGGCGCCGCCGAAATCGCGGCCATGCACGGCAGTCCCGCCTTCCGCGCGGATATGGAACGGGCCCGCAGCGAACTGGCGGCACACAGGCACGATGCCGCCGGGCCGCAGGACCCGGCCTGCGCCATTGAGAGTGATGCCGCGCGGCATAGCCCCCTGTAACATTCGCCCGCGCATGGAACCGGGGCACGACCGCCGCCCAGATCGTAACGCAACCGGCAGGCCGACGACATTACCGGCACAGCGCCCACGGCACGATGGCATCCCCCACGCGCCGGACCGTGACGCCGTAAACCGTGCGCATGATGTCGTCATCAAGCACCTGCACGGGTGGCCCGTGGCGGATGACCGATCCCCCGTCCATCAGCACCAGGTCATCACAGAACCGGGTCGCCAGGACCAGATCATGCAGCACGATGACAATTCCCTTGCCCTGTCCCGCCTGCTGTCGCAACAGGTGCATCATGGACAGGGCATGGGCCGGGTCGAGGGCGGCAATCGGTTCATCGGCCAGTATGACCGGCGTATCGGTCGCAAGCGCACGCGCCAGGTTCATCCGCGCCCGTTCCCCACCGGACAGGTGACTGGCCGGGCGGGCGCACAGGTCGTGCAGGCCGGTTGCCGCCAGTGCGTGCGCAACCGCCGGGTGGCGCGCTGCCTGCGCGTTCACCTGCCCATGCGGCAGACGCCCGAGGGCCACAAGCGCGCGGACAGGCATGGGGGGCGGTTTTTCCCCGTCCTGTGGCATGAAGGCAAGCTGTCTGGCCCGCAATCCGGGCGGAATCTGGCCTATGTCGCGCCCCAGAAGGTCGATCTGCCCGCAATCCGGGGCCTGCAGCCCCGCCAGCATGCGCATGAACGTGCTTTTCCCCGCCCCGTTCGGCCCGATCAGGCCGACAACCCGGCCTTTTTCCAGCGTCAGGGACGCACCGGATACAACAGCCCGCCCCCCGCGCCTGAGCGAGACACCATTCGCCTGCAACAGGGTCATGATCCGGTTCTTTTCAGCATGATGACCCGGGCGAAGAAAACCGGCGCACCGACCAGCGCCGTCAGCACGCCAAGCTGAAGCTCCGTGCCGACACTCACCACGCGCACCACCATATCCGCCCCCAGCAGCAGCAGGCTTCCCCCCAGCGCGGATGGCACAAGCAGCCGCGACGGCTGGTATCCCGTCAATGGCCGCAGCAGGTGCGGCACCACCAGCCCGACAAAGCCGATCGCACCCGAAACCGCCACGCATGACCCCACGGACAGCGCCGCCCCCAGCACGACGCGCGTCTGCACACCCCACACGCCATGCAGCCGGAACCCAAGGCTTTCCGCCACGTCTTCCCCCAGCGTCAGTGCGTCCAGCGCACGCCCGGCCGACAGCATGAGCAGCGTGCCGCACACCACGCCGGGCAGGCAGATCCAGACATGGGTAAAGGTCCGGTCCGTCAGCGATCCCATAAGCCAGTGCATGATCTCAAATGACGCATACGGGCTGGGCACAAGGTTCAGCACCAGCGCGGTCAGGGCCGCAGCAAAACTGCTGAGTGCTGCCCCCGCCAGCAAAAGCACCAGCGTTCCCCCCCGCCCCACCAGGCCCATCAGCACGACGACCGCGCATAACGCCCCCGCCAGCCCACCCAGCGGCAGGGCCATGATGGAAACCTGCATGAGCCCGGTATAGAACACACTCACCGCCCCCAGCGCCGCACCACCCGATACGCCCAGAATACCGGGATCAGCCAGCGGATTACGCAAATACCCCTGCAACACCGCCCCCGACAGCCCCAGTGTTCCCCCCACCATGATGGCCAGAAGCGCGCGGGGCAGGCGCAGCTGCTCCACGATAATGGCGCCTGCACCATGCCGTCCCGCCAGTATATCCGCCAGCGCCTGCCAGACCATGATACGGGTTTCCCCCCCCATACCAGCGACGCGCCAGACAGGGCCACAACCCCTGCCAGCAGCACGATATTGAGCAGCAGGGCATTTCGGGCAGGTTTCACGGTGCGGTTTCCAGTCTGTCACGCGCGGCGCGCAGCATGGCGATACTGTCCAGTGTCTGTGGCAGGCCACACAACCACAGCCGCGCGGGCAGATCCAGACGATGTGGCCCGGCAAAGGCCTGTTTCAGCGCCGGATGGTCCAGCATGGATTGCGCAAGGGATGTCCCCTGCCCCGAACGGTCAAGGACCAGCAGGCCAGGTGGATGGGCGATCAGCATTTCCATGGAAAGACGGGCGGATGTCTGCTGCGCCACGACGGTAGCATAATTGCGCAGGCCGGCATGGGCCAGCACATCATCAGGCAACGACCCCGCGCGCGTGACAAACCCGTTGGCAGCGTAAATCGCGGCCGTAGGGTCGGTGGGGCCGCGCCCGACTGACAGGGCTGCCAGGCGGCTGGTAAAGGCCCCCGCCAGTTCCCGCCCCCGCGCCGTAGCGCCAATGGCGCGGGCTACCACCATGATCTGATCGGGAATATCCGCCAGCGCCTGTGCCGGCGGCAGGACAAGCACCCGCGCCCCCCTGTCCCGCGCCACCTGAAGTGCGACCGCCGTGGTATAGCTTTCCCCCAGCACGACATCGGGGTGGGCCGTCACAACGTTTTCCGCGGTCGGGCGCAGGACGGGAACCTGCCGCGCCTGTTCACACAGCACCGCATTCCAGCAGTCGCGCGCCAGTGGCGTTATGCCGGCAATCTGCCCCGGCGCGGCCAGCAGAAGCAGCAACTGATCGGTGCAGACATTCACGGACATCACGCGCGGCAGGGGTTGCGCCCGTGCGATCGGGACACAGCCAAGAATACCGGCGAGGATGCCTGCCATGACCCCCTTCATGTCAGTACGTCAGCATGAAGCCGCCATACCCCACCCGACCGGGCTGGAGATAACCGACCGGTTCCTCGAACTGTCGGTTCAGCAGGTTGTCCGCCCGCGCGTAGACGGACACATAACGGTTGATTTTATAATTGGCCGCCACATCAATGGTGAAATAGCCGTGCCCCTTGGCACAGATGCTGGAATCACTGCAATTATTGGAGCCAAGCACCGACAGGTCGCGCCAGCCGCTGGTATACAGGATATTGCCCGAGAATGTCAGGTCGCGGACGGGGGTCCATGTCGTATTGAAATTGAACTTGTGCTGGGGACGCTGCTGCAGCTCGGTATGACTGGTCTCGTCACGCGCATGGGTCCATGTGTAGCTGAGGCTGAATTCCAGACTGTCCAGTGCTTTCCAGTTCACAAAAGCTTCCACTCCGTACATCCGCGCCTTCGCAACATTGTCAAAGGTGCCGTTGAAGTTGCCCGACGAATCATACCAGTCGGCGGACTGGATCAGGTTCCGGACCCTGTTGTCATACCATGTGGCGCCAAAATTCAGGTGATCGTGCAGAAGTTTCTGCTCCACGCCCGCGTCGTAACCAATCAGCTGTTCCGCCTTCAGGGCCGGGTTGCCCCTTTCCGAATAACCGGCCCCCACCTGATTGACGAACAGCTGGTACAGCGCAGGACCGTGGAAACCCGAACCGGCACTGGCCTTGATGATGGTGCCGGTTCCGGGAACGTGGATCGCGGGTGCCACGCGCCAGGTCACATGGTTGCCGTAACGCGAATTGGCGTCGTAACGGATGTTGGCCGCGCCATACAGGATATGCTTCCAGTTGCCCTGATACTGCCCGTAGCCTGCAGTCGTATCCATGCTGGCGGATGTATCGTACCCGCTGTCCCACATGCTGGATGCCGTATGGCTGGTATCGAACGTATCGTGGAAATGCTCGGCGCCCACCAGAAGCTGCCCGTACCGCCCGAAACTGAAGGTGCCGTGCCAGTCCACCTTCAACCGGCCTGAACGGTAGTAATAGGGATCGGGATTGACCGGGCTGCCATAGCTTGTGCCGGTCTCGGTCCAGCGGTTGCGGTTGGTCATGTAACCAAGGCCCAGCACCTGATCAAAAAAACCGTGGAAGGAAACCAGATGCGCCGTCCCGCGCACGATGGCCTCGTTCTGGGTGGTCTGTTCCCGCACCCCTGAATCCCCATACGCATTTTCAGCCTGCAGGTCATACAGTGAATAGGAATGGTTATTGCCCTGTATCAGGCGCGCCGTCAGGCCAAGGTCAAGATTATGGGTCACGTCGTAGCCCAGCCTGATATTGGCGCTGCGGTTGTCATTGCGGTTGCCTTCGTGCCGCTGCTGGCGGTCCGCGCCATAATATCGTTCGATATAGGACGGGATATTATTGAACCCATCCATGCGATAATGGGAAAATTCAACATTATAATGGAACCGCCCCCTGCTGCCACGCGCACCGAAGGTCTGGTTGAAGGTTCCGTACCCGCCGCCTTCGATCCGGACGAATGGCCTGAAGCGTCCCTGCCCCTGTGCCGTGGTGATGTCGATGACACCCGCCATGGCGTCCGCGCCGTACAGGCCGCTCTGCGGGCCACGCAGGACCTCGATACGGCCGATGCCATCGGTCAGGAACTGCCCGGCATCAAAGGCATTGGTGGTATTGCTGCCGTCATTGATGTCCATGCCATCCAGCCGGACCTTGACCTCGCGGGAATTATTGCCGCGCAGGAAAATGGACGACGTGCCGCCCGCCCCGCCCGTCTGCACCACGTTCAGGCCGGGCTGGCGCGCAAGGATATCCGTCAGGCTGCGTCGCTGCTGGGTCTGGATCTGCTTTTCGGTGATGATGGTCATGCTGGTACCGATATCATCCACCCCTGTCGGCCTGCGCGCGGCGCTGACGCTGATCAGTTCGGGCAGGCCGGCATTGTCGGACGTGACAATGGCTTTCATACTGCCATTGCCAGAGACGGACTGCTTCACCGGCGGTTTTTGTGGTGTATCCTTCCCGATGGGCACATCGGCATACGCCATCGTGGCGCCTAGTGTCATGAATGCCGTCGAGGCAATCAGAAAATCACGGAAAATGGTCATAAGGTCTGGATCTCGCGGTCACATCATCGTTGCCACGAGAGCGCGCCGCCACCCGGTTTCCGATCCATAAGAAAACCTGTGGCACCACACCGTCAGGACACCCCGCCCGACAGGTCCCGGTCGCAACCATCATGACGGCAGGTCTCCTGGCTTGCGGCGTCGTCTCCCGCACAACCTTCCCGGAAAACCGCGGTTTCCAGTGGCCCGGACCTTATGTCCGGTCATGCGGGGAACATACCGCTTACAGTTGCGGGGACAGCCGAAGCATTGGACCGCAATCCGCACTTCGTTCCCTTTTCACCCCTTATATGCAGGGGAACCGTCAGCAGGGTTCTGATCGGATGGGCCAGCCCTGTCAACCCGGATCCGCGCGGCCAACGCGAACGGTGGGGCTGGTCACGTCATTTTTTCCTAAACCGTGGCCACGGTCCGTGCCGTGTGTCCTCAGCGCCGCACCTGAAGATAAAAAACAGCCGGAAAAAGCCGCTTGCCATACCGTGGAAACGGCAATCTGCCCACTGTTTCCCGTAGCGGAGACCGGCTGCGCGCGACGTGGAAATCCACCTGACGTTGGATATTTTTTGGGTTATAGAAGTGGATCATGAGCACAGACACACCCAACCTTCTTTCCCCCAGCCCGGTCTACAAACCGTTCCGTTACCCATGGGCGTTCGAGGCGTGGAAAACCCAGCAGTCCCTGCACTGGCTGCCCGAGGAAATTCCCCTTGGTGATGATGTGAAGGACTGGAACAACAACCTGTCCCAGACGGAAAAATATCTGGTCACCCAGATTTTCCGCCTGTTCACCCAACAGGATACCGAGGTCGAGAACGCCTATATCGATCTGTATATGCCCCGCTTCAAGCCGACCGAAGTGCGGATGATGCTCTCGGCGTTCACCAATATGGAATCGATCCATCAGGCGGCCTACAGCCACCTTCTGGACACCATCGGCATGCCGGAAACCGAATATGCCGCCTTCCTTGAATACGAGGAAATGGCCGCGAAGCACGAATTCCTTAAACGCTTCAACATGGACGACCATTATAATACCGCCCTGTCCATGGCAGTGTTCGCGGGCTTTACCGAAGGGCTGCAGCTTTTCGCGTCCTTCGCCATGCTGCTCAACTTCCCGCGCCATAACCTGATGAAGGGCATGGGGCAGGTCGTGACATGGTCCGTGCGTGACGAAAGCCTGCACGTTGAAAGCATCACGCGCCTGTTCAAGACCTACATGCAGGAATTTGGTCGCCAGATTGACAAGCCCGCCGTGGCGGATGCCATCCACCTGGCCTGCCGTGAAATTGTGGAGAACGAGGACCGCTTCATCGACCTCGCTTTCCGCATGGGGCCGGTGAAGGGCCTGTCAGCGGATGAGGTCAAGCAGTATATCCGCTTCATCGCCAATCGCCGCCTGATCGGGCTGGAACTCGATCCGATCTATGACGTACCCAGCAATCCCCTGCCGTGGATTGACGAGATGATGAACGCGGTGGAGCACACCAACTTTTTCGAAAACCGGGCAACGGAATACAGCCGGGGCGCGACACAGGGAACGTGGGACGAAGCGTTCGCCTGAAATACCGGATCGCACCGCCCCCATCATGCATATGGTGGGGGCGGTTTTACTGCCGGAACCCCGGGTCCTTTTCACACGTTCCAGGAAAACCAGACGGCCCGGGCGCGCATCCATTCCCCTTGCCCGTTATCTCATCCTCCACCATGACGCCAATATCCGGTGGGTGGAAAGGCGTAAGATCGGACATGCCCGCGACAACAGGATGTGCGGGAACGCCTGAGAGCCCGATCCGAAAGTTTTTGAACAATACCAGTCTGTTGTGATTCATCCGTCTTTACGAAGAGATGGAGTGAATGATGACATGGACTGGTATTGCCCGACGTGAACATAGCCGGGAAGGACTGCGATATCCATCGGATATGATGGACGGGGAATGGGCTTTGATCGTGCCATTTGTGCCCCCTGCGAAACGGGGCGGTCGCCCTCGCACGACGGATATGCGCGAGGTGGTCA
>NZ_NKTX01000030.1 GCF_003207815.1 Komagataeibacter oboediens | reverse complement strand
GGGCAATACCAGTCCATGCCACCATTCACTCCATCTCTTCGCAAAGACGGATGAATCACAACATGCTGGTATTGTTCAAAAACTTTCGGATCAGGCTCTATGACCCCGCCCGCCACCGCTATATCCGTCTGGGCGGCATGGAAATGGAGATCCTGCAGCGCTGGGACCTGGCAGACCCGGCCGCCATTGCCCGCGTGGTGCGTGAACAGACCACGTTCGACGCACAGCCCGATGATGTCACCGATCTTGCCGCCTTCCTGCGCCGGGCCGGGCTGACAACGGCACAGACTGGCGCGGACAGCGCCCTGCTGGCCCATCAGGCCCGCAGGCCGCCGCTCCTGTCATGGATCCTGCATCATTATCTGTTCCTGCGCGTGCGGCTGTGCAATCCAGATCCCATGCTGAAACGCTGGGTGCCGTGGACGAACTGGATTTTCACCCGCCCGTTCTGCATCGGGCTAGGGCTGGCGGTCATGCTGGCCGCCTTTGTGGTGATCCAGCAGTGGGGTCTGTACTCAGCCGGGTTCATGCACCTTGTCACCCCCGAAGGAGCGGTCGGCATCGCCCTGGCCCTGACATGCAGCAAGGTTGTTCATGAACTGGGCCATGGTATTGCCGCACGGCATTGCGGCTGCAGGGTTCCGGCCATGGGGGTGGCCTTTCTGGTGCTGTGCCCGGTGTTATGGACAGACACGACAGATGCGTGGCGACTGGTCAGCGCGCGCGCGCGGCTTGTGATCGACTGCGCCGGTATGGTGGCTGAAATCATGCTGGCGACCCTTGCCACGATCCTGTGGAGCCTGGTGCCCGACGGGCCGCTGCGTGACGGGCTGTTCACACTCAGCAGTTCGACATGGCTGCTGACGCTGTCGGTCAATCTCAGTCCGCTCATGCGCTTTGATGGATATTATATCCTATCCGACCTCATGGGTATCCCCAACCTGCAGGAACGTGCCTTTGCATGGACACGCTGGCGCACGCGTAAATTCCTGTTCGGGGTGAATGACCCGCCACCCGAGGCCTTTCCCGCACGGCGTGGCGACATGCTGGTTGGCTACAGCATGGCCACGTGGCTGTACCGCTTCTTCCTGTTCACGGGCATTGCACTGGTTGTCTACCATGCGGTCTTTCCGGCGCTGGGTATTGTGCTGATGGGAATTGAAATGTGGTTTTTTGTCGCGCGTCCCATTGCAGGAGAACTGTTGGAATGGGTAAGACAGGTTCTGCATGCGCCCATGAACCGCCACGTGCAGATGACCGGTGGCGCATTTGCCCTGCTGCTGGCGCTTCTGGTCCTGCCATGGAACCACAGCATACACGCCCCTGCCGTATTACGGGCACAACAGCAGGCCCCCCTGTATTCGGACGATGCGGGCACCGTCATGCACCTGCTGCCCACAGGCAGCATGGTGCAGGCAGGGCAGATCGTTGCCGAACTGCGATCACCACAGCTTGATCATGACCGCGCGGTATCCATGGCGCGGCTGGACACGTTGCAGGCGACACTGTCGGAACGGATGTTTGGGGTGGAAGATACCGCGTCCCTCGATGATACGCGCGAGAAGATCGAACAGGAAACCGCCGAGCGCCTGCGCACCGAGGCCGCGATACGGCAGATGACCATCCACGCGCCCTTTCCCGGTCAGCTTGTGGATGTGCCGCCTGAAATCCATACGGGCGATACCGTGAAACAGCATGAATATCTGGGCACGGTCATATCCCCCGACAGCCCGGCCGTCGAAGCCTACGTGCATGAAACGGATATCGGCTTCATCCATCCCGGCGCGCGGGCCAGCTTCATTGCCGATGATCCTCATGCAGCGCGGGTCATGGGACATGTGCAGTCGATTTCGGTTGCGTCCGTGCCTGACATCGATGCCCCGGAACAGGCCTCAACATATAACGGTCACATCAAGACGCACCGGGACGAAACAGGCCACAGGCTGTTACCGGAAGAAGCGGTCTATCAGGTCATCATCCTGCCTGACCGGACGTTGCCCCCCGTTACCCGACGTATAAAAGGGGTGGTGCATATCCATGCCACGGCAACCAGCTTCATACAGCGGACCTATCGCAAGGTGGTTGCGGTCTTCATGGGGGAAGCGGGTTTGTGACCCCGTGCCCGGACAATTGATCGACAGACGCCAGCCACGAACACGATCACATTATCACCATAGACGCCTGCCGCCCTTGACCGGGTTGGCGCCCTGCCCCCCGAATACCCGGAATGGCTGATCGCACGCCTGCCGTGCGGATGCCATGGCGGACGCATCACCCAAATCCGCCTGACAGGAATTGAAAGGATCCGAACATGCTTTCATGTGTTGGTTACGCCGCGACTGCCGCGGATGCGCCACTCAAGCCGTTTGCCTTTGACCGGCGCGATACCGGTCCTGATGACGTGCGCATCGATATCCTGTACTGCGGCGTCTGCCATTCCGACCTGCACCAGGCCCGCAATGAATGGCAGAATACGATCTATCCCTGCGTTCCGGGCCACGAAATCGTGGGGCGGGTGGCGGAAACCGGGTCGTCCGTCACCCGGTTCAAGGCAGGCGACATGGTCGGCGTAGGCTGCATGGTTGATTCATGCCGCGAATGCACAAGCTGTCGCGACGGGCTGGAGCAGTACTGCGAGACCGGCTTTGTCGCCACCTATAATGGCGAGGACCGGCACGGCCGCGGCATCACCTTTGGTGGGTATTCGCGCGCGATTGTGGTTGACCAGAGCTTCGTGCTGCGCGTGCCGGACACGCTGGACCCGGCCGCCGCCAGTCCGCTGCTCTGCGCAGGCATTACCACATGGTCACCGCTGCGGCACTGGAAGGTCGGCCCGGGACAGCGTGTCGGTATCGTAGGCCTTGGCGGCCTGGGCCATATGGGGGTCAAGTTTGCCCGCGCGCTGGGGGCGGAAGTCGTGCTGTTCACCACATCACCCGGCAAGGTGACCGACGGCCTGCGGCTGGGTGCGCATGAAGTTGTGCTGTCAAAGGATGCAGGGGCCATGGCCAAGGAACGCGGGCGGTTCGACTTCATTCTCGACGCGGTCGCGGCGGAACACGACATCAATGCCTATCTGGACCTGCTCAGGCGCGATGGCACGATGGTGCAGGTTGGCGCGCCGGAACAGCCGCTGCCGGTTTCCGTGTTCAGCCTGCTCATGAAACGTCGCAGCTTTGCGGGATCGCTGATTGGTGGCATCCCCGAAACACAGGAGATGCTGGATTTCTGTGGCAGGCACAACATCACGGCGGATATTGAAATGATCCGCATGGACGAAATCGAGACTGCATACGCCCGCATGCTCCGCTCGGACGTCAAATACCGCTTTGTGATCGACATGACGACCATGCCGCAGACCGCATGACCCGGATTGCCTGAGATACATCGCTTCCGTTCCCGCCATCCGTCAAGCGGGCCACGCACTGGGTGGCGGGAACAGGCGCCATTGTTACTGTGCCAACGATGGCGCACCGGCCTGCCGGCCGATTGGATACGGGTCAGTCCCGCATCAGCACATCCGCCATTTTTTCACGATCCAGCCGCCCTTCCCAGGCCCCGATCACGACTGGCGCCACGCAGTTCCCGGCCAGGTTTCCAACCGCGCGCGCAATACCGATGAACCAGTCCACCGCCAGCAGCATGACAAGGCTTGCAACCGGAATGGACGGAATGGCGGCAAGCGTTGCCGCAAGCACCACAATGGCGACACCCGGCACCCCATGCGCCCCCTTGGACGTCAGGAGCGCCGTGGCCAGCATGATGATCATCTGCCACGCAGAAAGGTGCGTCCCGGTCGCCTGCGCCAGAAAGACCACCGCCAGCCCCAGATAGATGGACAGGGCATCAAGGTTCAGGGAATACCCCGCTGGCACGACCAGGCCCACAACCTGTGGATCAACCCCCATGCGCCTGAGTTTTTCCATGACGCTGGGTAATACGGCATCCGATGTGGTGGTCGTGGACGTAATGACCAGTTCTTCACGGAAATAACGCAGGAAACGCCACGGACTGACACCCGACAGGCGCAGACAGCCGCCCAGTGCGATGATGATGAACAGCGCGATGACCACAAAATACAACGCAACAAAAGCGGCAAGATGCATGATGGCGGTCATGCCATACCGTGCAGTTGTCGTAGCCATGGCGCCAAAGACACCCAACGGCGCCAGGGCGATGATAAGCCGCATCATGCGCGCGAACAGGACCGACAGGGCATCGATCAGCCTGACCAGCGGTGCCCCGGCTTCCCCGATCAGGCTGAGGCAGCAGCCGAACAGAATGGCGAAAAACAGGATCTGCAGCACATTGGCCTGCGCGAACGCATCCGTCGGCGAACGGGGAATAAGCGAGAGGACGAATGCCGTAATCCCGCCTTCATGCAGGATCTGCGCATTGCGTGCATAGGACGCGACCATCTGCGCATCTTCCGCCGTTGGGGCGAACACGATGGAACGGCCCGGTTGCACCAGCATGCCAATGCCGACAGCCGTAACCAGCGCGAAGGTCGTCATGGTCTCGAAATACACCAGCGCCTTGATGCCCATGCGCCCGACGGCACGCAGGGAGCCCGCCCCCACGATGCCCATGACGACAATGCAGAACAACAGCGGGCCCACCGCCATGACAATCAGGCGCAGGAACAGGTCCGTGGTCCAGTGTGTCCGGCTGGCGAGACCAGGGTCCAGCAGCCCCAGTCCCAGCCCCGCCACACTGGCGATGACAACCTGCGTGAATATGCCCGGAAGCCATTTACGGCGGTATGACGGGGATGAAATGTGACAATCGCTCAAGCCAGCATCCTTGCAGACAGACGGAAATGATCATGAACCGGACAGTCATGACTTAACGGATATATGCACCCGCTGACCACCGTATGATACCAGAACCCTGTCCGTAATCCGTAAGTCTGGCAGGCGGGGTGCCAGGATCCTGCATGGGATGAACCGCATCCGGGCAATCATATATCAATGCCACGACAGACTGCCTGCGTTCCCGCACCTCGTTCCCGATGAACGTTTCCGTCTTCAGCAAAGACCGGAGCATGGGCGCCAGTATACCCGGCGCAGGGCGGAACACCGTTTCTGGCGCCACGTCCCGCGCGTCGTGGCGCCTTCATGACATGGCAATAACGGACCCGGTTGCGATGACAGGGGAAGGGCACGCACATGACCACGCGAATCCGTTTCGATGTCAGAAATATAATTTGCTCATTAAGAACATTTGTGCGCACAGTGACATCCGTGAGGGCTTCTCATCATAAGGAACCGCAATGAAATCCGTCATCGCCCTTGGGGGTAACGCGCTGATGCAGCGGGGACAGCCCCTAAGCATATCCGTCCAGCGTGAAAATGCCCGAATGGCCGCATGTGCCCTGGCAGGCATTGCGCGCAAGCACCAGCTTGTCCTGACCCATGGCAACGGGCCGCAGGTCGGCCTGCTGGCCATGCAGTCCCAGGCATTCAAGCAGGCCTCTCCCTATCCATTTGATATCATGGGTGCCGCGACCGAAGGCATGATCGGGTATATCCTGGAACAGGAACTGGGCAACGTGCTGGGCCGGGATGTGCCTGTGGCAACATTGCTGACACGTGTTGAAGTGGACCCGAACGACCCGGAATTTACCAGTCCAAGCAAATATATCGGTCCCCATTTTGATGAAGCGCAGGCGCAGGCATTAATCGACCAGTACGGCTGGACCTTCAAAAAGGACGGCCCGACCTGGCGGCGCGTGATCGCATCCCCCCACCCGTTACGAATTCTTTGGCACCGGCCCATCCGCTGGCTGCTGGACAATGGCGCGGTCATCATCTGTGGAGGCGGCGGAGGCATTCCTGTCATTTCCACCCCGGATGGCAGCCTGGAGGGCATTGATGCGGTTATTGACAAGGATCGTGTCTCCAGCCTGCTTGCGGTTCATCTGGCAGCTGACCTGTTCATCATCGCGACGGATGTTCCGGGCATATATGAAAACTACGGCACGCCACAGCAGAAACTCCTGACATCACTGACTGCGGGAGAACTGCAGCAGAAGGAATTTTCCAAGGGGTCGATGGGGCCGAAAGTCGAAGCGATCATCAATTTCGTGCAGAAAACCGGACGGCCCGCCGCCATTGGCTGCCTGTCGGAAATCGAGAAGATCATTGCCCGGCAGGCGGGAACGTGGATCATGCCCGATGCGAACTGAAATCCTGTGCCAGACATAAAACCTGTCATTGCTGGGTCGTTCATCCGGTCACGATTGCTGGGCATGGAAGGTAATGTCACCGTCCTTGCACGATTTACCGGCTATATATATCTGGCTGTCGCGCATACCGGTGATCCGGTCATTGTGGTCATTACACTGAATGGGGGTCGGGTCGGGCCACTATCCATCGTGCTGCCCGGGCACAGAACCCTGCCCCTGAACGGGTCTGCGCAGGGGCGCCTGCAGGGTGGTGTGATCGAAATTGATACCCTGCGGATCAACCTGCATCAGGCCCGGATACATGAATCGGAACTGAAGGCGCGCATGACCCCGGCCCGGATACCATCATGGCTGGACGGTGTGCTGCGTGACCTGGCCATCCTGCCCCGGCGCACGGCCATCCTGCCATCGGCGTCGGCTCCTGCGTCACCATCGCCCGAAGCCCGCGCCCTTACCCGGCTGTTCCACGCCGGGCTTGTGTCGGGAAATGCACGCGACATTGCCACGGCTGCAGGCAGGCTTGCCGGACTGGGCCGGGGGCTGACACCGGGCGGGGACGATTTCCTGTGCGGACTTATGGTCGCGGTCTGGTTTTCAGCACCCGACCCGATGCAGACCTGCATGCCCATCCTGACTGCGGTCCACGGGCAGACCACGTCATTGTCCTTTGCCTTTCTTGATGCGGCGGCCCACGGCCATGTCAGCGATACATGGCAGGATTTTCTGGCCCCCGTATCACGCGGCGCATCACGGACCGAGGTACTGAAAAACGTCATGGCGCCTGGTTTCAGTTCGGGGGAAGATACGCTTGCAGGTTTCATCTGGGGCATGCAGGCCATGCATATGCCACCTGCCGCCCTGTCCCCCATACCACTGGACACCCTGTCCGCCATGGGCGGCACACCCGATTGAAGGATGGATCAGAAAACATGAATATTCAGCTTCAGGATGCACAGGCCGCGATGAAGGCCGCAATTGATAAGGCCCGCGCGCTTGATATCGAAATATGCGTTGCGGTCATGGATGGGGGCGGACGGCTTGTCACGTTTGCACGGATGGACCAGTCCAACTGGGCCAGCATTTTCGGAAGCCAGGGCAAGGCGGCCACATCTGCCGCAACACGTTGCAAAAGCGGCGTCATACCACCTGAATCCGTTGTCATGTCGCGCATTCGGGAAATGGAGGGCAACAACCTGATTTATGCGAAAGGCGCGGTTCCCCTGTTCCGCGATGGCATGCTGATCGGCGCCATTGGCGTGGGCGGGGCAAGCGCCGACCTGGATGAAGCCTGCGCCGAGGCTGGGGCTACCGCCATTGGCTGCACGACGTCAGGCTGAGGTCGCCATTTCCCGCCCGCGCTGCGCGATCCGTGGGGCTGCTTCCCCTTTGCATAAAAGGGGGATTTGTTTTTTAACGAATGGATCTTTTAATTCCATGCGGACATGACAGTGCAGAACTCTACGGAAGAAATAAAAAAAAACAGGGGACTGGTCGGATCCCTGGCGCATGGTCTGAATGTGTTGATGGCTTTCGACAAGGACCATGCGCAGATGACGCTGTCCGTTGTGTCCGAACGGACCGGCATGGACCGGGCCAGCGCGCGGCGCTACCTTCTGACGCTATGCCATCTGGGGTTTGTGACCCAGTCCGGGCGCCTTTTCCGGCTGACGTCAAAAGTCATGGATCTGGGCTACAGTTTCCTGTCATCCATTCCTCTTGCGCAGAAGGCACAGCCCTATCTGAACATGATCCGCGACCAGACCGGGTTTCCCGTCGCCCTGGGCATCCGGGATGAACTGGACATCGTGCATGTCGCATCCGCCAATACGGATGAATTCGCATCCCCCGCACTGACGATCGGCAGGCGCTTTCCGCTGGCCTATGCATCTGCCGGACGGTGCATCCTTGCGTTCCTGCCCAGTGAGGAACGTGACGCGATTCTCAAGCGGGTCAGGCTTGCACCCATGTCGGAATATTCCATCACGACCATGACGGGACTGCGCGCGAACCTGAAGGACACGCAGAAAACCGGGTTTGCGCTGGTGGATCAGGAAATGCAGGTTGGCATCCGGTCGCTTGCCGTGCCGGTATTTGACCACAATGCCAATGTTGTCGCCTCGTTCAACACGTTTACATTCAGCAGCATCGTCCCCGAGGACGTACTGATCGAACGGGCGCTGCCGGCAATGCTGGATGTCGCCACGGAATTCGGCAAAACCATTATCTAGGTGGCGCATATTCCGCCATCTGGCCGGGGGATGCCGCATTCCAGAGGAACGCGGCGTCTACCGGCCACCGGATCTTTATTAAAATATTCCCCTGCGGAAAATTCATTTCGAATATGCACTTGCTTTCCGTGGCGCAAACCGTGTCTATTGTGAACATAAGTTTTCAATGTGATCATGGTGGGATGATGTGATGACGGGTTCTCCACGGCGGCTGCGCATTGGTGTGCACTACGAGCCCTCCAATATTGACCCCCATCTGGGGGCTGCTGAACTTGCACTCCAGATGACGAACGGGATCTTCGATACGCTCGTCAACAAGACTGTCGAAGGTGATTATCTTCCGGGTCTGGCAGACAGTTTTTCAATATCGGACGACCAGTGCCGGTATACTTTCTCCCTCCGCAGGGACGTACGGTTCCACGACGGCACGCCGTTCGATGCGCAGGCCGTGCAGGCAAGCCTTGACCGGGCGCATGACCCGGCCAACCGGTCCCAGTTGTCCGGCGCGCTTCTGGGCCCCTACCGTCAGACGAACATTCTTGACGCGCATACGGTGGAAATCGTCCTGGACCAGCCTTATGCCCTGTTTCTGGATGCGCTGAGCCAGGGCTGGCTTGCCCCTGTGTCCCCCGCATCCATCCACGGGCTCGGTCCTGATTTCTGCAGGCATCCTGTCGGAACCGGGCCGTTCCGTTTTGAACGGTGGGATGCCGGGAACTGTCTGGTCATCACACGCAATGACGATTATGCGTGGGCGCCTGCACTGGTCGAAAACAGGGGGCCTGCCCATCTGGATGAAATCGTCTTCAGGTTCATTCCCGACGATGGCGCGAGAACCGAAGCCCTTCTGACCGGCGAGGTTGACGCCATTTTCGCGGCCAATCCGGCCGATGCGGCAGCGCTGAGGAACCAGCCGGGGCTGTCCGTCGTCTGCTGGCCCATACGTGGCGTGCCGGTCAGCCTGATGATGAATACCAAACGGGCGCCTACCGATAATATCCATGTCCGTCAGGCCATTTCCTATGCGCTGGATGTAGACAGTCTTGTCACTGAAATATTCAGTGGCGAATTTACCCGTGCCTACGGGCCTGTGTCCCAGTATACCCTTGGTTATGAACCCCGGGTCGAAAAACTGTATCATCATGATATTGAAAAGGCCCGCACCCTGCTGGACGGGGAAGGATGGCTGACCGGCCCGGACCAGTTCCGCCACAAGGATGGCAGGCTGCTGGAAGTCGTCATTTATGTCCTGCCCGTCAATTTCTATCCGGAAATCGGCGCGTATGTAAAAAGACAGCTGGCGAAAGTCGGGATCGCGGTCAAGGTCGAACTCTGTGATGCCAGGACATGGATCAGGGCAGGCATGGATGGCGCCCATAACCTGATCCCGCAGGGCAAATATGCCAGTTCGTCCCAGTTGCTCAGCTTTGTCTATCATTCACGGCAGAGCGGCCAGAACGGATATGGCTGGAGCAAGCGGGGCGCTTCGGATTTTCCTGTTATCGATGAACTGATTGATTCAGCGGAAACCTGCATAAAGCCGGAAGACTACGTTCCGATTTTCAAACAGGTCCAGATGGAAGTCATGGAAGCCGCCCTGTGCATTCCGGTCCACTGCAATACAAACATCGTGTCCCACAAGAACAGCGTGACGGGGTTCAGGTTTGACGCCATCGGCGCCTACCCGCTTTTTCACGATACCACCATAACCCCCTAAGGAGCAGCGGCCAATGCCATCGCGCATAGTTGTTCGTCCACGTGAATACCATGATTCCGTCAGGCTCATGCGGCTTTCCCAGCTTCTGCGCAAGGAAGCGGGCGTGTCTGAAGCCATGATCATGATGGCAACCCCCAACAACCGGAAAATACTCGAGACCACGGGTTTCTGTTCCGAAGAGGCGCGGAATGCAAAGCCCGAAGACCTGATCGTGGCGGTTACGGCCCATACGGAAGAAGAAGCCGACGCCGCCATTGCAACAGCGGCCCAGATGCTGCAGAAAAATACGGAAAATGCCGGGAATACCGTTCAGGCCGGCACGCTGGATGAAGCGATTTCACTGGATCCGGACATCAACTTCGCCTGCATTTCCGTTCCTGGTTCCTTTGCCGCGGACGAAGCGGAACAGGCGCTGGAGCGTGGGCTGAATGTCTTCCTCTTCAGCGACAACGTGACGATTGAAGATGAAAAGCGCCTCAAGCAAACAGCACTGAAACAGAACAGGCTGCTCATGGGGCCAGACTGCGGCACCGCGATCATCAATGGTACCGCCATCGGCTTCGCCAATGCCGTCGCACGTGGCCCTGTCGGGATCGTGGCCGCGTCCGGCACCGGCGCACAGGAAATATCCTGCCTGCTGGACTGGATGGATGTCGGCATAAGCCACATCATCGGCACGGGTGGCCGTGACCTGCATCAGGATATCGGGGGGGCGACAATGTGCCAGGCCCTTGAACTGATGGCACAGAACCCACAGACGGACATTATTGTCGTGACGTCCAAGCCGCCTTCGGCCATCGCGCAGGACCGTGTCTTTGCGACCACCGCCAAAATCGGCAAGCCGATCGTTTTCAACTTCCTTGGCGCAACCCCGCCTGTTGATACGGCGGGCGCGGAATTCTGCACGACACTGGCCGAAACGGCGCTGGCGACCGCACGGCATGTCAGACCGGATGCCAGCCTGCCCTGCGCCCCGCAGGTGGACAGGGAGGACTTCATCCGCAATGCGCTCGAAACCAGAAAGCCTGTTCAGCGATATGTCCGCGGTCTGTATGCGGGTGGGACGCTGTGTTATGAAGCACTTCTCCTGCTGGGGGATATTCCGGGTGGGGTCTATTCCAACCTCAAGCACGACAGCCATGCCCTGACGGATATATTTGCCAGTCAGGACCATACCGTGATCGACATGGGAGACGACGCCTATACGCAGGGCCGTGCCCATCCCATGATCGATCCCGGCCTGCGGAACCAGCGTATCCTGCATGAAGCAGCAGATCCGGAAGTCGCTCTGCTGCTGCTCGATCTTGTCATCGGCTACGGTGCGCAGGACAACCCGGCGCGCAATCTGGCTGAAATCCTGCACAAGGCGCGCGATATCGCCGGACAGGACGGACGTAGCCTGCCGGTCATCGTGACCATCTGCGGGACCAGGCACGATATCCAGAACTACAATGAGCAGCTTGAACAGCTTGAGCAGGCTGGTGTCATGGTGGCACGCAGCAATGCAGAGGCCGTTACTTTGGCAAAGCGTTATGTCGAGGCAATCAATGTCTGAAAATCCCAATCCCCTGCTTTCCGGCGCCCCGCTTCATATCGCCAATGTTGGTATCGAACTGATTGGCGAAAATCTGGAACGGCAGGATGTCAAGGTGGTTCAGGTCCGCTGGCATCCCCCGGTCAGACATGACGAAGAACTGACAGCCCTGCTTGATACGCTGCTCTGACAGCGCCCACGGAGAACAGATATGGTAGATATCAAGACCCGCATCGAAACGGCCAATGCCCGGACGATCGAAATCATGCGTACCGGCACGGCCCAGCTTGTCGACGTCGGGCCGGCGCTGGAAATCGTACCGGGCATGCAGAAGAACATCATTCTGCATTCCGGTCCGGCCATTCCATGGCGGGAAATGTGTGGCCCCCACCGAAACGGCGTTACGGGCGCCGCCCTGTGGGAAGGGCTGGCGCAGTCCCCCGAAGAGGCATGGCGCAAGCTTGATTCAGGTGAAATCCGGGTAGCGCCGTGCCACGACTACCTGTGCGTCGGTGCCGGGGGGGGAATCATTTCCGCCTCCACCCCCGTAATGGCGGTCGAGAACACGACCTTCGGGAACCGCGCCTACAGCTGCATTTCGGAAGGGGGCGGCCTGCGCCTGCTGAAGTGGGGATATTATGATGATGCCATCCTGAAAAACCTGTCATGGCAGGCCGAGGTTTTCGCGCCGGTGTTCCGGCAGGCACTGCGGGCGTCCGGGCCGATTGACATCAAGGCGATCATCTCCCGCGCGGTGGAGATGGGGGATGAATGCCATAACCGCTCCATTGCGGCGACGCTTCTGTTCCTGAGGGAACTCTATCCCTCGCTGCTGACGCTGGACATGCCGGGCGAGGATGTCAGGACATCCCTGAAATTCCTGGTGGACTCCGAACATTTCCTCCTGCATGCCATCATGGCAGCGGCCAAGGCGGTGCTGGTGCCGGCCGAACGGATCCCGTACAGCACGATTGTCACGGCCATGGCCCGCAACGGGGTGGATTTCGGTATAAAGGTCAGCGCCCTGGGCGATACGTGGTTCACGGCCCCCGCCCAGATGGTGAAAGGGCTTTATTTCCGTGCGGAATGGGATGACGACTGCGCAGCGCCTGATCTGGGGGACAGCGCCATTACCGAAACCGTCGGCCTGGGCGGCTTCATTCAGCCCTGCGCCCCCACCGTCACCCAGTTCGTGCAGGGCAACATCCATTCCGCGATCGCAAATACGCGCAAAATGCAGGAAATATGTGCCAGCACCAATCCCGATGTCCGTATTCCGGTCATGGATTTCACACCCGGCCCGATCGGCATTGATATCCGCAAGGTTGTCCGGACCGGCATTACCCCCCTGCTGGATACCGCCATCACCCATAAGGAAGGCGGCCTGATTGGCGCAGGCGAAGTGCATGCCCCCCTGGAATGTTTCGAAAAGGCGCTCAGGGCGTTCGGTCAGCAACTGGAAGGCATGTCGGCATGACACTGAAGGAAAAAATCGAAGCCGCCAACAGGGAAGCATTTTCCCGGCTGCACCTTGCAAAACCGGTATGGGTGGATGTCAGGCCGGCCATTGACGCCCTGCCGGGCATGACCCGCTCGACCATCCTGCATGCGGGCCCACCGATTGACTGGAACCGCATGTGCCCGCCCCAGAAAATGGGCGTGGTACAGGGAATCCTGCATGAAGGGCTGGCGGAAACGGAAGAGGCCGCCGAGGCGCTGATTGCCTCCGGCGCCGTTACGGTCGCGCCCTGTCATGAATATGGCGCGGTCGGGGGCATGGCGGGCATTACGACGGCCTCCAGCCCCCTCGCCGTGGTCCATGACCCGGTCCATGACAGCTGGGGGTATTCCCAGCTGTTCCAGGGACCGGCGACCGGGCTGCAGGACCGGGCCGATTACAACCGCGAAGCCCGCAAGCGGTGGACATGGCTGGAGCAGGTCTTTGGTCCCACGCTGTCCGCCGCTGTCCGCGCGACCCCCGGCATTCCCGTAAAGCCAGTCATGGCCCGCGCGCTGGAAATGGGGGATGAATGCCATAACCGCAACAGTGCCGGCAGCAGCGTGATCCTGAACGCCCTGATCATGGCGCTATATGATACATGCAAGGATCATGACAGGCTGCGCGAGATACTGGCTTACCTGAAAATCAACGACCAGTTCTCACTGTGCGTCTCCATGGCGGCGGCCAAGGCCATGGCCAATGCCGTGGGGGGGATCGAGTACAGTACGGTTGTATCCGCCATGTGCCGCAATGGCGTTGATTTTGGCATAAAGATCAGTGGCATGGGGGATCGCTGGTATACCGCGCCCGCCAACCGCATCCACGGGCTCTATTTCTCATCCGAATGGACCGATGCGGATGCCGTGCCCGATATCGGGGATAGCAGCATCATGGAAACCATCGGGCTTGGTGGTCATGTGCAGGCTGCGGCCCCGGTGCTGCAGCAGTTTGTGGACGGCTCATTCGCCCATGCGCAGTCCGTAGTGCACAAGATGGAGCAGATTACTGTCGGTGCCCTGAAGGAGTTCAAGATCACGACCATGGACTTTATCGGCGCACCGGCCGGGATCGACATCCGCAAGGTCATGAAGACCGGCATCACCCCGGTCATAGATACGGCGATTGCCCACCGCCAGGGTGGCGTGATCGGCGCGGGACAGACCACGGCCCCCATGGGGTGCTTTGCCGAAGCACTCAGGGATTTTGGCCGGCGTTATACGGAAACAGCCTGAAAGGGGCTGTTTCCACAAAATCCGCTGGGCAGCAACGGGGTCATATGACCCCGGCCCAGTTTTCACGCCGCCAGTCACCTACGGCATAAGGCATGCCTGCCCTGTCCACTCCGGCACAGGCGATGGCACCAAAACACATTGCCCCGTCCACCATCGGTTCGATGACATGCCCCCTCCCGGCCAGGGCGGACCGGGCAGGATGCCTGTGTTCCATCAGCAGTTTACCTGCCTGACTGCGCCACCGGGGTGCCGCAATGGCGGTTGCCAGGTCTTCCCCGCGCCGGATAATACGGTCAATGAACTGCAGCAGGGTCTGCACCTGCCCATCAGCCCCCGGCGTAGCAATGGCAAGCGTGCCCTGGGCCGTCCGCAACAGGGCTGGTGCCAGTGTATGGACCGGCCGTTTGCCGGGTGCATAGGAATTGGCGCCCTGTGTAAAACCACCCGCCCTGTTGTTCAGAAAAATGCCCAGTTCGGGAACGAAAACACACGACCCGAAATCATCAAACACGCTGACAAGGGAAGACACCGCCATTCCCTGTGCATCGGTCACGCATACGCCTGCGGTATGCAGGTACCCACGCGGGCCACCACGGTTTCCGGCCCGGGATACGTCAATCTCCAGCAGTTGATCCAGCAGCGCCGGTCCTTCAAACGCACGGTCGCGATAGGCAAAGGAGGCTTCGGTCAATTCAACGGCAACGTGTTCCGCTGCGATATTATCGGCAGGATGGAAATTCGCGAAATTGTTCAGGACCATCCCCAGCAGCACGCCCTGCGTCGGCGGAGGCTGGAGAAAAACGTCCACTCCATTATAATTGACCAGCAGGGGATCGGTCAGCCCCGTCTGGTGAACGGCCATGTCATTTAGGTCAAGCGCTCCGCCCAACGCGCGAACCCGGCCGACAATGGCGCGGGCCATGTCCCCGGTATAGAAACACGCAGGCCCCGTGCGGGCAAACGCACGCAGCACTTCGGCCAGTTGCGGCTGGACATGTTTGTCACCCGCCTTCACATGTCGCCATGAACAGTCAGCGGACCCGTTTTGTCGCAGGCGCCCATCGTGCGCCGCAAGTGTCCTGCCCAGATAGGCGGAAACCTCAAACCCGTTTTCCGCAATCAGCGTGGCGCGTTTCAGGCAGGCTTCCAGCGGCAGGACGCCCCACCTGTCATGCATGACGGACCAAGCACCCGGCAGGCCCGGCACCGTGACGCTGTTCGCCCCGTCAATTGCACACTCATGACCGGATGCAGGGGCCGCCCCGGCACCGCTTATGGCCTGTACTGAATGAGTATCATCGATAATCGCGAACAGGTCCCCCCCGATGCCACATGCATCGGGGGAAACCACGCAGAGAACTGCCTGCGCGGCGATGGCCGCATCTACGGCCGATCCCCCCTGCCCCAGTATTTCCTGTCCTGCCGCCACCGCCAGAGGATGGGCCGCGGAAACCGCGCCCATACAGCCGGAAAGGACGGGCATGACCGGTGACGAATAGCCATCGGCAACCCGCCAGTGCGAACCTGTTGTCATTTATACCGCCGTGTACCCGCCATCAATGACGATGGACGTACCCGCTATGTATCGCCCAGCCTCCGAACTCAGCAGCAGGATCAGGGATGAAACCTCGTCCGGCACACCGTGTCGGCCCAGCGGGATCTGCGCGTCGATTTCCTTGCGCCGTCCCTGTGGGTCCTGCTGGAAGGTCCAGAACGGATCATTGAACGGCGTGTCGATCCAGCCCGGCAGGATGCAGTTGATCCGGATCCCCCTGGAGCCAAGTTCCGCAGTCAGGCTACGCGCCAGCCCCGGCAGGGCGGCCTTTGTCGCCTGATAGGCGGACATGCCCGCATGCCCCTTGATCGCCCCGGTGGAGGACGTGAAGATGATGCTGGGGTTATCGGACGCCGCAAGATAGGGGGCCGCCGCCTGCGTCATGAAAAACGGCATCTTGAGATTGAGGTCTGTCGTCCGGTCCCACATCTCCTCGGTCCAGTCGGGCAACGTTGCCGACAGCATGAGGGCGGCAGTAATCAGGACGGTATCAAGCCCGCCAAACTGCCGGACTGCGGTTTCCACCACTTCTTTGGCCACACCCGGCGCGCCAAGGTCGCGCTGCAGGAACACGCAGGCCCCCTTGCCCGGTTCATCCGCCACGGCCTGCGCCTGTTCACGATGGTCGACAAGGACGACATTGTCCCCGCGTTCGCGAAACTTCCTGACACTTGCCAGCCCGATACCTGTCGCACCACCAGCAACGATTACGGTTCCCATTTTATCTGTTCTCCTTATCTGGGACCAATGGCCATGGGCAGCGTGAGCAGGCCACGCAGTCCGGGCGTCAGGCGCAGGGTCGCGTCCTGTGTCATTTCCAGCCGGCCAAACTTTTCCGCCAGCGTGCGGAAAAAGACCTCACCCTCCAGACGCGCCATCATCTGCGCGACACAGCCATGGATGCCAGTGCCATAGCCGATCTGGTGCGTGATGCGACGGCGGATATCGAACCGGTCGGGTTCCTCCCACACGGCCGGGTCACGGCCGGCCGAACCGATCAGCACCAGCACCTTCTGGTGCCTGTCCAGCTTCTGGCCCTCAAACTCGAACGCCTCGGTCGTCGTGCGGAACAGGCTTTGGGAAGAACTGTCATAACGCGTTGCTTCTTCAAACGCGGCACGCGCCAGGGAGGGATCTTCCTGCAGGATTTTCCACTGTTCGGGATGTTCCGCCAGCGCACGCAGGCACAGGCCTATGGAATCGATGGTCGTATCCACCCCGGCCGAGAGGAAGGAGCGTACAAGCAGCTTGGCTTCCGCATGCGTGACTTCACCGCGGTCAGCCGCGGCATAGATGGCTGCGCCCAGCCCGTCATCGGTCAGGGCGGAACGTTCACACTTGGCATCGACCCATGCGCTGACTTCATCGGCACGTTCCAGCAGCTTGTCATACCACGCTGTACGCGGGCCAAAGGCGCCGAAGACCATGCCGCCGTAAATCAGCATCATGTCCCGGTCCAGCGGGGGCATGCCCACGGCGTCGGGAAAGACCTTCATGGGGAAGGGCTGAACCAGCTGCGAAATCGCCTCGATTTCCCGGTTTTCAAGCACCCCGTCCATCAGCGTGCTGGCTTCCTGCAGAAAAACCGTACGCATTTTCTGAAGCGCACCCGGCGTGAAAAGGCGCATCAGCACCCGGCGTGTGCGTTCATGTTCTGGTGGATCAACTTCCAGGATGATGCTTGGCTTGCGCCAGTTCGGTTCCTTGAAATAATTGGTCAGGCCACCGCCGCCCGCATTGGAAAACCGCTTCCAGTCGGTCAGGACTTCCTTGACCTGCGCATAGTGGTGCACAACCCATATGTCATGGCGTTCCAGCCAAACAATGGGACCCAGCGCCCGTAACTGCGCGTAATGCCGATAGGGATCCGCGCGGAATTCTTCCGAAAAAGGGTCCAGGTCGGAACAGACCCGTCCATCCGTATGGTAAGTCACTGTTTCGCTCCGCTTAAAATCAGGCGCTGGTTGCGTGTTGCGTTTTCATCAATGACATGGTCCGGCGTAATGACCACCCCGTAATCCCGTGCCGCCGTCTGGATCGAGATCTTTTCGTCCAGCACGTCATCAAGGACCATCTGCGGGGCGCGCTCGTGCGGAAGGCCATATCCCCCGCCCCCTGCCATGGTATGATGGAACACATCGCCGGTATTGAGGATGATGGGCTGTGTCGGCATCGCGGGCAGGACCTGCTCATGCCCATCCGCCTGCAGGATATTGACCGTAGGCGCCCCTGTTCCGCCGCCGAACAGCCCGTAGGGCGGGTACCTCACCTTGTCCGAACGGACGCCGAAATACACGTCATCCTGCAGGATGCGATAGGCACGGGTAATGCCCAGCCCACCCCGATAACGCCCTGCGCCTGCAGTGTCGGGGGCTATGGCATACTCCTCTATCCGGATCGGGTAATCCGCCTCGATGATTTCAATGGGCACATTCGCCTGGTTGGAGGCCATATGCGGCACCCCTTCCTGCCCATCATGCTGACTGGTGGCTCCCCACACACCCATGATGCATTCGGAAAACACGAATGTTTTCCCCCGCTGGCGACCACTGAAGCTGGGCAGGGTTGACCCGCCCGCACCATCGGCGGCGACACGGTCGGGCAGGCAGTCCGCCAGCGCGCCGAACATGCAGTCCACGATCCGGTAACCGGTGATCCCGCGCCCGCCGCAGGCCGCGGGATAGGTACAGTTCAGGACGGTCCCCTCCGGCGCGATGACCCTGATCGGGCGTGTATAGCCATGACAGTTGGGTACATCATCACCCATGACCGAACGCAGGGCCGCATACACATTTGATTTGCAGAAGGACAGCGGCGCATTGATGCCTCCCGCGACCTGGGCCGATGTACCAGTCCAGTCGGCCACCACCTCATCACCCGAAATCTGCAGCTTGAGACGGAATACAACCGGTTCGGGGCAGTCTCCCAGCCCGTCGATATGGTCCTCGAAGGTGTAACATCCATCCGCTATGGCGCTGATGGCGGCACGGGCAAGCTTCTCGGCATAATCATGCAGGGCGATGGTGTACCGCCTTATGCGCTCCCTGCCATATCGGCGCAGCATTTCGTGCAGGCTGCGCGTCCCGGCTTCGACCGCAGCGCACTGGGCCGCAATATCGGGCAGCACAAGGTCAGGCGTGCGGACATTGGCGGCAATGATGCTGTGAATGGCCCGATCCGGCACCCCTGCACTGACCAGCTTCAGGAACGGCAGGCGCAGCCCCTCCTGATGGATACTGGTCGCACTGAGCGAGTTGCTGCCGGGAACCAGTCCGCCCACATCGACATGATGGGCAATCGTTGCCGCCCATCCGCACAGTTCATCTTCAAAGAAAATGGGCCGGACGACATAAATATCGGGCAGATGCTGCCCCGACGCAAGATAGGGGTCATTGCCGATAAAGACATCGCCATCGGCGATATCCCCCTCGTACTGCTTCATGAGATGCTTCATCGCATCATAGAAACTGCCAAGATGCATCGGCGTAGTCAGACCCTGGGCGATGTTTTCCCCGTTGGCGTCACACAGCGCCGTGGAAAAATCCATGGCGTCGCGAACGATTGGCGAATGGGCCGTCCGCATGAGGATGATCGCCATTTCATCGGCGATGGCCTCAAAACCATTCTTGATGATTTCGAGGAGAGCCAGATCACATTCAGCCATCAGGAATCATCCCGCGTTTCAAGTTCGATTACAATATTGTTGTAATCATCAAGCCATGCGCGGCAGTCGGGCGGAACAACTGTCGTGCCTTCATATTCCTCAATGATCAGCGGCCCCTGCATGGGCTGCGTGTCCAGCATGTCACGCCGCAGGACCGGTGTTTCCACCAGCCCCCCCAGCGGACCGAAATAGGCCATGCGCACGGCCCTGTCTCCGTTCTCAACCGCACGCCCGGGGCTCTGGATTTTTGTGGTGCCACGGGGGGAGATTGCAGCCACGACGCGGATTGCGGCCAGTTCGATGGGCGTATTTTCGTGGGAATATCCGTAGCTGCGCTCATGCTCCGCCACGAAATCCTCGATCAGCCGGTTTACGGTCTGAGCCGTAATATCCGACGTATCGACCGCTATCCCCAGTTCGGATCCCTGCCCGTGATACCGCAAGTGAATGGTCCTGCGGACCTGTACGCCGGACTTTTCCTGCATGTCGTCCAGCACGGCGCGTTCAAGCGATTCCAGTGCGTCCTTCAGTTTCTCGCAATCTGCCTGATCTGTTGACAGGAGGCCGGACAGCGCAAGACTGCGCCCGGATTCATAATCCGCGAACAGCAGTCCGACCGCGCTGAATACACCCGCACCAAGGGGCACGATGACCCGGCCCATATTGAGTTCACGCGCCAGCGCCGCAGCATGCATCCCGCCATTGCCGCCGAACGCAAGCATGGTGAAATCCTTCGGGTTGCGCCCACGATATGTCGAGACACCCTTGACGGCGCGCATCATCGCAGCATTCGCGACACAGTGAATGCCATAAGCCGCATCCAGCAGGCTGACATCGGTCTGATCGCATACCGCGCGGTGGATCGCCTCCTCGGCACGGGCCTTGTTCAGGCATACACTTCCGGATGCAAGGGCTTCGGGATTAAGGTACCCCAGCACAAGATTGGCATCCGTTACCGTGGCTTTTTCACCGCCTGCGTCATAACAGGCGGGGCCTGGAACGGCACCAGCACTTTCCGGGCCGATCTTGATCACGCCACCCGCATCCAGCCGGACGACGCTGCCGCCCCCTGCCCCGACTTCGGATACGTCGATGATGGGCAGCTTGAGGGCATATCCGCCCCCCTTGGCCAGTGCGCTGGACATGGAAATCCCACCGCCAACTTCATAATCATCGGTTACGGTCAGGCCGCCGTCCTGAATCAGCGATGCCTTGGCTGTCGTGCCGCCCATGTCAAAGGTAATCAGGTCCCGATACCCCGCGGCAGCCCCCAGCCGCGCGGCACCAACCACCCCCGCCGCGGGGCCGCTTTCGACCACCGTTGCCGGTTTCGCCACGACCTTGTCCACATCCAGCAGGCCACCGCTGGACTGCATCATCAGGACATGCCCGTCAAAACCCGCATCCTTCAGCCGTGATTCCAGCGTTGTCAGGTAACGACGGACCACAGGACCGACATAAGCATTCACAACCGTGGTGCTGGTGCGCTCGTATTCACGCATTTCAGGCAGCACGTCGTAGCTGATACAGACGAAACACTCTGCCGGCAGCACATCACGAAGCTGGGACAGGACAGCCTGTTCATGCGCAGGGTTCGCGTAGCTGTGCAGGAAGCAGACCGCGACCGCTTCAACCTGCAGGTCACGCAGCCGGACGGCAAGGGCGACCACATCCGCAGTATCCAGCGGTGCGAGCACCTGTCCCTTCGGATCCATGCGCTCGGTAATTTCAAAGCGCAGGCGCCGGGGTGCCAGCGGTGGTGGCTTGCAGTAGAGCGGTTCATACAGCCGCGGTACACGGATACGCCGCAGTTCCAGCACGTCCCTGAAACCACGGGTCGTGACCAGCGCGGTCTTCGCCCCCTTGCTTTCCAGTATGGTGTTGGTCGCGATTGTCGATGCGTGAAGCAGATTCGCGAAATGCGACATCGGCACGTCCACGCGTTCGATAATCTGGCGGATACCGTTCAGGATGCCTGCACTATAATCGTGCGGCGTGGACGGCACCTTGGCCGTTAGCAGTATACCATCGCCCGAAAGGCACGCGATATCGGTGAACGTCCCGCCAATATCCGCCGCGATACGATAAGTCGTCATGCTCATTTATCAGACCGGAAAGACTGAAGCTTTTCTTCATCAACAACGATCCCGAGCCCTGGCGCATCAAGCGGCAGGAGGGCCCCGTCCTTAACAGCCATGGGCTCCGCCAGAACATCATCGTCATAATAATGGCCGGCCACACGATAGGGATGGGTGCCCGATGGCGCGCTGATCGCAATGACCGCTGCCAGGGAAACACTCGGCCGCGCCAGCGCGAAATGCACGTTGGCCGCCGTGCCGATCGCAGATTCAATGGAACCATTGACGTCACAGGCCATAAGGTGTGATTCCGCGAAGTCAGCCACCTTGCACGCCCCGCCAAAGCCGCCAGCCTTGGCAAGGTAGATGGAGAAGCAGTCGGCTGCCCGTTCACGGACGACATCATAGGCGTCATGAATGTCCCAGCAGCTTTCATCCGCCACGATGGGCACGGACGACGATGCCGTGACTTCCGACATGTAACGCAGGCCCTGCGACGGCTGTTCCACCAGTGACACACCAGCATCCGTCAGCTGCCTTACGACACGCGACGCATTCTTGCCGTGACCATAGCCCTGATTGGCATCCATGCGCAGCGTGATGCCGTCCCCCAGCAGCCTGCGCAGTTCCGTAATAAGCGAGATGTCCCGCGCGCTGTCCACGCCACCCTTGATCTGCAGTGTGCCGACACCATCTTCCACCGCCATGACGGCTTCCTGCACTGCCTCGGCCTGCGGCATCAGGCCCACCATATGCGCGACCGCCACGCCGTCACGCACCTTTCCGCCCAGCAACCTGTAAACAGGCAGACCCGTCACCTTGCCCCATGCATCATACAGCGCGATGCTGACGGCGCATTTTGCGTAGACATTCCCCACTGCCACATGGTTCATGATCTGGGCCGCACGCGTCACATCTGAAACATCCGACCCGATCAGTGCCGACCCCAGCACGTTCTGGACCATTTCGATAACGGTCTTTACCGTCTCACCGGCATGACGGCCAAAATCCCCGCCCCAGTCGGGAAGTGGTGTTGCCTCCCCCCAGCCGACAACTCCATTTTCCGTTTCGACCCGGACTGCGACAAAATTCCCCAGGTTCCCCAGCATGCCGGCCCAGCGGAAGTCACGCCGCGTGGGCAGTGAAAACGGGAATGCCGTAATAGAGATAATTTTCAAGTTCTTTTCTCCTCATGAAGAATTTGGGGTGTCCGATCTGGTGAATGGGTCCCGATACCTGTCTGGCTGGCCAGTCCTGTCCGGCCTCCGGGAACAAGCCATGCGGCAAGAAGCAGCGTGACCGACGCCAGTCCCCACAGGATGTTCCACTGCGAAATGGCCAGAAAGACAGGTGGGGCAAGCAGGCAGACAAAGGACGTTATCTGCCCGATGATACCGGATGCGAGCCCAATATCCCTTGGGGATGTAACCAGTAATGGCAACTGCGCCGTGGCGGACCCGACCAGTCCCCCAAAGGCAAGAAGCCACATGACCAGACCAAGCAGGGCGATCGGGAACGTCCCATACGGAAAAAACAGTACCAGGATCGCGAATATCCCCATGACGACCAGCAAGCGGTACAGGTTCCGGAAATCCACCTTGCGGATCAGAAGATACCCCGTCAGGACACCGCCACAGACCATGGCCAGTATCTTGGCCCCCGCAACGCCGCCGTTCGAGACCTTCAGGCTCAGCCCATACAGATGTTCAAGATAGGAAGGCGTGACCACACTGACCCCGTAGGCCACGGCATTTGGCAACGCCAGGGCAAGGGCAAGACGGGGCACGGCACGATCAAGCAGGAAAAGTTTCAGGCCCGCACGCAGGCTGCGGACTTCCACGATTGCGGATTGTGCCGGAAGCCAGAATGCCAGCACGATCAGGACACAGAAGATACCACCATCCCACGCAAATGACTGGCGCCAGTGGGTGCCTGTGGCAAACGGCACCGCCAGAAGCAGGCCACACGCATAACCAACCGGCCCATAGGTGGACCAGAAGGACAGCGCGCGCGTGCGGAGATTTCCATCAAGCCAGGAAACCAGGGCACTGGGGCAGGCAACCGCCATGCAGCCAAACGCCGTACCTTCCAATGCCATGCCGCCATACAGCATTTCGGTATCACTGGCACCGGCAAGGAAAATATCCCCCAATGCCGCCAGAATACCGGCAAGCATCATGCCATACCGGATGCCGATACGATCAATCAGACGCCCGATCGGCATGCAGGCCAGAGCAGCCGGGATCGAATAGATCGACAGTGCCATACCGGCTTCCGCACGCGATATGTGCAGGTCACGCCCGATTTCGACAACAAACGATACAAATATGCCGACGCTTGTCATTGAAAGCACGATGCTTGCGTAACAGAAGGCGATCAGCAGTGCGGATCGTACGTTCCGCCGGGCCACGGGCTTGTCTATTGCCGCATTCATGTCAGCCCTGCTCCAGCACGCGGTTGTCCATGGCTTTGCCCAGAAGTACCAGCCTGTCGTAATTTTCGATTGGCACAAGCTCCGGGGGTCGCTCATCCAGGCGAAACAGTTGCCGTTGTCCGGGCCTGTAGGACGGCCACTGGGGCAGGCCCGCGCCGTTCGGATCGCCATTACGTGCAAAGTTCAGCCAGTAGCCCGACATCCTGCGCATGAGATCTTCCTGTTCGTGCTGGCGTTCGGACCATATTGGCTGGGTCTTGAACACAAAGCCTATTTCCGCGCCATGAAACGCATATCCCGGCGGTGCTGCGGTGGCACTTTTCGCGCCCCACACAGCCGGAAGCGCATATCTGTAGTCAAAACGGTAGGCATAGCCTGTACTGACGCGGGCCATCATCATGGCCAGGACAATACTGTTCCAGTTGAACACAAGATCCCCGAATACATCGCGCCCCATCGTTGTGGGCGTCACCCCGGGTTCCGCCTGCATCAGGGACAGAACCCTGGCCGCCTCACTGCCATATATCTGATGGACAGCCTTGCGCAGACCAGCTGCCGTTCCATTCCCGATGGGCGGGAACAGGCTGCCTTCATCATGATTGTGTCCGGCCATGACCGGAACCCGGGCGCAGTTTCCGGCCGCCAGCATGCGGAAGGGATGTTCAGGCACAAGGAAACCGTCAATCACCGGATAGAACTGCCAGCTGAACCCGTATTCCTTGATCAGGGTCTCTGGCGGCAGCCTGCGCAGGCCGGCAAGATCGGGCTGACCGATCCGGCGGCCGAACGCGGCACCTGCCTGCTGCATCTCAGGCAGTCGTCCGAGGAGAATTTCGGAATCCGGCCGCCCCAGGGGCGCGCCACTCTGGGCGATGGCGCGATGGAACAGCCCGCGGGACTGGGGCATGACCAGATGGTAGGCCACACTGAATGCACCGGCGGACTGGCCGAAAATGGTAATATTGTCCGGATCGCCACCAAAGGCTTCGATATTGTCACGCACCCAGCGCAGGGCGGCGATCTGGTCCATCAGGCCGTAATTGCCCGAAACGCCCTGAGGAGATTCCCGCGCCAGTTCCGGATGGGCAAAAGACCCCAGAATACCAACGCGGTAGTTAAGGGAGACAACAACCACGTCCTCAGCCGCGAGTGCCGTACCATTATAATGCGGATCAGCACTGGTTCCCATGATGAAGGCGCCGCCATAAATCCAGACCATGACCGGACGGAGCGTCCTGCGACGCGGGGGTGCCCATACATTCAGGGTCAGGCAGTCCTCGCTCATGTCCGCAGGGGTAAAGGCGCTGTCTGTATCACTGGAAAACGAGGATGGCGCATACGGACTGTGACCGAAATGATCGGCCCTGCGCACCCCCTTCCATGCCCTGACAGGCTGGGGGGCGCGCCAGCGAAGCGGGCCGACAGGTGGCGCGGCATACGGAATGCCAAGCCATGCGGTCACACCAGGAACAGCGGTGGAGACACCTTCCAGCGCCCCGTCCTTTGTCTGAATGACGGCGGAACGGGCCTCTGCCGCGCTCCATCCGAGCATGGTCAGCCCCGAGCCGATCATGAAACCGCGTCGTCCTGTCTGCCCTCGCACCACGAAGCGCCTCCCCTATCCCATAACAGTATTAAAAGCCGGCACTGACCGTCGCCATGACCATGAACGGTGTTGAAACGTAGTAGGTGGGTGCACCACCCGCTGCGATTGTCGTGCCCTTCAGGCCGCGCGATGCATTGGCGCTTGTCTGCACGCCATACACACCCGACAGGTAATGATTGTTCGCCGCATTGACCATGTTGACACGGATTTCGGGCCGCTTGAGGAAACCGACATTGTTGAACCGGTACCCACCCGTCAGATCGAGCTGCACGTAAGGATCGATGGACGCATCATTCATGAAGGTTGAATACTGCCGCCCGACCCATTTCACGCCTGCGTTGCCGAAGAAGTGGCCATCGTCATAATCAAGTGCGAAACCAAGCTGGTATTTCGGGGCTTCGACAGCGCTCTTGCCCTTCGTGCGTAGATAGTCCGCACCGACCTGCAGGTTGCTGTCCTGGCGCGCATCCAGATATTCGGCCGAAATATAAGGCCGCAGATGGTGCCAGGGACCCGTGCCCATTTCAAAGTCAACGCCACGGGCGTGTTCCCCACCGCCATTGATCTCAGACGGGATCTGCTGTGAACCGCGATAGGTTTCGGTGCTGACCAGACGATTGGTGAAGTTGTAGTTGAAGAAGGCGATCCGCGCCATCAGGAGCTTTGAAGTATATCGATAGCCGATTTCTTCAGTAATGGAGTATTCAGGTTTCAGGGATGTATTTCCCGCCTTGGTCTCCATGCCATTATAGGTCCCTTCGAACAGGGCATTGGATGACGGGACACGGAAAGCGGTGCTGCCATTGACATAGAACTGATGATGACGGTTGAGCTTGAACGTCGCGCCGAACATGGGTAGCGGTTCGGCATTGTTGGTGTTGGCATTGTACGGCACGCCCGGCAGGGAGTTGACACCCTGACGCGTCACCATGGCTTCACGGAAACCGGCCATCATCTTCAGGCGGTCATGCAGCAGCGAGACCGTATCGGCAATATACAGCACATTTGTCGTAACATAGGAGTGCTGCGCCATGAGCGAGATCGGATGACCGTTATACGTGTAATAGTTCGTGGTGCCCCACGGGTCCAGCGGCGCGCCACTGGAGCTTACACGCCCGTAATTGGAATACAGATCATCATTTTCGTACTGGAACCAGTAACCGAATGTAAGGGAGTTATGTTTCGTTTTATATTCAAGGTTCGTATTAAAGCCTGACCGCGACGTTTCCTCGATATAAGGCTCATAGACCATCGAACTTCCGCCGATTTTTCCATCGCCATTCAGATCGACAGGCACGCTTGTCAGGCCGGAGTAAACCGCGTTTTCACTTACGGTACCGCCAAAGCCCGTGGTGCCAAACATGTAGTATGTATAGGGCGTGAAGTTTAATTTCAGATGCTTGGTGATATTGATGTTGGTGGGCAGGGACACCAGCAGCGATTCATAAGGGTTATCATGCAGCTTGTAGTATTTGGAATTGGTGCCGTTCGCCCAGTTGTTGGTGTAATTGTACTGACCGCCCTGATTATACTGGGCCAGGGTCGGATAGTTGTAGTTGGAAATATCAAATTCGCTGAACGAAATCGTCAGCTTGGACCGGCTGCCATGCCCCCAGTCCTTCAGCAGGCCAAGGTCCATGTGGGTCTTGGAATCATGACCGTAACCACGTGTGTGGTTGCCTTCCGACTGCGAGACGGAGATGAACATGCGCACGCCGGACCGACCGATCTCACCCGTATCCACACGGACAAAGCCACGCGCCATGTCATATGAACCACCGGTGGAATCCGCGGTAATATGAAAGTTTCTGGACGGATCACGGGTAAACATGGTGACGACGCCACCGGACGCATTGACGGTTGGTGTTGAAATGTCCGGTGAACCCTGATCAAGCCGCACGCGTTCCAGGTTTTCCGTATCGGCCCATTCCGCCGGATTGACCTGACTGTTATAGGTGCTGGTAACAGGGATGCCTTCATATACAAACCCCATCTGCGATGAATCGAGGCCACGCACCGAAAGACCGCCACCCCCGAACTGCATGTTGAAGGGATCGCTTGATGCGGCATTGGCGCCGGGTTCATATTTGAGCAACTGGAATATGGACTGTGTCGGCGACTGCTTCGCAATGAAATCGTGGCTGACCGTACTGGCCGACTTGAATCCCGTTTCAGCCGCGATCAGGCCACCACCCATCTGCCGCCCCGTAACACCAGTCGCCGAAATGGCGCCGTCGGCGGTAACGGTCATCAGTTCGACTTTCTGCGCTTCCGTCCGGTCTGCCGCCTTTTGTGCCTTGTGCTGGCTTTCACGGGTCTGCTTTGTCGCAACCGCGCTCTGAGCGCTAGATTGTTGCGAATATGTTGCAGCGACCACGCAGCTCGCCAACAGGAAAATTCGTCTACTAACGCTCATCTTTTTATCTCCGAGCCTGATCCGAAAGTTTTTCAGCACTGACAATGCCTTGTGGTTCTGCGGGTCAGCATGCGGATTGAGGCGATCAAAGTCCACGCTGTTGACGAGGCTATGGACTTTTCCCAGTCTTTGGCGAGCCGCCTGCAGCGACC
>NZ_NKTX01000002.1 GCF_003207815.1 Komagataeibacter oboediens | reverse complement strand
GTTCCGCTTGGAATAATCTTGCCGCCTTGCCTGACACCATTCGATCCATCGGTCTTAGAAAGTGGGCTCACACAGGTCAGTGCCCATAACCGTTGGTATTAGACTCAGGACCTATTAATTGATTGAACTGAGCCTACCTCCTCGCCTGCCATCGCACAGATCCGACCTTTTCCGGCTCTGCCGGATGGCGATAGCAAAGCTGCCTGACACGGCGCGTCTGTCCTTCTCCCCAAACGACGATCCACCATGGCAACGAAGTTAATTCCTGTGATCAATGTGCAAAATCGCATATCGAGAGTGGCACAACCTGAACCATGACGGGAGAACACACCCTCCATGTATTATGGCAAGAACGCCTTTTCGCTGCTGTTACGCTACACGCTCGCCCACGAGATCGAGGAATGGGGCTGGGAAATCGGGGACCATACGTATGGTGCCAAGGGCTCTCCCATCATCATAGAAGCCGAATATGCTGGCCTGAAGATCGGGAAATACTGCTCCATCGCCCGCGAGGTGCTGATGATCCTGGGCAACCACCGCCCGGATACGGTCACCACCTACCCATTCAAGAACCAGTGCAATTTCTGGCCAGAAGCGACTGACGCGACCGATGACCATTCCACAAAGGGGGATATCGTCATCGGCCATGACGTGTGGATCGGCGCACGGGCCAATATCATGTCGGGCGTGACAATCGGGTCTGGCGCGATCATCGCCACGGCGGCGGTGGTGACAGGGACGTGCCGCCTTACGCCATCGTGGGCGGCAATCCGGCCCGGGTCATCAGATACCGCTTCCCCGACGAGATCATCAGGCGAATGCTGGCACTGGCATGGTGGGATTGGCCCGAGGCGGTCATCCGTGCCCGGATGCCATTATTGATGAGCGATGATATCGAGGGGTTCCTGCGCGCATACGAAGATGTTCCGGTATAGCGCTTCGGGTGTTCATGCGAGATGAACCGTTTCCGGATAAAGAAAGCGGGATATCCCCTTTCCCGGCCATGACATCACCATCATGACCGGCAAAAGGATTGATATTACAGACCCAGCGTACGTTTCAGGCCCGCGCAGTACGCATCCATGAACCTGCGTGACAGTTCCGCATCCGGCACGAACATGTCGAATACATGATAGGCCCCCGGCACGACCATCACTTCGGTCGGCACGCCCGCAGCCATCAGGCGGCGGCTGTAGTCCAGGTCTTCACACAGGAACAGGTCCATCGACCCGACGCCCACAAAGGTTGGCGGCAGGCCGGACAGGTCCTTGGCCCGCGCGGCAGAAGCATACGCCGGCGTGTCATCGCCCCCTGCCGCAGCCCCCAGATACGCTTCCCATGCATATTTATTGGCCGAACGGGTCCAGACATATTCACCAAAATCAGGCGCGGGATCGACCTTGGTGGCCGTACGGTCGTCCAGCATGGGATAGATCAGCAACTGATAGGCCAGCCTGTATTCCTTGCGGTCGCGCGCCATCAGCGCCAGTGCGGCGCTCAGTCCGCCACCGGCACTTTCGCCCGCAACGACAACCTTGTCACGGTTGATGCCCAGTCCGGCCGCGTTTTCATGCACCCACTTCAGGGTGGCATAACAGTCCTCGATCGCGCCGGGATATTTGACTTCCGGCGCCAGACGGTAGTCGACCGAGACAATGACAAATCCCATCTTGCTGGCCAGCACCTGACACTTGGGGTCATCGACCTCCGGATGGCCCGAAACCAGTCCGCCGCCATGGATATAGACCATGGCCGGGGCATTGGGGCGCCTGACGCGGGGACGATAGATCAACACACGTACATCTGGTGCACCTGCGGGGCCAGGAATGTATTCTTCCTGCGTTTCGACATCCGGCAGGGGGCGTCCCTCGATCAGCCTGACCGCCGTCATGAATATCTCGCGCACTTCCGGCAGCGACCGCGCGGACAGGCCGTCAAACGACGGCATTTTTTCCAGGATCGGAAGAAATTCGGGATTTACGACATTCTTGGGCATGGTGAAGCGGGTCCTCTTCAATCAGAAGCCGCCCATGGATGGGGCGTCTTCACTATGCTCGAGGGTCACGCACGCAAGCGTGATCAACCATGACCGACATCAAATAATTTTCTCTGTATTTGTATATAAAATATAAAATTATGGGTTTTTCTTATCTGTTATATTTGGAAAGAAATTCATTTTCATAATTTATATTTTCCATGCAGATATGAAATATTATTCCATTTTAGAAATGGAAAAACCGCCCACCCGCACGATGCCGGCAAGGTGATACCCCGGCCCCCTCCCCCGCCGAACCCGACGCCCGGTATCGACGTTTCCCTGTTCTTGTGCCGGATGACAATGGGACACAAGACCAGCGAACAAGAACTTCTGCCTTTTTTTATGGGCATAAATTCACACATGAGAACGCATACTTCCCCACGGCATCAATAAACCATATATTCCTGCACCTTACAAAAAATAAAAGTTCTCATTCCAAATTTTTATATATAGCCTGTTCGCGTTCTCGATAAGAAAGGTTCAAGATTGGCGAACATTACGGCACTTGTTCTTGATGCAGCCCTGTTTGTTCTTCTGCCATGGGGTGTATGGCGGCTGGTGCATCGGGCCATTCCCATTGTCGTCCTGCCGATCCTGCTCGGGATCGTGCTGGCCGTCATGCACGCGCCGGTGCAGGCAATCGGCATTCCGTCCGTCTACGGCAACAACCTTGGCTGGCTGGCCGTGCTGGTGCTGGCATTTACCGCCGGACTGGAAATGTGGCAGCCGCCCGATGCCAATGCATCCGCCCATACCATTCCCCCACCGCCGCTTGGCCGCCTGCTGGGGGGCGCGCTGGTGGCACTGGGGGGGCCGTTCGTGATTGGGTCCGTCCTGGTCTATTATTTTTTTCTGCCGCTGCATGGGTGGCATCCGCCGCATGTGGGCCGCCTGATCGGATCACTGGCCATTGGCCTGTGCATCGCGGTCAGTGCCCTGCCGGTGCTGATCGGGATCGTGCGTGAGCTCCCACCGCTGCAACGCTCGATCGGGCAGCTTGCGCTCAAGCTGGCGGTGGTTGATGACGCGGCACTGTGGATCGGACTGGTCATCCTGCAGTTCGCCGCCCGCGGGCCGGCCGCGCTGCATGGGTGGACCGGGCTGGAAGGGGTGGCGGTCATCCTGCTGGTGGCACTGGCGGTTATCAGCAACTGGGCGACGCGCAACATGCGCAATCCGCCCCTGCCGGTTATCTGGACGGCGGTGCCGGTCTATCTGGCCGCCGGGTCATGGGCCAGCATGCAGCTTGGGCTGCATGAACTGATCGGGGCGTATTTTGCCGGTGCGCTCATGCCGCCACGGTGGGTTGCGCGCCTGCCGGTAGAACAGGTCGGGCGCTTTTCGCTGATCTGGCTGGCGCCGATGTTCTTTGGCCATAGCGGCCTGCACATAAATGGTGATGCGCTGACCTGGCCCTCCGTCACCGCGTCGCTACTGCTGGTGGTCATTTCCGTGCTGGCCAAGATCGGGTCGGTCTATGCCTTCCCGCCCGCGCCGGGACTGACGCGGCGGCAGGCGCTGGGCGTGGGCGCGCTGCTGCAATGCAAGGGGCTGATGGAAATCGTGGCCGCCACCATCCTGCACGCGCAGGGCATGCTGTCGGATTTCGCCTTTGCCTCCCTCATCGTGCTGGCGGTGATCTCAACCGCCCTGACCGGCCCGCTGTTCCGGCTGTTCGCCCCACGCACGGGAACTGACCAATCATCTATTCCGGGGTAATGTCATCCAGCCGGTCCAGACGCCACAGCCCGGGGAACATCCGGATCCACGCAATGGTTATGGCCAGCGTGCCGATCCCGCCCAGCGCGACCGAGCCAACCGGCCCGATCATGCTGGCCACCATCCCGCTTTCAAATTCCCCCAGCTGGTTGGATGACCCGATAAACAGCATGTTCACCGCCGAAACCCGACCCCGCATGCTGTCGGGCGTGCGCAACTGGACCAGCGCGCCGCGCACCACCACACTGACCACATCCGCCGCCCCCAGAACCGCCAGCGCCACAATGGACACTGCCATGGAACGCGACAGGGCAAAGACCACCGTGGCCACGCCGAACACCGCCACGGCCAGGAACATGCGTGCCCCGGCATGACGGTTGAGCGGCCGCCACACCAGCACGACGGAACAGACCACCGCCCCAACGGCTGGCGCCGCCCGCAAAAGCCCCAGCCCCACCGGCCCCGCATGCAGGATGTCACTGGCGAAAACCGGCAGCATGGCCGTCGCCCCACCCAGCAGCACGGCAAACAGATCCAGCGAGATGGCCCCCAGCATGTCAGGCCGGGCGCGCATGAAATCCATGACTTCGACAAACGTGGCCAGCGACAGCGGCACCCGTGGCCGGGGAACGTAAGCCAGACGGATGCGCAGCGTCCCCATGCAGGCACAGGCAAAGCCAAGGGCGCAGACAAGATAGCACGCCCCCGCCCCCGCGCCGTACAGCAGTCCCCCCACCGATGGTCCCGTCACCGCCGCCGCCTGGAACAGGGAAGATGACACCGCCGCCGCACGGGGAAAGACATGCGCGGGCACAAGGGAGGGCAGGAAGGTCTGCTGGCATGGCATTTCGAACGCGCGCGCCGCGCCAAACACCATGACCATGACATAGATCATCCACGGCGTGGTCCAGCCGCCAAATGCCCCGATGGCCATGAACAGGGCGGACAGTGCCTCGATGCACTGGCACGTCACCACGATCAGGCGGCGGTTGAAATGATCCGCCGCATGCCCCGCCGGCAGCAGCAGTCCCGCCATGGGCAGGAACTGCGCCAGCCCCACCAGCGCCAGCGCCGTCGTACTGTGGGTCAGGGCATAGATCTGCCACCCCACCGCCACGGCCTGCACGCAGGCGGAAAAGGACGATGCCGTACGGGCGGCAAGGAACGCGGGCAGGCCCGGATGCCGGTGCAGGGGCACGGTGTTCATGGAGTGTTCGGCAACAGGCGGCGGCGGTGGGACGGAAGCAGAAGGCATGATGCCGTCACCCTAACAGCAGCCGCGAAAAATATCCTGCGCTTTCGTCCTGAAAAGTACGTTCACGTGTTTGCAAATCAGCCCCGATACGGGCAAAAGCTGTTCCATGACAGACCCTGTAGAGCATGCAGCCGTGCCCGGCACGGCAGGGGACGTAACAGGCGCACGTGACTGGCTTGATATCCGGGCCGGCACGGTCGTGGATGCACGCCCCGTGCGCGAAACGCCACGGCATACCTTCCGGCTGACCATTGATTTCGGTCCCCATATCGGGATCCGGTCGTCGGTCGTGCAGGTCAACCACCGCTATGTCCCCGCCCGGCTGATCGGTCGCCAGATCTGCGCGGTCATCAACGTGCCCCCGCGGCAGGTTGGTTCGCTGCGCAGCGAAGTGCTGACACTGGGCATGCCCGACAGCAATGGAGAGGCCGTCCTGATCCGACCCGACGACCGTGTTCCCGATGGAGGAAAACTTTTCTGATGGCTACAAGCTACGCAACCGTAACATGGGACCAGCTGCACCGCGATGCCCGCCAACTGGCCAGCTCGCTGATGGCCCGTGGCCCCTTCAAGGGAATCGTGGCCATCACGCGTGGCGGCATGATCCCTGCCGCGATCATCGCCCGTGAACTGGACTGCCGCCTGATCGACACCATTTCCGTCGTGACCTACGACGAGGAAAAGATGGGCGAATCCAACGTGGTCAAGACGGCCGACGCGGCGGGCGATGGCGAGGGATTCCTGATCATTGATGACCTGGTGGATTCCGGCGTCACGGCCCAGCTGGTGCGCAAGATGCTGCCCAAGGCATTCTTCGCCTGCCTGTACGCCAAGCCGGCAGGGCTGCCGGTTACCGACATGTTCGTGGTCGAGGTCCCGCAGGACACATGGATCCTGTTCCCGTGGGATACGGCACCGCTGTTCATCCCGCCCCTGGCCAGCCAGCCCACCGAAAAGGCCTGATCGGAACACCCGTTTCCCATCACACGCCTTGTTGTTCGCCGCGCCCGTCCTCACTGCTTGCCGCAGGGACGATGGGCGCGGTATTTTTTTTGCAAGAATGTGCTTGCCAGAACAGCAGTTGCCACATAGGTTCCCGCTCGTGGTCGCGGGGCGTGGCGCAGCCTGGTAGCGCGCGTGTTTTGGGTACACGAGGCCCCCGGTTCGAGTCCGGGCGCCCCGACCATATCCAGGGAGACGGATAGTAATGCGAGCCCGGATTTACAGGCAGTCCAAGCCCTCCACCCAGTCAGGGCAGGCCCGGACCCATACGTGGGTTCTGGAATACGGGCAGAGCCGCCCCCGCCATGTCGATACCCTGATGGGCTGGACAGGTAGCGCGGACACCCCGTCGCAGCTGCGGCTGCAGTTCCCCGATCAGGATAGCGCGGTTGCCTACGCCACGCGGGAAGGGATCGCCTTCGATATCGAAATTCCGGCCCCGCGCCTCCGCCGCCCCAAGGCCTATGCCGATAATTTCCGTTATGACCGGATCCAGAACTGGACGCATTAGGCCCGATCTGGCACAAGCACAGGCTCGCGCCCTTAGCTCAGTTGGATAGAGCAACAGCCTTCTAAGCTGTGGGTCGCTGGTTCGAATCCAGCAGGGCGCGCCAGTTTTCAATGACTTGGCGTCCGGAAAGCTTGCACGGTTTGCTGTGCATTATGGCCCATTACGGTTCTGCCTTATCCCAGATGGCCCCATGTAGCAGCGACGGAGGCTATCTTGCTGGTCTCCCGCTCCTGATGCTGTTCCCACAACTGCATGCCCGCGATCGTGCCCTCAGTGCAGCGTGGCAGGTAGATGTCGATGATCCGTTGGCAATAATCGATCTCATGGCTGCTGATCGAAGCGATCTGGGGCGTCGTGGCCCCTGCTTCTGCCAGGCAGACGATACCGGTGCGGCGCAGGTCACGGCGTTGCCTGTGATTTTCCCCAAGCTGCTCCCTGACTACTTCTTTCGAAAAGCCTTCACGTAAAAGCTGTCCGGCCGCCCCTTGCGCCATTCCGGCCATGACCTGCCCCCATGCATGGCTGAAATTGCGCCGTGCCCACGTCCTTCCAGTTGGGCCCGCGGTTTGGCCTTCAAATGCAGCCGACGACATTCCCCTGCTGAATTGCCGTTTCCTGATCAATCTGACGCATGCTGTCAGGCAAGTGTCCCGTCAGACATTCAGCCACCAGCCCTTGCGCCCCTGATTGGTGCGCTTCATGGATCACGGGCGCGTAAGTGACGAATCAGGCTGTAGCGGTCACTCCGGGGTAATGGCCAGTTTTCCGTTGACGTGGAACATGGAGCACGCCCTTCCCATCTGCTGAGCGTGCGATGAAATCCGTGCCCTACCCCGGCTTCCGTCATGGCCAGAACCGCATGCGGCCCGCAACCCCGCCAGAACCGATGCGTTACATATGCAGGCGGCCGGACGGTGCTGACAGGCCGGCGGAAAGTTTTCATTAAGAAAAATAATGATAAGTTTTCAATATGTCATTTTATTTTTATAATTTTTAAATAATATTCGATTATTTTTATAGATCAACAAACAATAAATTATTTATTATATTGAATTATATTCATGTAACAATTTTTTTACTCAGGATATTCAGAACATGACAGGAAGACCATGAAAAAAACGATCCTGTGTCTGGGCATACTGGCTGTAACGGGATGCGCCACCAGACCTGCCGAAATCAATGCGCAATATGTGAACCCCGAACCTTACATGCGGCAAAGCTGTGCACAGCTTGCCCTGCTGGATGAAACGGATACGCAGGCGCTGGCTGCAGCGAGTCCCCAGCGCACGACATACGCCCGGCCTGTCCAGCCCGGTCAGTTGAAAGGCGAACTGGAAGCCGTCCATACGGCCGAACGTGGCAAGAACTGCGTGGGACGGTATAATGCAGCGGATTATGACAGCACTGGCGCGGTCTATCCTGACAGGGTCCTGTCCGACCGTCCTGTCCCGGTGGAAACGACCATCCCCGCCCGCAACACCATCCAGACCGGCACCAGTCCGGACACAAGCATGAACACTGGCACTGGCACTGGCACGCTTACGGCACATTCCTCCGTCGCGGCGCAAAAACTGTCCACCCCGACCTATACCACGCCAGCCACCCGCCAATCCGGTTACCCCACGCCAACCATGCCGGTCCCGGCGGCGGGCTATACAACCTCGCCATCCTATTCCGCCAGCCCGTTCCAGTAACCTGTCGGGACATCAGGAAGACGTTTCTGGTGATGCTTTTTTCAAAAAAGATGAAGGAGCGCCGCCTTTTTTGAAAAGGCGACGCCCAGAAGCTTCTTCTATTTTCCAATCGGCTAACAACAGGGAACACAATCCTCAGATCGTGCTGAGCACCCCGCCATCAACACGCACCGATGCCCCGGTGGTGGCGGAAGCCTGCGGGGACGACAGGTAAACCACCATGTTCGCCACTTCATCAACTGTCGCGGCACGACGAATGATGGAGGAAGGACGGTGTTCCATGACGAATTCCGCCGCAACTTCCGTCAGCGGCTTGCCCGTCCTTTCCTGTTCCGGCTTCAGCATGTCCGCCAGCCCTTCGGACAGTGTGGGCCCCGGCAGCACGGAATTCACCGTCACCCCGGTTCCAGCCATCCGTTCCGCCAGGCCACGCGCCACAGAAAGCTGCGCCGTCTTGCTGAAGCCATAATGGATCATCTCGACCGGAATGTTCAGCGCGGATTCCGAGGATATGAACACCACCCGCCCCCAGTTCCGCTCCTTCATGCCCGGCAGATAGGCACGTGACAACCGCACGCCGGACATGACGTTCACCTCGAAAAACCGGCTCCAGTCCTCATCCGGGGTATCGAAAAAATCCTTTGGTTCAAAAATCCCCAGATTATTGATCAGGATATCGCATGACGGGTGTGCAGCCACCAGCGCGGCACATCCCGCCGCCGTGCCCAGGTCACCTGTAAACCCCGTGGCTTTCCCCGCGCCAAGGGCGGACAGTTCCCGCACCGCCCGTTCCACCGCTGGCGCCTTGCGTCCATTTACCACCACGTCCGCTCCGCTTGCGGCCAGTCCCCTTGCGATGGCCAGCCCGATGCCGCCGGTTGATCCCGTTACAATGGCCGTGCGGCCCGTCAGGTCAATGTGCATGGTCTTTACCTTCTGCAATATCTGAAAACGGGCCGCATCGTACACCAGACAATATCCCAGACAACCGGCCCGGCGTCCGCCATGCGGCATGAACGGACCGGCGGCGCGGCCTGTGCTGTCCATTCCGGCGGCATGGCGTTCAAACCCTCGTGATGACCATGCAGGGATCGCATTGCCTGCAACGTCACTCCCTGCCTTGGCTGCAGGCGCATGCGGGGGCGCATATCCCTCCGGGCGTGTCCCTGCCCTGTGTCTGGCGCGCATTGACAATATACCGATGGATATAGTCACGATGGGGAGAGCATTCCCCATACAGGTCGCCCCTGCCCGCAGCGTTCCCTAACCAGACAACCTGTTGCCGCGTTGAGGGAACGCAAACATTCGTCCGGTAATAACGCGACGGCCTGCAAACCAGCCACAAAGGATATGACACCATGAGTCCCTATCGCACCATCAACCCGGCCACGGGAAAAACGGAAAAGGTCTTTGACCTGCATGACGACAAGGTCATGCTGGCAAAGCTGTCCACCGCCCACCAGTTCTGGGAAAGCGACTGGCGGCACCGCTCGATCGCGCAGCGCCGCACGCTCATGCTCAAGGCTGCCGACATCCTGCGTCGGGACAAGGAAAAGCATGCCCGCCTGATTTCCATTGAAATGGGCAAGATCCTGCCCGAGGCCATTGCCGAAATCGGACTGTCCGCCGACATCCTCACCTATTACGCGGAAAAGGCCGAAACCTTCCTCGCCCCGCGTGAACTGCCGGTGTCGCAGGGCCATGCAACCGTGACCAGCGAACCGCTGGGCATCATCTATTGCGTGGAGCCGTGGAACTTCCCCTATTACCAGCTGGCCCGCGTCGCCGCCCCCAACCTGATGGCGGGCAATGTCGTCATGGTCAAACACGCGCCAAGCGTGCCGCAATGCGCGGAGGCATTCGAAGCCCTGTTCCGTGAAGCGGGCGTGCCCGAAGGCGCCTATACCAACCTGTTCATTACCAATGACCAGTCGGAAAAGCTGATCGAACGGCCGGAGGTGCGTGGTGTCGCCCTGACCGGCAGCGAACGCGCGGGCAGCGCCGTGGCGGCACAGGCCGGCCGGGCGCTGAAGAAAAGCACGATGGAACTGGGCGGTTCGGACGCGTTCATCGTGCTGGATGATGCCGACCTGGACAAGGTCATGCCCATGGCCATCCGCGGCCGCATGTCCAATAACGGTCAGGTCTGCACATCCGCCAAGCGCATGATCGTCCACAAATCACTGGTAGGGGAATTCACCGACCGCCTGAAAACCGCCGTCAATGAATTCCAGTATGGTGACCCGCTGGAACAGGGTGTCACCCACGGCCCGATGAGCAGCCAGGCCGCCATGGAACGTGCCGTGTCCCAGGTGGAAAAGGCTGTATCGCACGGGGCAACTCTGGTTGCAGGCGGCAAGCCGATCGACCGCGAGGGCTTTTTCATGAAGGCCGCGATCCTGACCCATATGACCAAGGACAACCCGATTTTCTACGAGGAAATCTTTGGCCCGGTCGCCATCATCCATTCCGTGGACAGCGAGGATGAAGCCATCGCCATGGCCAATGATTCGCCCTACGGCCTTGGTGGCTCCATCCACACCGGTGACGTGGAACGCGGGCGTCGCGTGGCGGCACGGATCGATACCGGCATGGTGTTCGTCAACGCCGTGACCGCATCGGCTGCGGATCTGCCGTTTGGTGGTATCAAGAACTCCGGTTACGGTCGTGAACTTTCGGAATTCGGTATTGAGGAATTCCTGAACCGTAAACTGGTCCATACACCCTGATCCAGCCTGATCTGGCCGCCCCCTGTTTCGGCATGGGGCGGTCTTTTCATCCGGCTTACCTGCCTTCCCCTTACGGCAGTCGCCCTACCGGGCCACTGGCACCTACCACAGCACGGGTATGTTTCATTACCAAAACAAGTAATAGAATAACCAAGGATGCAGTAAAGTCAGGCACAGATTCATTTTCCAAAAGAAATTCTAATATATGCCATTCATTGAATTGTATCTTACTGTAACAAAACTAAACATTTTATGTCTGAACCGACATGAAATGTATCCATCATTATAAACTGCCTTAATTTTTTATATTTTGCATGCCAGAAGCATTCGCATGCGCATTGTCTACATCATCAACAGCCTGAATGGCGGCGGCGCTGAACGCCCCCTGCCCGATGTCGTGGCGCAGATGCGCCGATGCGGGCATGACGTTCATGTCCTCGCCCTGGCGCGCAAAGCCGGCAATGCGACGACATGGCTGGAAGAAGCGGGGATCGTTTACGATATCCTCTCCCCAAATCCGGACAGGTTTGCCAGTTTCCCCACCACCCTTGCCGCCATCCGCCGCCATGCCCCGGACCTGATCTGGACATCGCTGACACGGGCGACCCTGTATGGACAGATGGCGGGCATCATGCTGCGCAGGCCGGTGGTCAGCTGGCAGCACAATGCCTATCTGCGCCCGTGGAACCGCTGGACCCTGCGCGCCACGCACAGGCTGACGGATCTGTGGGTGGCGGATTCCCGCTTCGTTGCGAAATGCACGGCCCGGCAACTGCATGTTCCCGAAGGCGACATCATTCCCTGGCCCCTGTTTACGGCACAGCCCGACATGCCGCAGGCCACGCCATGGGCCGGACCGGGTGACGGGCGCGTCTTCCGCCTTGGCACGCTGGGACGGCTGGAAAAGCAGAAAAATTATGGCCTGCTGGTCGAGACAATGGCCTATCTGCGTGACCATGCACCGCAGTGCCGCATCCATCTTGATATCGGTGGCGAGGGCTCCCTCGCCCCGCAGCTACGGGCCCGGATTTCGGCACTGGGGCTGCGCAACGTCACTCTGTCAGGGTTCCAGACCGACCCGTTCGCCTATTGCGCCGGGCTGCATGGCTATGTGCAGCCTTCGCATTTCGAGGGGCTGTGCATCGCTTTGCATGAAGCAATGCAGGCGGGTGTCCCCTCCATCGTAACACCTGTGGGCGCCATGGCCGATATTGTAACGGATGGGCAGACAGGCCTGTTCGTGAAACCCGCCACGCCAGAGAACCTCGCCACCCTGCTGCTGCGGCTATATGATGACCCTGCCCTGTGCGCCAGACTGGGGGCGGCGGCCCGGCAGCGGGTCCTGTCGACTTATGACCTGAAAACCGTGACGGCACAGGCCGCTGCGGCCCTGACCCGGGCGGAACACCTGACCCATGTGCCGCGCGTTTCCCGTCCCTGAAACCGGAGCCCCCTTTCCGGGGACACCTTCATCCATAGACGTTCAGGGAACCTCACCTGTTTGAAACAGGGCGTCACCCGGCGCCCCTTGCTGTTGTCTGTCAGCCGTTCCGCGTGAAAGACACGCCTGAACCAGCCCCTATCCTTTGAGGTGGAATATGACCGGCAGCGTGACCTTCGCGCCGTCCGTCGCGCCCCCCTCCGCCGTGCAGCGAACGTTGCGCGCGGCGGCAAGGGCTGTCCTGTCCAGATCATCATAGCCCGTGCTGCTGCGCAGGCTGGCCTGTGCCACCTGTCCCTGCGCCCCGATGACCAGATCCACCATCGCGGTGCCCTCTTCATGCATGTGCCGGGCCATGGCCGGATAACGCCATGCAGGCGGCGTGCATTGTAGCGAAGACACAGGCCGGGCCGCCGAGGCAGGCGGTGGCGCATGTCCAACAGCAGGGGGCGCGCTGGCAGGTCGCGTGCCGGACGCAGGCGCTGCGTGCGGGGGCGGGACCGATGTGCCGCGTGGGCCGACAGCATGTCCTACCGCCCCCCTGGGAGATGCGGTGGGCACGCTGGCGGGAATATGGCGGCTGGTCGCGGCCTCATGCGTTTCCTCGGCCCGCGGCGGCGCGGCCAGTGTGGCTGTGGGCTGTGGCTGTGGCTGTGGCTGTGGCTGTGGCGTAGCCGGTTCAGGAACGGGCGCAACCTCCGGCTGGTCGAAAAAGACCTGAATACTGCTTTTTTCACTGGGCGCATCCGGCGCCTTCGTACGCCCCGGCAACAGCCACGCGCCGATCATGCCATGCCCCAGCACGGCCAGAAGCACCGCCCACCCCGCCACCATGCGCGCCCGGCGGCCACGCATGTGCGCGACTTCGGGGACAAGCAGCCTGCCTGTGGTCCTGTCTTGCTGTTGCGGCACGGTTCCATCCATTGCAGCCGGTATGACGGCCCGCGCCCCATTTGACAAAAAGGGATGCAGCCACGAGAACATAAATCCGTTACCGCCTTATCTTACAACCAGAAAGAGCCAGTTCAATCATGGGCCACGCCCGCCACCCCTTCATGCATGACATGCCTGTGATCCGCTGGATCATGGTGCTGTGCGCGTGCCTGGGGCTGTGGGGACAGTTGCTGATTGAAAGCCGCAGCATGCCGGGGGAACTACCCCGCGGCACCATAATGCGGCTGACGGGGATCGACATCGCCCCGCCGGGACACGCGGCCACCACGGTCCACGCATCCCCCCATCATCACGCCATGATGGACGGCATGCCCGTCCACCCGCATGATCCGCAGCCCCACGCGGGCCACGATCACGCCGATGGGTGCCCGCTATGCCCGCTTCTGCACCTGCCCGCCCTTGCGCTGACGCTCCTGCCCTTCCTGCCCCTGCCCCCGCTGGCATGGGCACAGGCCCGGCATGAGCCGCGACAGCCCCGCGCGCCCCCTGTTCCCGTACTTGGTCTTCCCCCATCCCGCGGGCCACCTTCCGTTTCCTGAACCCATGCGCTGTCGCATGCCCATACGGGCGTGCGCGTTTCCGTTTCCTGTTCAGGACATGAAAAGTGACTTCCATAAAAAGAACGGCCGCGCCCCTTGCCGTGGCCGCAGGCGGCTGCATGCTGGCCGCCTGCCTGCACCCCGTGGTGACACGGGCTGAAACCACCGTAACCCTGCCCGGCCTGTCGATCGAGGACACGGCCGAGGACACCCCCATGGGGGACCGGCTGCTATCGGCCAATTCCCCCTCGCAGGCCGCGCGGACCACCGCGCAGCTGAGCAGCCCCGACACCGCCAACCTGTTTCGCAACCAGATGGGCGTCAGCACCTATGCGGCAGGCGGCCTTGCGTCCCTGCCGGTCATCAACGGTATGGCGGATGACCGCGTGGCGACCGTGGTCGATGGCGTGCGCATTGCCTCGGGCTGTCCCAACCATATGAACCCCGCCCTGTCCTTCATCGACCCCGACAGCGTGGAGACCGCCACCGCCATTGCCGGGATCACCCCCGTCAGCATGGGCGGCGACAGCACCGGCGGCACGATTGATGTCGAACGCAAGAACCCGCAGTTCGCACGCCATGGCAGGATACTTGTGACCGGGCATGTCACTGGCACCTATCGCAGCAATGGCGGCGGCTATGGCGCATCGGGCAGCCTGACGGTGGCCAATGACATGTTCAGCCTGCGCTACAATGCATCCTACAGCCAGGCGGGCGATTACAGTGGCGGCGGGGATGCGGGGATTGTCCGCTCCACCAGCTACCTCACCTACAACCACGACGTGACCTTTGGCCTGCACAAGGACAACCACCTGTTCACCCTGACATTCGGGCAGCAGGACACGCCGCATGAGGGCTTCGCCAACCAGTACATGGACATGACCAACAACCGCTCCACCTATGTGAACGGCAAGTATGTCGGTACCTTCGACTGGGGCGAACTGGAGGCACGTGGCTACTGGCAGCGCGAGGACCACGCCATGGACTTCCTGCCCGACCGCGCGAAGACCACCCACATGCCCATGAACACCAACGCCCGCATGGCGGGATACAGCATAAAGGCCACGATCCCGCTGGCGGAGGGACAGACCCTGCGTCTGGGCAGTTCGTTCGACCATTCCGGACTGAATGACTGGTGGCCGCCCGTTGCGGGCAGCATGATGATGGGACCGGACACCTATCACAGTATCAATGACGGGCACCGCGACCGGCTGGGCCATTTCGTGGAATGGGAAGCGGCATGGACGCCGCGCGTAACCACGCTGCTGGGCTTCCGCAATGATCTGGTCATGATGAATACGGGTCCGGTGTCCGGCTATTCCTCCTCCATGATGAACCAGACCAATGTTGCCGCGGCCAATGCCTTCAACGCCATTGACCGGGGCCGGACGGACGTGAACTTCGACGTGACGGCGCTGGTCCGCTGGAAACCGCGCCGCGACCTGACGATCGAAGGCGGCTATGCACGCAAGACCCGCTCACCCAACCTGTATGAACGCTATGCATGGGGGCAGTCGGCCATGGTCACCAGCATGATCAACTGGTTTGGCGACGGCAACGGCTATGTCGGCAATCCCGACCTGAAACCGGAAGTGGCCAATACCGCCTCCATCACCGCCGACTGGCATGATCCCGACGGGGACAGGTGGGACCTGAAGGTCCAGCCGTACTACACCTACACCCACAATTACGTAAACGCGCAGCGCCTTGCATCGGCGGGCCAGTTCTACACGTTGGGATTCGTCAACCACAATGCCCAGAGCTACGGCATCAACGGCTCGGGCAATTACCGGCTGTGGCAGAACGCCCGTTTTGGCCGGGGGGAGATCGTGGCCAACATCAACTGGGTACGCGGGCAGGATCTGACCAACGGCGCCGGGCTGTATCACCAGATGCCGACCAACGGCAGCGTGTCGCTGAACGAGCGATGGAAAAACTGGAGCGGCCGCGTGGAAATGACCTTCGTCAAGGCCAAGGACACGGTGGACTGGGTCCGCAACGAACCCCGCACCCCGGGCTATGCCCTGCTGGGGCTGGGGGGGCAGTATCACTGGCGCTACATGACGCTGGACGCCAGCATCGACAACGTGCTGAACCAGAAATACGAACTGCCGCTGGGTGGCTGGTCGCTGGCGGATAACGCCGCAACCGGCATGCTGCGCGCACTGCCCGGCATGGGCCGGTCATTCAATGTCAGCCTGACGGCCAGTTTCTGAACGGCCACGATGTTCCGGGCGCCGCCTTTTTACGCAGGGGCGGCGTTCGCCGGTGCCATCTGAAAAAACTTCACCAAAGTCGTCCCTGGAATTTACAGGGCGTTTTCAACCGCCGCTACGGGATTACATTCCCGTGCTCTTTTCAGGCACGGACGGCACGGTAGCAGGCGGGACATCCCCGGTCGCCGTGCCTGCCGGCCTGCGCCCCGGCGCCATACGGCGGAACCACGCCACGACCGGCCGCAGGCAGACAGCCAGCATGATCAGCCCGGCCACGTCGGCCGCCGCCGCCGCCCCTTCCAGATGCCACGCCATGGTCATGCCGTACACCAGCGGCAGATAGGTCAGGGTAACGATGATCCGTCCCTTGAGCACCTGCGACACCTGCCCGATCACGGTCAGCAGCGGTTCCAGTGGCACGACCCCAAGGCCGAGTATCGCGCTGCCCAGCATCAGCATGATCAGGGATCGCCCCCCATGCCAGTGCACATGCAGCATCCATGTCAGCAGGATATTGCCCACCGCCATCGCCACACCCATCAGCAGGACGGAAAAACCGCCGATCATCAGGAATAGCTTGATCGTCACGCGCTTGATGCCATACCAGTCCTGCTCTTCTCGCAGGCGGATGAATTCGGGGTACAGCGCGGGCATCATGAGCTGTGCAGGCTTGGCGATCCCCTCGCCAATCTGGCGGGACACGCGATAGACCGCCGCATCTGCCGGACCAAGGATTCCCCCCACCAGCAGCGTGCCGAACTGGTTGAATACCGACCCCAGCAGGTGGTTGCAGCTGGTGGACAGGGTAAAGCGCCAGATGCCCGGCGCATCGCCGGCCTTAAGCGGTGTAAACAGGCTGAAGCGCAGCGTCCCGCCGGTATGGCGCAGCTGCATCCACCCCAGCCAGGTACTGCTCAGGAACATGATCAGCTGCGTCATGCTCCAGACCAGAAGGTAATAATCCAGCCCCATATGGTACATGAAGCCGATGCCCGACCCCACGGTGCGCACCAGCGCGCCGGACAGGTCGGTCAGCATGGTCAGCCAGAAGGAATTGCACAGCCGGAACACCCCGGCCGACCAGCTTGTGTTCATGAACGCGATGGTCAGCATATAGGCACAGGCCGCCCCCTGATCCGCCGCCGGCCACCCCATATAGGTACCGAACAGCGCAACCCCCAGCGTACCCACCAGCCACCCGAGGCCACCGCTGATGTAATCGGCACGGATGCAGAACGCCAGCACGCGTGAAAACTGCGCCTTGCGGCCATTGGTGAACGGATCCGTACCGTAATGCAGCAGAGGCTGCCACGACAGCAGGTGCGTGGCCTGCGATACGGCAGCCCCGAACGTCGTAACCAGCATCAGCACGCCGAACTGCGACAGCCCCAGGGCGCGCACCGCCCATGCGATATAGACGAAACTGCAGATCGCGTTCGTCGCCCGCCCGGCGATCAGGAAACCGGTATTGCCGAAAATGCGCTTGAGCGCATCCCGTTCAGAAGTGGACATGGGCGATCACACGTACAAAAACCCGCGCCTGGAATGATTCCGGACACGTTCCCTCAGAACAACAGGCGAAAACGATAGCGCAGGCTCCCCTTGCTGGATACGGGCGTGGGTCAGGGCAAACAGGCTGCATCTGCCGTCTGTCATTCGGCGCCGTCCACCCGGGGCACTGTAGTGCGCCGTGGCAGCCGGGGCTAGTCCCTGCCATGCACGTATTGCAACCGGGATGCAACTGGCGAGACCGCCAGCGCCCACCCCGTAACCATGAACAGCCACCCGCCCGAGGGCTGCGTCAGAAACGAACTGGTGGACGCCACCGGCCAGAAAACCAGCGTGGCAACCACCGCCAGCATCAGCCGCTGCGGGTCACGTGCCGGGGTCAATCCCCGCCATATCTGCACCAGCAGGCAGGCAACCAGCGCAATGAACAGTCCCATTGCCGGCATACCCCCCATCGTGCCCATCAGCAGGTAATAGTTATGGGGATGCAGGTTGCAGCCCGTAGCCCCCCCGTGCGGTCCCTCGGCTATGCCCAGCCAGGGCAGGCCATGGAAATAGGTCGGATCAGGGCAGGCATGGCGAAACCCGTCAAACCCCAGCCCGAACCATGGGTGCTGCCTGATCATCACCCCCGCGCGGATGAACAGCATGCCATACGGGCTGTCGGCAAAGGCATGCATGTGCGCGATGAAGTTCACGACCAGCTTGTTATACGCCTGCGGCGCCAGCACGGGCGACAGTGCGACACCGCACGCGCCCAGCACCCCCACGGCCAGCAGCCCGCCCCGCAGGCGCGGCACAAGCAGCCCGGCAAGACCCATCCCCCCCAGCATGAAGAACAGCGGCATGCGCTGCGCCACCAGCACCATGGTCAGGATCAGTCCCAGCAGCATGGCGGCCGCCATGATACGCCCGCGCACACCATCACGTTGCGACAGGCGGATGGCGACGGGAAACAGTCCCGGCAGCGCCGTCATGAACAGCCCGGACCCCACGCGCGGCGCCCATAACGGGCCCAGCAGGGCGCCATCCGCCCACCGGCCATATCCCCATATGTTGCGCCCGCAGATATATTGCTGCCAGCACCCCGCCACCAGCCATATGGCGACACCCCCATAAACCCGCGCCAGAACAGCGCGTATGCGGATATCGGGCAGGACCCATGTCTGCAGGGCGGCGACAAACAGGAAATACCGCCCGAAGCACAGCGACTGCATGACCCCATGCACCTCCTGCGCCACGACAGAAGACACGATGATCTGCCCCCACAGCAGGACCGCCACCACGACCCATGGCTGGCGAAGCCATGTCCAGTGCCGGGTCAGCACGGCATGGATAACAAACAGCACGGCCACCACCGTCAGGACGATTTCCGCCGGGGCCAGCGCATACAGCAGCAGCACCGGCATGGGGATGACAAGGCCGGCGGCAATCCGCCACATCCAGTGTTCAACCTGCTGCATCGTCCTGCGTTCTCCCCGCCCGCGCCAGTTCAGGGGGGATGTATCGCAAGACAGCCCAGCCGCAAAACCGGAACCGCCCGCACATGGTGACGTTCCGGCTGCTGTCATAGCACAGTTGCCCCCACGCATTTGTCAAACCAGCCGAAGACCCGCATTGTGCATGTTGACGCATGAAACCCGGGAGACGCCATATGAAAGACGAAGACGGTATCGTAACCGAACGCAATGTTCTGCTTGGCGAAATACGCACCGACCTCGAACGCCTGTCCAACACGATGGATGACACGCAAACCATCACGGACGAGATTCGTTCCACCATCGCGATGCTGGGCGACAAGCTGGATGCACTGTCCGACCTGATGCGCTGATCCCTGCCCTGCATGGCAGCAGGCCGGCGGGCCCTGATGGGCGGAACAGGCGCCAGCCTGCGCCTGTTCCGCCACGACTGACATCAGGGCGTTTATGGTGACGCGTTTTCCCAAAACGCATTCCGAAACGTCACCTTTTTGAAAAAAGCCGACACTCGGAAATTTTTGTGTTTTGTGTCAATAGGTTGGTTTTAAATACCCGAAACGCCCCACGGCGTTCGATAACGTTTCGGGTAACGCTTTTTCAAAAATTTCGACGCCCGGCCCTATTGCAGGGGCGTCCCCTTATCCAGACGGGCCAGATAGGCGTGAATGGCGTCGATATCCGCATCACTCAGCGCGGCGGGGGGAAAGCCTTCCATGCGTGCGGCGGGCCAGTGCCGGAGCGCGCGCGGGTTGCGCACCAGCGCATGAAAGCCCGCCGGGGTCAGGTAGCGCACGGCATTGACCGGCAGCCCCAGGTCCGGCCCCTTGTCAGCCGTTCCGTTGTCGTTGAGCCTGTGACAGGGCATGCAGTCGCTGAGGAACAGGGTCTGCCCCTGCCATGCGGGATCGCTCCGCGGTAACGTGGCAGGCAGCCCAAGCCCCGGCCACCGGGCAATGGCCGACGTTTCCCCCTGTATCGATACCAGTCGGTCAACCCACTGTTCCTGCCCGATCCGGCCTGCATTCCCGCCAACCCATACCAGCACGAACGGCCCAAGATCTTCCCCCTGCGCCGAATGCCAGGGCCGGACGGGGTCTTCAATGGCGATCCACGGCTGCACGCCATATCCGGCAGCCGTAGTGACCGTATCCATGGGCAGTTCCGCCACGAAGCCATCCACCGCCTCCAGACGCAGGACATCTGGCGTCGTGCCGGAACCCGTCACGGCGGCAAGCGGCACGGCTTCGACCTGCGGGCCGATATGTTCGGGATCGACTGCCAACGTAACCGTGCGCCGCTGCGGCAGGGCCAGTAGGGCCGCGCGGGTATAGGCCTGCCCCTTTGCCTGTCCCGCCGCCGTAACGGCCAGCGTGCCCGCCTGCGTAGCGGCAGTGGCAGGCGCGCCATATGCCCCGGCCATCATAACGACTGCCATGCAGGCAAGGGCTGCCACCATACCTGCCCGTCCGCGCCTGCCCCGCGCCTTTCGGCCCGTAGGGGACTGGCAGGTAGCGCGACCCATCCTGGCCTGCGCGGTATTCTCCCGGACATGGTGCACCAAACCGGGGCGTATCATGTCGGGGGTAGGACAGTCTGGCATTCGTAAGTCCTTGCGATACTGAAACAGACTGTATTGAGATCGTGCCAGCCCGATCACGTCAAGACCGAACCACTGCAACCTGCCTTCCCTGATCCGAGCGGAATGTGTCGGGTCACGCCAAGACGGGACAGCCCGGCTGCTGACTACAGGTCAGAAACCGGAAGCCGGGCATGATAGGGCGCGCTTGAATTGTAACTTTATGTTGCCAAACGGTCGCCATATTCGGGGAGCCATACTTTTCCGCCGGCGTGCACCGCCGGAAACAGGAAAAGGAACGCCACAATGCGCAAATCCGCCTCACTTCTCGCAGCCCTGGCTGCAATTGCCGTTGCCACGCCCGCCATGGCGCAGGGCACGAATGATTTCTGCAAAGCGGTCACCAAACAGCCCAGCGGAGAATGGAAAATCAACTCGGACACCACTGTCATGATCGGGGGCGCGCGGGTCGATCTGAAGCCACAATCGGTCTATCGCGGCGAAATCAAGATCAATGAAGAAGACCTCCACAACGAATTCGACAAGAACTGCAAGAAGTAACAGGGATTCTGTCCCTGTCAGGCGACCCGGCAAACCTGCCCGGGTCCGGTAAGGGCCGCTTCGCACACGGGGCGTGTCCTTACCTTAAAAATTTCCTTATCCCACCGATACAAAATGACATTATCCCGAGATGTCCCGGATACACATACCGGTTAGGACGCTTTTCTTACCTGAATGGAGGGCGTCATGATCAAGAAAATCGTCTTTCTGGCGCTGGCCATGCTGACGGCGGGACTGCTCAGTTATCCAACCATCACCAGTGCCCATCGGATTATCGGCCCGATTTCCCTGTTCGACCAGCATCAGGATACACCGGTCCGTTCCCCTCCCCGCCGCAATATCCATGACGTCCGGCCGCCTTTGCCATGAAATGGCTTATGCCGGACGATACCAGACCGACTGCCGCCTAATGGCACATACCGGGATATGGCAAGCACATGAATGCAGCGGTTTTTGTGCGTACCACCATCTAGACGGCGGCGGAATACCTAGCTAAACAGACGATATGGAGAGGTGGCCGAGCGGTTGAAGGCAGCGGTCTTGAAAACCGCCGTGCGTGTGAGCGTACCGTGGGTTCGAATCCCACCCTCTCCGCCAGATTAGCATCCCACTCGTCACCAATCCGTTTCAGAAGGCTTGGTTTTCTCCCCTTCTGTCGGCATTCTCTGAACCTATCGTTCCTATTTTGTTTCACGCTGTTCCAGCCCATTGCGGGCATGAAAAAGCAGGAAGCGGAAAAGGGAAAATCCACATACGGACAAATCCGTTCCGCCAAACTGAAAGCCAAAGCATATCGGCGTACAGATACTGACGGATTATTTGTGTATGTCATGCCAAGTGGCAGGAAAATCCGGCGGCTTCGCTATAAATTCCAGAAACAGGCAAAACGCTGACACTGGACAATTATCCATCCGTCACCCTGCCGGATGCGCGACGGGAACAGGAAATGGCCAAGCATTTCCTACGTGAAGGGTGTGATCCGGTCCCATTTTCAGTTCCAACCGGAAAAACAGCCCCTGCCACCATGATGAAACAGGTCTGGGCAGGGTATCAACACGACCGGTATTCAAACGCAGCCCCGACCAGACACCATTCATCACCAAATGTCAGTAAATCCACAATATATATGCCGGATCCAAAATAACGCATCAGAAAAAAAGGATCATCCAGACAGATGATCCTTTTTCATTTACAAGGCGACGTTATTTCACGACACCCCGGTTCTTCAGCATGGCCAGAATTTCCGGTGAAGGGTGACCATATATCTTGTTATATGTATGCGTATAATGTGCATCCATGTTTTCCAGATAACCCCAGTAATGACCATTGCCATCAAATGCGATCGTCGTGAAATTCATGCACATATGCGGCTGGCAACCGGAAATATAGGCGATGTTATTGACAACGCTTGCAGGCCCCACGACCCCGTGCAGGAACTCGTTGATAACCTTGTAATCGCTTCCCGTCAGTTTCTTGATATCAGCATTGATGTCACCTGCACGGGAATCCTTCAGGACATCTGGCGTATACGTCTTGTTAACCCAGGAAATATCTTCAGCATGGGCAACGACCGGCAGCGTAACTGCCACAAATCCTGCCATCAGCAATTCTTTTATTTTCATTCTTCTGCCTTTCAAAATAAATGCCTATCCAAACACACCCTGAAAACCCCAGCCTATACCAGCTTTAGCTGATCTGAAATATGAATACCGTATTTCGTAATACCGGTTCCTGCCTTGCCGTATCGTTCCCTGACTGAACGATACGATGTGCCTGCACATTCACCATACAAGTCCGGATATGGAAGACATAATCACCATGTCCAGGTCATCCACGCCGGGGAACGCAGGCGGTCCCGACCGCCCGCGCGCCCTTTATGTCACTCGGATACGTGCCCGGACATGCGTGCTGCCTCGTCGGCAATCGCCTGTTCGCGCACGCGACGGCGCGCACGCGCGCGCAGCCACAGCCATGCCCCGGTTCCCAGCATGACCGCACCCACCACACCACACAGGTACATCAGGACTGGATGGTGCGACAGGAACCAGTCCACCCACATCCAGAAAGGCAGATGACCAACCGTATAGGTGGGTGACGTGCGGTATGTCGCGAACCTGTTGCCATTTTTCAGCACAAGATCACCCTGCAGGCTGGGCAGGGCCTTACGATCATGCAGGCTTGCAATCAGGTCGTGGATATGCGCCCCGTCGTCACCCAACAGCGCCAGCACCGAACGATGCCGGACGTAGGGTGATTCAGCCCCGATCATCATGGCGGTATTGCGGATCGGGGCGCTCAGGTTGGCCGTGACACCATTGCGCAGGCCGCTCCTGTCACGATCCTGGAATATGTACCAGATCCCCTGCAGGCCCATATCCTGTCCAACATGGATATGGCCGTCATCAATCTGGTACGCCGAACGCGACAGCAGGGATGCGGCAGGCCCCATCTGCTGCGCTGGCGCCAGCAGAATGACATCGCCCGAGGGCGGATGTTCGGCAATATCCGTTGTTGTCACAAGGTGCATGCCTGCGGTGGGATACCATGTAACCGAACCAAAAAAGCCCATAAGGTCAAGATAGGCCCCGATCGTATCGGTATCCGGCGCAGGGGGCAGGACCACCGTCGTCTCCCCCAGATCGGCCATGCGGGAAAACGGGAAACCGATTGATGCGAAATAGGACAGGTTGGGCAGCGTCGTGAAATGCACCCCACGCCGGAAATCCAGCATGGAATCCGAATCAATCCCCATGCGCAGGTTATCAGGCGTGCGCCGGCAGGCACCACGGTCCACCGGGCGGGTATTGAAATTGAACTGCAGGTCATTCTGCCCAAACAGAAGCCATGACGGCAGGGCCGTTACATGTCCAACGGCACCCGCGTGCTGGGTCACCATGCGTTCGGACCATGTACGCCACAGGCTGTGGGGCAACAGCCCATAGCTTTGCAGGTAAGAGTTGTTAAGACTGACATCCAGACGCGAGGCGCTGACATCCACCACCGGGTTATCCGGCGTGCGTATCCACAGATCCATCAGGAAAGGCAGTCCGCGCCATGTATACAGGTCGGGCGGCAGATGAAATGGTACATGCAGCGTGCCGGGTGCAAAACCGCCCGCCTGCAGGTCGCCCGCGGTCACCAGTTCACCAAAACGCACCGGCCGGTCCGTCGGAATGAAGGCCGGCGCATCATAAGGCTGCCGGGCGCGCAGGGTCACGTCCTGCACCACGGCGGATGGCCCGCTGCCCAGCGTATCGGGGGAAAAGACCAGCGCCCGGGCCGCAACCTCCACTTCCTGCGGTGTGCGCCCGGTTACAACCAGGACCGTGCCCCACCTGTCATTCGGGTTGGCAATTTCCAGCAGCGTCGGTCCGGCGGGCGCGTGCCCCTGATCATCAACGGGAATGTTTTCCCCGATTTCAATGGCATTCCCGGTAGCCGGAATGCTGCGGGAAACAGGAAAGGACAACTGGCGCGCATCGGCCATCTTGCCGAACCATGATGCGACAAGTCCCCCGGCCTGCATGATTTCCGGCTTCGGTGTCGCAGCGGGCATGACGACCGGCACGCGCATGGCGACTTTCAGGTTGGGATCGAAAAAGGGCGTCGGCAGGCGGCCCAGATCCCGTTCGGGTACGATGCGCGCGGTGGTCAGGGTAATGCTGGACTGGTCCGATATCTGGGCCCACAGCACATCATTATACAGGTCGTTGCAATCCCGCCTGTATTCACCGGCGAAATGGAAATTGAGCTTGCTGTCCCCCGTGAAATAAAGGGGATCAACCGGGAATTCCAGTGGCCCGAAGTTCGGATGCGCGGGATCGATACGGATCGTGTCGACATACTGTTCGTTCAGTGTCACGGTCAGCGCCGTGGCTTCCGGCAGGAGCGATGGCGAAATCGCCCCCGACAGGGTCAGCACCGCATGGGTTACGACCCGGTTGGCGGGCACCACCACGTCGATCCCCTGCAGTGGCGAAAACCCCCGCAGGGTCAGCGGCCCGTTTTCCAGCCCCAGGTCACGGAAGGAAATGGTACGCGTGATTTCGGTGTCTGCCACCCGGTCCGCCAGCGCCCGATCCACCGTACCGCCCATGGGGGGGATATCACCACTGTTGGTATCCCCCAGCGGGGTCAGGCGCGAGACGCCGGTCACGCTGTAGGATGGAGGCGGCAGGGGCTGGGTCGGCGCCGCGGCGACAGGGGCTGCGGCGGAGGCATCGACTGGCGCTGGGGCTGGCGTGTCCTGTGCCTGCGCCGGCAGGGCCATGGACAGCAGCCCGGCCATACCCGCCACCAGCAGGGTCATGCCATAGCCGACCCCCCGATAGGTGGGTGGCAGCACAAGGCTTTTCTTTTCCAGCGTTTCTTCCTTTTGCACGCTCTCGTCACTTTCCCCGGTTTCCTGCGCCGGGCTGAGATCCCACAGATACGGCGGAGACAGAAGACCGCGTATGCTTTTTATGACCTGATATATGCTGTTCAACGGCCGGTCTTCCTTGAAATCAGCCCAGTTATGCCATGCATCGCTTCGGCCGAACACCAGGCTGACAATCTCGCGTTCCTGATCCAGCGTCTCGATTTTCCATTGCAGGTGCAGCCACGACCCGCGCTGCCCCAGGATCGTGGCGGGAACGGACACGCGAATGCCGTCATCGGGCTTGTCATAACGCAGGGTAATGTCCTGCGGGGTGTCCATCTGCCGGGGCAGCTTGAGGGTAACCCCCGCCCCGCCAAGCGAAATATCGGTGGTATGGGCATGGTATTCGGTGCCGTCTTCAAAACAGATATCAACCGGCAGCCTGACCCGCACCCGTGGCTTATGCCGGATCTGCCGCGTCTCTCGCCCCACCGCGATGGAGGCAAGCACCACGATCAGGCTGATGCTGATCCAGAACGTGTTGAGCACGAAGGACTGGAACGCCAGTTTCTGATGGTACTGGAAAATCATGCCCACGATGCCCCGCACCATGCCCAGGAACAGGATCCCGGCCATGATGACGTTGGGGTACACCGCGCTGAAATCGAAATATCCCCGCGCCAGCAGGCCGCCCTTGTCCGTCACGTTGAACTTGCCCTTGTGCGGCTGCAGCAGGGTGACAATGGTGATGCGCACCAGAAACAGCGCCAGCGAGGTCTCGTAAATTTCACTCCAGAAGGAATAGCGCCACCGTCCCTCGATCCGCGACAGGGTCATGATGGAATGAAAAATATGGGGCAGTGCATAGACCATGATGGCGAACGGGGACGCCGCAATGATGTTCTGCCCGAAAAACAGGAACCCCAGTGGTGAGACAAGGAAGGTCACCCGGGGGATGGCGAACAGGAAGTGCGACATGGCCGACAGGTAGCACAGCCGCTGTTCCCACCGCAGGCCCGGCCCCAGCATGGGGTTGTCCAGCCGCATGATCTGCAGCATGCCACGCGCCCAGCGCACACGCTGGCCGATATGCAGGATCAGCCGTTCGGTCGCCAGCCCCCCTGCCAGTGGCTGACGCAGATAGGCGGTTCCCCATCCCTTGCGCTGCATCTTCAGCGCGGTATGCGCGTCTTCCGTGACCGTCTCGGTCGCGAAGCCCCCCACGCTCAGCAGCGCCGAACGGCGGATGGCCGCACAGGACCCGCAGAAGAACGTCGCATCCCAGAAGTCATTGCCGTCCTGCACCAGCCCATAGAACATGTTGCCTTCGGGCGGCACGTCATAACCGGCGGCAAGGTTACGCTGGAACGGATCGGGGGAATAGAAATGGTGTGGTGTCTGCAGCAGGGCAAGCTTGGGGTCGGCCACCATCCAGCCAATGGTCTTGAGCAGGAAGGACCGGGTTGGCACATGGTCACAGTCGAAAATCACCACGTACTCGCCCTTGGTGATCTTCATGGCGTGGTTCAGGTTGCCCGCCTTGGCATGGTTGTTCTCGGAACGGATGATGTAACCCGCGCCGGATTCCTGGGCAAAATCGTAGAAGGACTTCCGCCGTCCGTCATCCAGGATATAGACATTCAGCTTGTCCGCAGGCCAGTGCAGGTCCAGCGCGCCCAGCACCGTGGAGCGCACAAGGTCCAGATCCTCGTTATATGACGGGACATAGACATCCACCATCGGCCAGTCATCGGGATTGTCAGGCAGTCTGTGCGGCCTGCGCCCAAGGGGCCACGACATCTGGAAATAGCTCAGGCACAGGGTGGACAGCGCGTAGCCTTCCGCCATCAGCAGGGCGACCGACATGACAATCTGCAGCGGCCCCGTGAACTGCACCGTACTGCCCAGCCGCCAGATCAGGTACCTAAAGGACACGAACAGCGACAGCATCATGAGGATGCAGGTGATATGTCGCCCTTTCCTGCGGTTCAGCACAAAGAACAGCGCTATCGTTCCCACGGAAATATAGGCCTGCTGCCCCGGATCAAGGGTAATGTTGCCAATGGACAGGCAGAGGAACGCCCCCCCTGCCGACAGGAAGAGGATAAGCCAGTTCAACCCGCGCGGCGTGGCCATGAACGCCTGACCGCCCGACTTCAGCCACAATTCCCTTAGCATAATTTTACAACCAGACTGACCTGAATAAAAACCTGCCGATATACCATGCCCTGCAGGCGCCGGCATGGTACTGCGCCACGTATGATCTTGTTTTCTATGGTAAATGGTTCCGCTGAAAAAAGTGTCTCTTTCCCGTGGATTTCTCAATGGGAAGGAACAATAAATGACGCACTGTCGGAACCGCAAGGTCTTATGTGAAATGCAGATTTATTTTTGAATACCGCCCACCCGAAATAAATCTCGTCCCGCGTGCATAATATCGGCATGGATACAAATCATGAATATACATTGCATGATAAATCATCGCGACCGGATTACTCGGCAAAAGCTACCTGCACTGCCCTGCCCCGCTGATAAAACGTAAAAAAGGCACCCGGTCACATGGACCGGATGCCTTTCCCATATCATCACACCGGGCGGAACCGCCGCGTATGGTCAGACCGCGCGGCGCGATGCACCGCCCGGGCGGCCACCGCCGCCGGGACGGCCGCCACGACCACCACCGGGCGGACGGCCACCACCCGCCGGGCGACTACCGCCACCGGGGCGTCCGCCACCGGAACGGCCACCGCCGCCCCCGCGGCCACGGCCACCCCCGCCGCCCAGCACGGGCGGACGCATGGTGGAGTTTTCGGCCCCTTCCGAATGGTAGGGATGTTCGGACACGACCGGGATCTTCTTGCCGATATTCTTTTCAATATCGCGCAGCCACGCCCGCTGTTCCGCATCACACAAGGAAACGGCCCAGCCTTCACGCCCGGCACGCGCCGTGCGGCCAATGCGGTGCACATAGCTTTCGGGCACGTTGGGCAGGTCGTAATTGAACACGTGGGTCACGTCATCCACGTCAATGCCACGGGCGGCGATATCGGTCGCCACCAGCACCTTGACGTTGCCCGACCGGAACCCGGACATGGCACGTTCACGCGCACCCTGCGACTTGTTGCCATGAATGGCTTCGGCCGTGATCCCGTGTTCGTTCAGGAAGGCCGCCACCTTGTTGGCTTCATGCTTCATCAGCGTGAAGACCACGGCGCGTTCGACCTTGGGCGAATCAACCAGCAGCTTCAGCGCCTCGCGCTTGTTGCCGGTATCGACAAACATCACGGCCTGGCGGATACGGTCCACCGTGCTGGATGGCGGGGTGACCTGCACCGTGGCGGGATCACGCAGCAGGCCATGCGCCAGATCGGAAATGGTCTTGGGCATTGTTGCCGAAAACAGCAGCGTCTGCCGGTCGGTCGGCAGGGCCGCGACAATCTTGCGGATATCGCGCACGAAGCCCATGTCCAGCATGCGGTCGGCTTCGTCCAGCACCAGTACCTCAAGCCCGGACAGGTCGACGTGCCCCTGTCCCATCAGGTCCAGCAGGCGGCCGGGGGCGGCAACCAGCACGTCCACGCCACGGCGCAGGGCCTCGATCTGGCGTCCCTGACCTACGCCGCCGAATACGACGGCATGGCTGAAGCGCATGTGGCGGGCGTAGGATGCGAAGCTTTCCCCGATCTGGGAAGCCAGTTCGCGGGTCGGCGCCAGCACCAGCGCGCGCGCGCCCTTGGGGTGGGCACGGCCCTTTTCGCGGAAAAGCCGGTCAAGGATCGGCAGCGCGAAAGCCGCGGTCTTGCCTGTTCCGGTCTGTGCCAGCCCCAGCAGGTCACGCCCTTCCAGCAGATAGGGAATGGCGCCAGCCTGAATGGGGGTGGGCGTGGCGTAGCCTTCCTCGTCCAGTGCCCGCAGCAGCGGCTCTGCAAGATGAAGATCGGCAAACGTTGTCATGAATGGCGCCTCCTGGCGCGAAAAAACAGGGCCGCGGGGCGTACAGGAACCTGCATGCCCGGATGGCGAACTGATAGACATACCCGACACCGGCCCTTGTATGCACGGGGGCACTCGGTCTGTCGTCGCAAGGATATCATGTAAGGGATAAAGGCCGGTCCAGTCTGCTTCTGTATCGTGTCCCCCGCGTCAAGGACACGTGCAATCAAACCAGCACAGGGAACAGGCGCGGTCTGTTCCCAAGCGTGAGGCTGTATAGGGTTGCAGGAAGGACCGCAAGCTTTTTCATGCAGACTTCCTCCCCTTTTTGTCCCGCCATGCGGGACGCCCCCGGTTCAGGCCGGGGGAAAGCGGTCGGTCAGGATGACCTCGGCATCGGGCAGCCTGCCCACGCGCGGCGGGGCCTGTTCCGTGCCTTTGCCAATGACGACAAACATCGCCACCACATGGTCGGCGGGCAGGTTGATCAGCCGGCCGACCGCATCATAATCAAACCCGTCCATGGGACAGGACTGGTACCCCCTGGCCGTCGCGGCCAGCATGAGGGTCTGCGCCGCAAGCCCCGCACTGCGCATGGTTTCGTCCTGCTGGACCCATTCGCGACCGTCGTAATAGCCCCGGATCATGTCGGCCATGCGCTGCTTCACGTCATCGGGCGCGCCATCGAAATAACGGGCCGGATCCTTCTTCCACGCATCACGGTCGGCACAGATCACGATCAGGGCGGAGGCATCGGTCACATCCGGCTGGTCCCACGCCACCTTGCGCAGTTCACGACGCAGGGCCGGGTCCTTCACCACCACGAAACGGCAGTGCTGGATATTAAACGCCGAAGGGGCATGGCGGGCAGCCGACAGCAGTTCGTGCAGGTCCGCCGGACTGATCTCATGCGTCGGGTCATACGCGCGGATGGCGCGCCGGGTCCGGATGGCCTCAAGAGTATCCACTATCACTTCTCCCCACCGTGGCGACTTTATTTCCGGGGGGTGGTGTCCTTGCGCCGCAACAGAAACAGCGCCTGCTCCCCGAACAGGTTGGCCAGCCGGATCGAACGCCGCCACGGTGCGCGCTCGCCGTCTTCATCAACGGCCATCCACTGCTGGACAACATAGCCCTCATCGCGACACAGCGTCAAAAAGTCGAGGATCGTGCACGGGTGGATGTTGGGCGTGTCGTACCACGGCGTGCTCCACACGCTGGTCATGGGCATGCGCCCGCGCAGCAGAAGCTGCAGGCGCAGGCGCCAGTGGCCGAAATTGGGAAACGACACGATGGCGTACCGCCCGATGCGCAGCATCTGGCGCAGCACCTCACGCGGGCGCTCGACCGCCTGCAGGGTGCGCTGCAATACCACGTAATCGAACGCATTATCGGGATAATGGACAAGGTCATGGTCCGCATCACCATGCATGACCGGCAGGCCATGGGCGACCGAGCGCGTAACCTCGCGCATGTCGATCTCGATCCCGCGCGCGTCACACCCGCTGTTGCGGAACAGGTAATCCAGCAGCGCACCGTCACCGCTGCCCACATCCAGCACGCGGGTTCGGGGACGGATCATGCCTGCGATCAGGCGCTGGTCAAGCCGCATGGTCAGCCAATCCCCGCATGTTCGGCAGCCCCGCACAGGAAGCCGCGGATCGTCCGGTCAAAATCAGGTTCATCAAGCAGGAAGGCATCATGCCCCTTGTCGCTATCGATCTCGACAAAGGACACGTTTGCCGCGACCTGATTAAGTGCCCGCGCCAGAAGCCGCGCCTGCGAGGTGGGGAACAGCCAGTCGGACGAAAACGAGATGATGCAGAACCGCGTGCGCGTTCCCCTGAACGGACGCGACATGTCGCCGTCATGCTCGGCGCCAAGATCGAAATAATCCATCGCGCGCGTTATGGTCAGGTAGGAATTGGCGTCAAACCGCCGCACGAACGTCGATCCCTGATGCCGAAGGTAGCTTTCCACCTCGAACATCTCGCCAAACAGCGCGCCAGGTCCCCCTGCCGTCCCCCGTCCGGGCGACGTGCGCACGCGGCGGCCGAACTTGCGCGTCAGCGCCGCTTCGGACAGGTAGGTGATGTGCGCCATCATGCGCGCCACCGCCAGCCCCCGGGCCGGGATCTCGTTACATTCCCAGTAGCGGCCGCCATGCCATTGCGGGTCGGCGAATATGGCCTGACGGCTGACCTCGTTGAACGCGATGTTCTGCGCCGAATGGAAGGGCGATGTCGCGATGGGCATGGCCGCGAACACCTTCTGCGGATAGGTCGCGCACCATTCCAGCACCTGCATGCCGCCCATGGACCCGCCCACCACCGCCAGCAGGCGGTCAATGCCCATATGTTCGATCAGAAGATGCTGCGCACGCACCATGTCGCGGATGGTGATGGCGGGAAAATCCGTGCCCCATGGCTCTTCCGTGCCGTCTTCGCGCACGCGCAGGCTGCGCGGACCGGTCGTGCCCATGCAGCCGCCCAGGACATTCACGCAGATGACGAAAAAACGGTCGGTATCAATCGGCAGCCCCGGCCCGACCATGCGCCCCCACCATCCGGGCTTGCCCGTCAGGGGATGGGGGTCGGCCACGTACTGGTCGCCCGTCAGCGCATGGCAGACAAGGACCGCATTGTCACGCGCGGGCGACAGGGTGCCATAGGTGCGGTACGCCACGTCCACCGGGGCAAGGTGGAAGCCACAGTCCAGCTGCAATCCGTCGGGAAAGGTAACGTGCTGGTGCGACAGGGTGGTAGCGGGATTGGTCTGGTCCATTCTGTATCCGGCATTGCGTCGACAGGGACAATGAAAAAAACAGGCAGGGGTTGCGTATGACACCGCAGCCCCGCACATGCAAGGTTCATGACATCCCTGCCCGCGCTTTGGCTACGGGCCTAGAACTGTTCCACTTTACCCACGCCTTCGATGGCCTTGATCATCTGCGCCACACGTGGCGTCACACGGTAGCGTTCGGCCAGCGTCAGTTCCACGTCGCGCGTTTCCGCAACCGATGGTAGCAGGATCACCCGCCCCCGCCCGTTGCCATTGCCCTGCAGCACGTCACGGATCGGTTCCAGCGCATCCGCCCGGTCGAACCATATGCGCAGTTCGGCCGCCGCTTCCGCCGCCGCCTGTTCCAGTTCCATCACGTCGGACGCGGTGATGCGCAGTGCTTCGCCATCCATCTTCAGATCCGCCGAGACAACCACCGCATTGCCCGCCACCAGGATTTCGCGCGACCGCGACAGCACTTCGGAAAAGAACGTGATCTCGCACCCGCCAGATGCATCGGACAGGCGCACCCACGCCATCTTGTTGCCCGTGCGTGTGGGGCGTTCCTTTCGGTCCACCACGCAGCCCGCGATCTTGACGCGGCCGATGCCCGCCTGTGCCGCCGCCTCCAGCCCCGTGGCCCTGACCGCGCCCAACCTACGCATGAGCGGACCATAGGAATCCAGCGGATGCCCTGTCAGATGGAAGCCGATGGCGTCCGCTTCCATGTTCAGCCGTTCGAATTCAGGCCAGTCGGCGCAGCGCGGCAGGCGCAGCGGTTCACGCTGGGCCGGTGCGCTGCCGCCACCGCCAAACAGGCCGATCTGGCCGCTGGCCGCTTCCTGTGCATTGGCCTGCGCGCGCCGCATGACGGTTTCCGCCGCCCCGCAGGCCTGCGCACGGTTGGGCAAGATGGTATCGAACGCCCCCGCGCGGGCCAGGTTTTCCAGCTGCATCTTGTTGACCTGCCGGGGGTCAAGACGCGCGGCCAGATCCTCCAGATCCCTGAATGGCCTGTCACCACGCACCGCCACCAGCGACTGCATGGCGCTCAGCCCCACCTTCTTGACCGCCGCCAGCGCGTAGCGGATGCCATAGGTCTGGCCGTCGGGCATTTTTTCCACCGTGAAATCCGCGCCGGAAGCATTGATGTCGGGCGGCAGCAGCGGAATGCCCAGCCTGTCCGCTTCCTGCCGCAGCCCCGCCAGCTTGTCGGTCTTTTCACGCGCAAGGGACATGCACGCGGCAATGAAGGCAACCGGGTGGTTCGCCTTCATCCACGCTGTCTGGTACGACACCAGAGCGTAGGCGGCAGCATGGGATTTGTTGAACCCGTAATCGGCGAACTTGGCCATGAGGTCGAATACCTCGGCGGCCTTTTCGCGCTCGATGCCGCGCTTCATCGCCCCTTCGGTAAAGATCACGCGCTGGCGGTCCATTTCCGCGCGGATCTTCTTGCCCATGGCGCGCCGCAGCAGGTCGGCCCCGCCCAGGCTGTAGCCCGCCATTTTCTGGGCGATCTGCATGACCTGTTCCTGATAGACCATGATGCCGTAGGTCTCTTCGAGGATATCGCGGATCTCCTCGTGCGGTGGCTCCCACGGCTCGCCATGCTTGCGCCGGCAGTAATCGGGAATGTTGGCCATGGGGCCGGGACGGTACAGCGCCACGGCGGCGATCAGGTCCTCCAGCCGGGTCGGGCGCATCTGCTTGAGCACGTCGCGCATGCCCGCGCCTTCAAACTGGAACACGCCCCCCGTATCACCACGCGCCAGCATGTCGTAGGTCAGTTCGTCATCCAGCGGCAGGGCCGACAGGTCAACCTCGATCCCCATGCCATGCAGGAACTGCACCGCGCGTTGCAGGATGGTCAGCGTGGTCAGGCCGAGGAAGTCGAATTTGACCAGCCCCGCCTGCTCCACGAACTTCATGTTGTACTGCGTGACCAGCATGTCACTCTTGGGGTCGCGGTACAGCGGCACCAGTTCCACCAGTTCGCGGTCGCCAATCACCACGCCGGCCGCGTGGGTGCTGGCGTGGCGGAACAGGCCTTCCAGCTGCTGGCCGATTTCCAGCAGGCGGCGGATGGCCTCGTCCTCGTCGCGCATTTCCTGCAGGCGCGGCTCGCCCTCGATCGCCTGCTTCAGCGTCACCGGCTGGGCGGGATTGTTGGGAATCAGCTCCGCCACGCGGTTGACCATGCCAAACGGCAGGCCCAGCACGCGCCCCACGTCACGCACCGCCGCGCGCGCCTGCAGCTTACCGAACGTGATGATCTGGGCCACGCGGTCGGGACCATATTCATTGCGGACGTAGCGGATGACCTCATCACGCCGGTCCTGGCAGAAGTCGATGTCGAAGTCAGGCATCGACACACGTTCGGGGTTGAGGAAGCGTTCGAACAGCAGGTTGAAGGGAATGGGGTCGATATCGGTAATGGTCAGCGCCCATGCCGCCAGCGACCCGGCCCCCGACCCACGCCCCGGTCCCACGGGAATGTCGTGCGCCTTGGCCCACTGGATGAAGTCGGCCACGATCATGAAATAACCGGGGAAGCCCATCTGGGCGATGATGTCGAGTTCGAATGCCAGGCGCTCTTCGTATTTCGTGCGCGTTTCGTCATCGACAGTCATGCGCGACAGGCGGTTCTTCAGGCCGGTCACCGCCATATGCCGCAATGTCTGCTCTTCGGTCTGTCCTTCTTCCACCTTGGGGCAGACCGGCAGCAGGGGCTTGCGCGTTTCCACCGCAATGGCGCAGCAGCGCGCGATATCCAGCGTGTTGTCGCATGCTTCGGGCAGGTCGGCGAACAGTTCGCGCATGACCTCCGGCGGCTTGAACCAGTGTTCGGGCGTCACCCGCCAGCGGTCGCGTTCGGCCATGGTGCGGCCCTGCGCAATACACAGCAGCGCATCATGCGCCTCGTACATATCCGGTTTCGGAAAAAAACATTCATTGGTGGCCACCAGCGGCAGTCCCATGCGGTCGGCCATGGCGATCATGCCTGGTTCCACCGCGCGTTCCGCCGCCTGTCCATGGCGGTGCAGTTCCACCGCCATATGGCTGCCATAGGCTTCATGCAGGCGGTCCATGAGGCGCGCGGCCTCCCTCTCCTGCCCCTCGGCCAGCATGTGGAATAATGGCCCCCGGCTGCCGCCCGTCAGCAGGAACAGCCCGCCCGCGCGTTCGCACAGCAGTTCCACCGGCACGGTCGGTTCATCCGTTTCGTGCTGCAGGAACCCCGAGGAGGACAGGAACTGCAGGTTGGCCAGCCCTTCCGCATTGCGCGCCAGCAGGACGACGGGCTCCGCCGGGCTGCCGGGCTTGTCACTGCGCGACGGCAGGCCGATCTGGCAGCCGATGATGGGCTGCACGCCCTTCTTGCCGCAATATTGCGAAAACTCCAGCGCGCCGAACATATTGCCCGTATCCGTAATGGCGACGGCGGGCATGCGCATGTCATGCGCCAGCGCCACCAGTTCGGGCACGCGGATGGCCCCCTGGCTGAGGGAATAGGCGGAATGGACACGCAGGTGAACGAAATCGGCATGGGACATGGCCGCATCCTACCCCACACCGCATCTGATTCGCACGCCCCCATGCGCGGGGCGTGACCTGCCTCCCCCTGAAAATGATAAAAGTTTCCGGGCGCCGCCTTTTTTCAAAAAAGCAATATTCTCTGAAGCTTTTTGAAGAAGCTTCACCAAAACCCCTTTACGGCTTTTCAGGCAGCGGGAACGACAGGCACAACCAGCCCGTCCCGCAGGGTCACGATCCGGTCCATGCGGCGGGCGAGGTCCATGTTATGGGTCGCGATCAGGGCAGCGACCCCATGGGCCCACACGGTTTCCAGCAGCGCGTCAAACACTGCATCAGACGTATGCACGTCCAGATTACCCGTCGGTTCATCCGCCAGCAGGACATGCGGGCGGTTGGCCAGCGCACGGGCAATGGCCACGCGCTGCTTCTCGCCCCCCGACAGCTTGCCCGGCAGGTGATCCAGCCGGTGCCCCAGCCCGAACAGGCCCAGCAGTTCATCGGCCCGCGCACGCGCCGCCTTGCGCGCAACACCCGCGATCATCTGCGGCAGCATGACGTTTTCGCGGGCACTAAATTCAGCCAGCAGGTGATGGAACTGGTACACGAACCCGATCCGGTCACGCCGGATTTCGGTGCGCCGGGCATCCGTCAGCGCGCCCGTGTCCTGCCCCGCCACCATGACGCAGCCCGCATCCGGGTGCTCCAGCAGTCCCGCCAGATGCAGCAGCGTGGACTTGCCCGTGCCCGATGGCGCCACCAGGGCCACGATTTCACCGGGGTGCAGCGTCAGGTCAGCGCCACGCAGCACATCCAGCGTTTCCTCCCCGCTGACATACCGGCGCGCCACGCCGTCCATACGCAGGGGGGCGGCATCCACACTCAGGACGTCACTCATGGCGCAGGGCCTCCACCGGGTCCGTCTTCGCCGCCCGCCATGACGGGTACAGCGTCGCCAGCAGCGACAGCACCAACGCCATCGCGATCACCTCGATCACCTGCGACCAGATCAGTTTGGATGGCAGGTGTTCAAGGTAATAGACCTCGGGATTGAAAAGGTTGGTGCCGGTAATCCGCTGCAGAAGCTGGCGGATATGTTCGATATTCATGCAGAACACGATGCCAAGCCCCGTACCGGCGAACGTGCCCGTCACCCCCACGGATGCCCCGCACATGAGGAAGATGCGCATGATTGCCCCACGTGTCGCCCCCAGCGTGCGCAGCACGGCGATATCTGCGCTCTTGTCCTTGACCATCATGATCAGCGACGAAATCACGTTGAAGGCCGCGACAAGGATGATCAACGTCAGGATCAGGAACATCACGTTCTGTTCCACCTGTACCGCGCCGAAGAAGGCATTGTTGGTCTGTGTCCAGTCCATCACGCGCACGTTGCCATCCATGGCTTTCTCGATCGCCTGACGGACCGGAATCACGTTTTCCGCGTCCCGGGTCATGATCTGCACCTGCGTCACCTGCCCCGGCATCTGGAAATACACCTGTGCGGCATGCAGTGGCAGGAAGACATAGCTGGCGTTGTAGTCATTCACGCCCGCGTCGAATATGGCCACCACGCGATAGGCGCGCACGCGGGGCATGGTGCCAAACGCCGTCGCCGCCCCCTGGGGGGAGACTAGCGTCAGCCTGCCGCCAACCGTCAGCCCTGCGCGTTCAGCCAGCGTGGTACCGACGATGATGGTGTCATCCCCGCCAAAATCATCCAGGGCCCCCGCCACAAGATTGTCGCTGATTTCATGCAGCCCCAGCAAATCGGCCTGCGTCATGCCGCGCACCAGCCCGCCGGCATTGTAGCTGCCGGAATTGAGCAGCACCTGCGATTCAACCAGCGGGGCCGCCGATACGACACCGGGCACCCTGCGCACCCGGGCCGCCACATCATCATAATCGCTGATGGTGCGCGTGACGCCGAATACGCTGAGATCGCCATTCAGCCCGAGAATCCGCCCCAGCAGGTCGGCCTTGAACCCGTTCATGACCGACATGACGATGATCAGCGTAGCAACACCCAGCGCAATCCCCACAAGCGAGAAGATCGCGATGACGGACACGAACCGCTCCCCCCGCCGGGCATGCAGGTACCGCCCGGCGACCATCCGCTCGAAGGGACCAAACATCAGGTGCGGATTTTCGCGATAAGGGCCAGTGCAGCGTCCACCGTTTCCTCCGTGCGTTCACCCGTGCGGCGGTCCTTGACTTCCACCTTGCCATCCTTCGCCCCGCGCGGGCCGACAATCAGCTGCAACGGATGGCCCAGCAGGTCGGCATCGGCAAACTTCGCGCCCGCGCGCTCGGCGCGGTCATCATACAGCAGGTCGTCAGGGGCTGCCGCGTACAACTTTTCACAGATGGCGTCGCACTGCGCATCACCATTCTTCAGGTTGATGATGACGGCCCGGAAGGGGGCGACGGATGCCGGCCAGATGATGCCGTTATCATCATGGCTGGCCTCGATGATCGCCGCGACAAGGCGCGAGACGCCGATGCCGTACGACCCCATTTCCGGATACAGCGGTGCGCCGTCGGGACCACTTACGGCAATATCCATGGACTCGGTATACTTGCGCCCGAAGTTGAAGATATGCCCGACCTCGATGCCGCGCCCCTCGCGCTGGCGTTCGGCGGGCACCTTTGCCCATGCATCCGCATCATGCATTTCGTCCGTCGCGGCATAGAACGCGGTCATGCCGGTGAAGAACTTCTCAAGCGAGTCCCGGCTGGTCACATCCACGTTTTCACCCAGCCAGTCCTGGTCCTCCAGCGCGCTGTCGAAGAACACGCCGCTTTCCCCCGTGGGGGCCAGGATCAGGAATTCGTGGCTCAGTTCGCCACCGATCGGCCCGGTATCGGCCCGCATGGGAATCGCGCGGACGCCAAGGCGCTGGAACGTGCGCAGGTAGGCCAGCATCATGCGGCGATAGGTATCGACGGCAGAGTCGTGATCAAGGTCGAAGCTGTAGGCGTCCTTCATGTAGAACTCACGCCCACGCATCACGCCGAAACGGGGGCGGACCTCGTCACGGAACTTCCACTGGATCTGGTACAGAACCTGCGGCAGTTCCTTGTAGGACTTGACCGCCTGACCGAACAGGTCGGTTATCATTTCCTCATTGGTCGGACCGAACAGCATGTCGCGTTCATGGCGGTCACGGATGCGCAGCATTTCCGGGCCATAGGCGTCATACCGGCCCGAGCGCTTCCACAGGTCGGCTGACTGCATGGTGGGCATCAGCAGTTCCTGCGCGCCCACGGCGTCCTGCTCGTGGCGCACGATGTTCGCAATGTTGCGCAGCACCCGCAGGCCCACCGGCAGCCAGGCATAGATACCTGCCGCGGTCTGGCGAATCATGCCCGCACGCAGCATGAGCCGGTGGGACGTGATCTGGGCCTCGGCCGGATTTTCCTTGAGGGTCGGCAGAAAACTGCGGGACAGACGCATATCCGTATGAACCTTGAAGTATGAGAACCGATAATGCTGCGGACCCTAAACCAATCACAACGCCCGTGGAATGGGGCATGTGCGTGTCCCCTCCCCGCGCCACACCGAAGCGTGATGGACAAAGCCCCCCGAAGCGAAAACATCCGCGTGAGGGGGCATGGCGGCAGCGACGTCCGGGGCGTAAGCTGCGCAGGCAAATCTGGTTGCACAGAAAAACGCCGGGTTTAGGGAAAACGTACCAAAAAAAATGGCAGGAAACGGCCCGTCCGTTCCCTGCCATAATCATTTGCGGCCCCTGCCCGCAGCCCCTTACACCCGCAGCAGGTGGACATCCACCAGCGGGCGCTTCTGCAGCTTGCGGCCCAGTGCGCGGCGCAGGGCGGTCTTGGCCGCTTCGCGGAAGGTGGCGTCGTTTTCACGCAGTTCATCGGGGATTTCATCCAGCGCATTGCCGAATTCCTCGGTCACGCGCTGCGTCTCGGGGTCGTCAGCATCCAGCAGGCCCGGCGCGCTGACCTTCGGATCCCCGATCAGGTAGCCTTCATCATCCACCGCGAAGCTGCCCATCACCATGCCGTTGAACAGCATCCGGCGCCGTGCCGACAGCACGCCACCATTCATGGGCAGGATACGCCCGCCATCCAGCACCAGCCGCCCGGTGGGCGCAGTATCGCCAATTTCGACCCCGTCGGCACGGATGTCGAGGATATCCCCGTCTTCCAGCAGCACGGGTTCGATATTCAGTTCCTGCGCAATGGCGGCATTGGCGGTCAGGTGACGCCATTCGCCATGCACCGGGATCAGGAAGCGCGGACGCACAAGATCATACAGCTTGCGCACGTCGCCACCCGTGGCATGGCCCGATACGTGCACAAGGTGGTCCTTGTCGGTAATGACATGCACGCCACGCCGGGTCAGGCTGTCCTGCACCTGGATCACCGCCTGCTCGTTCCCCGGGATCATGCGGCTGCTGTAGATGACCGTGTCCCCCTCACCCAGCGCGATGTTGGGGTGGGTGTCAGCCGCGATGCGCGACAGGGCCGAACGGGGTTCGCCCTGGCTGCCGGTCACGATCAGCAGGATCTGGTTGTCGGGGATGGAGTTGGCGTCCTGTTCCGACAGGAAATGCGGCACGTCCGACAGGTAACCGCATTCGCGCGCCGCGACCTCCAGGTTGCGCAGGCTGCGCCCGACCACTGCAACGCGGCGGCCAGCAGCCTTTGCCGCCATGGCCAGCGTTTCCACGCGGGCGACGTTACTGGCGAAACAGGTGACCGCAATCCGCCCCTCGAGCGAGGCGATGAGGCGCGTCATCTCGCGCCGCACGTCGGCTTCGGACGCGGACGGACCTTCGGTACGGACATTGGTGCTGTCGCACACCATGGCCAGCACGCCCTCGCGCCCCAGTTCGGCGAAGGTTTCAAGATCGGTGGGGGGGCCGACCTGCGGGTCGGGATCGATCTTCCAGTCACCGGTATGGACAATGATGCCCTGCGGCGTGCGCAGCACCAGCGACTGTGATTCCGGCACTGAATGCGTGACCGAGACGAAACGCAGGTCAAACGGCCCGACCGTAAAGGCGCTGCCGGGCGCCACCACATGGATGGGCACCTGCTGCAGCAGGCCCGCCTCCCCCAGCTTGCGGCGCAGCACGGCAGCGGCAAACGGGGTGACATAGACCGGGCAGCCAAGCTGCGGCCATAGATGGGCAATGGCGCCCAGATGGTCTTCATGCGCATGGGTGACGACCAGACCGGCCAGCCTGTCCCTGCGTTCGGCAATGAAAACCGGATCAGGCAGGATGATCTCCGCCTCCGGCGTATCATTGCCGCTGAAGCCGATGCCACAATCCACCGCCAGCCATGTCTCACCCTGCCGGTACAGGTTGAGGTTCATGCCGATTTCGCCTGTTCCGCCCAACGGAAGGAATGAAACGCCTGTCATATCATTCATCAATAAATCCTGTGTCAGTTACCATTGTTTCAGATGCGTTTGAAAAATGGGCCCGGAACGCCTGTTCCGTGCCGATCTGCGTGCCCTGCTGTCAGCCCGGTCGGGGCCAAAATCCTGTCTGGCGCCAGCATGCCGCCGGTCCGCCTGCCCTGCTGGCGCGGGTGGAGCAGCGCATCCCCCGGCCCGGATGGGGGACGGCGCTCGACACCTTTCGCCATAAAATCCTGCACGGGATTATCATGTAATCCCGCCAACTTAAATCTCTTTCCTTGATCCGGGCCGATTATTCTCGGTTCACCGGGGCCAGCAGCACCTCGCCCGTCACCACGCGCCGCACACCCGCGGACGTACGCAGCAGCAGGATACCGTCATCCTCCAGTCCTGCAAACGTGCCGGTAAACTGCTGGTTTCCCGCCGCAACCCGGATGGGGGTGCCAATCGCGTGCCCACGTTCCAGCCAGGCCGCGCGTATGGCGTCAAAGCCATGCGCGCCATACCGCGCCAGCCACAGGTCAAGATGGTGCAGCAGGGCGCGCGCCATCTCGGGCGCCGCAGGCACGTCTCCCCCGCAATCCGCCAGGCAGGACAGCGCGCGGCCGGCGATATCAGGCCTGCCACGCAGGTTCGCACCAATGCCGATCACCTGCCATGACACGCCGCCTTCCGTTCCGGTCTCGATCAGGATACCGGCCATCTTCCGGCCATCCAGCAGCAGGTCATTGGGCCATTTCAGTTCCAGCGCGTGACCCGGGGGAACATAACCTGCCATGGCGTCATGCAGCGCCAGACCGGCGATGAACGGCCACAGCCCCACCGGCACCACCGCCCCGGGTCCCACCAGCATGATGGACAGGGCCAGGTTGCCACCGGGATCATGCCATTCCCGTCCCCGGCTGCCCCGTCCCGCCGTCTGTTTCAGCGCCAGGATGGCGAGACCGTCCTCCCCCTGCCCTGCATCAAGCCGGTTCTTGCACAGGTCGGATGTCGATCCCAGCCTGTCATGCACCTCCATCCGCCATGCCCCCCCATTGCCACGGGGTATGGACACGACGGAGGGGCAGATGGCGGGCTGGGTCATGCGTTACCTGAACAGTGCGCTCGCCGCCGCCTGTGCTGCTGTCGCGACAGGACCAAGCCCCACCACGAAGAACGTGGTCACCAGCCCCATTCCCACCGATACGAAGGAGACGGAAACAGGCGAGCGGTCCAGCGCCGGGGCAGCGGCATCGAAAAACATGATCTTGACGATCCGGATATAGTAATACGCCCCGATCACGCTGCTGACGATACCAATTGCCGCCAGCGCGTAAAGATGCGCGTTGATCGCGGCATAGAACACCATGAGCTTGCCAAAGAACCCCGCCAGCGGCGGCGCCCCCGCCATGGAGAACATGAACACCGCCATGGCCAGCGCCATGCCCGGGTCGGTACGGCCCAGGCCGGACAGGTCGCTGATCTGGCTGACCGCCCGCCCCCTGCGGCGCATGGCGACAATACCCGCGAACGCGCCGACATTCATGAACAGGTAGGTCACCAGATAGACCAGCGTGCCACGCGTGCCCTCCGCCGTGCCCGCCGCCATGCCGATCATGGCGTAGCCCATATGCCCGATGGAGGAATACGCCATCAGCCGCTTGATGTTTCCCTGCGGAATGGCCGCAAGCGAGCCGAACACCATGGAAGCGGCGGACACGACCTCGATCAGCAGCTGCCACTGCGGCGTCATGCTGCCAAAGGGCCCGGCCATGACACGCAGCAGCACGGCAAAGGCCGCGATCTTGGGCGCACCGGCCATATACGCGGTGACCGACGTGGGCGCGCCCTGGTACACATCGGGCGTCCACATATGGAACGGCACCATGGACAGCTTGAAACACAGCCCCACCAGCACGAACACGATCCCCACCATAAGCCCCGCCGGCAGCACCGCGCTGCCGCGCACCGCCTGCTGCAGGCCCGCATATTCCATCGTCCCGGCAAAGCCGTACGCCAGCGAGATGCCATACAGCAGCAGCCCCGACGCCAGCGACCCCAGCACGAAATACTTCAGCCCTGCCTCTGCCGCCGTCACCCGGTCACGCGCGAAGGCGCACAGGATATAGATGGACAGCGAGGACAGTTCCAGCCCGACAAACAGCGTCATGAGGTTGCCCGAGGACGCCATGATCATCGTGCCCAGCGTGGAAAACAGGATCAGGACCGGAAATTCGAACTTGTCGATTTCCATTTCCCGCGCATATCCCACGCTCAGCACAACCGACAGCGCAGCCCCCGTCAGGCTCAGCACCTTCATGAAACGGGCAAAGCCGTCATTGATGAAGATATGGCTGTAGCCGGTGCCATCGGGCGAAAACACGACAAGGATGCCGGTAACCACCAGGGCCAGCAGCGTCATCATCGCACAGGAGAAGAAGGCCTGCCCGCGCCGTTGCATCACCCCGGCAAGCAGGATGACCAGCCCCGACAGGGCCAGCACGATTTCAGGCAGCGCAAGTGTCCAGTTCATTGGTATTGGCCCTGACGTCCCTGGGGTTAGCGGAAGAACAGCATGGTGGTCAGCAGTACCACCAGCCCGATCAGCATGGAAAAGGCATAGACGGCCATGGACCCGGTCTGGATGCGCACGGCCTGCCCCGCGCTGCCTGCGGTCAGGCGGGCCAGCCCTTCGGGTATGCCCTCGACCACGTCCTCATCCACGCCCTTCCACAACAGGCGCGCAATCGCGCGATAGGGACGGATGATGGCCACGTCATACAGTTCGTCGAAATACCATTTGTTCAGCAGGAACAGGTAAAGCGGACGCAGGCTGCGTGCGAGAGCCGCTGGAATGCCGGGGCTTGCGATATAGCAGACATAGGCCACGACAATGCCGAATACGGCGGCGAATGTCGGCACCAGCGCGATGAAGCCGGGCGTCTGTTCAAGGCGTTCAATCACGTCATGGCCGGGAATGGCGGCAATCGCCCCATTCCAGAACGCGGCCTGATGGCTACCGATATAGAATGGCGCCAGCACCACGCCCGCAACCACCGCGCCAACCGACAGCAGCCCCACCGGCACCAGCATGGATGCCGGGCTTTCATGCGCGCCGTCATGCAGGTGCGCATCCCGTGGCGTGCCGTGGAACACAAGGAAGATCAGGCGCCAGCTATACAGCGCGGTCAGGAATGCGGTCACACACCCCATGACCCAGCCATAATGGGCCATGCCGCTGTCCGACATCCATGCGGCCTCGAGGATCGCATCCTTCGACCAGTACCCGGCGAACGGAAAGATACCCGCCAGCGCAAGGCTGCCAATCCACATGGCAGCATAGGTGAAGGGGATCTTCCGCCACAGCCCGCCCATGCGGAACATGTCCTGCTCATCATGCACGGCATGGATCACGCAGCCCGCGCCAAGGAACAGAAGCGCCTTGAAGAACGCATGCGTGGTCAGGTGGAACATTGACGCCTGATACGCCCCCACGCCAACGGCCACGAACATGTAGCCAAGCTGCGAACAGGTGGAATAGGCAATGGTGCGCTTGATGTCAGGCTGGACCAGCCCCACGGTTGCGGCAAAGAAGCTTGTAGTGCCGCCCACCAGCACGATCAGGTCGCGCGTGACGGGTGCAAGGCTGACCAGCGGCGACATGCGCACCATAAGGAAGATGCCCGCCGTCACCATGGTCGCCGCGTGGATCAGGGCGGAGACCGGGGTCGGCCCCTCCATCGCATCGGGCAGCCACGTATGCAGGAACAGCTGCGCCGACTTGCCCATGGCCCCGATGAACAGCAGCGTCGCGATGACTTCAAACAGCGGATGCGTGCCAAACAGCACGAACGTATCATTCACATGGTAGGGGATGGCGGCGAAAATATCGTCATACGACACGCTGCCCAGCCGGATGAAGACCAGCGAGATACCGACAAGGAAGAACAGGTCCGCCACGCGGTTGACCACGAACGCCTTGATGGCGGCGGCACAGGCCGATGGCCGGTCATACCAGTAGCCAATCAGCAGGTAACTCGCCAGGCCTACCCCTTCCCAGCCGAAGAACAGCTGCAGCAGGTTGTCCGATGTCACCAGCATGAGCATCGCGAACGTGAACAGCGACAGGTAGGAAAAGAAGCGGTACACCGGCCGCGCCTCATGCGCCATGTAGCCCACGCTGTACACATGCACCAGCAGGGACACCACCGTGACCATGGCCACCACGCTGACCGACAGCATGTCCATGCGCAGCTGCCAGTCGGCCCGGAAGCCGGCGGCATGGATCCAGTCGGCCACGGGCACGACAAACGTGCCCACGTCGCCCATCTCGAACCCCAGCACGCCAATGGCCGACAGTGCTGCGCAGGTCATGAGCGCAATGGTGGTGAACCGCGCCGCGTTATCACCCATGAGGTGCCCGAAACAGCCCGCCACCAGGAAGCCGATCAGGGGCGCGAACACCGCCACTTCAAAAAGGAAGGATGCCGTCTGCATTTCCCTTACCCCTTCATCATCGTGATATCATCGACTTCGATCGAGCCGCGATTACGGAAATAGACCGTGACAATGGCCAGCCCGATGGCGGATTCCGCCGCCGCGATGGTCAGTACGAACAGCGTCATCACCTGCCCCGACAGGTCGCCGGTGGCAGCTGAAAACGCCACGAAATTGATGTTGGCCGACAGCAGGATCAGTTCGATCGACATCAGGATGATGATGACGTTCTTTCGGTTCACGAAAATACCGAACACGCCCAGCACCAGCAGGATCGCGCCAATGCTCAGGTATGGCGCCAGGCCAATGCCCTCAATCGCGCTATGCATCGTCCTGTCCTTTCGTACCTGCCGCGGGGGGAATGATCACCAGCGCGGTCTGTGTTTCTTCTTCCTCTCCCTGTTCACGCCACGCTTCGGTGCCATAGCTGCCGGGCACCGACGCCACGTCATATGACGTGTGCGGGCGCAGGAAACCGCCCTGCGCCGCCACCCCCGCGCCCAGCGGAACCTGCAGCATTTCCAGACTGTCGGCCGGCGTGCGGTCGTGCTGTCGGTCGATGTCCTGCCGGCGTCCGGTGGGCCGGTCACGCAGCGTCAGCACGATCGCGCCGATCATGGCCACCAGCAGCACCAGCGCGCAGGACTGGAACAGGAAGATGTAATGAGTGTACAGCACGTCCCCCAGTGCCGCGGTATTGGTGCGCTCGGGCGAGGACGGGACAAGGTGTCTGATCTGACCTATGTTGGAGGCCACCCGCCAGTGGGTGAACGCCATGATCAGTTCAACCAGCAGCACGCCGCCAACCACGCCGCCAATGGGCGCATAGCGCTGCACGCCCTCACGCATCTGCGCGAAATTGACATCCAGCATCATGACCACGAACAGGAACAGCACCGCGACGGCGCCGACATAGACAATCACCAGCGTCATGGCGAGGAATTCGGCCCCCGCAATCAGGAACAGCCCCGCCGCGTTGAAGAACGCAAGGATCAGGAACAGCACCGAATGCACGGGGTTGCGCGCGCACACCACCATGGTGGCGGACAGGACCAGCACCGCCGCAAAGACGTAAAAGACAATCTGGGTCATCATGGGTGAGCTTCCTGCCGCATGGATGTTTCCTCCTGCTGGCATGGCGGGGGCGGCCTGCGCCGCATCCGCCGTGCGGTGTCAGCGGTACGGGGCATCAAGCTCGAGCCTGCGGGCGAGAACGCTTTCCCAGCGGTCGCCATTGGCCAGGAGCTTGTCCTTGTTGTACATAAGTTCTTCGCGCGTTTCGGTCGCGAACTCATAATTCGGGCCTTCGACAATCGCATCGACCGGGCAGGCTTCCTCGCACAGGCCGCAATAGATGCACTTGGTCATGTCAATGTCGTAACGCGTGGTCCGGCGCGAGCCGTCATCACGCGGTTCGGCCTCGATGGTGATGGCTTCGGCGGGACATGTCGCCTCGCACAGCTTGCACGCAATGCAGCGCTCCTCCCCGTTGGGGTAACGGCGCAGCGCGTGTTCGCCACGGAAACGCGGTGACAGCACGCCCTTTTCATAAGGGTAATTGATCGTGGCCTTCGGCTTGAAAAACGCCTTCAGTGTCACGCTCATGCCCGTCACCAGTTCGGACAGAAGCATGGACCGGGCGGCTTTGCTTAAGGTACCCATCAGCCTGCTCCTCCGGGCAGAAGGCCCGTTACCATCAGGAACCCCGCGCTCAGCACCATCCACGCCAGCGAGAACGGCAGGAATACCTTCCACCCCAGCCGCATGAGCTGGTCATAGCGATAGCGGGGAAATGTCGCGCGCACCCAGATGAACACGAACAGGCAGAACAGGATCTTCGCGATCAGCCACAGCGGCCCCGGTATCCACGTAAAGGGCGCGATCCCCAGCGGCGGCAGCCATCCCCCCAGGAACAGGATGCTGACCATGCCCGACATAAGGAACATGTTCGCGTATTCCCCCAGGAAGAACAGGCCAAACGCCAGTGCGGAATATTCGACGAAGAAGCCTGCCACCAGTTCGCTTTCGCCTTCCGGCAGGTCAAATGGCGCGCGGTTGGTCTCGGCCAGGGCCGAGATGAAAAACACGATGAACATCGGGAACATGGGCAGGCAGAACCACACATTGCGCTGCGCCAGCACAATGTCATTGAGATTGAGGCTACCCACCGCCAGCAGGACCGACACGATCACCAGCCCGATGGATACTTCATACGACACCATCTGCGCGGCAGAGCGCAGGCCGCCAAGGAAGGCGTATTTTGAGTTGGACGCCCACCCCGCGATCAGGATGCCGTAAACACCCAGCGAGGAAATCGCGAGCAGGTACAGCACGCCCACATTGATGTTGGCGATAGCCAGCCCGTTACCCGTCGGGATTACCGCCCACGCCACCATGGCCAGCGAAAACGTCAGGAATGGCGCGAACAGGAACAGCATCCTGTTCGCACCCGACGGGATCACCGTTTCCTTCGTCAGCATCTTGATCGCGTCGGCAAAGGCCTGCAGCACGCCGAACGGACCGTTCACGTTCGGCCCCTTGCGCAACTGCATGGCGGCCATCACCTTGCGTTCGGCCAGTGTCAGGTACGCAACCCCCAGCAGCAGCGGCACCAGCACCGCCAGCGTTTCCAGCACGATCAGCAGAAGCTGGCCAGGCGTGGTGTGAAAGAAGAAATCTGCCATCTTGCCTACTCCGCCGCCTCGATTGCGGGATGCACGTAAATCCCCGAACAGGTTTCCATGGTGGGACTGGCGCGACACACGGCATGGGTCAGGTAATAATCGGCAATGACCGGGCGGAACGGGTCGCTGGACACGGACACCGGCCCCGCCTGTGGCGCGGTGGTGTCTGTCGTGCCGTGGCGCACCCACGCCGGTTGCCCGAATACGGGATTGGCCCGCGCCATGCGTGCACGCAGGGCCTCCAGCGTGTCATAGGGCAGCTTGCGTCCCGCCACTTCGGAAAACGCCCGCAGGATGCGCCAGTCTTCCCGCGCGTCACCGGGCGGCATGATGGCACGGAAGGCTTCCTGCACCCGCCCTTCGGTATTGGTGTAGGTCCCCGGCTTTTCGGCATACAGCGTGCCGGGCAGGATCACATCCGCCCGCGCGGCCCCCGCGTCGCCATGATGTCCCTGATAGATGACAAATGTTTCCGGGCCGATACGGTCGGTCGCGAATTCATCCGCGCCCAGCAGCCACAGCACATCCACCCCGCCATCCAGCATGCCGGCCACGTCACGCCCCCCGGTTCCGGGGACAAGGCCAAGGTCCAGTCCCGCAACCCGGCTGGCGGCCGTATGCAGGACATTGAAGCCGTGCCAGCCGGCGGTGATCGCCCCCACCTGCACCGCCAGGTCCCAGCATGCCTTTGCAATTGCCTGTCCATCGGGGCGGGTCAGTGCGCCGTGACCGACAATGACCATGGGGTTTTTCGCGTTTTTCAGCACATCGGCGAACGGCAGTTCACCTGCGGCCAGCTTCGCCAGCGTGTCCGGCCCCTCGCCCAGGACCGTGGCAGCATAGGTCGGGTCGGCATTGGGCGCGCCGATCATGGCGATGGGAAAGCCACCCCGTCCGGCAGCAAGGAAGCGCTTGCGGATGCGGGCATTCAGCACCGGGGCTTCCTGCCGCGGAATGGTGCCTACGATCAGCAGCGCGTCCGCATCCTCGATGCCGGTAATGCCGCTGTTGAACGTATAGAAGTCGCGGCGCGACGTATCGTATTTCGCCCCGTCCTGACGGCAGTCGATATTGCTGGACCCCAGTGTTTCCATAAGATCCTTCAGCGCCATCATGCTTTCGGCATCGCACATGTCGCCCGCGATCGCGCCAATGCGCTCCCCCGGTACGTTTTTCAGCCGCGTGGCGATGGTGGAAAAGGCATCCTGCCAGCTTGCGGGCTGGAGCCTGCCGTCCACCCGCCCCCATGGCCGGTCAAGGCGACGGCGGCGGAAGCCATCGACCACGAACCGGCCCTTGTCCGACAGCCATTCCTCGTTCACCTCGTCATTGATGCGCGGCACGATGCGCAGCACCGCCGCCCCACGGGCATGCATGACGATATTGGTTCCCACCGCGTCACAGACATCGATCGAGTCCGTGCGCCTGAGTTCCCATGACCGGGCGGTAAAGGCGTAGGGCTGCGATGTCAGTGCGCCCACGGGGCAGATGTCAATCAGGTTGCCCGACAGTTCGGATGTCAGGGCCTTTTCAACATAATTGGTGATTTCCAGGTTTTCACCGCGCGAAACCCCGCCCAGTTCGGGCACGCCCGCGATTTCGGTCGAAAACCGGATGCAGCGCGTGCACTGGATGCAGCGCGTCATGACCGTCTTGACCAGCGGGCCGAGATATTTGTCGGTCACCGCCCGCTTGTTTTCACGGTAGCGGGAATGGTCCGCGCCATAGCCGAATGCCTGATCCTGCAGGTCGCATTCACCGCCCTGGTCACAGATGGGACAGTCCAGCGGGTGGTTGATCAGCAGGAATTCCATCACCGCGCGGCGGGCGCGGCGCACGACTTCGGTATCGGTGAAGATATGCATCCCCTCCCCGATGGGGAAGCCGCAGGACGCTACCGGCTTGCGCCCGCCCGATACCTCGACCAGGCACATCCGGCAGTTCCCCGCCACCGACAGGCGTTCATGATAACAGAAACGCGGGATTTCCTTACCCGCCGCCTCGCACGCCTGAAGGGCGGAGGAACCTGCGGGCACTTCGACCGGAAGACCGTCAACGGTTACTTTTACCACTGTTCCTACTCCGCAGCTTCAACCAGGCCCGCAGGCACCTGCACGGGCCGCGTGCCGCCATGGGCGGCCTTGTAGGCATGGATGCGTTCTTCCATGACCGGACGGAACCGGCGGATCAGCCCCTGTATCGGCCATGCCGCCGCATCACCCAGTGCGCAGATGGTGTGTCCCTCTACCTGCCGGGTGACCTGTTCGAGCATGTCGATTTCCTCGATCTCGGCGCGACCTTCGACCATGCGTTCCATGATACGCATCATCCATCCCGTGCCCTCGCGGCACGGCGTGCACTGGCCACAGCTTTCATGTTTGAAGAATTTCGAGAACCGGGCGATCGCCGCGATGATGTCGGTGGATTTGTCCATCACGATCATGCAGCCGGTGCCAAGGCCGGAGCCTTCGGCGCGCAGGCTGTCGTAATCCATCAGAACGGTGTCGCACACATCGCGCGGCAGCATGGGCACCGAACAGCCACCGGGGATGACCGCCAGCAGGTTGTCCCACCCGCCCCGCACACCGCCGCCATGCTTTTCGATCAGATCCTTCATGGGGACGCCCAGCTCTTCTTCAAACACGCACGGCGTGTTGACGTGGCCCGATATGGCCATAAGCTTGGTGCCTGCGTTGTTGGGCCGCCCCAGCCCCGAAAACCATGCCGCCCCCCGCCGCAGGATGGTGGCGGAAACGGCAATGCTTTCGACATTGTTGACCGTGGTGGGGCAGCCATACAGACCCATCGCCGCCGGGAAAGGCGGCTTCATGCGCGGCTGGCCCTTCTTGCCCTCCAGGCTTTCCAGCAGGGCGGTTTCCTCGCCGCATATGTAGGCACCGGCACCGCGATGGATGTAGAAGTCGAAATCCCAGCCCGACCCGCAGGCGTTCTTTCCGATCAGGCCGGCTTCATACGCCTCGTCAATGGCGTGCTGAAGGTGCATGGCCTCGTTATAGAACTCACCACGGATGTAGATGTAGGCCGCATGCGCGCCCATGGCGAAGGATGCGATCAGCGCGCTTTCCACCAGCTTGTGCGGGTCGTGGCGCAGGATTTCGCGGTCCTTGCAGGTCCCCGGTTCCGACTCATCGCCATTGATGACGAGGTAATGCGGCCGGCCGTCATTCTTCTTGGGCATGAACGACCATTTGACCCCGGTGGGGAAACCGGCCCCCCCGCGCCCACGCAGGCCGGATGCCTTCATCTCGGCAATGATGGCGTCCGGCCCGCGCGCCAGTATGTCGGCCGTACCGTTCCAGTCGCCACGGGCACGGGCGCCAGCCAGCCGCCAGTCATTCTGGCCATACAGGTTGGTGAAGATGCGGTCCTTGTCCTGCAGCATGATCCTTACCCCTGCCCCTGCGGCTTGTGCGTCGCGTCATCCACCAGCACCCTGCGCCCACCGGCGGGGGCGGAGTTCAGACGATCGATGGTGGGGCCGGGCGTGGGGCGTTCACCACGTTTCAGCGCCTCGATCAGTTCTTCCGTGCGCGGGCCATCCAGATCCTCGTAATAATCATCATCAACCTGCAGGATCGGGGCGTTGGCGCAGGCGCCAAGGCATTCGACCTCCGTCAGGGTGAACAGGCCGTCGGCGCTGGTCTCTCCAAACGCCCGGATGCCCGTTGCCGCCTTGCACGCCGCCGTCACGTCATCCGACCCGCGCAGCCAGCACGACGTGGTGGTGCAGACCTGCAGGTGGTACCGGCCGATCGGCTTCGTATTGAACATGAGGTAGAAGGTCGCGACCTCGTAAACACGGATCGGGGCCATTTCCAGCCGCGCGGCCACCACATCCATGGCCACGCGGGGGATCCATGCGCTGCCGGTCTGGCGGCCCATCTGCTTCTGCACGACATACAGCAGCGGCAGCACGCCGCTTGCCTTGCGTTCAGGCGGATACTTGGCAAGGATGGTCGCGATCTGCTGTTCGCTCTCGGAATCAAATTCGAACCGGGTCGGTTCCGCGCCTTCGGGCGCGCTGGGCTGGACGGACATGTCGGTCACCTGTCAATCTCACCAAATACCAGGTCGAGCGACCCGATAATGGCCACGGCATCCGCCAGCATGTGCCGGCGCGACATCTCGTCGATTGCCTGGAGATGGGAAAAACCCGTGGGCCGGATCTTGCAGCGATACGGCCGGTTGCTGCCATCGGCCACCAGATACACGCCGAACTCGCCCTTGGGGGTTTCGGTCACGGTGTAGGTGGCGCCCGGCGGGACGTGATAGCCTTCGGTAAACAGCTTGAAGTGATGGATCAGTGCTTCCATCGACCGCTTCATTTCGCGGCGCGGCGGCGGCGTGATCTTGTGGTCACGCACCTTCACCGGGCCGGGGCGGATCTGTTCAAGGCACTGGTTGATGATGCGCACGCTTTCGCGCATCTCCGCCACGCGGATGAGGTAACGGTCGTAACAGTCGCCCTGACGGCCCACGGGCACGTTGAACTCGACCTTGTCGTAATTGTCATAGGGCTGGCTGCGGCGCAGGTCCCACGGCACGCCCGAGGCACGCAGGCACGGACCGCTGAAGCCCCAGGCCAGGGCCTGTTCGGTGGTGAAGACGCCAATGCCCACCGTGCGCTGTTTCCAGATGCGGTTGCTGGTCAGCAGCGATTCAAGGTCGTCAATCCATTTGGGGAAGGTACGCGCCCAGTCGGCAATGCGCTCCTCCAGCCCGGCAGGCAGGTCACGCGCCACGCCACCGGGGCGGACGTAATTGGCATGGAACCGCGCGCCGGATGCGGCTTCATAGAACTCGATCAGCTTTTCGCGTTCCTCATATCCCCACAACGCGGGCGTCAGCGCGCCGCAGTCCAGCCCGAAGGAGGTCAGATTGAGGATATGATTCAGGATCCGCGTGATCTCGGCAAACATGACCCGTATCCACTTGGCGCGTTCCGGGGCCTCGATATTCAGCAGCTTTTCTACTGCCAGCGCGAAGGCCTGCTCCTCGCACATCGGCGAGACGTAATCGAGGCGATCGAAATACGGCAGCGCCTTGGGATACGTCTTGTATTCGATCAGCTTTTCCGTGCCGCGATGCAGCAGGCCGACATGCGGAATGGCCCGGGCGACGACCTCGCCCTCCATTTCCAGCACCAGCCGCAGCACGCCGTGGGCGGATGGATGCTGTGGCCCGAAATTCAGTGCGTGAGAATCAATTTCCACCACATGGCGCTTCACCTCTCCATCCGTATCTTCGGGCAGAAGGCTGTCGGGGATATCCGTATCACTACGAAGGGTTACGTCGCTCATCTGTCGCCTATCCCTGTCGTTTCATGTCCTGGCGGTCGGCATGCGCCTTTTCGTCACCCGGCAGGGTCAAGATGCCTTCCCATGGGGATTCGAAATCGAAATTGCGGAAATCCTGCACCAGATCGACCGGCTCATAGACCACCTGCCGCCGGTCCTCGTCGTAGCGAAGCTCGACATAACCGGTCAGCGGGAAATCCTTGCGCAGCGGATGCCCTTCAAAACCGTAATCGGTCAGGATGCGTCGCAGGTCCGGCTGATCGGTAAACAGCACGCCGAACAGGTCGTAGCATTCGCGTTCCCACCATGTGGCCGCAGGCCACAGCTGGTGGACGGACGGCACGGGAGATGTTTCATCCGTCGTCACGATCACGCGGATGCGGTGGTTATGGGTAACGGACAGCAGGTTGTAGACCACGTCGAACCGTTCGGCCCGGTCGGGAAAGTCCACGCCGCAGATATCCATGACCTGCTGGCAGGCATAACGCGGATCATCACGCAGCATGGTCATGAGATCGAGCAGACGATGCCGCGTGGTGCGTACCACCAGTTCGCCCTTCTCGATCCCTGCCGAGATGATGCCCGGCACGGCCGTGGACAGGCGAAAGGCAATGGCGCCCAGCGGGCCTGACACGGCGCGCGGTCCGGCCACGGCAACGGGGGGAGTGTTTGCGGGATCAGCCACGGCGGATTGTCCCTGTCCTGCGAATTTTCTTCTGCAGTTGCAGAATGCCGTAAATCAGCGCCTCTGCCGTGGGGGGGCAGCCGGGGACATATACATCCACCGGCACGATGCGGTCGCACCCGCGCACCACTGAATAGGAATAATGGTAATACCCGCCACCATTGGCGCATGACCCCATGGAGATGACCCAGCGCGGCTCGGCCATCTGGTCGTATACCCGGCGCAGGGCGGGCGCCATCTTGTTGGTCAGCGTGCCGGCGACGATCATCACGTCCGACTGGCGCGGCGACCCACGCGGGATGATGCCCATGCGATCCAGGTCGTAACGCGGCATATAGGCATGGATCATTTCCACCGCGCAGCATGCCAGCCCGAAGGACATGGGCCACAGGCTGCCGGTGCGGCCCCAGTTCACCAGCTTGTCCAGACTTGCGACTACAAAGCCCTTTTCGGTGATTTCACCGGTAATGCCCTTGATCACCGCATCCTGCTGCGGTCCCGGCGGCAGCATTTCGCGGTTCCATGCAATGCTGTCCGCGGGCCGGTCCGGCCCGGATGTATCGTTGGTGCCCATTGGCGCGCCTCCCCTTGTCATGTTCAATCCCAGTCCAGCGCGCCCTTGCTCCATTCATAGATGAAGCCAACCACCAGAACGCCCAGGAAGCCCATCATGGACGCGAACCCGAACCACCCGATCCGTGACAGGCTGACAGCCCACGGGAAGAGGAATGCGACCTCCAGGTCGAAAATGATGAACAGGATCGCGACCAGGTAGAACCGCACGTCAAAACGATGACGTGCATTGTCGAATGCCTCGAAACCACATTCATATGCGGACGTTTTCTCGGCGTAGGGCTTCTGGTGCCCAAACAGCAGCGAACTGCCCAGCATCGCCCCTGCGATCACCACTGCAATGCAACCGAATATAAGTACGGGCAAATAATCAGCGATAACGGAATGCATCTTCCGTGTTCCCAACCTGTTAATACGCCACCGGGTGTCTTTATCGACTTATCTCTGGCTTTCAGGATGCTAGACCCAACATGGTGCAGGGAACAGTTACTTAACCGTGTTCTTGGGTGAACATTACTGTGAGGACATGTTCCAGGGCATTTACGTCAACATCACGTGATCATTACTTTAATGGCACGAATTGTTGTTGTCATTTTTCCGTGTAGGAAACGGGCACAAAAAAAACGCCAGCGCGGCTGCGTCTGGCGTGGTAGGGATATGATAAATTGTGCCGTAATGGCGCGAGTGACGGGGCTCGAACCCGCGACCTCCGGCGTGACAGGCCGGCGCTCTAACCAACTGAGCTACACCCGCGTGGTGCATGTTCCCACAGGCATGGAAACATATGGTGGGCGATGACGGGATCGAACCGCCGACCCTCTCGGTGTAAACGAGATGCTCTACCGCTAAGCTAATCGCCCGCGACCCTACTAAGCGATTGCAAAAAAAGGGGCAACCCAAAAAATGGATTGCCCCTTCTTTTTTTGTCCGGAAAAAACAGCCAGCCTTACTTGCTGACGGCTTCCTTCAGGTTCTTGCCCGGCTTGAAACGCACGGACGTGGAAGCCGGAATGTCCAGCGGCTCACCCGTGCGGGGGTTGCGCCCCTTGGCCGCCTTGCGGGTGGCGGTCACGAACGTACCAAAACCAACCAGACGGACTTCCTGCTTGCTTGCCAGCGCCTTTTCGATCGCACCGAAAACCGCATCAACCACTTCGCCAGCCTTTGCCTTGGCCAGATCGGCTTCCTCGGCTACCGCAGCGACGAGTTCCTGCTTGTTAAGTGGCTTCTCCATTTTACGCCTTTCTTTGTACTGTGCGCCTACGCAATCATTCAAAAGTCGCGCCGCATTTCTGCACGCACTATGCCGCTGTTTTTTCTCACGTCAACCGACAGAATTCGGGGAATGACAGAGAAATTCCGTCATTCCCCCCCATCATGACATTTTTGCGACCCTGCGCGCCCTGACTAATGCGTCAGCGCGGGGGCTGCCGTGCCTTCCGTGGCGCCGGAAGTTACCGGTTCCGTCCACTCGATCGGTTCGGGCTTGCGGACCAGCGCCTGCCCGATCACCTCATCCACATGCGAGACCGGAAGGATGGTCAGCGCCCTGGTCACGACTTCGGGAATGTCCACCAGGTCCTTCTCGTTATCCTTGGGGATGAAGATGGTGGTCAGCCCCGCCCGGTGGGCCGCCAGCAGCTTCTCCTTCAGGCCACCGATTGGCAGCACACGCCCGCGCAGGGTGATTTCCCCCGTCATGCCCACGTCACGGCGCACGGGAATGCCCGTCATGACGCTGACGATGGATGTCGCCATGGCGATACCGGCCGAAGGGCCATCCTTGGGCGTGGCCCCTTCGGGCACATGCACGTGCAGGTCACGCTTTTCAAACAGGTCGGGGCTGATGCCAAAGGTCACGGCGCGACTGCGGACATAGGACAGCGCCGCCGCGACGCTTTCCTTCATCACATCGCCCAGCTTGCCGGTCAGCTTGATGTTCCCCTTGCCGGGCACCATCACACTTTCGATGGTCAGGATCTCTCCTCCCACCTCGGTCCATGCCAGCCCGGTCACGACTCCGACCATGTCTTCCGACTCGGTCTCGCCATGGCGGAAACGCTTCACGCCTGCGTATTTCTCAAGGTTCTCAGCCGTGATTTCCACGGTCTTGGCCTTGCCCGTCACGATTTCCGTCACGGCCTTGCGCGCCAGGGTCGCGATCTCGCGCTCCAGGTTACGCACGCCCGCTTCACGGGTGTAGCTGCGAATCAGTTCCCGCAGCGCATCATCGGTCACCGACCATTCGCCCGGCTTCAGATTATTCGCCGCCGTCTGCTTGGACAGCAGGTGACGCTTGGCGATCTCGACCTTTTCATCTTCCGTGTAACCGGACAGACGGATGATCTCCATGCGGTCCAGCAAAGGCTGGGGCATGTTCAGGCTGTTGGCCGTGGTGATGAACATCACATCCGACAGGTCGTAATCGACCTCCAGATAATGATCACCAAAAGTTGAATTCTGTTCCGGGTCCAGCACTTCCAGCAGCGCTGAAGACGGATCACCACGCCAGTCGGCACCGAGCTTGTCGATTTCATCAAGCAGGAACAGCGGATTCGAGGTCTTGGCCTTCTTCATCCCCTGAATGATCTTGCCGGGCATGGAACCGATATAGGTTCGACGGTGGCCGCGGATTTCGGCTTCGTCGCGCATGCCGCCCAACGACATGCGGACATACTGACGCCCCGTCGCCTTGGCAATGGACTTGGCCAGCGAGGTCTTGCCTACGCCGGGCGGTCCCACCAGACACAGGATCGGCCCCTTCAGCTTCTGCGCGCGACTCTGCACCGCCAGATATTCGATGATGCGTTCCTTAACCTTCTCCAGACCATAATGATCGGTATCCAGCACCTTCTGGGCTTCGGACAGGTCATGGCGCACCTTGGAGCGCTTTTTCCACGGGATGCCCAGAATCCAGTCGAGATAATTGCGCACCACCGTCGATTCAGCGGACATCGGGCTCATGCTCCGCAGCTTCTTCAGCTCGGCCACAGCCTTCTCGCGCGCTTCCTTGCTCAGCTTGGTCTTGGCGATCTTTTCCTCAAGCTCGGCGGTCTCGTCCTTGCCGTCCTCGCCTTCGCCCAGTTCCTTCTGGATCGCCTTGAGCTGCTCGTTCAGGTAGTACTCGCGCTGCGTCTTTTCCATCTGCCGCTTCACGCGGTTACGGATACGCTTTTCCACCTGCAGTACGCCGATTTCGGCTTCCATATGCGCGAAAACCCGCTCCAGACGCGCATTCACGTCCTGGATCTCGAGGATTTCCTGCTTTTCGGGAATCTTCAGGTTCAGATGGCTGGCAATGGTATCCGCCAGCTTCGACAGGTCATCAATCTGGTTAAGAGAGACCAGCACCTCTGGCGCGATCTTCTTGTTCAGCTTGATATACTGCTCGAACTGACCGATCAGCGTGCGGCCGATGGCCTCGGCTTCCTTGCCATCGGTTTCCTGCTCCGGCACGTCCTCGATCTCGGCCTCGAAATGGCCGTCAACCTCATGCAGGGCGGTAATGTGGGCGCGGCGGCCACCTTCGACCAGCACCTTGACCGTGCCATCGGGCAGCTTGAGCAACTGCAGGATGGTGGACACGGTGCCATAGCGATAGATGTCGTCGGGCGCGGGGTCATCCTGCGCCGCATTCTTCTGCGCGACCAGCAGGATCTGCTTGTCGCTGCGGGTCACGGCTTCCAGCGCACGCACGGATTTTTCACGTCCCACGAACAGCGGCACGATCATATGCGGGAAAACAACGATATCGCGCAGCGGCAGCACGGCGATCGTGTCGTGTGCGCTGGTTGTTTCTTCCGTTTCGTGCTTGGCCACGGGCGGATTGGCTACCATGTTGTTATCCGTCGTTTCCGTCCCCTCGGGCACGGGGTTCAGCCTGTCAATTTCAGACATGTTGTTTTTTTGACCTCCTGTATGGACGATCCCGGATGGGCACCCGAACATTGCGGCCTGCCCATCCGTCGCGCCGCATATGCGACAACTTCACTTCATGTTGTCACGACGCGCCATCATCACAAGTCCGGTGATGGCATTTCGGCGAAAACCGGCCCTGCCGTCAGGCAGACTGTTCGGCGGGCTCGTTTTTCCCATACACATAGACAGGCTGCGCCTTGCCTTCGGCCACTTCCTTGTTGACCACGATTTCCTCGACATTTTTCAGGCCGGGAAGCTCGAACATGGTCGACAGCAGGATGCTTTCCAGAATGGCGCGCAGGCCACGTGCCCCCGTCCTCCGCGCAATGGCACGCTGGGCCACCTGGCGCAGGGCGTCCTCGGTAAAGGTCAGCTGCACGTCTTCCATCTGGAACAGACGGGCATACTGCTTGACCAGCGCGTTCTTGGGCTTGGTCAGGATCTCGATCAGGGCTGCCTCATCCAGATCCTCCAGCGTCGCGACAACGGGCAGACGGCCGATGAATTCCGGTATCAGGCCGAATTTCAGCAGGTCCTCGGGCTCCACATCGCGCAGCACGGCACCCATGCGGCGTTCGTCCGGCGACTGCACATCCGCGCCGAAGCCGATGCCCGACCCCTTGCCACGCGCGCTGATGATCTTGTCCAGCCCGGCAAACGCACCACCGCAGATGAACAGCATGTTGGTGGTATCGACCTGCAAAAATTCCTGCTGCGGATGCTTGCGCCCGCCCTGCGGCGGCACTGATGCAACGGTGCCTTCCATGATCTTCAGCAGCGCCTGCTGCACGCCTTCGCCACTGACGTCGCGGGTGATGGAGGGATTGTCCGACTTGCGCGAAATCTTGTCGATCTCATCAATGTAGACAATGCCGCGCTGCGCCTTTTCCACGTTGTAATCCGCGGCCTGCAGCAGCTTGAGGATGATGTTTTCCACATCCTCGCCCACGTAGCCGGCTTCGGTCAGGGTTGTTGCGTCAGCCATGGTAAAAGGTACGTCAAGAATACGGGCCAGCGTCTGCGCCAGCAGCGTCTTGCCCGAACCGGTCGGCCCGATCAGCATGATGTTGGATTTTGCGATCTCGACATCATTGTTCTTCTGGGCGTGGGCCAGGCGCTTGTAGTGGTTATGCACCGCGACCGACAGCACCTTCTTCGCATGGGCCTGGCCAATGACATAGTCATCCAGGATCTTGCAGATTTCCCGCGGTGTCGGCACGCCATCGCGCGATTTGACCAGATGCGTCTTGTGTTCCTCACGGATGATATCCATGCACAATTCGACGCATTCATCGCAAATGAACACGGTGGGACCGGCGATCAGTTTGCGGACCTCGTGCTGCGACTTGCCGCAGAACGAGCAGTAAAGCGTATTTTTGGAATCGCCGGATTTGTTATTCATAACCGCTCCTATTCCCACGCGGGGGAACTTCTCCATACCTTGCGGCCGGGTGGTACCGCCCCGGCACACCGCAGGTGATTTTCACCCACAGTGGCAGGAAGCGCGCCCGTATGCGCGCTTCCTTATGCAGATTACTCCGCAGGTTTTGATGCAACGTTACGACGGACCACTTCATCCACAATCCCGAATGCCTGCGCTTCTTCCGCCGACATGTAGCTGTCGCGTTCCAGCTTCTGCTCGATTTCCTCAAGCGTGCGGCCGGTATGCTCCTTGTAGATCTCGTTCAGGCGCTTGCGGATGGTCAGGATTTCCTGCGCCTGGATTTCGATGTCGCTGGCCTGTCCCTGCGCACCGCCAGAGGGCTGATGCACCATGACGCGGGAGTTCGGGAGCGCGAATCGTCGTCCCTTTTCCCCACCGGCCAGCAGCAGCGACCCCATGGACGCGGCCTGCCCGATGCACACGGTGCTGACGGGGCAGCGGATGTACTGCATGGTGTCATAAATCGCCAGCCCCGCCGACACCACGCCACCCGGGCTGTTGATGTAGAACGAGATTTCCTTGGTCGGGTTCACGCTTTCCAGATAAAGCAGCTGCGCCGACACAAGGGCTGAAACCTGATCATAGACAGGCCCGGTCAGAAAGATGATCCGTTCCTGCAGAAGGCGGGAATAGATGTCGAATGCCCGTTCCCCGCGGGAGGTCTGCTCCACCACCATGGGCACCAGAGCGTTATTGAAGATCTCTACGGGATCCCGATCCCTCATAGCCATATTCCCGATCCTGAAAAGCAAGGGCCCACCCCGCGCACGGCTGGCGGCAAATGATGCGCGGACAGCACGGACGCAGCCGGACCCTTCCCGGTTACTTATGACAAAATAGAGACAAACACGCCAGATACCACCCCACCCGCGTCATTTTGCCATGAACGGGGGTGACAAACTGTGCGTACTCACCTGTCCGCAAACACATACGGCGCACGGAAGTCCCCTTCCGCGCGCCGTATGCGCCATCTATGCCGCGAAAGCGGATCAGACGTCAGCTTCCGGCATTTCGGCCAGTTCTTCCGGCGTCACGTCCTTGTCCTCGACCTTCGCCAGCTCGACAATGTAGTCGATGACCTTGTTTTCGAAGATCGGGCCACGCAGGCCATCAACAGCCTGCGGGTTCTTGGAGAAGTACTCGAACACGGCCTGTTCCTGACCGGGATAGCGCGAGGCTTCGGCGCGAACCGCGTGCACGATTTCTTCCTGCGTCACGGTGATGTTGTTCACGCGACCGATTTCCGCCAGCAGAAGGCCCAGCTTCACGCGGCGTTCGGCAATCTTGCGATAGTCGGCGCGCAGCGTGTCCTCGTCCTTGTCCTTGTCTTCCTCATCCAGGCGACCGGCCTTGCGGTCTTCCTCGATGCGGTTCCAGATCTGGGAGAACTCGGCATCGACCATGCCTGGAGGGGCTTCGAAATCGGTCTTTTCAGCCAGCTTGTCCAGCAGTTCGCGCTTCAGGCGCAGGCGGGACAACTGTTCGTATTCCTGACCAACCTGCTTGCTGATCAGTTCACGCACCTGTTCCAGCCCGTCGAAGCCGAGCTTCTTGGCCAGTTCATCATCAATCTTGGCCTCGACCGGACGGCGGAGTTCCTTGAGCTTGATGTCGAAGGTGGCTTCCTTGCCCGCAAGGTGTTCCGCGCCGTAATCGGCGGGGAAGGTCACGGTGATCACCTTTTCGTCACCGACCTTCATGCCTTCGATCTGCTCGGCGAAACCGGGAATGAAGCCCGCGCCGCCCAGTTCGACACTCACGTCATCGGCGGAACCGCCTTCGAACGCCGTACCGTCGACCTTGCCCACGAAGTCGACCACGGCCACGTCGCCGGTGGCGGCGGGACGGTCTTCCTCAACCTTCTCGAACTCACGCTGGCGGCTTGCGATTTCATTCAGCGCCTTGTCCACGGTCTCGGCGTTCACCTCGGACTTGAGGCGCACGAGCGACAGGTCGGACAGGTCGGGGATGGTGATTTCGGGCAGGACCTCGAATTCGACCGTGAACTTCAGGTCTTCCTTGCTGCCCGGCTCGCTGCCGGAAACCAGGTCAACCTTGGGCTGCATGGCCGGGCGCAGGCCGCGCTCATCCAGCAGGGTGCGGGTTGCTTCGCTGACAACCTGCTCCAGGACCTCGCCCTGAACAGATTCGCCAAAACGCTGCTGAAGGATGCTCATCGGCACCTTCCCGGGGCGGAAGCCCGGCAGCTTCATGGACTGTCCAACTTCTTTCAGGCGCGCGGTGCGCTTGCTCTCGATTTCCGCAGCAGGCACCGTAACGGTGAACCCGCGCTTCAGGCCATCGGAAAGCGTTTCAGTAACCTGCATCTGCCAGGCCATCCTCTCGGTCAGAACGTGTCAAAGAACGCAATAGGCCGGTCTGGCCACCACGTCTGCTCGCATAACGCGACTTGCCGGCATCTTGGTACGGGCGGAGGGACTTGAACCCCCACGACTTGCGTCACCAGAACCTAAATCTGGCGTGTCTGCCAATTCCACCACGCCCGCACTGTGCCCAGGCTGTAAGCGCGGGGCTTTAGCGCACCATTGGCCATGGGGCAATATCCCACGCGGCCCGAATGGCGTTTTCAGCCGAAAACTTTTTGCGCGGCAGCCTCCGCCCGTGCCCGTGCCGCGCCCAGGTGGCGGTCAAAATCCTCGGCGATCGGCCATTCCCCGGCATGCAGGGCGGCATCGCCATGCATCCACACCCCTGCGCAGGCCGCATCCCAGCGTGGCATGCCCGCCGCCAGCAGGGCCGCGATGATTCCCGTCAGCGTATCGCCCGACCCTGCCGTGCCCAGCATGGGGGTGGCGTGGCTGTTGATCGCCACACGCCCGTCGGGACTGGCGATGATGGTGTCCGGCCCCTTCATGACGGCAACGGCCCCCGTGCGCACCGCTGCCTGCCGTGCCGCCGCCACACGGTCCGCGCCGGGCTTGCCGAACACGCGCGAGAACTCACCGATATGCGGGGTGATGATGGCTGCCCCCTTCAGCCGATCGGGCTGGCCTGCCGCCATGGTGAACGCCCCGGCGTCGGCGATCACGTCGCGGCCCGCACGCACCAGCGCGGGGAAGGTCGCCGCCACCTCATCCACCGACAGGCCGGGACCGCAGACCCATACATGCCTGCGCGAATCCTGCAGCAGCACGTCCAGCGCGCCGGAATCCACGATCAGCCCCGGCGGCGCGGTCATGCGGTAGACCTCCGCACCGTCACCCACGGCCAGCCGCACCAGCCCCGCGCCCGCCGCCCGCGCACCCGCCGCCGACAGCCGGGCCGCACCGGGCATTTCGCGCCCGCCACATATACTGACAACGCCGCGGCTGTATTTGTAACTGGTCGGCCCACAGGCGGGCGTGCGCCACAGGCCCGGCGCGTTATGCCAGGTGCGAATCGGCACCGACGCCACCGCGTCCTCCCCAATGCCGATATCCGCCAGCATGGTCCGGCCACACAGCGTATGGCCGGGCAGCAGCAGGTGCCCCGGCTTGAGCCTGCAGAACGTGACCGTCATCTCCACCTGGGGCGCGTATCCCCGGACCGCGCCGGTCGCGCCGTCCACGCCCGTTGGCATGTCGATCGCCACCACACGGGGGGCAGCCTTCAGCACGCAGGCCACGTCCGGGCCGATATCCCGGCTCAGCCCCGCGCCGAAAACCGCATCGACCACCAGATCGAAGCGGGCGGCATTCTCAGGCGTGAACGCCACGACCGGCCCACGCCACAACGCGGCCGCGGCAGCCGCGTCCCCGCCGGGATGCGGAGGCGCCATGGCCGCAACCGAGACCGGCCACCCTTCCTCCGCCAGCCTGCGCGCGGTCACATACCCGTCACCACCGTTGTTGCCCGGACCACACAGCACCAACACGCGGCATGGGCGCATGTGCCGGCGGATGGCGCGGGCCACGGCCCGGCCCGCGTTTTCCATAAGCGTCGCGACCGGCACATGGCGCGCGGCGGCGGCATCGATGTGCCCCATTTCATCGGGCGTGGGCAGCAGCAGGTGGCGTGCGGCCATATGTGCTGTTTCATCCATGGTCATGATGTCCTTACCCCTTTCGGCAACTTTGGCTGCGTGAGTGGCCTTGCGCATGATACAGGAATGGGGAAACAAGCATTCCGGATCCTGTCCCGTGGCACGGATTGTTCTTTCTTTATCCATCTACCCCCGCAAGGAGGCGTCATGTCCTATTCCATAGTCTGGAGCCTTGTGCTCGCACTCCACATAACCGGCATGGCGGCCTGGGTTGGCGGCATGATCTATGCGGCCTTCGTGCTCAAGCCCAGCCTCGGCCTGCTGGACGGAACGCAGCGCGCCTCCGTCCACCTGCAGACGCTCGGCCGCTTCTTCCGTATCGTATGGCATACCATGCCGACGGTGCTGATTACGGGGTGGCTCCTGATTTATCACGATGGCGGGTTTGCGGTGGTGCCATGGCCGATCAACCTCATGCAGCTGTTCGGGCTGATCATGGCGGGCATATTCGCCCGTATCTATTTCGGCCCCTACCAGAAGGCGCGCCGGGCACTGCGCCCGCAGCAGGGCACGTTCGACTCGATCCGCTCGCTGGTCATGCTCAACACCGGCATCGGCGTGCTGACCATCATCTGTGGCTGCCTGGCCCATCCATTCTGAAATCAGGGAGAAACCCCTCACGTCCCCTTGATTTCCGTTGCAAATATGGGTAGGCACGGGGAATGTGGCACATCAGGGTTTCCAACCCCGACATGCCGCACTCCCCTTCCCTGCATTGCTGCAGGTACATCAGGGACGGCAGCCTGATACAGCGCGACACGGTGGCAATCGGACGGGGCCATATTCATCTGCTGATACGTTCGAGAGTAATTTGAGCGCCAAAAAAACGTCCTCCGCCCCGGCCCGCTCCGCAAAGAAGGCGGCAGCCCCAGCCCCCGCCGCCAGCACGGACGGGGTCGCCCCTACTGACACCCCCGCACCTGCAGATACCGCGGAACAGGAAGCACAGCCCCTGTTTTCGGAACTCGGCCTGTCCGAGCCCATCCAGCAGGCCATTGATGAGATGGGATACCGTCATCCCACCCCCATCCAGGCGCAGGCCATTCCGTATGTGCTGATGGGCCGCGACGTCCTTGGCGTTGCGCAGACCGGGACCGGCAAGACCGCGTCCTTTACCCTGCCCATGCTGGAAATTCTGTCGGGGTCGCGGGCACGCGCACGGATGCCGCGTTCGCTCATCCTTGAGCCGACGCGTGAACTGGCACTGCAGGTCGCGGAAAATTTCGTCAATTACGGCAAGCACCTCAAGCTGACCCATGCGCTGCTGATCGGCGGCGAAAGCATGGCGGAACAGAAGGAAGTGCTGAACCGTGGCGTTGACGTGCTGATCGCCACCCCGGGGCGGCTGATCGACCTGTTTGAACGCGGCGGCCTGCTGCTGACCCAGACCCGGCTGCTGGTGATCGATGAAGCGGACCGCATGCTGGACATGGGCTTCATCCCCGATATCGAGAAGATCGTGGCCATGCTGTCGCCGCTGCGGCAGACCATGTTCTTTTCCGCCACCATGGCGCCGGAAATCCGCAGGCTTGCGGACATGTTCCTGCGCAACCCCAAGGAAATCACGGTCAGCCGCCCCTCCTCCGTCGCCTCGACGATCGAGACGGGGCTGGCCATTGTCGACGCCAAGGAAAAGCGCCGCGCACTGCGCAAGCTGCTGCGTGCGTCGGACATGCAGAACGCCATCGTGTTCTGCAACCGCAAGCGCGATGTCGATGTACTGTGCAAATCCTTGGTCAAGCATGGATTTTCGGCAGGCCCGCTGCATGGCGACCTCGCCCAGTCGCTGCGATTTTCGACACTTGAGGCGTTCAAGAGTGGCGAACTGAAGATCCTGGTCTGTTCCGATATCGCAGCGCGCGGAATCGACATTGGCGGCCTGTCGCATGTGTTCAATTTCGACGTGCCGTTCCATGCCGAGGATTACGTCCACCGAATCGGCCGCACCGGTCGCGCGGGCCGCACCGGCCATGCCTACACGCTGGCCACGCCAGATGAGGAGGCACTTGTCATGGCAATCGAGAAACTGACGGGCAAGCCCATTCCCCGAATCGAAATCCCCGGCGTGGAAACGCTGGACTGGTCGGAAGAACCCCGCACGGGCAATGGCCGCCGCAAGTCCACCCGCAAACCCGCCGCCGCAACCGAGCCGCCTGCCGCAACCCCGGCTGCCCCCACGGCCACGACCGGGGACGCGCCCGCACCGCGCAAATCGCGCCGGTCGCAGGGGGGCACGGCAGGGTCGTCTGCCACCCAGCCTTCCACGCGTCGCGAGTCCGGGCTGCTGCCGTCGGCCCCCGACCAGCCGGTTACCGGTTTTGGCAATGATGTCCCGGCCTTCATGCAGTTGCCGCGCCGGGAAAAGTCCGTCATCCCAGCGGACGAATAGGCACGCAGCCAGCAGGCGATAAACAGGGAATGGAGAACGCGGTGACGAATGCCATCCGGGTGGTGGCACTCGGCAATGATGGGGATGGCATGGCCCAGACCCCACAGGGACGGATATTCGTGCCCGGCACGGTACCGGGTGATGAAATCCTGCTGGCGGCCCAAAATGGCACGCACGGCACGCTTGATCGCATTGTGGTGCCCGGTGCCGACCGCGTGGATGCCCCCTGCCATCTGTTCGGTGCCTGTGGCGGGTGCCGGCTTCAGGACATGGCGCTCCCTGCCCTGCTGGAATGGAAAACCGGTCGCGTGACCGAAACCCTGCAACGGGCGAGGTTTGATCCCATTCCCGCCCTGCAGGCCCATCAGGTCAGCCCGCATGGCAGGCGCCGGGTCGATCTGGCCTTCCGCCGGGCCGAAAAGCAGATCGTGCTGGGGCTGCATCGCCGCCGTGGCGATGTGGTCGACATGAGCGAATGCACATTGCTCGACCCCACGCTGTTTGCCCTGCTGCCCCCCCTGCGCGCCATGCTGCATTCGCTTCCGGCCGTGCGTGCAGGCGGTGACATCCAGATCAACCTGCTGGATAGCGGCCCCGACCTGCTGATTACGATGGACGGCACGCCAGACGCCAACGACCGGCGCATTCTGGCGCAGTTTGGCAAAAAGCATGGCATCCCCCGCATTTCCCTGCAGGGACGGCCACCGGAAACGCTGGCGCTGACCGGCCCGGTCTTCCATCATTTTGATGACGTGCGTGTCGTTCCACCACCGGGTGCGTTCCTGCAGCCCGCACGGGCGGGTGAGGCCTTTATCAAGTCAGCCGTTCTGGCGGGTCTGCCACGCAAGGGGCTGAAGGCGGGCATAATCGAATTATATGCAGGTTGTGGCACGCTTTCCTTCTCACTGGCTGAACACGCGAAGGTCCATGCCTATGACGGTGATCGTGCGGCCCTTGCCTGCCTGAAGCAGGCCAGCGGCGGCACGCGCGTCCTGCCCGCGCTGCGTGACCTGAACCGGCAGCCGGTCATGGCGACCGACCTGGCCAAGGCTGCGGCAGTGGTACTGGACCCACCCCATGCCGGGGCCGGTGCGCAGATTGCCCAGATCGCGGCGGGCAGGCCGCCATGCGTCATTTATGTCAGCTGCAACCCTGCGGCCATGCTGCGGGATCTGACGCCATTACGTGACGCAGGCTACCGTCTGGCCAGTGTCACGGTCATTGATCAGTTTCTGTGGTCAGCAGAGGTCGAATCCGTGTGCGTGCTGACCCTGCCGGGGGCAAGCCGCCGTAACCGGCGGTAAACCTGCAAAAGGTTTTGGTGAAGCTGTTTTCAGAAAGCTTCAGGGAACGCCACCTTCAAAAAAGCGGCACCCAGAAACTTCTGTCTGTTCATCGATACGTCAGACGTGGAAGCTTTCCCCACACCCGCAGCGCCCCTTTTCATTGGGATTGCTGAAGGTGAAACCTGACTCAAGCTGCTTGACTTCATAGTCCATGACCGACCCGATCAGGAACAGTGTTGCCTTGCGGTCCACCAGCAGGGTCACCCCCTTGTCCACCACCACTTCATCACCCGGCCCGGCCTGCTCGACAAAGCTCATGTCATAGGCATGACCCGAGCAGCCTTTGGTCGAGACGGCAATACGCAGCAGGTGTCCGGCGTGGTTGGTCTGGTACAGTTTTTCCAGCCGCTGCGCCGCCCGGTCCGTCAGGGTCATGAGTGGCGGCAGGGCACGGCGCGGCGCGGCAGTTGTGGTCGTGGCGTTTTGTTCAGTCATGGCACGTTCCCCTTGCTGGGTTCAGAACATGTTCAGGGCAAGACGCGCATCTTCGCTCATGCGCGACATGTCCCATGGCGGCTCCCACACGATTTCAACCGTGGCGGTGGTAACCGTATCGATCTTTTCCACTGCTTCCTTGACCTGCGCGGGCAGTTCCTGCGCACTGGGGCAGTTGGGGGCTGTCAGCGTCATCTCGACCTTGACCGATCCATCATCATGCAGGTCGATGGCGTAAATCAGGCCGAGTTCGTAGATATTGACCGGAATTTCCGGGTCATACACCGTAGCGATTGCGGCGATGACCGTCTCCTCATCGGGTACGCTGGCATCCTTCGGGGGATCAGCGGGCTTTTCCCCGTCCGGCGTCCATGTCGATACGGGTTCCGCGTGCGGGGTGGGCGTTCCCTCGACCTCAAGGGAGAAATGCCCGGCTCCCTCTGCCATGCCGATGGCAGGCTCTACCTGATTTTTCTCGTCCATGAGACCTTCACCTGTCTTTATCATCATTGAGCATCTCGATCAGTGCCGACCACGGCAGCATCGCGCAGCGGATACGTGAGCGATGCCGGTGCAATGGCGCAAAAACCGAAAGGTCGCCCAAACCCTCCGGGGCGATACCTGTTTCAACGGTCGTCACAAGTTCGGCATGCAACTGGCTGACATGCGCGGGCTTCTGCCCCGTTACCCGTTCGGCCATGAGGTCGGCAGAGGCTGCACAGATCGCACATCCCCGCGTTTCATGCCGTACTGCCGCAATCCGTCCCTGCGCATCGACACTGGCCTGCAGCTTCACCCGGTCACCACACAGGGGGTTTGATCCTTCCCCATGCCTGTCCGCGCCTGTCAGTGGACCAGCGTAACGCGGCGTCCTGGCCCGTTCCAGCACTACGGTGCGATACAGATCATCCTGCGCCATGCCCACTTACGCCATCAGACAAAAAAGCCGCGGATCTGTTCCAGCGTGGCGGCCAGGAAGTCGATTTCCTCCGGCGTGGTGTAAATACCGAAGCTGGCACGCGCCGTGGCCGTAACCCCCAACCTGTGCATCAGCGGCTCGGCACAATGGTGGCCGGCCCGCACCGCGATCCCGTTGCGGTCCAGAAGGGTGGCGATATCATGCGGATGGACATCGTCCATTGTGAATGAAATCACCCCGCCCCGGTCTGGCGCGGTCCCGATCACCTTCAGTCCGCTGACATTGCCCAGAGCCTTCAGCGCATGGGCCGTCAGGGCTTCCTCGTGCGCACCAATCGCATCGAAGCCGATGGATTCGATATAGGCAAGGGCTGCACCCAATCCAATGGTCTCGATAATGGCGGGGGTGCCTGCCTCGAACTTGTGCGGGACACTGGCCCATGTCGAGCGTTCGAACGATACGGTGGAAATCATGTCACCGCCGCCAAGAAAAGGCGGCATGGCATCAAGGATCTCGCGTCGTGCCCACAGCACACCAATGCCGGTCGGACCATACAGCTTGTGGCCGGTCACGACATAGAAATCGGCATCCAGTGCACGTACGTCCACCCGGCGATGGACGGCAAGCTGGCTGCCATCGAACAGCACCTTCGCCCCGGCTGCATGCGCCATGTCGGCAATGGCGCGGGCATCGGTGATCGTGCCCAGTACATTGGACATATGGGTGATCGCCACCAGCGCCACCCGTCCGTCGGACAGGTTGCGCTCCAGCGCGTCCATATCCAGCGCGCCGTCATCGGTAATGGGCGTCACGCGCAGTTCGACACCCGTGCGGTCCCGCAGCATCTGCCACGGCACGAGGTTGGCATGGTGTTCCATTTCGGACACCAGCACCACCTGCCCCGGCTTCAGCAGCGAACCGAAGGAATGGGCGACAAGGTTTATCGCCTCGGTGCTGTTGCGGGTGAAAATGATTTCCTCCCGCGCACCGGCGCCAAGAAAGGCCGCTACCTGATCGCGAACGGCTTCGTACGCTTCCGTCGTGCGTTCGCTCATCCAGTACAGGCCACGGTGGATATTGGCATACTGGGTGCGCATGGTGTCCGCCATGGCATCAATGACCTGCCGTGGCTTCTGCGCCGAAGCCGCACTGTCCAGAAACACAAGGTCCTTGCCATGCACCTTCTGCGACAGGATCGGGAAATCGGCCCGGATCCGGCGCAGGCTGCCCGCGATATCCGTGGGGCCGGTGACAGTCTGGTCCATTATGCGACCTCCCGCGTCCACCATGCCTCTACGGCAAGGTTCAGGCTGTCCTTCAGCCGCTGGTCATCAATCTGATCCACGACATCATGCAGGAAGGCGCGGATCAGGATGGACCGCGCGGTCGCATCCGGGATGCCACGGCTACGCAGATAGAACAGCTGGTCATCATCCAGCGCGCCAACGGTGGCGCCATGGCTGCACTTCACGTCATCGGCGTAGATTTCCAGTTCCGGCTTCGCGTCGATTTCCGCGCCGTCAGACAGCAGAAGCGCCTGGTTCATCTGGTAGCCATCGGTCTTCTGGGCAATCCGCTCGACAAGGATCTTGCCCTGAAACACCCCGCGCGCCTGATCGGACAGGACGTTCTTGATCGTCTGGCGTGATACGCAGTCCGGGGCGGCATGGGTAATCACGCTGGTCAGGTCGCCATGCTGGTGGCCGGACAGAAGCTGCGCGCCGTTGACATGCACGCTGGCCCCCGCCTGCGTCAGTCCGGCATGGACTTCATGCCGTGACAGGCTGGCCCCCAGCGTGAGCGTGAAGCTGTCATACACGCCCCCCGCGGCAACGCGGGCATGGCTGACCGCCAGATGCACCGCCTGTTTGCCTTCCGCCTGGATGCGGGCGTGCGACAGGTAACCCTGTTGCGCAACGGCAATGTCATAAAGCGGATTGTGCAGATACTGCCCACGACCGACCGACGCATCCAGCAGCGCCAGCCTGCCCCCCGTTTCCACCACAATGCGGTGGCGCGGGTGAAAGGACACCGGCGCGGCCTCCTGCGTCATGCCGATGCTGACCAGCAGCAGGCAGCCCGCATCCACGCCTTCCGGCACGACCAGTTCCAGCCCGTCGCGCGCAAGGACGGTATTCAGCGCGGTGGTGACATCCCCCGCCGGGTCGATCCCGTCATCAGGCAGCGTGCCTGCGGCCAGCGTCGAAATCTTGACGCCCGTGGGCAGTCGCGACCGGCCGACATCGAAATATCCGTTCACGAACACGACACGGCTGGCAGCCGCGCCAAGGCCGGAAATGGTCTCGACTTCCGCCAGCAGGGTATCGACGGCGCTGCCATCCACCGCCTGCGGCGCGGCTGCGAACGGCACATCGGCCAGCGCGCGCAGGGATGTGTATTTCCACGCTTCCACCCCCGCACGCGGCAGGCCGGCATGGCGCAGGAAATCAGCGGCTTTCTGCCGCTGTGCATTGGCCTTTACGTCACCCCGGTCGAGAAAGGCAGCAGCGTTGACCCCGACCGGTGCAATGGCGTTCACGCCGCCTCCGACAGGAACTGGGCGTAACCCTGCGCCTCAAGCTGCTTGGCCAGTTCGGGACCACCACTGTGGATGATCCGGCCCTTCGCCATGACATGGATGCGGTCGGGCACGATATAATCCAGCAGCCGCTGGTGATGGGTGATGACCAGCGCCGAGAAATCGGGGGAGCGCAGGGAGTTCACCCCTTCGGCCACGATGCGCAGGGCATCGATGTCCAGCCCGCTGTCCGTTTCGTCCAGAATGGCGAAGGACGGCTGGAGCATGCGCATCTGCAGTACTTCGTTGCGCTTCTTCTCCCCGCCCGAAAAGCCGACATTGACGTTGCGCTTGAGCATCTCGTCCGACATGGACAGATGCTTCGTCTCCTTGCGCACGGCCTTGAGGAAGGCCACGGCGTCCAGTTCCTCCTGCCCGCGCGCGCGGCGCACGGCGTTAACGGCGGTGCGCAGGAAGTTGGCATTGTTCACACCCGGCAGTTCAACCGGTGTCTGGAACGCAAGGAACAGGCCGAGGGCCGCGCGCTCTTCGGGTTCCAGCGCCAGCAGGTCCTGCCCCCTGAAGGTGGCGGAACCGGCGGTCACTTCATAATCCTCACGCCCCGCCAGCACGTAGGACAGGGTGGACTTGCCCGAACCGTTCGGCCCCATGATGGCGTGCACCTCGCCCGCGGGAATTTCCAGGTCAACGCCACGGAGGATGTCCTTGTGGGTCTCCCCGTCCGAAATACGGGCGCACAGGCCATTGATGCTTACGAATTGCTTGCTCACGTCTTTCAATCCCTGTTAGCCCACGCTGCCTTCTAGGCTGATCTGCAGAAGCTTCTGTGCTTCCACCGCGAATTCCATCGGCAGTTCCTTCAGAACGTCCTTGCAGAACCCGTTCACGATCAGACCCACCGCATCTTCTTCCGACAGGCCGCGCTGGCGGCAGTAGAACAGCTGGTCTTCTGATATCTTGGATGTCGTTGCCTCATGCTCCACGCGCGCGGACATGTTGCGGCTTTCGATATAGGGCACGGTATGCGCCCCGCACCGATCCCCGATCAGCAGGCTGTCGCACTGGGTGAAGTTACGGCTGCCCGATGCCTTGGGCATCATGCGCACCAGCCCGCGATAGGTGCTGTCGGACTGGCCCGCGCTGATGGTCTTGGCGATGATGGTCGAACGCGTATTGCGCCCGATATGGATCATCTTCGTGCCGGTATCAGCCTGCTGATGGTTGTTGGTCACGGCGACGGAATAGAATTCGCCCACCGATCCCTCACCCTGCAGGATGCATGACGGGTATTTCCACGTAATGGCCGAGCCGGTTTCCACCTGCGTCCATGAAATTTTGGACCGCGCGCCACGGCACGCGCCGCGCTTGGTCACGAAGTTGTAGATGCCGCCCTTCCCGTTTTCATCGCCGGGGTACCAGTTCTGCACGGTGGAATACTTGATCGAGGCATCTTCCATCGCCACCAGTTCCACCACGGCGGCATGAAGCTGGTTTTCATCGCGCATGGGCGCGGTGCAGCCTTCAAGGTAGGAAACCGAAGCCCCGTCCTCCACCACGATCAGGGTCCGCTCGAACTGCCCCGTATTGCGGGCATTGATGCGGAAATAGGTGGACAGTTCCATCGGGCAGCGCACGCCCCTGGGCACGAACACGAAAGAACCATCAGTGAACACGGCAGCATTCAGCGCAGCATAGAAATTGTCCGTCACCGGCACCACGCTGCCCAGGTATTTGCGCACCAGTTCGGGATGTTCCTGCACCGCTTCGGAAATGGGGCAGAAGATCACGCCCGCTTCCTGCAGCGTCTTGCGGAAGGTGGTGGCGACGGACACGCTGTCGAACACGGCGTCAACCGCGACCGGTGCGCGTGCCTCCTGTCCTTCGGGCACTTCCACGCCTGCCAGCATCGCCTGCTCATGCAGCGGGATGCCCAGCTTCTCATACGTACGCAGCAGTTCGGGGTCGACTTCCTCCAGCGACTTGGGGCCGGGCTTCTTGCGCGGGGCGGCGTAGTAATGCACGTCCTGATAGTCGATGGGCGGATAATGGACCTTGGCCCATGTCGGCTCACGCATTTCCAGCCATGACCGGTACGCCTTCAGCCGCCATTCCAGCAGCCATTCCGGTTCGTTCTTGCGCGTGGAGATCAGCCGGATCGTATCTTCATTCAGGCCCTTGGGCGCGATATCCATTTCGATATCGGTCTCGAACCCCCATTTATAGGTGTTCTGGCCCAGGGTTTCGACCGTCTTGCGGGTTTCGGCTACTGCCGGCATGTGTCTTTCCTCCCCTGTTTCAGGCCGTGGCCGCGGGCCCGCCGGGCATGGACGGCGCCTGCAGGCCGCCCAGTCTGTCAATGACTGTATGGTTTTTCATGTCCGCCAGCGTAATGGCGGACAGGGCGTTGCGGATGGCAGCGTTGACCATGTCCCACTGGCCACCCAGGCCACAGGTGGAACGGGCGTCACAATCCCCGCCATCCACGCATGTCGTCAGCGATATGGGGCCGTCGATCGCCTGGATCACGGATGCGATCGAGATTTCCTCCAGCGGGTGGGCAAGCCTGTAGCCGCCACGCGCCCCGCGCTGCGAGGTCACGATGCCCTGTGTCGCCAGAATCTTGAGCACCTTGGCCACGGTGGGTTCGGGGATGCCCGTCGAACGCGACAGGACAGGCGAGGTCGTGACCTCGTTCTTCTGCCCCAGCCGGACCAGAGCCACGACGGCATAATCGGTCAGTTTCGACAGTTTCAGCATTCCGCTCTCCCGTCCGTTCCGGTGGCCATGGCTAATTGGACCGGAACAGTACTGTTTCCTGAAGTTTCAGATGGGCTACCAGCCGCGCGTCGTCAAGTCCAATCGTACCCTGCGGTCATGCCTTATCCGATCCCGGTTCCGAATATCAGCTGTAATAGCACGGACAGCCCACACCCGGCCAGAAACCCGACCAGCGTGCCATTCAGCCTGATATACTGCAGATCCTTGCCAACCCGCAGTTCCAGGCGGTCGCTCAGGCTTTCTGCATCCCAGCCATTCACGACCGAGTAAATAAAACGCGACATGCGGTCCCGCAGGAAGGGCAGGCTGCCCATGATCATGCCGCGCGCGCCATCCTCGACCCGTTTGCGCATGCTGGCGTCATGATACATCTGGTCCGCCAGACGCTGCAGCGCATCACGCACGAGCGAGGACAGCCACCCGGTGTCCCCCTTGCTCATGTCCTCCTCGATCAGGCGACGCAGGCGGCGCCAGACGTCGCTGCTCCATCCGCGCACGCTGTCGTGCGTCAGCACGCCCATCACGGCGTCCGTAATTTCGCGCCGGCGCACGGGGTCCTGCTCGATACGGTCGATCTCGGTGCGGACCCACGTGGTGAATCCCTCACGCAATTCTGAATTCTGCGGGTCGATCCGGTCCAGTTCCTGTCCCGCCGCCAGAAGCACCTTGGTCGCGATCGACCCGCCAATGGCCCAGCCCAGTACGCGACCACCCTGTTCGCGCACGCGTTCCTCGATCATCATGCGCAGGGCGGGTTCCTTGGCCTTGATCCCCTCTTTCAGCCGCGACAGCAGGAATGACAGCACTTCCTGATGGCAGTCCCCTTCCACCATCGCACGCAGGCTGCGAGTCACGACGGGGGCGATTTCCTCCCCCCCCAGCAGGGTCGGCAGCAGACGGGCGATGGCGGAACTGGCCCGCCCGTCCTCCAGCCGGTCCAGCACGTGCGGCACGGACCCCAGCACGGCGCGGTTGACCATGTCCAGCGTCTCCGGCTCCTGCAGTATGTTGCCGATGATGGAGGGCAGGTCGATGCGGCTGAACGCGGCCGCGACTTCCTGTTCCGTGAACACGTTGGTCGAGACGAACCGCCCCAGCGCCTGCGCCAGGCGCTCCTTCTGCGCGGGCAGGATGGCGGTATGCGGAATCGGCAGGCCCATGGGCCTGCGGAACAGCGCGGTCACGGCAAACCAGTCGGCAAGGCCGCCCACGACCCCGGCCTTGGTGCCCGAACGCAGGATTTCCAGCCACGGACGTTCCGCAAGCCAGCCCATCTGCGGCAGGGCGTACCCCGCGACCGTAAGTCCCGCCATGACTGCCAGCAGGCCGGTCGCAGACCGCTTGTGACGTTGCAGCGTACGCCGCGCGTCCTGATCCGTTTGTGGAATACCGTTCATGAAGTCCTTGATACCATTGTCTCCCCTCCAGCCCAAGCAACACTCGGTGTAACGCGCCAAATAGGCGTGAATATGCCATGGTGGACATTGCGGCCCGCCGCCGAACATGGGATTTGGGGAAACCATGACGTTTTTTCATGACAGGACAACACGATGACCGAAGCCGCCGCGCGGACTGTCTCTGACCTGCTGCACCAGGCGGAGCGACTGATTACCAGCCATGACGAGACCGCAACCGGCAGCCCGGTCATGGCGCTGGCGCGTCAGATCGGCCGGCAGATGGCCGGTGGCACCCTGTCGATGGACACGGTGGAGGAAATCGTGCGCCTGCTGCGCGACCGGGCCTTTGCCGGGCGCGCGCACCATATCGCCGCCTATCTGGACGGCCCCGAGGACGGGGCGGTGGCCACGCGCATGCGTGACGTCGCCCGTCGCATCGTACAGCCGGACCCCGATGACAGCCCCGTGCCCATCGCCCGCTTCCGCGCCGCGATCGAACGCAGCCGCTTCGCCGCCGTGTTTACCGCGCACCCCACATTCGCGCTGGCCAACCCGGTATACGAGGCGCTGGCGGACCTTGCCTCCGCCAATCCTGCCACGGCCCCGGCGCACGTGCCCGCCTTCCTGACCCACCGCCGCGTGGGACCGCCCACGCTGGATGAGGAGTTCACGCTGGCGACGCAGGCCATCCTGCGCGGGCGCAACGCGCTGGACCGGCTGAACACCATCCTGCTGTCCGAAGCGCGGACCCACTGGCCGCAGCTGTGGGCCACGCTGGCGCCGCGTCCCATCATCATGACCAGTTGGGTCGGCTACGATACCGACGGGCGCACCGATATCGGGTGGTGGGACACGCTGCGCCTGCGGCTGCGCATGAAGCAAATGCAGCTTGCCCGCCTGCATGACCAGATCGAACCCGTGACAAGCTGCGCCAACGACCTGCTGCCCCGCATCCAGACCGCGCTGGACACCGTGGCCGCCCAGATCGCCGCCTGCCCCACCGGGCCGGAACCCGAGGCGGTGTCCCGCTTTGCCGATGTGCTGATCACCCGCAGCGCCGATGCGCTGACCAGCACCAACGACCTGAACGCCGCCTTCAGCGAAGCGATCGACGCCGCCGCCCCTGATGACAAGATGGCGCTGGTCGTGGCGCGCGCGGGCTTCATGGCGCATGGCCTGTCGGCGGCGCATACGCATACGCGCCTGAACGCGACACAGCTGCATAACATCGCCCGCCAGCGTCTGGGCATTACCGACAACCCCGACATCCCGGCCCAGCGCCGCGCGCTGATCAGCCGCATGAACGAAGCGCTGGAAACCGTGACCCCGATCGAGATCGACTTCGGATCGCTGCTGATGGAACAGGCCAGCGCGGGACGGCTGATGATGACGGTGCGCCAGATCCTGCGCCACATCGACCGCACCAGCCCCATCCGCTTCCTGATTGCCGAGACCGAGACCGGCTACACCCTGCTGACCGCGCTATGGCTGGCGCGGTTGTACGGGGTGGAGGACATGATCGAGATCTCGCCCCTGTTCGAGACGCAGGAAGCACTGGAAAACGGCGAGCAGATCATGGAGGAGGCCCTGCGCTCCCCCCACTGGCGCGCCTACCTGCAGCGCACGCGCAAGCTCAGCCTGCAGTTCGGCTTTTCCGACTCCGGGCGGTATGTGGGCCAGCTGGCCGCGACCTACCTGATCGAACGGCTGCGCATCAAGGTATGCGACCTGCTGCGCAAGTGGGACCTGGCGTTTGTGGAGGTCATCTTGTTCGACACCCACGGCGAAAGCATTGGCCGTGGCGCGCACCCCTACCGGCTGGCGGACCGTTTCGACTACCTTTCCCCGCCGCATGCCCGCGCGCGCTTCACCCGTGCAGGGATCCAGATGCGCGAGGAAACGGCCTTTCAGGGCGGGGACGGCTACCTTCTGTTCGGCACGCAGACACTGGCGGATGCCACCGTCAGCATCATTGCCGAACATGCCTTCGCCACCACCACGCTGGACCGCGACCCGGTTTATGACGAACCCGATTTTTCGGCCGATTTCTTCGCCACCATCGCCAATGGCATGACCGGGCTGGTGGAAGACCCTGGCTACGCTGCCCTTCTGGGCGCGTTCGGGCCATCGCTGATCGACAAGACCGGATCGCGCCCGTCCGCGCGACAGAGCGACGCGGCATCGACCGTGACCCGCATCAAGCACCCCAGCCAGCTTCGCGCCATTCCCAACAACGCCATCCTGCAGCAGCTTGCATGGTGCGCGAACACATTGCAGGGGCTGGGCACGGCGGCGGCGCGCCATCCCGAAACGTTCGAGAAATATCTGGCTGAAAGCCCCCGTTTCCGTCGCGCCATGGACTTTGCCGCCCACGGGCTGGCCCATTCCGATCACGGCGTGCTGCGTGGTGTCATCCGGCTGCTGGACCCCGATATGTGGCTGGAACGCGCCACCACGCAGAAGGACCCGGCCCGGCAGGAAGCCTGCCTGTCGCTTATGCACGGGCTGGAAAACCTTGATTTCTGGGCCAGCACGCAGGCCATGTTCCGGCGTATCCAGTCCGATCACCTCGCACTGCGCCGCGCATGGCCGGATGCCCCGCGCATGCAGCCCGATGAACTGCTGCTGCATGCCATCCGCATCGCGATCATCGAGCAGATCTGGATGCTGTCCACGCGCGTGCCCTATTTCTCACCCCGGCATGCGTTTTCGCGTGATGTGCTGACGCTGAAGGTGCTGTGCCTGGAAATCCCCGGCGTGCTGGCGGAACTGGAACAGATCTTCCCCTACCGTTCGGACGGCAGCTTCGACCTTGATTTCCATGAACCGCACGGCCCCCGGCAGGAAGGCACCTATCACCGCGAATATACCGAGATTTTCGAGCCGATGCAGCGACTGTTCCAGATGGTGCGCGAAATCAGCACCGGGGTGATGCACCATGTCGGCGCCTTTGGCTAATCCCCCCAGGACGTCGCGCAACGGGTGGCGGATCAGTGAACCGCCCCCGCCCTATGGCGTGGCGTTAGCCCAGACCCCCGCCATACGGCGGGTCGTGGCGAACAATCCCGGCCCCATGACCGGTAATGGCACCAACAGCTGGCTGGTGGACCATGCCGGGGGGTGCGTGGTCATTGACCCCGGCAGCGCGGACCCGGCCCATCTTGACGCACTGGTGGCGGCTGCGGGGGATCGTCCCGTGACCCACATCATCCTGACCCATACCCATCGTGACCACCTTGAAGGGGCGCGACCGCTGGGGGCACGGCTGGGCATTCCGGTCTGCGGCTTTCATGCCAGCGCGGAACCGGCCTTCACCCCCGATACCGGACTGCGGGACAAAGATGAAATTGCGGGACTGAGGGTGCTGTACACGCCGGGGCACGCCAGCGATCACATCTGCCTGGAGACGGCAGATGGCATCATCTTCACCGGGGACCATGTCATGGGATGGTCCACCACCATGATGCCCCCTGCCCCGCATGGGTCGGTCCAGCAGTTCCTGGACAGCATGGACTACCTGTTGCAACGCGACGCCCACCTGCTGCTGCCAGCGCACGGCCCGGCGATACCGCATGTGAAAGCCTGTATCGAGGGACTGGTCGCCCACCGCCGTGCACGCGAAGAGAGCATCCTGGCGCTGCTGCCGGTGGGACCGCGCACGCTGGATGACATTGTGGACAGCATGTACCACAACCTGCGTCCCGGCCTGCGCCGGGCAGCGCGACTGAACCTGCATGCCCATCTGGAAAAGCTGGAGCATGATGGCCGCGTCCGCCATCTGGCGGACAGGTGGATGAAGATCATCGCCTGATCGTCTTTCCCGGCGCCACATCACCCGAACGGGCCGGGCCCCATCCGTCACCTGAACGACGAACCCATCTGGCGGAATACTGCTGTCAGGCAGCGGAAACCGTTCCCCTGCCCGTTCACGCCATCTGCGTATCGTCCGTCACCGCTGCGGGAGAGCGCGGCCATCGTATAACTGCGGGAAACGTCAGCACCGTTCATGACACGCCGCAATGCCCGAAACCGTTCGGCTGTCCATGAACGTTCGATCAGATTGAGTCATCTACAGCCCCGCAGGGCAGTTACCGGCTTCCGGTCCGACACAAAAAAACCGTGCTGAACGACACGCGCGCATGCCATGGAGCCACCGACTTTCCTTACATACATCTGACGACACCATCCAACCGCATATTTTCTGCTTCCTGCGGGCAGGCACAAAAAAAACCGGCCCCCTTTCGGAAGGCCGGTTTCCTTTTGATGCTCTCTTTCGAGAAAGATCAGGCGGACTTCGCCATGATCTCTTCCGCAACGTTGCGGGGCACCGGATCGTAGTGGTGGAACTGCATCGTGAAGGATGCACGGCCCTTGGTCATCGAACGCAGGTGCGAGATGTAGCCGAACATTTCCTTCAGCGGCACCATTGCACGGACCATGACCGTCGAACCGGAGGTTTCCTGGCTCTGGATCATGCCACGACGACGGTTGAGGTCACCCACCACGTCACCAACATGATCGTTCGGGGTGGTCACTTCCACATCCATGATCGGCTCGAGAATGACCGGACCGGCCTTCTTCATGCCTTCACGGAAGCAGGCCTTTGCCGCGATTTCGAACGCCAGCGCCGAGGAGTCGACGTCATGGTACTTACCGTCCAGCAGCGTGAACTTGAAGTCCACCGTGGGGAAGCCAGCCAGCACGCCGGTCGAAGCCTGCGCCTGAATACCCTTGTCCACCGCCGGAATGTATTCCTTCGGCACCGAACCACCGACGACCTTGTTCTCGAAGGAGATGCCTTCGTTACGCTCGACCGGCGCGAACTCGATCTTCACTTCGGCGAACTGACCCGAACCACCCGACTGCTTCTTGTGGGTATAGGTTTCGGTGTGCGCCTGGGTGATGGTTTCGCGATACGCAACCTGCGGCGCGCCGATGTTCGCATCCACGCCATATTCACGACGCAGGCGGTCGATGATGATGTCGAGGTGCAGTTCGCCCATGCCGGACAGGATGGTCTGGCCGGTTTCCTGATCGGTCTTCAGACGCAGCGAGGGATCTTCACCGGACAGTTTCTGCAGCGCCAGCGTCATCTTCTCGACCGCATCCTTCGTCTTCGGCTCGACGGAGATGTCGATGACCGGGATCGGGAAGCTCATGCGTTCCAGCACGACCGGATCAGACGAATCGGCCAGCGTATCACCCGTCTGCGTGTCCTTCAGGCCCACGAAGGCAGCGATGTCACCAGCGTGCACTTCCTTCAGTTCCTCACGCTTGTCAGCGTGCATCTGGAAGATACGACCGATACGTTCCTTGTGGCCCTTCGTGGTGTTCAGCACGGTGTCACCGGTGCGCAGGACGCCACGATAGACGCGCACGAAGGTCAGCGTGCCATACTTGTCGTTGATGATCTTGAAGGCCAGGCCGGCAAACTTGCCATCCGGATCAACCGGGATGATCGGCAGCTTGTTTTCGTCAACTTCCTCATCTTCCGGCGGGGCGATGCGGATGCCTTCCACGTCGTCCGGCGCGGGCAGGAAGTCGATGACGGCGTCAAGCAGGGGCTGCACGCCCTTGTTCTTGAACGCGGTGCCGCACAGCACGGGACGGAAATCACCCTTGATGGTGCCCTTCTTGATGCAGCGCTTCAGCGTCGCAACGTCCACGTCGCCCTTGTCGAAGTATTCTTCCATCGCCGCGTCATCAACGGACAGCGCGGTGTCCAGAAGGTTCTGGCGCGCTTCGGCGGCCTTTTCCTTCAGGTCGTCGGGGATTTCCTCGTAATGGAACTTCGCACCCAGCTCACCACCTTCCCAGACGATGGCGCGCATCTCGATCAGGTCGACCACACCGACGAAGTTTTCTTCGGCGCCGATGGGCAGCTGCAGCGGGATCGCGACGATGTCCAGCTTCTCCTTCAGGGTGCTGAAGGCGTAGTAGAAGTCGGCGCCGGTACGGTCCAGCTTGTTGATGAAGATGATGCGGGGCACGTTGTAGCGGTCAGCCAGACGCCAGTTGGTCTCGGACTGCGGCTGCACGCCGGCCACGCCTTCGATGATGAAGATCGCGCCATCGAGCACACGCAGCGAACGGTTGACTTCGATGTTGAAGTCAATGTGGCCCGGGGTGTCGATGATGTTGATGCGGTGGCCTTCCCACTCACACGTCACGGCAGCCGAGGTGATCGTGATGCCGCGCTCACGCTCCTGCGCCATGTAGTCGGTGGTGGTGTTGCCCTCGTGCACCTCACCGATCTTATGGGACACACCGGTGTAGTACAGGATACGCTCGGTGGTGGTGGTCTTGCCGGCATCGATGTGCGCGGTAATACCGATATTGCGAATCAGGGACAGATCAGACTTGGCGGACACGGGGGAACCTCCACAAGACAACACGGGCGCGAACGGGAACCCTTCCCTTTCGCGCCTGCCGGAACCGTAAGCTGCTTCCGCCCTCAGTCTCTTTCAACATGGACGACGCAGACCGGCACAGCGGAACAATGCACCAGACCTCAGTCAGGCTTTATCTACGACAGACGGGCCGCCACCACCCCGCATGCGGGGCGGCGGACGGCCCGGTCGCGTATCAGGCGACTGCGGCCTTCTTTTCCTGAACGCGCAGGATGCGGCGCTTCACCGTCAGGGCTTCCGGCGTCAGCTTGCGGTTCGGGGTGGACAGCAGGAACGAGTCCAGGCCGCCATTGTGCTCGACCGTGCGGATGCCGTTGGTGGTCATGCGCATGGGAACCGCCGTGCCGAGGATATCGGACAGCAGGGAGGTTTCCTGCAGGTTGGGCAGGAAGCGGCGACGGGACTTGTTGTTGGCGTGGCTGACGTTGTTGCCCGTCAGCACGCCCTTGCCTGTGATCTGGCAGCGGCGAGACATTTTATCATCCTCGGATATAGCTGTGGCCGAGGCATAAATGCCCGGCAAGGATCGTCTAGATTAGGCGCGGCTTATCGCCAAACCACCGCCAACAGTCAAGATGCATAAGCATGATTCGGCGTTTTTTGTCCGGCATGGGGGGCAAAGCGTGACTTTTCGCCCCCACTTTCCCCCTGCTGGCTCAACCTGCCTTCTGGTCGTGGTCGGGGTGCAGTTCGCCCGCCTGCACGCTGTGCAGCGCGTTTTCCAGCATGGCCTGCATGGTCTCGCGCCCCATGGTGCGCGACAGCAGCCCCAGTGACCCGCCCAGCAGCGCGGAGGCAATGGCCACCGGCGGCAGGTTTTCACCCAGCATGTATTCGATGGCCTTGTCCACCACCGCGCCGCAATGGCTCAGTTCGGGGGGGATCGCGTCCCCTTCGGGGGGCTGGTTGTTCGTGTCCGTCATGTCACGGCTCCTTCTAGCGTTCTTCCTGATATGTACTTCCTTGCCGCCGCTGACCAGTGCGGGACGGGCATGCACACACCATTATTGCGTGGGGGCGGATCAGGCCCCGGCGGCGTCTTCCTCGGCCTGTATCGCCCACATTTCGGCATACAGGCCGCCGCGTTCCAGCAGGGCGCGGTGGGTACCGCGCTCCAGTATCCGCCCCTGCCCCATCACAAGGATTTCATCCACATCGACAATGGTGGACAGCCGGTGGGCGATGATGATGGTCGTGCGGTTGGCGGCCACCGTATGCAGGGCGGTCTGGATGTCCTGCTCGGTGCGGGTATCGAGCGCGCTCGTCGCCTCATCCAGCAGCAGGACACGAGGATTCTTCAGGATGGTGCGCGCGATCGCCACGCGCTGCTTTTCACCCCCCGACAGCTTCAGCCCGCGTTCGCCCACCCGGGTGGCGTAGCCTTCGGGCAGGGTCATGATGAAATCATGGATGCAGGCCAGTTTCGCCGCCTGCTCCACCTCCGCCTGCGTGGCGCCCAGGCGGCCATAGGCGATGTTGTAGCCGATCGTATCATTGAACAGGATGGTGTCCTGCGGCACGACGCCCACGGCCCCGCGCAGGGCCGCCTGCGAATAATCACGTATGTCATGCCCGTCGATCAGGATCCGGCCCGATGTCACGTCATAGAACCGGAACAGCAGGCGGCTGATCGTGGACTTGCCCGCCCCCGTCGGCCCGACAATGGCCACCCTGTGGCCCGCAGGGACATGGAAGCTGATCCCGCGCAGGATCTCGCGGTCGGGGCGGTAGCTGAAATGCACGTCCTCGAAACGGATGTCGGCCGCAGGTGCTTCATCCAGCCGCGCGGGCAGGTCCAGCGCGTCCCTGGCATCGGTAATGTCGGCCTGTTCATCCATCAGGGCGAACATGTGTTCAAGGTCCACCAGCGAATTGCGCAGCGAGGAATACACGCTGCCCAGGAAGTTCAGCGGCAGGTAAAGCTGCATGAGATAGGTGTTGACCAGCACGAAATGCCCCACCGTCATGCGCCCTGCCTCCACATCTCGCCCGGCCATGAGCATGACGATGATCAGGGCCGTGGCGATGATCGCGGCCTGTCCGAAATTGAGCCCGTTGAGCGAGATCTGGGTACGGACGGCAGCGGTCTCGTAGCGTCGCTGGGCGTCCTCGTAGCGCCTGCGTTCGTGTTCCTCATTGCCGAAATACTTGACCGTCTCGTAATTCAGCAGGCTGTCCAGCGCCTTCCAGCTTGCTTCGCTGTTGATGTCGTTCATCTGGCGCCGCAGCCCGATCCGCCACGACGTGAACTTGATGGTGAACAGCACGTACGCCGCCACCGCCACCAGCATCACCACCGCGTACCGCCAGTCGAACAGCCGCCAGATCACGACAATGACCATCAACGCCTCGATCAGGGTCGGCGCCACGTTGAACACCCCCACACGCAGCAGGGTCTCGATCGCTTCCGTCCCGCGTGCGATCGCCCGCGTCACTCCACCCGACTGGCGGTTGAGGTGAAAACGCAGCGAAAGCTGGTGCATGTGCGTGAAGCTGCGCATGGCCGCGATCCGGCTTATGCGGTAGCGCAGCGGGGCAAACAGCGCATCACGCAGTTCCCCCAGTCCCGCCGCCGCCATGCGCAGCAGGCCGTACCCCACGATCAGCACCAGCGGCATCATGGCTGCCCGCCCCGCCGCAGGCTGCAGGGCGTCGATCACCCGGCTGTAGGCATAGGGCACGCCAATGGTGGCGACCTTGGCCGCGATCAGCAGGATGCATACGCCCACCACCCGCAGGCGTGTGCGCGGGTCATGCCGGGGCCACAGATAGGGCAGAAGGCCGCGCAGGGTCGCGGCGGCGGAACGTTCCGGCGGGTCATGCCGGGTCTTGTCGGAAACAGCCATATGAACGCCATGTGGCATACGTTACGGGTTTTGCAACCCATATCTCCCGCCATTGCGGGACATCCGGAGGATTGTCAGCCCATGGGGCAGCCGGTATGCCAGCCATGGCCCGAAGGACAGGGATGGATCATGTCACGTAACCTCGATGGTTTTTTTCGTCATATCGCCGCCTGCAACACGGCGGTGCTGCCCGGCGGGCGGCTGGAATTCCGGCTGGGCACGCAGCCCGCCGGATGGGTGCAGCCCGACCTGCTGCCGGTCCTGCTGCGCCATGGCATGACGCATGCGGGACACGTCGTCACGCTGCCCGACCCCGCCCGGCTGGAACAGGTGGGCGAGGCCATGGCCCGCGAAGGTGCCTACCGCTCCCACCACGAACTGTTTGACGTCTGGACCGACATGGCCCTGCCGCCCGTGGCACGCATTGACCGCGGGGCGCTGCCGCTGTTTGGCCTTATGGCGGCGGGCGTGCACCTTAACGGACTTGTACGGCGGCCTGATGGGCTGCACCTGTGGATCGCGCGGCGGTCAATGACCAAACGCCTCGACCCCGGCAAGCTGGACCATCTGGTTGCAGGCGGCATCCCGGCGGGCCACACGGCGGCACAGGCCCTGATCAAGGAAGCGGCGGAGGAAGCCAGCCTGCCGCCCGAACTGGTGGCCCATGCCCGTGCCACGGCGGACATCCGCTACGCGCTGGACCGGCCCGAGGGGCTGCGCCGTGACGTGCTGCACTGTTTCGAACTGGAACTGCCAGCCAATTTCGTCCCCACCCCCGCCGATGGGGAGGTGGAGGAATTCCGCCTGATCCCGCTGGAGGAGGCCTATGCGCTGGTCCGCGATACCGATGAGTTCAAGTTCAACGTGAACCTTGTGCTGATCGACCTGTTCCTGCGCACGGGCATGATCGATCCTGCCACCCCCGAAGGCCAGCGCCTGCGCCGCGGCCTGACGGGCTGGCACGCCCCGAAACCCGACTGAGCCACCGCCCGCGCAAGGACCATGCGATGACCCTTCCCCCCGTTGCCCGCAAGATACCCCGCACCATCACGCAGCTTGGCCGCACGCGTCAGGATGAATATGCGTGGATGAAGGACGACAACTGGCAGAACGTGCTGCGCGATCCCTCCTTGCTGCGTCCTGACATTGCCGAACACCTGCGTGCGGAAAACGCCTATACGCAGTCCGTCCTGTCGGGCACGGACACGCTGCAGGAACAGCTTGTAGCGGAAATGAAGGGCCGGATACAGCCTGACGATACCTATCCCGCCGTCCCCCACGGGCCATTCTTCTACCAGACCGGCTATGCCCCTGGCGCGCAGTATCCCGTCTACACACGCTACCCCGTGGGCCAGCCACAGGCGGAAGAGGTACTGCTGGATGTCAACGCGGCGGCCAGCGGTCATGACTATTACGCCGTCGCCACCACCAGCCACAGCCCCGACCATGCCCTGTTCGCCTATGCCGAGGACACGCAGGGGTCCGAAATCTATCGCATCCACCTCCGCCGCCTCGCCAGTACGGACGCAACCGCCCTGCCCCCCGTGGACAACTGCAGCGGGGCCTTTGTCTTTTCTCCCGACAGCAGCTTCCTGTTCTGGGTCTGGCGGGATGAACATGGCCGCCCGGCCCGGGTCTATCGCCGCCGCATCGGGGAGGATACGGATACGCTGGTATACGAAGAACCTGACCCAGGTTTCTTCGTGGGCGTGGACGCGACGCGTTCGGGTGGCTGGATCATCATTTCCACTGGCAACCACGATACATCCGAATCCTGGCTGGTTCCCGGCCACGACCCGAAGGCCGCACCCGCCTGCGCTGCCCCGCGCCAGACCGGGCTGATGTACGGACTGTACCATCAGGGCGACCACTTCATCATCCTGACCAATGCCGATGGCGCATATGACTTCAAGATCATGACCACGCCCGACAGCGCGCCGGGGCGCGAGAACTGGCGTGACCTGATCGGGCATGAACCGGGTCGCTACATTACTGACTGCATGGTCTGGTCGGGCCATATTGCATGGCGGGAACGACGGGATGCGAACACGCGCATCGTCATTCGCGACCTTGACGGCCACACCCATGCGCTGGAGCCGGATGAGGCCGCCTATGACCTGACATTCGCAGGCGGCTATGAATACGACACGACCGAACTGCGCTATATTTACCAGTCCCCCACCACGCCACGGCAGTGGCATGCACAGGACATGATGACGTGCGCGGACCGCCTGCTCAAGCAGCAGTCCGTTCCCTCGGGCCATGATCCGGCGCAGTACCGCTGCTGGCGCCTGAGCGCGCAGGCGCCGGATGGCGAGCAGGTGCCCGTCACCGTGCTGGGGCGCCATGATACCCCCATAGACGGCTCCGCCCCGCTGCTGCTGTATGGTTACGGATCATATGGTCACGCGATTGACCCGGTCTTCTCCACCCGCGTGCTCAGCCTTGTGGACCGGGGATGGTTCTATGCCATTGCCCATGTGCGCGGCGGGTCGGAAAAGGGGTGGAACTGGTTCCTGGGCGGTCGGGGACGCAACAAGCCCAATACCTTCAGCGATTTCATCGCCTGTGCCACATCCCTGACCGATGCGGGCTTCGGCGCGCCGGGCCGGATCGTGGCGGACGGCCGGTCGGCTGGCGGTATGGTAATGGGCGCAATCGCCAACATGCGGCCCGACCTGTTCGCAGGCATCGTCGCGGTAGTACCGTTCGTGGATGAACTGAATACCATGTCCGACGACACCCTGCCCCTGACACCGCCGGAATGGCCCGAATGGGGCAATCCGCTGGAAGACGCGGATGCCTATGACCTGATCGCCAGCTATGCCGCGTATGAACAGGTGGCCCCCCGCGCCTATCCCGCCATCCTGGCCATGGGCGGCCTGACCGATCCGCGTGTCACCTACTGGGAACCGGCGAAATGGGTTGCCCGCCTGCGGGATAACAACCGGTCGGACCGGCCCATCATGCTGCGCACGAACATGGAAGCAGGACACCGCGGGGCGACAGGCCGGTTCGATTCCCTGAAAGAAGCCGCCCTGATTCACGCTTTTGCCCTATGGGCCGTTGAAACGACGCCGCCGACATAGGATTAATGTCTTTGCTGACACGAGCCCGTTTTCCAGAGGAATGACCATGACGGATCCCTACAACGCGGATCAGGATCAGGCAGGCACCCCCATGCCGGGCCGCCGCGTGGATCCTGCATCCACGATGCAAACCTTCCGGTCATTCAGCGCAACCCAGCGCACGCAGCGCATGGCGCGCGCGGGGCTGGCACTGTTTTTCGTGCTGCTGGCGCTGTACACCGTACGCGGGTTCCTGCCATCGCTGATCTGGGGCTGCATATTCGCCATCGCGTCATGGCCGCTTTATGTGCGTGCCCGCACGCGGTGGCATTCGCGTGCCCACCGCACGCTGCTGCCTGTCGTGTTCACGCTGGCGATCGCCCTTATTTTCCTGGGGCCACTGGCCCTGTTCGGACTTGAGGCGGGACGCGAGGCAGAAAGCGTGCTCAGGTTGCTTAATGATGCGCGGCATTCGGGCATTCCCCTTCCGCCATGGGTCAGTCACCTGCCCTATGGGCGGCAGACAGTCGAGGCATGGTGGAACGATCACCTGAAAAACCCTGCCGATGTGTCCGCCCTTCTCGGGTCGATGAATATCGGGCAGAGCATGAAGGTCACCCAGCAGCTTGGATCACAGGTGCTGCATCGGGTGCTGCTGTTCACCTTTGCCATCCTGACACTGTTTTTCCTGCTCAAGGACGGGGATTCGGTCATCCGCCAGTCCCTGAACGTCTCCCGTCGCGCCTTTGGCAAAAGGGGCGAACGGATTGCATTACAGATTATCGCATCCGTCCATGGTTCGGTATCGGGGCTGGTACTGGTGGGAATTGGCGAAGGCATGCTGATGGGCCTTGCCTATCTGGTCGCAGGTGCGCCCCACCCCTTCCTGTTTGGCGTGATAACCGCCATTGCGGCCATGATCCCCTTCTGCGCCCTGATCGCCATCAGCGCCGTCGCCCTGATGCTGGTGATCAATACCGGGGCGGTGCTGACGGCCATTGCCATCATCCTGTTCGGGATTGCCGTGATCCTGCTGGCGGACCACCTGGTGCGCCCTGCCCTGATTGGCGGAGCAACCCAGCTTCCCTTCCTGTGGGTGCTGACCGGCATTCTGGGCGGCGCGGAAAGCTGGAACCTGCTGGGACTATTTGTCGGGCCTGCCATCATGGCAGTGCTGCACATGCTGTGGCTGAACTGGAGCCGCGCACGGTACTGACGCACAGGCGAACGGAAGATACAAAAAAAGCACCTGGTTTCAGGTGCTTCAATCGTGGCGATCGCCCATAATTTTTTATCGCAGACAGGGATATCGGGCAGGCGGGATTCGAACCCACGACCCCCAGTCCCCCAGACTGATGCGCTACCAGGCTGCGCTACTGCCCGCCTGTCTGCGATGCGCAGGGTGTAGCAGGCCAGTTAGGGGACGGCAAGCCACGATATGCGCAAAAATGAAAAAAACCGGATAAATCAGACAGGCACCATCTCACGCAGGGCCTGCAGTTCCACCAGCACGCCACGCAGGCTTTCACGCAGCATGGCGTTTTCCCCCTGCAGGCGTTCCAGTTCGATCATGACGATCTGCTCAAGCGGCATTTCGTCTTCATCCGTCGCATCGTCATCCGACATCGCAGCATCTTCGGACGCAGCAGCGATCGGGGGCGCGTCATCCACCGGTGCCGTATCCTGCGAGACTTCATGAACCGGGGCAGCGGCGTCCGGCACCTGTATGGTCCCGACAGTTTCTTCGATAATCGTGACCTGTTCGACAGTCATGGTCGCCGGGGGCGCGTGCTCCGGCTGCGCCGGGGTGTCTCCGGCGACAGGTTCTTCCCCCTGTGCCTGCTCTACCGGCGGAACCGGCGTGACCGGTATCTCTGCCGCGACATGCGCAGGGGCGACTTCCGGCGCGACCGGGGCCGCGGGTGCGGCATCGATCACGGGTGAAGGTTCCGCAGCCAGGGCCGCGTCCTGCCCCAGTTCCGCCTGCGCCTGCGCAACAGACAGCTTACGGACATACAGCAGGTCGGCAATCCGCCGCAGCACCGCGATATCATGCGGGCGATAGTACCGCCGTCCACCCTGCCCCCGCAGCGGACGCAACTGCGGGAAACGGGATTCCCACATGCGCATGACATGCTGGGCCAGCCCGAGTTCACGCGCGACCTCGTAAATGGGCAGGCTGTCCGTATCCGGCTGCGTCATGGCCTGCGTTGACACGGTTTCGGCTGGCGCTTCGTGCTGCGTGCTCATTCATCGTCTCCTTCCGGCGGGCCTTCCCCACCGGACTGTCCATTGACATGGGCACGAAGCAGCTGGCTGGGGCGAAACACCAGAACAGAACGCGGAAGAATCGGCACTTCCACCCCTGTTTTCGGGTTACGGCCCGTGCGCTGCCCCTTCTGCCGGACAGAGAACGTGCCAAACCCGCTTATTTTCAAGGTATCGCCGGTTTCAAGTGTCCGTGCCATCCGTTCCAGAATATCTTCCAGAATATCGGCGGATTCATGGCGGGACAGCCCGACCTGATCATATATCTGTTCTGCCAGAGTGGCGCGTGTCACGGTGCTCATGCGTAAACGTTATGCATGAGCGCCATCATCGTCAATTGAATGTATTCAGTGCGCAGGCGGTTTATTGCGCATCCATTTCAATGTGGTACCGAAACGACATTACAGCCGCGCCAGTGCCGAACCCCATGTCAGTCCGCCACCCAGCGCTTCCATCAGCACAAGGTCACCCTTACGTATGCGCCCGTCCCGCACGGCTTCGTTCAGCGCCAGGGGAATGGATGCGGCCGATGTATTGGCATGCCGGTCCACCGTCACCACCACCCGTTCCGCCGGCAGCGCAAGCTTGCGCGCCACGCCGTCAATGATGCGCAGGTTGGCCTGATGCGGCACAAGCCAGTTCACATCCGCATGGCTCAGGTTATTCGCCGCCAGCGCCTCATCAACCGAAGCGGATAGCTTGCCCACCGCATGACGGAACACATCGCGCCCCTGCATGCGCAAATGGGCGGGCCTGTCATGCTGCCCCGTGGCGCCATCGACATACAGCAGGTCGCCATACTGCCCGTCCGAATGCAGGTGGGTGGACAGGATGCCCGCATCCCCGTCATCCGGTCCGGCGGCGGTCAGGAAGGCAGCCCCGGCACCGTCACCAAACAGCACGCATGTTCCACGGTCCGACCAGTCGAGGATACGCGAATAGACTTCGCTGCCGATCACCAGCGCTGAACGGGCCTGGCCGCTGCGAATCAGCGAATCGGCCATGGACAGCGCATAGATGAAGCCCGAGCATGCTGCTGCAAGGTCAAAGCCGAATCCGGACGTCATGCCCAGTTCGGCCTGCACGCGCACGGCGGTCGAGGGGAATGCCTGATCAGGCGTGCTGGTCGCGACAATGATGGCGTCAACATCGTCTGGTGCTGCACCAGCGTAATCCAGCGCCCGGCGCGCGGCCTGCGCCGCCATGGAAACGGCGGTATCGTTTTCACCGGCGATATGGCGTTGGCCGATGCCGGTACGCCCCCGGATCCATTCATCGGATGTATCGAGCCGGGACGCCAGTTCATCATTGGTCACGATCCGCTCGGGCAGGTAACCACCGAATCCGGACAGAAGCGAGCGTTTCGCCGTCATGCCTGTTTTTCCACCAATATCATCTCACATGCACGGGTGGGATCAGCCATGGCAGCCTGCCCCATACCGGATGTTACAGGGTCAGGATGCAGCCACCGCCTGCTGCGGGTCTGGGGTCACCTTGACGGATGTCAGGTTTTCCATATGCGCAAGGCGGTCACGTATGCCATCCGTAAAGCGGTGCATGACCATGTCCATTGCCACATCGACCGCAGCGGCGAACCCTTCGGCATCCGTGCCGCCATGTGACTTGACCACAACACCATTCAGGCCGACGAACACCGCACCATTGTACCGGCGCGGGTCCAGCCATTCCTTCATCCGCTCCAGTCCCGGACGGACCAGCAGATAACCGATCCGGCCCAGCAGGCTGGACGTAAAGACCTGCCGCAGGAGGGTGAACGCCATCTTCAGCGCGCCTTCCCCGGTTTTCAGGGCCACGTTGCCGGTAAAGCCGTCGGTCACCACCACGTCGGTCGTACCCGCCGTAATGTCATGACCTTCGACAAAGCCGTGGAACTGTCCGGCCAGCGCGCTGCCCCGCAGCACTTCGGCCGCCTGGCGCAGGCGTTCATCGCCCTTCAGTTCTTCCGACCCGACATTCAGCAGTCCGATCGTCGGTGCGGGCAGGCCCAACACCGCCTTGGCGAAGGCTTCGCCCATGACGGCGAATTCCACAAGGTTGCGCCAGTCGCACGATACGTTCGCGCCGAGGTCGAGCATGACCACGTCGCCGCGTGTCGTGGGGCTGAGTGCCGCCATGGCCGGGCGGCTTATGCCGGGGAGTGTCTTGACCACGATCTTGGCCAGCGCCAGCATCGCCCCGCTGTTCCCGGCGGATACGACACCCTGCGCGGCCCCTTTGGCCACCGCGTCCATGGCCAGCCGCATGGAGGAATCGCGCACGCGCAACGCCGCCGTGGGCTTCATGTCCATGGGAATTGCCGAACCGGCCGGAAGGATTGTGCAGATGGCGGCCGCGCGTGGATGGCGGCTCAGAAGGCCGGACAACTTTGCCTCATCCCCCACCAGAAGAATCCTGGCCGAAGGATGTCGGTCTGCCGCAATCGCCAGTCCGGCCACCACAACTTCCGGACCACCATCCCCACCCATGCCATCTATGGCCAGGGTATAGGACCCAGTCTCGGAAAAGGAGGAACCTGTCTCGCTCATGCTCGTCTTGTGCCGGGTAAGGAAGGAACGCGCAAGATCGGGGACGTACACTTTGGCATGTCCCCGCCCCAGCGCGACCCGGACAGGACGGCCTCAGGCACGCCCATCGGCGCAGTCCATGCGAACTGCGCCTTTGCCGGGTAATGACGCCAGCAGCGTCCTGTTATCAGGCGCGGACCGCCGTCTTCAGTGCCTTGCCGGCAGATGCGACTTCACGGCCGTCATAATGTCCGCAGTGGCTGCAGACGTGATGCGGGCGCTTCAGTTCGCCACAGTTGGAGCATTCCGCATGTGCCGGAACGCTGAGTGCCGCGTGGCTGCGGCGCATGCCACGACGGGACGGCGAGGTTTTTCTCTTGGGTACAGCCATGGGCCTGGGCCCCTCCGATCTGGATCACAACCGGCAGGCACACCATCGTGGCGATACACCGGTCAGTTATCAATAATTGAGGGGGGCGCTCTAACAGATCATTTGCACTTGCGCAAGTGATGATGCGCAAGACGCAAAAACCCGCGCCCCCCGTTCCTGCCCCTTCCTTTGCGTCAGTTCTGCTTTTTTTTCAACTCGGCCAGAGCGGAAAAAGGCTGCCTGCGCACGGTTTCTTCGGGTTCGGCGTCTTCACTGCCCGCAAATTCGGCCGGAATCTCGCATCCCGGCTTGTGCGGGTACGGATCCAGCGCCAGCGAAAGCTCTTCCACCGCAAGTTCGCCAAGGTCGATGCTGTCGCGGTCATAGGGGACTTCATCGATGGAAAAGGGATCGATTTCATCATCCTCGCGGAAACGCTCCGCGGGGATGCAGCGCACGGTGAACGATTCCGCCAGCACGTCCTCGAACGCCTCCAGGCTTACGACACATTCCTGTGTCACATGCGCGGTCAGCCAGCCTTCGGCCAGTACCTCCCCATCCTGTCCCGGCGCTAGCCGGTACCGGCAGGACAGGTCGCGCAGGCCGGGTATCCCGAACCGGCGGGCCAGCCTGCGGCATTCCTCATCCGATGCCTCGACCACCGTTTCCATGCCACGGGCCGGGATGCGGCCCACGGCAAGCGGGCGGGAAAATTCTGCATCCATTCATACTACTCCTGCGCGTCTGTTCACGGGGCCTGCACCCTGGTGCCCGCCTGTGTGGAAATATGGCCCTGTCTTTCGTGTTTTTCCACCGCCGGGACGATCTGTGATTGACTTCATTTTCCCAATCGGGCACCGGAAAGACGAACCGCTTTTTACGCCATGCCCTTATTTCAGGATATTTTCCGGACCATGAGGTCACCACAGGACACTCCGCCCCGTTCGCGTTCATTACGCCTGTTTTCATGCGCTGTCATCGGGGCAGGAATTGCGCTGTCGGGGTGTTCGGTCTTCAAGCCCAGCACCATCCAGCGTGGCTCCCTGGTGGAAGCGGATGATTACAACAAACTGAAAATTGGCGAGACCACGCGCTCCGACGTGATGGATGCGATGGGTTCCCCCACCGGGCGTGCCACATTCGATGACAATACATGGCTGTATGTCTCCATGAAGCAGGTCATCGTCCCGATCAGCTTCCCCCGCGTGCGCAGGCAGGAAGTGGTGGTGCTGACGTTTGACCAGGACGGCATCCTGCGCAACCTGCGTACCCTGCACAAGGATGACGCCCGCTACGTCTCCATGGCGCCGGGCAAGACCCCCACGCCGGGCACCAAGATCAACATCATGCAGCAGATCCTGGGCAATGTGGGCCGTTACAACCCCCTCAGCCAGATGAGCAGCACCTACGGCGGCAGCACCGGCCCGATGAACAGCATGAACGGCGGCCCCGGCCATGGCGGGTCGGGCAACACCCTGCCCTGATCATCTGGCCTGACCTGCCGCCCCCTTCAGGTCGGCAGGACAATCCTGACCCGTGCGCCGCCCAGCGGCCCGGCCTCCAGACCGATATGGCCGCCATGGGCGTGAATGATGTCGCGCGCGATCGCAAGTCCAAGCCCGGTCCCACCTTCATTGCCGCTTTCGAACGGACGGAACACGCTTTCGCGCCGCGATTCCTCCACGCCACACCCGTTGTCATCGATATACAGGAAGACTTCCCTGCGCCCGCGCTCGGCTGACAGTTCGATATAGGTCGCATGCCTGCGGGCATTTTCCACCACATTGTTCAGGACACGACGCAGCGCGTTGCCCCGCCCGGTTACGGTCAGATCCGGGGGCGTGATGGCACCGGTCCCGGCCCGCGCGCCCATCCGGCGCAGGGCGATTACGATTTCATCGAACAGGTCCTCCACGCGGATCGTGGCAGGCTTCTCCGCCCCCTCCCCCCGCGCGAAGGACAGATATCCCTCGATCATATGCTCCATTTCCACGATATCCCCGATCATGTCGGCAATATCGGGCTGCAGGTCGGCAGCGTTGACCATGCCCGTACGCGGCAGCATGGCCAGTGACAGGCGCAGCCGTGTCAGTGGCGTGCGCAGGTCATGCGATACACCGGCCAGAACGGTCGTGCGCTGTTCCACAAAACGATTGATACGGTCACGCATGCGGTTGAAGGCAATCGCCGCCTTGCGGATTTCCTGCGCGCCCTCGGGCACGATGGGCACGGTGTCGCGCCCCAGTCCGAACAGTTGCGCCGCCCGTGCCAGCCTGCGGATGGCCCGCACCTGGTTGCGCATGAACAGTGCCGCGATCAGAAACAGTACCAGCGCACTGCCCGACGCCCACGCCACGAACAGCCATACAGGCGCCACGTCCAGCCGTTTGCGCGGGGCCACAACCTGCAGCACTCCGATGGGTGTCTGCACGCCAATCACCACGCGATGACGTGCCTGCTTCCAGTCCACGAAAGTGGGCCAGCGCACGGTCGCCCGCAGGTCACGCACCAGGTCGTCATCGATGGGGCCAAGCACATGGTTGGACCCGCTGCGGTTCAGGCTTGCGCCTTCGTGCAATGTCATCACCAGGCCGGAGCGGCGGCCGGCATCTTCCAGTATCCATCGCCGGTCGGCGGGGGATGGGTAGCGTTCCAGCAGGTCCAGCGTCAGGGAAATGGTGGTGGCCATGTCACCCGACAGGCGGCGGGAGACGATCTGCAGGTAATTCCCGTAAAACAGTTCCAGCGAAATGGCCTGCGTGGCCAGCATGGGAATGAACCCGATCAGCAGCATACGCCCCAGCAGGGACCGCGGCAGGATCCGGCGGATCAAACGCTCACGTAGCCTGCGCCATCCCTGTGCCGGGGGCGGCATGTTTTCGGTAAGGGGCGACGACTCCATATCCATGGCTTTACCCTGACTGCGGACACAAAAAAACCGGCTCCCCTGCAGGTGCCGGCTTTTTTGCGGGTCAGACCCGAATTCCGATAACGGAGGGCTTAGAAGCCTTCACGCTCCAGACGCTTGCGCTCCATCTTGCGGGCACGACGCACGGCTTCGGCAGCCTCACGCGCCTTGCGCTCTGACGGCTTTTCATAATGACGACGCAGCTTCATTTCACGGAAGATGCCTTCGCGCTGCATTTTCTTCTTGAGGGCCTTGAGGGCCTGATCAACATTGTTGTCACGAACGAGAACCTGCACTGGGTCGTCAACTCCTGATCTGCCATCCGGTATGGATGATCCATGAAACTGAAACTTGGGGAACGTCCGCCCGAGGCCATTCCCTTCGTGCGATTCCCAAACGGGCCGCACCTATATCACACTCGCGCCCGGCAACACAAATCATTCCCGCTTCCGGGAACAAATGATTTTCGTGCTCCGCTTTGCGCGCCTGTGCTGTCATATACATGTTCCCCGAAACAGGAAGGGTGTTTGTGTCCATGACGCTGCTCAAGATCGCCCGCATGGGCCATCCGGTGCTTCTTCAGCCGGCACAGCCGGTTGCCGACCCGCAGGCCCCCGCCATCCGCACGCTGGTGGCCGACATGATCGAAACCATGCTGGACGCGGGTGGCGTGGGACTGGCCGCCCCGCAGGTGCACCAGGGGCTGCGGCTGTTCGTCTATCGCGTGCCCGCCACCCGCAGCAGCGGCGAGGACGATCCACCCCGCCTGCCCGCGGCCCTGATCAATCCGGTGCTGGAACCGGTGGATGATGAAATGGTTGACCGGATGGAAGGCTGCCTGTCCATTCCCGGCCTGCGCGGGTGGGTGCCGCGGTACCGCCGCATCGCCTGGCGCGGCACGAATGCGGACGGGCAGGAAACCCATGGCATTGCATCAGGCTTTTTGGCCAATGTATTCCAGCATGAATACGATCACCTGAACGGAATCCTCTACCCCATGCGTATGACCGACCTTGGCCGCATGGGATTTGATAGCGAAATGGCACGTTACGGAGAGCGCCCATGAATCTTTCAGCACTGGTTGCCGCCGCGACATCCGCGCTGGAACCGCCCGCGCTCCAGAACTCACCACAGGGTGACGCGCTACTGCGCCGCTTTCTGGCGGACCCGCGCGCGGGCAGCCAGCCATGGACGACCGCCCTGCTGCGCCAGTGCGCGGGAGAAGACGCGGACCTGCTGTTCCCCGACGGCATGGCGCAGGTGGCCGAATCGTGTTTTGACCTCATGGACCGGGACATGCTGGCGGCGACCAACAGCTTCCGCAGCCGCAAGATCAGCCGCCGCGTCCGCGCCGCCGTAATGTTCCGGCTGGACCACGCCGCCCCGCACCGCGCCGCCATACGGCAGGCGCTGGCGGTGCTGATGGTGCCGACCCATGCCCGCGTCCTCGCCCGCACGCTGGGCCGCAGCGTGAACGCAATCTGGCAGGCGGCGGGGGATACCTCCACCGGGTTCACCTATGTCACCAAGCGCATGACACTCAGCGGTGTCTATATATCCACCCTGCTGTTCTGGCTGACACGCGGGGGCAATCCTGCCTCGGTCGAGGAATTCCTTGACCGTCGCCTGTCGGAAATCGGGCGCATCACCCGGCTGCGCAACCGGCTGACCGGGCGTATCGCCTGATCCGGACCAGCCTGACGTGACACCCCCTGTCCGCTCCCCATCCGCCCGTCACGCGTCTGCTGGCGCGGGGGTGGAACTGCTGTTCCTGCGCGACGAGGACATGCGCCAGGCGCAGGATCTGCTCATGCTTGCCTGCCGATCGTTTACGGCCATCATAGACGACGCGCTGCATGCGCATGGGCTGGGGCATGCGCATTACCGCATTATGCAGGCCATAGCACTCCAGCCCGGCATGGCGGTGGGGGCGCTGCTGGATACGCTGGGCATTACCAAGCAGAGCATGAGCCGCGCACTGGGCGAACTGCTGTCCATGGACCTTGTGCGGCAGGAAACGGCGGCACAGGACAGGCGGCGGCGGCAGCTGCACCTGACCACGCGGGGAAGCGAGATTGAAAACCATCTGTTTTCCCTGCAACGTGAGGTTCTGCTGCGTGTGTACCGCAACGCGGGCGGCAAGGCTGTGGACGGCTTTCGCCGCGTCATGCACGGGCTGATAGACGAATCGGATGCCCCCGGCGTATCCACCGATGCCCTTCACCACCCCGACCGGAGTTCCCCATGATCCAGACGGCCTGCGACTCCTCCCTGCCCCACGACAGCATGATCGTGGATGCACATGTGGTGGTCGTGGATGATGATCCCCGCCTGCGCCGCCTGCTGCAGCGTTACCTGAGCGAGCAGGGATTCCGTGTCAGCGCGGCGTCCTCCGCGCAGGAGGCGCGGCAGGTCCTGGGCTTCATGCAGCCTGATGCGCTGGTGCTGGACATTACCATGCCGGGGGAAAACGGGCTGGAACTGACCCGCGAACTGCGGCGGGAGAAGCTGCATTTCCCCATCCTGCTGCTGACCGCGCGCGGTGAGCCGGAAGACCGGATCATCGGGCTGGAGGCCGGGGCCGATGACTATCTGGCCAAACCATTTGAACCGCGCGAACTGCTGCTGCGGCTCAAGGCGCACCTGCGCCGTTTCGTCCCGCCTGCCCCCAGCAGCAACCTGCGGATCGTGCGGCTGGGGGAACTGGAATTCGACCCGGTGCGGGGCCTGCTGTCCAACGCGCAGGGAATCGTGCACCTGACGGGCGGCGAATCGGCATTGCTGTCGGTTCTTGCCCGCCACCCCAACGAAATCCTGTCACGTACCGACATCGCAACCACGCTGGATATGGAAGAAATCGGGGAACGCGCAGTGGATGTGCAGGTCACCCGCCTGCGCCGCCGGATCGAACCCGACCCGCGTGAGCCACGATTCCTGCAGACGGTGCGCGGCAAGGGCTATGTGCTGAAACCCGGCCTGTAAGCGAAAGTTTATGGATGCCACCTTTTTTTAGGAAGGTGGCGCCTTCCGAAGCTTTTTAAAAAAAGCTTCACCAAAAACTTCTGTCTGTTTTGCGGAGCACTAACAGCCCCGGAATCAAAAACGGGCTAGCATGAATATCATGTCAGCCCGTTTCGACAGTCATGCAATAATCTGGACAGGTCAGGCCGTCTTGTTCAGCTTGTCCAGTTCGGCCACCACGGCTTCGCCCATTCCAGCAGTGTTCACTTCCGTCCTGCCCGCGCTCATGATGTCCGGCGTGCGCAGTCCCCTGTCCAGCACATTGGACACCGCCGCCTCGATCATTGCGGCATCTTCCTGCATATCGAACGAATACCGCAGCAGCATGGCAAACGAGAGGATCTGCGCCAGCGGGTTCGCCTTGCCCTGCCCCGCGATATCGGGCGCGCTGCCATGGATCGGTTCATACAGCGCGGGCGTGCGGCCATCCTCGCCCTTTGCGCCCAGTGTGGCCGAAGGCAGCATGCCAAGGCTGCCGGTCAGCATGGAAGCAAGGTCGGACAGCAAATCACCAAACAGGTTGCCCGTCACGATCACATCAAACTGCCGCGGGTTGCGCACCATCTGCATGGCGCAGTTATCAGCCAGCATGTGGCTCAGTTCGACATCACTGTATTCCCGGTCATGTAGCGCGGTCACCACCTCTTTCCACAGCAGGCCGCTTTCCATCACGTTGCACTTTTCGACCGAGCACACGCGGTTGTCACGCTTACGCGCCAGGTCGAAGGCGACGCGGGCCACGCGTTCGATTTCCGCCGTGGTATAGACTTCGGTATTGATGCCGCGACGCGACCCGTCGGGCAGGGTTTCGATCCCGCGCGGGGTACCGAAATAGATCCCGCCCACCGTCTCGCGCACGATCATGATGTCCAGGCCACGAATGACATCGGGCTTGAGCGTGCTGGCATCCACCAGCGAGTCGAACACCTTGGCCGGGCGCAGGTTGGCGAACAGGCCCAGTTCCTGACGCAGATTCAGGATCGCGATTTCGGGCCGGCGGTCAAACCCGGCCGATGCCCATTTCGGGTCACCCACCGAACCGAACAGGACCGCGTCCGCTGCGCGTGCGGCATCAATCACCTGCTGCGTGATCGGCTGGCCATGCACCGCCAGCGACGCGCCGCCCACCAGATCCTCACTGATATCGAAACGGATACCACGCGCCTGCGCCATCCAGTCCATGATGCGCCGGGCCTCCCGCATGATTTCGGGGCCGATGCCATCGCCAGGCAGGATCAGGAGCTTCTTGGGTGCGGACATGACGTTTCCCATCCGGATAATCTGTTTTATGAACGGTCTGCTGAGATGCGGCGCGCGCCCTCAGTCAAGGACGATATGCGGGATCCACGGCTGTGCTTTCGCACGGCGCTGCTCAAAGGTGGTGATCGCCTTTTCATGCTGCAGCGTCTGGCCAATATCATCCAGCCCTTCCAGCAGCAGCTGCCTGCGCAGCGGATCGACATCAAAGGGCACTTCCTGCCCGTCAGGGCGGACAATGACCTGCCGCGCCAGATCAACCGTCAGGCGGGAATTGGCGCCCTGACGGGCCTCCTCCATCAACTGCGTGCACACGTCACGCGGCAGGGCGATGGGCAGGATGCCATTCTTGAAACAGTTGTTGTTGAAAATATCGGCAAATGACGGCGCGATCACGCAGCGGATACCAAAATCCAGCAGCGCCCACGGCGCATGCTCACGCGACGACCCGCAGCCAAGGTTGTCATAGGTGATCAGGATCTCGGCCTTGCGGTATGGTTCCTGATTCAGCACGAAATCAGGGTTTTCCGTGCCATCGGGCCGGTAGCGCATGCTGTCAAACGCATGCACGCCCAGACCCGAACGCTTGGTGGTCTTGAGGAACCGCGCCGGAATGATCTTGTCAGTATCGATGTTCTCTTCCGGTAGGGGGGCGGCGACGGCCGTAAGGACGGTGAATTTATCCATTGTCAGATCAGCTCCCGCACATCAGTCAGGGTTCCGGTCACGGCAGCGGCAGCGGCCATGGCGGGGGACAGCAGGTGCGTACGACCGCCGGGGCCCTGCCTGCCCTCGAAATTACGATTGGAGGTGGATGCGCAGCGCTGCCCTGGCGTCAGCCGGTCGGGATTCATGCCAAGGCACATCGAACACCCGGCCTCACGCCATTCAAACCCGGCCTCAAGGAATACCTTGTCCAGCCCTTCCTCTTCCGCCTGCGCCTTCACGATGCCCGAACCGGGCACGATCATCGCCCGCACGCCCGGCGCGACCTTGCGGCCTGCGGCAATGCTGGCAGCAGCGCGCAGGTCCTCGATCCTGCTGTTGGTGCACGATCCGATGAACACGACATCGACCGGCGTACCCGCGATCTTCTGCCCGGCTTCCAGCCCCATGTAGTCCAGCATGCGCTGCATCTGCGCGCGCCGCGACGGATCGGCTTCACTGGCCGGATCAGGCACGTTTCCGGTCACGGGAATGACGGTTTCAGGGCTGGTGCCCCATGTCAGCACGGGCGTGATATCTTCCGCGCGCAGTTCCACCACACGGTCGTAATGGGCCCCTTCGTCGGATGCCAGCGTCTTCCAGTAGGCAACAGCTTCGTCGAACGCCTCGCCCTTGGGCGCGAAGGGACGGCCACGGACATATTCGAACGTGGTCTCGTCAGGCGCGACCAGTCCCGCGCGGGCGCCTGCCTCGATCGACATGTTGCAGATCGTCATGCGGCCTGCCATGTCGAGGTCACGGATGGCGGACCCCGCGAATTCGATCACATGTCCCGTGCCGCCCGCCGTCCCGATATGGCCAATGATCGCCAGCATGATGTCCTTGGCGGTCACGCCGGGGCCGACCTGCCCCTCAACCACGACCTTCATGTTCTTTGCAGGCTTCTGCAGGATGGTCTGGGTTGCCATCACATGCTCGACCTCGGACGTGCCGATACCGAACGCCAGTGCCCCCAGCGCACCGTGGGTGGAGGTGTGGCTGTCACCACACACGATGGTCATGCCCGGCAGCGAGATGCCCTGCTCCGGCCCGACAACGTGCACGATGCCCTGACGCGCGGACAGCAGCGGAAAATACGGCACGCCGAATTCCCTGACGTTGCGTTCCAGCGTCTCGATCTGGTTGCGGCTGTCGGCTTCCTCGATCGGCAGGGTGCGGTCGGAAGTGGGCACGTTGTGGTCCACCACCGCGATCGTCGCATCGGGGTGACGCAGGCGGCGGCCGCTCAGGCGCAGCCCTTCGAACGCCTGCGGGCTGGTGACTTCATGCACAAGGTGCCGGTCGATGTAGAGGATGGCCGTCTTGTCCGGAAGGGTTTCGACCACATGGCTGTCCCATATCTTGTCGAACAATGTGCGCGGGGCCATCTTGATATTCCTCTCCCGGACGGAAACAGGCCGCCATCACGCGCAGGATACGCACGCAACGGGCAGCCACGAATTCTTGCATGAAAACGGTTCGCCCGTTTCCACCATGCTGGCGGGAAACGGGCGAAGGATCAGCGTATTACTCGGCTGCGGCGGTGGCTGCAGGTGCTGCAACCTCACGCTTGCGCTCGGCAATACGGGCGGACTTGCCGCGACGGCCGCGCAGGTAATACAGCTTCGCGCGACGGACCACGCCGCGACGGACAACCGTGATGTCCGCAATGGTGGGGGAATACAGCGGGAACACACGCTCCACGCCTTCACCGTTGGAAATCTTGCGCACGGTGAAGTTGCTGTTCAGGCCCTTGTTGGAGCGGGCGATCACAACGCCTTCGTAGTTCTGCACGCGCTTGCGGGTGCCTTCGACCACTTCCACGCCGACGCGCACGGTGTCACCCGGTGCGAATTCCGGCACGGCGCGGATGGCGGTCAGGCGGGCGATCTCTTCCGCCTCATACTTCTGGATGATGTTCATGATCCGGTCCTCGTTCGATAGGATTTCATGTTCAGTTCAGCCGGTCCGCATCGGCACGGGGGCCTGCGGTCCGGGAAATGTCTTGACCCGTACCCGCCTGGTAGGCGGCCCACAGGTCCGGCCGACGCGCCTGCGTCACCGTCTCGGATGCCGCGCGTCGCCATTTCGCGATCGCGGCATGATGACCGGACAGCAGGACTTCGGGCACGTCGCGCCCGTCCCATTGTGCCGGCTTGGTATAAAGCGGATATTCAAGCAGACCGTCGGAAAAGCTTTCCTCGACAGCACTTTCGCCCGATCCCATCACGCCCGGCAGCAGCCGCACGCAGGCATCCAGCAGCACGGTCGCCGCAACTTCCCCGCCCGACAGGACATAATCCCCTATCGAGACCTGTTCGGCACCCGAGGCTTCGAGCACACGCTCGTCCACCCCTTCGTACCGCCCACACAGCACCACGACACCCGGACCCGCCGCATACCGACGGATATCCGCCTGCATCAGCCGCCGTCCACGCGGCGTGGGATAGACCAGCGGTCGTCCCGCAAGGTCAATATCGGCAATCGCGCTCGCTACGACATCGGGGCGCATGACCATGCCTGCCCCGCCGCCAAACGGCGTATCATCCACAACCCGATGCCGCCCCAACCCGTAGTCGCGCATGTCACGCGCCTCCACCGACCAGATACCACGCTCCAGCGCGCGTCCGGCCAGTGAATGCCCCAAGGTACCCGGGAACATGTCGGGAAACAGCGTCAGTGCCGTCGCCTGCCACGTCATGGTGCGTCCCCCTGCCCTGCGGTGCCAGGAAAGCATTCGATGGGAACCTCGATCTCATCTGGCTGGCAGATGGCGATCCATCCCGCGCCGACATTTACCACCGGCACGCAGCCTTCGGTAAATGGCAGCAGGATGTTGCCACCCGGGCCATCGATTTCAAGGCTGGTGCCCGCGCCGTAGTCATGCACGGCAGCCACGCGGCCAACCACACGGTCCGTGCCCTGTTCGCGCGCTTCAAGCCCGACCAGATCAGCGAAATAGAATTCGTCCTCATCCGGTTCGGGCAAGCTGGCGCGCGGCACGTACAGCTTGCGGTTGACCATCTGCTGGGCGGCTTCGCGGCTGTCAATGGCATGGCCCGCCGCGTCATGCAGCCGTGCGATGCCGTTGCCATGCCATGACAGCCGCCACGGGCGACCAAGGTCATCGACCAGCCCGTCATAGGTGGCCAGATCCTCCGCCACGGCGGTGTAGCTGTGCACGTGCACCAGCCCCCGCACGCCATGCGGACGACCCACCACACCCATCAGGACATGATCGCGGTTCATGGGATGACTGCCTGCCTTTCCTGCCTGTCTATCGCGCCAGCAACCTTACGCTGCGGCTGCTTCAGCAGCGGCAGCGGCACGTTCCTGCGCACGCTTCTTGGGCGCGGACTTCTTGGGCTGCTCGTTCCAGGTCGGCTTCGGCGCCAGACCTGCGTTACCCAGGAAACGGGCCACGCGGTCGGTCGGCAGCGCGCCGTTGGACAGCCAGTGGGTGATGCGCTCGGCAACCAGACGCACGCGGTCGGCGTGGTCGGACGGCAGCATCGGGTTGTAGGAACCAACGCGCTCGATGAAGCGGCCATCACGCGGGGAACGGCTGTCAGCCACGACGATGTGGTAGTAGGGACGCTTCTTCGCACCGGCGCGGGCGAGACGGATCTTGAGGCTCATTTAAGACTTCTCCAGACAGAAAAAAGACAAAAGAGAAAACGGAAACGACGTTATGGGATCAGCCGAACGGCGGACGCCCGCCGCCACCGGGGGGGCGCCCCCCATTGGGCATGAGGGCTGACAGGCCCTGACGCATCAGGCCCTTCACCCCCAATTTGCTGAACCGCTTCATCATGGAGGCCATCGCGTCATACTGTTTGAGCAGACGGTTGATCTCCTGCACGGTCGTGCCCGACCCGGCGGCAATGCGCTTCTTGCGAGACGCCTTGATGATGGAGGGCGTACGCCGCTCCTTGCGGGTCATGGATGAAATGATGGCCTGATGGCGCTTGAGGACGGAGGTATCAAGTTCCTTGTCCCCCAGCGCATCCTTCAGCTTGCCCATGCCGGGCAGCATGCCGAGGATACCGGAAATCGAGCCCATCTTGTTGATCTGGCGGATCTGCGCCGCGTAATCGTCAAGATCGAACTTGCCCTGCATCATCTTGAGGGCAAGCTTCTCGCTTTCCTCATGATCCAGGGTATCGGCAGCCTTTTCCACCAGGCCTGCGATATCGCCCAGGCCAAGGATACGGCCGGCCACGCGCTCGGGATGGAATTCCTCCAGCGCGTCCAGCTTTTCACCCGAACCGGTCAGCTTGATCGGCGCGCCCGTGATCGCGCGCATGGACAGGGCCGCGCCACCGCGGGCATCGCCATCCATACGGGTCATGACAACGCCGGTCACGCCCACGGCCTCGTTAAAGGCCTTGGCAGTATTGACCGCGTCCTGCCCGGTCATGGCATCGACCACCAGCAGGGTTTCGGCGGGATCGGTCTCGGCACGGATGGCGCGGACCTCGTCCATCAGCGCCTCGTCGATCGACAGGCGACCGGCGGTATCGAGGATGACGATGTCATACCCCTCACGCCGTCCCGTATCCATCGCACGCTGTGCGATCTGGACCGGGGCCTGCCCCGCGATGATCGGAAGCGACGCCACACCCGCGCGTTCAGCCAGCTGCGCCAGTTGCAACTGGGCCGCGGGGCGCTGGGTATCAAGGCTGGCCAGCAGCACTTTCTTGCGTTCACGCTGCGCCAGACGGCGCGCGATCTTGCCCGATGTGGTGGTCTTGCCCGATCCCTGCAGGCCGACCATCAGGATCGGCACGGGCGGGGCCGCGTTCAGGTTGAGGGGAACAGCGCCCGCGCCGCCCAGTGCGTCGATCAGCGCATCATTGACGATCTTGGCGACGGCCTGACCGGGGGAGATGCTGTCCAGCACCTCGTGCCCCACAGCGCGTTCACGGACCTTATTGACGAAATCCTTGACGACAGGCAGCGCCACGTCGGCATCCAGCATGGCCAGACGCACCTCGCGCATGGCTTCCGTAACATCGGCTTCCGACAGGGCTCCGCGCTTGGCGAGGCCATCGAACACACCGGAAAGCTTGCCTGACAGGGTTTCGAACAACGTATTTCCCCAAAAGAGGACGCGCCACTGCGCGAACCCTCGCGAAGTGACGTGCCTGATTGTTGGTGGGATTTATCCCCTGCCCCCAGCCATGTCAAGCATTACGGGACAGGCATAAAAAAACGGCTGCCCGGACATGCCGGGCAGCCGCCTTCTGACCCTCAGCCTGCATGAAGCAGGCAGGGCGTCTTACTTCTTGGCATCTTCGGGCGCCGGCGGGGCCGTCAGCGCACGCAGCTGCTCATGCAGGCTGGCAACCTTGTCCTGCGTGTCACGGATCTGGTTCAGCTGGTCCGTGGTCAGGATGTCATGGATGCGGATGGCCGTCTGCAGGCGACCGGCTTCATGCTGCTGATGAATCGCGGTGATCTGCTGCTGAAGGCTGACGATCTGGGCTTCATCAACCTTGCCCGGCACGACCAGCAGGTCCTGGATCTGCTTGTGGAGCTGGTGCTCCTTTTCCATGTCGGCACGGAAGTCAGGATGGCTGTCCTGCAGGATGGCCTTCAGCTTCTTGTGCTGCGCGGAGGTCAGCTGCACGTTCCCCAGGAACGGCATGCCGAAACCGCCGGGGCCACCCGGACCACCCATCATGCCACAGCCACCCGGCGGCGGGGGGGGAGCATGGTGGTGCGCGGCGACGGCCTGACCGGAGAAACCTGCAGCCATACCGCCAACGATCGTGGCGGCCAGAATCATTTTCTTCATCATGGGGACCTAGTCTACTCCTGTTATAACTTACCTTCTACCCTGCATGGCGCGCGGTCATCATGCAAGGCCTGTAAGCGTAACGCTACACCAGCGGAGGTGTTCAATGTGTGCAAACCTTGCTACAAAATGTAAGGCATGCGGCCCTATCCGAAACGGCCCGTGATGTAATCCTGCGTGCGATTCTCGCGCGGGGCGGTAAACATGCGGTCGGCGCTGTCCACTTCCACCACTTCCCCCATATAGAAAAAGGCCACCTGATCGGCGCAGCGCGCGGCCTGCTGCAGGTTGTGGGTCACGATGGCGATGGTGAAATCCGCCTTCAGTTCATCCAGAAGTTCCTCGATCCGGGCGGTGGACACGGGATCGAGCGCACTGGTCGGTTCATCAAGCAGGACGACTTCGGGCCGGGTCGCGATGGTCCGTGCGATGCACAGGCGCTGCTGCTGCCCGCCCGACAGCGCGGCCGCCGAATCGTGCAGCCTGTCGCGTACCTCGGGCCACAGGGCGACGCGCTTGAGCACATCCTCGACCCGCGCATCCATGGCGGCACGGTCAAGGCGTTCATGCAGCCGCACGCCAAAGGCGATGTTGTCATAGATCGACATGGGGAACGGCGTGGGCTTCTGGAACACCATGCCCACCCGTGCCCGCAGCACGTTCAGGTTCACCTTCGGGCCGAGAATGTTGCAGCCGTCAAAAATGACTTCCCCCGTCGCGCGCTGGCCGGGATAGAGGTCATACATGCGGTTGAGGACGCGCAGCAGCGTGGACTTGCCACACCCGGACGGGCCGATCATGCCCGTCACCTGCCCCTGCGGGAAATCGATCGAGATATTCTTGAGCGCATGGTTCGCGCCATAATAGAAATCGAGGTTACGCACCGAAATCGCGGCTGGCACCGGCTGTTTTTCCGCCACTGTCATGTTCATTTCCTGTTACGTCCCAGCCCCAGCCGCACGGTTATGTTGATCATAAGGATGCCTGCCGTAATCAGCAGCGCCCCGGTCCACGCCAGCGCGGTCCAGTCTTCATACGCCGCGCCGGCATACTGGTAGATGGTCACCGGCAGGCTGGCCATGGGTGCGGCAGGGGATACCGACCAGTTCATGTTGCCAAGCGAGGTAAACAGCAGGGGCGCCGTTTCGCCCGATACACGGGCAAGGGCCAGCAGGATGCCCGTCGCCACCCCGTCACGCGCGGCGCGCAGGCAGACAAACAGGATGACCCGCCACCGTGGCGCGCCCAGCGCGATCGCCGCCTCACGCATGGACAGCGGCACCAGGCGCAGCATGTCCTCGGTGGTGCGCACCACGACCGGCACCACCAGCATGGACAGCGCCAGCGCCCCCGCCATGCCGGAAAAATGCCCCGTCGGCACCACCACGATCATATAGATGAACAGCCCCACCAGAATGGACGGCGCGGACAGCAGCAGGTCGGATACGAACCGGACCAGATTGATGAACCGCCCGTCCGTGGCCGTAAATTCCGCAAGGTAGATCCCGACCAGCAGCCCCACCGGCGCACCGATCAGCACGGCCAGCCCGGTCTGGATCAGGCTGCCCACGATGGCATTGGCAAGGCCGCCCCCCTGCCCCGGCGGCAGGGTGACATGCACGAACGTAACCCAGCGCAGCCCACCCAGCCCGTTGCGCACCAGCACGAACAGGATGGAAAACAGCATGAGCAGCACAAGAACCGTGGCAAGCCAGCACAGGCCCGTCGCCACCCGGTCCACCATGCGCCGGCGCATATCGGACAGGCTGTTGCCCTGCCACCGGCCGGAAGCACATGGCGCGGCAGTCGCCACGGCTGTCGTGTTCTCGCGGCCGGCCATCTATCGACCCGCCGCCCGGGTGCGCAGCAGCAGCCGCGAACAGACCAGTGTTCCAAGTGAAATCAGCATAAGCAGGAAACCCGCGGCCATCAGCGACGAAAACTTGAGACTTCCCATAGCACTTTCGGGAAATTCCAGCGCGATCAGCGATGCAATGGTATTACCGGGCGAAAACAGCGACCAGCCAATATGGTTTGCGTTGCCGATGACGAACGTGATCGCCATTGTCTCCCCCAGTGCACGACCCAGCCCCAGCATGATCCCCCCCACCACGGATGTGCGTGACCAGGGCAGGATGATGCGGCGCACTACTTCCCACCGCGTCATGCCCAGCCCATAGGCACTTTCCTTCAGCACGGCGGGCATGGACAGGAACACGTCACGCATGACGGCGGAAATGAACGGCGTGATCATGACCGCCAGGATCATGCCACCCGTCAGGAAGCCGGTGCCATAGGGCGCGCCACGGAACAGCGGGCCGATGCCCGGCACGCGCCCCAGCGTATGGCCGGCGAATGGTTCCACGTAATGCGCCATGAAGGGCACCAGCACGGCAAAGCCCCACATGCCGAAAATAATGGACGGCACCGCCGCCAGAAGCTGGATAAGCGTGCCGATGACACCGGCAATGCGGGCCGAAGCAATTTCCGTCAGCCAGACTGCAATGCCGAAAGCCAGCGGCACCGCCAGCGCAACGGCCAGCAGGGCCGTGACCAGCGTGCCGAATACGGGGGCAGCAGCGCCAAAATGCTGGGTAACGGGATTCCACGCCTTGTCCACGATGAAGGCTGGGCCAAACGTCGCGAACGCACCGCGCGCGCCCCACGCCATGACGGCCACCATTCCCCCCAGCCCCAGCAGGATCAGGGCGGCGGCGCAACGCACAATGGTGGCGAATACGGCGTCACCGTTTCCCCTCACCACCCCCGTCAGGGCTGAAGGGGATGTTGCAGACCGATCCATACAGAAGACCTCCGCGCCGCCACACGCTTCACTGTTCTCAACACTCGCGCCCACGGACGCACCGGAATGCGGGGACCAATACTGGACGGAGCGGCGGTTCTGCAACCGTCATGATCGCCTGCGGCCCAAGTTTGCACCAGATCGTTGTATTTTTGTGCAATTCCGATGGTCCGCGCCGGTCATGCCTGCACGCTCAGCAACAGGTCACGCAGCACACCACGCCCCGCATCAACCGACATGCGGTCGAGCAGCAGCACGTTGGGCTGCACGCCCGGCGGCCCCATGCGCCGCGCCACGGTCATGCCACGGGTAAACGCCCCTCGGCATTCCACATCGACATGCGCCATATGCCCGCTGAAAATTCCCGGGCTGAGCAGCGCCAGCAGCGGGGCCACCGCACGCAGCGAAACATCCACCCCGCTGCCCCGCGCGCCCCCGTTGCGTGCCGCCACCAGTTCCGCATGCACCCGCCCCGCGATCGAGGCCGGCACGCGCCCCATCGGTTCAAGCTGTTCCATCCACACCGCATCCGCCTTCAGGCGCGCCGTGCAGTCCAACGGCACGAGGGTGACGGGCACGCCCGCCGCCAGCACCGTGGCCGCCGCTTCCGGATCGGCCGCAATGTTGCGTTCGGCTACTGCCGTGGCGTCGCCATGCACGTAAAACGCCCCGCCATCCACAATCACCCCGTGCAGGTGCGCGCCGATATCGGGCGCCTGCACCAGTGCAAGGGCCAGCGTGGTCAGCGGACCGGAACAGCAGATGCTCACACTGTCCGCAGGACAGGCACGCACGGCCTGCACCAGATGCAGCGCCCCCAGACCGTCCTGCCCCGTGGGCAGGTCGCTGCCCACGCCCCCGTCCCGCACCATCGGGCCGGGACAGCCCGCATGCACCGCCACGTCCTCCAGCCCATACTGGTCCAACAGGTCGCGGGCATGCGCCAGCGCCACCTCGACCTCGGTTGCCCTGCCGCTGAACAGCACCAGCACCGGACGCACATGGTCTGGTACCTGCAGCGCCGCCAGCAGGGTCGCCATTCCCTGCGCGCCGGGTATCAGGTCAAGAATGATGGGGCGTGTCATGAGCATCCGTCCTGCGTTGGGTTGCGCGATTACCGATCGTGGTGACGCGTTACAACAGTTCCGTCAACATCCACATATCGCGACTGTCATTACAGGATCACGGACCTGCCGCCCGCCCACATGGGACGTGGGGCGGGAAACGGGACCAGCCCCGCCCCGGCAGGCCGGTTCAGAACCGACTGCCAACAGGAACGGCAAAGGCCCTCATGGCCGTCTTTTTTTTCAAAAAACAGGGCGTCCGGTGAAGCTTTTTGAAAATAGCTTCACCAGAAACGTCCTGGCAGGGATCGCCGCGCAGCCATGACAGGCAGACCAGCGCGCCTCATTTCCCGCGCTTGGGATAGGGAATGCCCATCGCATCGCGCGCGGCAGTGGCAAGCTGGTCAACGCGTTCGTTATTCACGTCACCGGAATGGCCACGGACCCATTTCCATTCGATGTCATGCTTCGCGCTGACATCCAGCAGCCGCCGCCACAGATCCATGTTCGCCACCGGATCCCCGGATGCATTGCGCCACTTGCGCCGCACCCAGCCCGTGCTCCACCGCGTTATGCCATTGCGCACGTATTCGCTGTCGGTATGCAGCACGATGCGGCAGGGGCGTTTTAACGCCTCCAGCGCCTCGGCGGCGGCGGTCAGTTCCATGCGGTTATTGGTGGTTTCTGCCTCGCCACCCGACAGTTCGCGTTCCTGTCCCCGATAACACAGCAATGCGCCCCAGCCACCGGGGCCGGGGTTGGGTTTGCACCCTCCATCGGTCCAGATCTCCACCAGGTCGGTGGCGGTGGCCGCGTTTTCAGCAGGGGCCATGTCCTCGTTCATCACAGGAATCCTTCATCCATGCGGGACGCGAAGAATTCCATGCGCGCCAGGTAATCCAGCGGGTCCTTGCGCGTTACCAGCGCATCCGCGGGGGTGTTGATCCAGTCATACAGCCGCGTGAGCGTGAAGCGGATGGCCGCTCCCGTGGCAAGGGTAGCCAGGGCCACATCCTCCGCATCCTCCAGCGGGCGGACGTGGCGGTAGGCATCCACCATGGCGCGGGCGCGGGCGGGCACGAAACGGATGTCGTCATCAAAGCACCAGGCATTGATGGTAATCGCCAGATCGTAGGCGTACCAGTCCGTGCAGGCGAAATAGAAATCGATGATGCCCGACAGCCGGCCATCACGGAAAAAGACATTGTCGGGAAACAGGTCGGCATGGATCTGTCCACGCGGCAGGGACGGGTTGTTGCCTGTGCCGGGCCATGCAGGCAGCACGCGGGCCAGCGTCTCCCCGATCGTGCGCACAAGGCCGGAGCGGACGTCGTCCCCCCGCGCCCGACATGCCTGCAGCAGGTCCGTCCATGCCTGAGGCCCCATGGAATTGGGACGTTCGGCAACGTAGCCTTCCCCCAGCAGGTGCAGCCGCGCCAGCGCATCCCCCACCTGCGCGCACATGTCCACGCTGACCTGCCGCGACCAGCCGCCGGGCAGGAAGGTGGTGATGGCGGCAGGACGCCCGCACAGCGTGCGCAGCGTGCGCCCCTGCCGGTCGGCAACCGGCAGCGGGCACGACAGGCCATGCCGGGCCAGATACTGCATGAGCCCGAGGAACCATGGCAGTTCATCCGGGTTTACCCGACGTTCGTACAACGTCAGGATAAAGGCGGCCTGTGTGGTCTTCAGCAGGAAATTGCTGTTTTCCACACCCTCCGCAATGCCGTGGCAGGCGACGGGCCTGCCGATGTCATAGCCTTCCAGAAACGCAGCCAGCGCATCTTCCGGCACTTCGGTATAGACTGCCATGTAACGGTACGGTTCAGCCCAGTGGCGCCGGCAGGCGGAAGGCCACGTTTTCTTCCTTGACGGTGATTTCCTCGATCTCAAGCGTGAACCGCTTGGCAAGGGCCGCCACCATTTCCTGCACCAGCGATTCCGGCGCGGACGCGCCCGCCGTGATCCCCAGCGTGCCGACACCGTCCAGCGCCGACCAGTCCAGCGCGTTCAGGCGCGGCACCAGCAGCGCGCGCGGTGCGCCCGACCGTTCGGCCACTTCACGCAGGCGCTGGGAATTGGAGGAGTTGGGCGAACCGATCACGATCACCAGGTCACAGCCCGGCGCGATCGCCTTGACCGCTTCCTGCCGGTTGGTGGTGGCGTAGCAGATGTCCTCGCGCCGCGGCCCCTCGATCAGGGGAAAGCGATCACGCAGGATGTCCACGATTTCCGCCGTATCATCGACCGAAAGGGTGGTCTGGGTAATGAATGCCAGGCGCGAGGGATCGGCCGGCTGGACGGTGCGCGCTTCCTCGGCGTCATTGATCAGGGTGACCGCGCCGGGGGGAAGCTGGCCCATCGTGCCGACCACTTCGGGGTGGCCCGCATGCCCGATCATGAGGATGTGGCGGCTTTCCGGTCCGCCATCGGCAAAGTGGCGCTCGGCCTCGCGGTGGACCTTGGACACCAGCGGGCATGTCGCATCCAGATACAGCAGGTTGCGACGCATGGCTTCGGCCGGCACGGTCTTGGGCACGCCGTGGGCGGAAAACACGACCTGGCCATCGGCGGGGACTTCATCAAGTTCCTCGACAAAGATCGCGCCCTGCGCTTCCAGCGCCTCGACAACAGTGCGGTTATGGACGATTTCGTGCCGGACGTAGACCGGCGCGCCATAACGGCGGATTGCTTCTTCCACCACACGGATGGCGCGATCGACACCGGCGCAGAACCCGCGCGGGCCAGCCAGCAGTACTTTCAGGACACGGGGCGCCGCCTCGGTGGGGGCGGTATTATCGGGCGTATGAATCATCTGGTCGGGCATGGTGTTCCCCAAACATCCGGCGGGCGGTATAGGATACGGGCCGCGATCTGCTACAGTTCCGGCGCCGGTATCCCGTGCGATGGTCCGGCCCTACGCAAACCGCGGCAATGGCGCAAGCCATTTTCCCGTTGATCCTAACGTACTGTGCCATGTCTGTCCTCCCCCGTCGCCCTGCCACCGTCGCGTTGTTCCCCGGCCACACCCCGCAGGGCGGGATTCTGTCCACCCCTGACCAACCCGGAATACCCGCATGATTCCTGCCTTCCCGCTGTCGCGCCTGTCACGACGCGCCCTGAAATTCTGCATGATGGGCGCCGTTCCCCTGCTGGTGGCCTGTTCAAGCGAATCCGATTCGATCGATTTCGCCCCTGCCTGCCCCGTGGTGGAGATCCCCGGAGAGGCCGCCGACTATTACCAGTATTCCGGCAACGACCATGACGTGACCCACCTTGTCGCGCGCGCCAGCCTGACACGCGTGGTCGGATCGTGCGAAGCGGGCGAGCACCGCAGCGTCATGACCAACATGAAAATCGGGCTGCATGTGGAACGCGGCCCGGCGTCGAACGTGAATTTCGTCAACATCCCGTATTTCGTCGCCGTGGTGTTCAACGGCGAGATCAAGAGCAAGAAGGAATTCGTGGCCCACGTGTCGTTTGACGACGGGCGCATGCAGGACCTGACCCATACGCGCAACATTCCCATCACCCTGCCGGTGTCGCGGCATGTCCACAGCGACCAGTACCATATCGAGATCGGCTTCCAGCTGACCAAGGCGCAGCTTGACTTCAACCGCGCGCACCTGGTCATGCCAACCTTCCACAAGATGTAAGGGGCCGCCTTGGCCGGACATTCCCCACGGGCCGAACTGACATGGCGCGGCATCGTGATCGGTGCGCTGATCACCGTCGTTTTCACCGCATCCAACGTCTATCTGGGGCTGCGGGTCGGACTGACCATTGCCACCTCCATTCCCGCCGCCGTCATTTCCATGGCGGTGCTGCGGCTGATGGGCGGGGGAACGATCCTTGAAAACAACCTGGTGCAGACGCAGGCCTCCGCCGCGGGCACGCTGGCCTGCGTGTTCGCCAGCCTGCCCGCGCTGGTCATGGCCGGGGTGTGGCAGCACTTTCCGTTTATCATGACGGCTGCCCTTACGGCCGCGGGCGGCATGACGGGAGTACTGTTCACCATCCCGCTACGCCGGGTCATGCTGGCGGACCCGGTCCTGCCCTTTCCCGAAGGAGTGGCAGCAGCCGAAATCCTGCGCGCGGGTGCGGCAGCCGAGGACCGGGGCGGCATCCGCGCGCTGCTGAATGGCGGCATGCTGGCCGCTGCCCTGACATTCGCCTCCACCGGGCTGCGCGTGCTGGGGGATGGCATGACGGCGACTGCCGTATGGGGCATGTCGGCCTTCCGCTTTTCGGCTGGGTTTTCGCCCGCGCTGCTGGGCGCGGGCTATCTGGTCGGGCTGGAAGGCGGCATCGCGATGCTGCTGGGTGCGATACTGACATGGGAAGTCGTCATTCCCGTCATGGCCCATGTCCAGCCCAATCCGACGGGCCTGCCCGCCGGTGCGTTCGCCACCAGCCTGTGGAAGGACAGGGCCCGCTTCATTGGCGTGGGGCTGATCGGGATTGCCGCCATATGGACGGTGGTGCGCATGGGCCGTCCGCTGCTGGACAGCGTGCGTGCGCTGCTGGACCGCACACAGGATGCGGACAACGCCGCCCCCACCGAAACCGACCTGTCGCCCCGCGCCATGCGCATGGTCGCGGGGGGCGCGCTGCTGGTGATCGGCAGCCTGTTTTTCGTATTCGCCCATGCCTCCGTAGGTGCCCTGCCCGCACTGGCGGCCACGGGGGCTGGACTGGCATGCTGCGTGGGTGTCGGGCTGTTCGTTGCGGCGGCGTGCGGTTACATGGCGGGGCTGGTGGGATCGTCCTCATCCCCCATTTCCGGTGTCATCATCCTTGCCGCGATGGGCCTGTCCTGTGTGTTCGTGGTGCTGCGCGCACTGGGGCTGTTCGCGGGCACCGAAGGCCTGCAGTTCGCCATCGGCTTCTGCCTGTATGCCCTGACCGCCATCACCGCATCCGCCGCAATCGCCAATGACAACCTGCAGGACCTGAAAACCGGCCGGATGGTCGGGGCCACGCCGTGGAAGCAGGAAGCCGTCCTGCTGATCGGTTGCGTGACCGGGGCGGTCATCATTCCGCCGGTGCTAAACGTGCTGTACCAGACCTATGGCTTCGTGGGGGCGATGCCACATGCCGGCATGGACGCGACCCGCGCGCTGGCGGCCCCGCAGCCTGCGCTGCTGCTGCTGATCACATCGGGCATTTTCCTGCACCAGCTTGACTGGAACATGCTGCTGGCTGGCATGGGGGCAGGATGCGCGCTGATCGGGGTCGATGCCTGCCTGCGCCGCACCGGGCGCGGGGCGCTGCCGCCGCTGGCGGTGGGGGTTGGCATCTACCTGCCCATGAGCGTTTCGGTCACGCTGGCCATTGGCGCGATACTTGGCCATGTCGTCACCCGCCTGAATGGCGGGGCGGGCCGCCATCAGGGCACCATGATCGCATCGGGCCTGATCGTCGGGGAAAGCCTGATGGGGGTGATGCTGGCCAGCCTGTCCGCGCTGAGCGGACGCGACAGCCCGCTTTCGCTGCTGCCCCCCGGCATGGATGCGACAGCGACCAGCATTGCGGGACTGGCGGCGTTCTGCGTGCTGTGCATCTGGTTCTGCGCGATGCAGTTGCGTCAGCCACGCAGATAGCACGCCAGATAATCGGGGATGGGCATGGACGCAGGAAAGGTTTCCGTGGCACCCTGTCCCGCATGTTCCGCCATTTTGACAGCCTTGATTTCCCCCGCCCCACCCGCGACGCGCTCGGGCTGCGTTTTGGTCAGGTCTCGACCCTGCTGGACCAGGGCAACGTGCCGGACGCCGCCCGCCTGTTCGACACGATCCGCCGCGATTATGAAAGCTGGTCCGCACTGGTTGACCTGCGTTTCGCGCAGGACACCACCAGCCCCGACGCCCGTGCCGACCGCGATTATGCCGATGCCCTGACGCCGCATGTCACGGCGCATGAAGTTGCGCTGAAGCGCAGGCTGCTGGAATATCCCGACCCGACGGCGGTAGCCCGGGTGGTCACACCGCATACGCTGGAACTGTGGCGGACCGACATCACCACCTTCGACCCGCGCATTGCTGATGCGCTGGAGGAAGAAGCCCGGCTGAGTGGCGAATACACCGCCCTTCTGGCCAGTGCGCGCGTGGAAATTGACGGCACCCACGTCAACCTGTCCGGCCTGGCCCCGTATGCCGAAAGCACGGACCGCGCCATGCGCCACGAGGCCGAGCGCGTCAGGTGGGCGTTTTTTCAACAGAACGCCACGCGCCTCGACACCCTGTTTGACCAGATGGTGCGCCTGCGCCACGGCATGGCGGAAACGCTGGGATATGACACCTATATCCCGCTGGCATACCGCCGCATGCGCCGGGTTGATTATGGTCCTGCGGATGTCGCGCGCTTCCGTGCCGAGGTGCATGAACACGTCGTCCCGCTGGTCCATGACATCCTGCGCAGGCGGTGCGCGGCAATGGGGTGGGACGCCGTGTATTCATGGGATGAACCCCTGATCGACCCGAAGGGCAACCCGCGCCCGGCAGGCGACCATGACGTACTGCTGGCGCGCGCGCAGACCATGTTTGACCGCATGGGGGGCGATCTAGGCCCGTTTTTCGGACAGATGCGCGATGGCGGCTACCTGGACCTGGTCAACCGCCCCGGCAAGGCGGGGGGCGGGTTCTGCACGTCCTTCCCTACGGTGGGCATGCCGTTCATCTTTGCCAATTTCAACGGCACGCAGCATGACATCAACGTTTTCACCCATGAAATGGGCCACGCCTACCAGAACTGGAAAAGCCGCAGCCTGCCCGCCGTTGACCTGCTGTGGCCGACCATGGACGGGGCCGAAATCAATTCCATGGCGCTGGAATTCCTGACATGGCCCCATATCGACCTGATGGTGGAACCGGGACAGGGTGAGCGGTTCCGGCAAATGCACCTGATCTCTTCCCTGTCGTTCCTCCCGTATGGGGTATGCGTCGATCACTTCCAGACCGAAATCTACGCCAACCCCGGCATGACACCCGCGGAACGCCACGCCACATGGCGCAGGCTGGAACAGCATTACCTGCCGTGGCGCAACTATGGCGGCCTGTCGCACCCGGCCATGGGGGGGCGGTGGCAGGCGCAGGGGCATATCTACCGCTCGCCCTTCTATTACATTGATTACGCGCTGGCGCTGTGCTGCGCGATGCAGTTCTGGATCCGCAGCCGCACGGACATGGATGGCGCATTGCAGGCCTATGTCACGCTGTGCGCGCAGGGTGGGGCGCAACCCTTTACCCGGCTGGTCCGTTCAGCAGGGCTGAAGTCACCCTTCCAGCCGGGCACGCTGGCTGATGTGGTCCGCACGGCGCGCGATATCCTGAACGCCTGATACCGGATGCAGGCCCCGCATGAGGGGTGGCCCGCCATTTTCATCAAGGGGAAGCCATGTCTTCCAACCCGCCCCCGACCATTACCCGGACCGTGTGCAAGACGCTGGCGGTGCTTGTGCTGACCGGGCTGTTCATGCTCAGCCTGCGTTTCAGCGCCACCGTGGCGGGTGCAGTGGACCGCATTGCCGGGACTGGCATGTGGCTGGCCCTGTACCGTCTGGCCGGGGCGAATGACGCAACCGAACAGGAACGCCTGATCGTGATGGCCGTGGCCCTTGTGTGCTGCCTGCTGGCGATCGGGGTAGTGGAAGTGGCGGACAGGCTGATCAGCCGCCGCTCCTCCTCATGACGGATCGCGCTGCCAGAAAAACGTCAGTTCGTGCTTGTTGTGCCACAGGTGCAGCACGCGACCACCGGGAATGGCAGCAAAGTCATCCGCCGTTTCATGATCGGTTTCACCCTGAAACTTGATGGTCATGACAATGCGCGCCGCGCGGCCCGAGGCAATCCACCGCCGCGCCAGCGCCAGAAGGCGTGCGGGATAGGCGATGATATCGGAAAACAGCCAGTCCACGGGATCGCAGCTTTCCGGGTCCAGTCCGAACGCGCTTTCGTACCGGCACGTCACATTGGGCAATCCCGCCACGTTTTCGGCAAGGGGCGAGCGGTCGATGGCGGTGACATGCGCCCCGCAAGCGGCTGCAACCCATGTCCACCCGCCGGGACAGGCCCCAAGGTCAAGGCAGTTTTCCCCCGCCACCGGCCAACGCCCCAGACGTAGCAGCGCCTCCCACAGTTTGAGATAGGCGCGCGAAGGCGGGTCGGTGCGGTTTTCGACAAACGGGACCTCGCCATTCACGAAAGGCGAGGACTTGGTGCGCGACAGCAGCAGCCGGTCGGCAGACAGTAGCGTCCACGCCCCCAGATGGGCATGAGGCGCGGCTGCGGGAAAGGTAAATGGCCGGGGGCGCACGGGTGGCAGGGCATCGGTCACCAGTGCGCTGCGACGGTGCAGCGTGGGCGCATATCCAGCCCAGTTGCGCTGGATCGCCCGCATGATGCGCGCCGCCCCCTTGATGGAGGGGACCGCATGTTCCTCCGGCGCATCCCAGATATCCAGTGCCCACAGGCAGGGCACGGGCGGCAGGGCGGACAGCGCCAGCCGTCCGTGCCAGCACAGATCTCCCGCCCCGCGCCGGGCAAGTTCCTGCGCCACGATGTCCTCAAACCCCGGCGGCGCCAGATAGGCGCTGCGCACCGGCCATGGCGGCGGTGTGATATCCGTTGTGATCATGACCGCATGACCCCCACGGCCAGAAGCAGCCACGCCAGCATGAGCATGCTGCCCCCCGTGGGCGCGACCGGACCGGGATGAATGCCCCAGAATGCCGTCAACGCGACGCCCGTGCTGAACAGGACGGTGCCCACCGCCATAAGGCAGCCGGAAACCGACACCAGCACCCTGCATCCCTGCTGGATCATCAGAACCGAGATGCCGATAATGGCCAGCGCGTGCCACATCTGCATCTGTATGGCCTGACGGGCCATCTCACGTCCCCCTTCGGCGAAGAAACGGTCAGGCAGATGTGCGGTCAGTGCGCCCCCCATGACACCGGAAAACGCGGCCAGCGCCGCAAAACATAACAGGAACCTGACAACTGTAGGCATTCTTCGGGACATCCGCAAAACAGGGTGACAACCCGCATCGGCCGCGGGCGGGCCACCCTACTCCGCGCATGGGCCCATCGTATAGGCCACGCCTGCGGGAAGCTGTCGTGAAGGCACGTTTTCATGAAATTCCATTCATGCGGACATGCATCCATAATGCACGCCTTCTGCCCTAATGCTTACTGAAACCAAATCATTACTGCTGGAACAGGGAAGTTGCATACTGATTCCGTCCCATGACAATAACATTACTTCAAAAATAGAAATATACCACCCTGTTGTGCGAGAAAATGAAACCGGAACGATCCTGAAAAAGATTAATTTCATTTATTTATACGAAAATTTATTTTTTATTTTTCTCCAATATCGCATATTTATTACTCATTCCTAAAGTTACATTCATTCCCCGCCACACAAAACCATGCCGGACAATTATGGCGACAGGGTCATGCGTCCCGCATGGCCGCTTTGTCTGCCCTCTCAAAGCTGATAAACCGGGGTGACGTTCAGTAAAACGGCCTGAATTTCACACGTTAGGAAGACGACAACATGAAACAATACGCAGTCTGGTTCCTTTGCGCATCTGTCAGCCTTCTTCCTGTCGCAGCCATGGCACGTCCCGCCCCGGCTCCAGCCCCCGCGGCGGCAACAGCGGCGGAACCGACCCTGCCGCCGCTGACGGAATCAGATTCCACGTTTGCGGAAAACGTATCCGCGCTGAACACGTTCGAGATGACCATTTCAAAAATGGCCACAACCCAGGCCAAACGTCCGAAATTACAGGAATTCGCTGAAAAATCGCTGAAAATGCACACAACGAACCAGACCACCCTGGCAGCCATGACGCTGAAGCACGGACTGGAACTGCACAAGGACATGAGCCCGGATGAAGAACAGGTCGCAAATGACCTGAAAACCCAGAACGGGGGCAAATTCGACCGCACCTACCTTGATCTGGAGGCACAGGCGGCAAGCGATGCGCTGGCCATGTTCCAGAACGAGGCGGAATCCGCCTCCGACCCGGAACTGAAGGCCTACGCCTCTTCCACGGCGGATACGCTTCAGGCCCATCTAAAGGAGGCCATGAAGCTGGGGGCAAACAAGCCCTCCCGCTAAGCGCGACCACAGGGCAGGACACCGGATTTACAGGCAGGATCATTCATGGCCATTCGCATCGACCGGATCGTGACACGCGGCGGGGACAGGGGGCAGACCGCACTGGGCAATGGGGAGCGCGTACCCAAGGATTCGGCGCGGATTGAAGCCCTTGGCGCGCTGGATGAAGCCAATGCGGTCATCGGCCTGCTGCGCGGCGCCCTGCCTGCGGGCCGCAACGCCACGTTCATCGCCTGGATACAGGGGCTGCTGTTTGATATTGGCGGCGCGGTCTGCATACCCGCCAGCCCGCCACGCCCGCTTGCCCATGCCGCCGCGGCCCTGAAGGCCATGGAAACCGAAATCGAACGCCTGCGCACCGATATCCCGCCACTACGCAGCTTCATCCTGCCTGGCGGCACGCCCGCGGCCGCCCATGCCCATCTGGCGCGTACCGTCGTGCGGCGCGCAGAACGGCGACTGGCCACACTGGCGCGTGGGGAAGATATCGGCACGGACATTCCCGCCTGCATGAACCGGCTGTCGGATTACCTGTTCGTGCTGGGCCGCCACCTGAATGACAATGGAAAGGCCGACCTGACATGGGCACCCGCCACGCCCCCGCCCGATCCTGCCTGACCGGGCGGGCGGAGCGGATCACTCCGGCAGGGTGGACAGGTGGGCGCAGGCCTGTTCCGCCAGATGATCCTGCCGGGCGTTGACATCCAGTTCCATGACCACTTCATCGTCCATGTCCGGCTCCTCCAGCGTGTCAAACTGGCTGTCCAGCATGGCGACCGGCATGAAATGCCCGGTCCGCTGCCGCAGGCGGGGGGCGATGTCTTCCTTGCTGCCCTTGAGGTAGACAAAACAGACATCATGGCTGCCACCGCTGATACGCTCGCGATACATCCGCTTGAGCGATGAGCAGGTCACGATCCCGCACTGGCCCGCATCCCCCCATGCACGCACCTGCTGCGCGATGCAGTCCAGCCAGGGGGCGCGGTCTTCATCCGTCAGGGGGATGCCGTTACTCATCTTGGCGATATTGTGCGCAGGATGCAGGTCATCGCCCTCGATCACCGGCCAGCCCAGACGTTCCGCCATAAGCTGGGCCACGGTACTCTTGCCGCAGCCCGAAACCCCCATGACGATCAGCACACATGGCCGGCCCGCCTGCCTGAGCCTGCGGGAAAGGGAAACCAAAGCTGTCTGCTGGTCCATGTCACACATTCCGTATCCTGTCGGATATTATCATGAAAACCCATATCGGTCCTTTTATCTGGACCAATCGACAGCCTGAACGCAAGAGAGCGACCGCCGTTGCGCTACATGGCCGCGGAATACAAGGCGAAATTCTTATGCAATAATTCTTGGATCAATAGAGATCTTTAGATAATTTTATTTGTTTTATTTTATTTATTATATTATTATAGTATAATTATACTTGAGGAATATCTTCCCATAATAAATATAATGTTATTTTGTTATATTATTCTTTATACCCTTGCGCGACAGGGGGATAAGGAATTATATGATCCTTCAATCACCTAAAAACAGGCACCATTGGTAGACTGGTTGTAGGAAAATATTCTTAAATATAATTTCAGCCACACCACGCTGGTGCATTGAGTTATCGAGAGTTTTGCTGTGTCATCATATAACGATTTTCTTTCCTTCCCGAAAGAAGAAGACCAGAATGCCAATCGGGAAGAAGTAAATGAATCCGCGTTCCGGCAGGCCCTTGAGCGACTGGGAAAGGGCAAGCCGTCGCCCCGTGGCGCAGGCAGCGGCAAGATGGCGGCAAACAAGCCACGTCCGGCCCGTCAGGCCGACCCCACGCAGCGCCGGCGCAAATTCGTGCAGGATGGCGATGTCCGGGTTGAACATCACTCCCTTGCCACAGGCCGCGCGACACCGCGCGCAATCCATGCGCAGCAGGATGACCGCAGCGAAATTGAACAGCTGCGCCACAAGGTCCAGTTTGAACAGAAGTTGCGCGAACAGGCCGAACTGCGCCTGTCGGAAGCACAGGCACATATCCGTTCCCTGACCACGCGCATTGGCCATGCCGATGTCATCGCGGCGGAACACAAAAGCAGACTGGCCGCACAGGACGCTGAATTACTGAGCGTGCGCGCCGAACTGTACAATGCCAATGAAGAAAACAGCCACCTGCATGAAGAACTGAACCGCCTGAAGGCAAAACAGCGCACGGCGGAACCCCGCACAGCCGCCGTCCAGCCGCCAGCCACCGCACCGGATGACGCAACCCCGGCGGATGAACCCGAACCCGTCAAGTGGTGGCTGCGGTAATCACGGCACGCATACATGAGCGCGTCGGACCCCCAGCATAATCCGGCAGCACGGCAGCGTCAGGTCGGGCTTGTCATTGTCGCGACCTGCACCACCGCCAGCCTGGCGATACTGGTACTGCTGCCGCTGGTCAGCGGGCTGGTGAACCTGCTGCGCGATATACTCGGCGTGCTGATCCTGCCCTTTTCGTTCATGTTCGGCCTTGGCGGGGAACAGGGTCAGTCCCCGGCCCTGCTGCGCCTGCTGTCGGACATGGGTACGCAGACACAGGCGCATCCCCTGCGGCTGGGTGGGGCGGCCATTCTGGAACTGGCGGCCGTCTTCCTGTTTGTCATTGCGGAACGGCTGGGCGGCCGCACGGGTTACATGGGGGCATGCGTTGCATCCGCCGGGGCGATCGGCCTGTCGGGGCTGCCGCTGGCAATGCCGCTGCTGCCCGCCATCGTGACGGAGGGGGTGTTCCTGCTCTGCCCCCCCTCGCCCGACCCGGACTGACCACGGTCACGACGCGTCAGGTCAGGCCATCGACAAACCGCGCGATCCGCGCACAGCTTTCCTTCAGGATATCGTCGCTGGTGGCGTATGACAGCCGCAGGTATGGTCCCTGCCCGAAGGCCGAGCCATGCACCACCGCCACGTGCTGTTCCATCAGCAGGGCAATGGCAAAATCCTGATCCGTTTCCAGCCGCTGCCCACCTGCCGAAACACGGCCCATGCATCCTGCAATGCCGGGATAGGCATAAAATGCCCCATGCGGCATGGCGCAGGTCAGCCCCGGTATGGCGCGCAGGGTCGAAACCACCATTTCCCGCCTGCGGGCATAGACCGCGCACATCTGCGCGATAATGTCCGCCGGACCATCAAGTGCCGCCGCCGCCGCCGCCTGGCTTATGGAACAGATACCCGATGTGGCGCTGCCCTGTATGGCCGTCATGGCGCGGATCAGGGGCGTGGGACCACCCACGTACCCCACACGCCATCCGGTCATGGCATAGGCTTTTGACACGCCGTTCAGCGTCAGGATGCGCCCCTTGAGATCGGGAGCCACGGCGGCAAGGGAGTGGTGCTGCAGCCCGTCATACAGCAGGTGTTCGTATATCTCATCTGACAGGACATGAACGTGGGGATGACGGCGCAGCACCTCGGCCACGGCTTCAAGATCGGCCTGCCCCATCGTCCCGCCCGTGGGATTGTTGGGGAAATTGAGGACAAGCCACTTGGTGCGTGGCGTGATTGCCGCTTCCAGCGCCTGTGCCATCAGGCGGAAGCCATCGGCTTCATGACAGTCGGCATAGACCGGGGTGCCCCCGAACATCTGCACGATCAGCGGATAGCTGACCCAGTACGGGCGGGGAATGACCACTTCATCGCCTGGCTGCACCGTCGCCATGAACGCGTTGAAAATGACCTGCTTGCCGCCGTTGGACACCATGATTTCGGCAGGGGCGTAATCCAGCGCGTTTTCACGTGCGAATTTGCGCGCGATGGCTGCCTTCAGCGCGGGCGTGCCATCAACAGGCGGGTATTTCGTCTGCCCGTCCAGTGCGGCGCGGTGTGCTGCCTCGATCACCGCGGCGGGGGTGGGAAAATCCGGTTCCCCCAACGCAAGGGAGAGCACTTTCTCCCCCTTGGCCCGCAGGTTGCGCGCGCGCTGGGCCATGGCGATGGTGGCCGGTACCGTCAGGCGCTCCATCCGCTGTGCAAACAGCGAATGGGTCTGGGCCGCATCCATATTCATCCCCTTACCGCAACCCGGCGCAGAAACGCTGGATACGCAGGCAGGCTTCGCGCAGGCTGTCGGTATCAGTGGCGTAGGAAATGCGGAAATGTCCCGCGAACATGAACGCGCTGCCATGCACGGCGGCCACGCCTTCCTCATCCAGCAGGGCGGTGACGAACGCTTCGTCGGTATCAATCAGCGTCCCGCCCGCGCTGGTCTTGCCCAGGCAGCCGACAAGCGACGGAAAGACATAGAACGCCCCCTCCGGCACGGGGCAGTGCAGGCCAGCAGCCTCGTTCAGCATGCTGACCACAAGGTCACGCCGCGCCTGGTATGTGCTGACCATGGTGCCAATGAAATCCTGCGGCCCGGTCAGGGCTTCCACCGCGGCCGCCTGGCTGATCGAACACGGGCCGGATGTGGACTGGCTCTGCAATTTGTTCATCGCACGCGTCATCTGCACCGGGGCGGCAGAATAGCCGATACGCCAGCCGGTCATGGCATAGGCCTTCGACACACCGTTCATGGTGATCGTGCGATCGCGCAGGCGGGGTTCCACCTCCACCACCGTGGGGGCGCGGAAGCCGTCATAGACCAGCTTGTTGTAAATATCGTCGGTCAGGATCCACACATTGGGATGACGCAGCAGCACATCGCACAGGCCACGCATTTCCTCGGCGGAATAGGCGGCACCTGTCGGGTTGTTGGGGGAATTGAGCAGCAGCCAGCGGGTACGCGGCGTAATCGCGGCTTCCAGTTCGGCAGGCTGGAGCTTGAAGCCGTTTTCCACGCTACATGGTACGATAACCGGCGTGCCTTCGGCCAGCGAGACGATATCGGGATACGACACCCAGCACGGCGCGGGGATGATGGCCTCGTCCCCCGGATTGATGGTCGCCACCATGGCGTTATAGATGATCTGCTTGCCACCGTTAGAGACGATCACCTCATCCCACGTGTAGTCCAGACCGCTGTCAGTGCGGAAACGTTCGGCAATCGCCCGGCGCAGGGCGGGCGTGCCCGCGACATCGGTGTATTTGGTCTCACCTGCGGCAATGGCCTGCATGGCCGCCTTCTTGATGGTATCGGGGGTGTCGAAATCCGGCTCACCGGCGGAAAGGCTGATAATGTCCTTTCCCGCCGCCTTGAGTGCACGCGCCTTGGTTGAGATGGCGATCGTCTGACTGGGGCTGATCCGGTCCAGCCGGGCGGCGGTAAGATCCATGATATCAATATCCATCAACAGTGAAAAATATCCGGCATACTGCCGGGCAACGGGCGCGTAGCCTAGTGCGAACACGCTGCCGTGGAAACAGCAGATATGTGATCGGGCTGGCCCGCGGCGGCACATACCTGCCGTGGCGTCATACCCGCCGCGCGCATCGCGCGGATGGACAGTGCACCATCGCGCTTGGCCAGCCGCCTGCCGGTGTCATCACATAACAGGGGATGGTGGCTGTAACACGGCGCGGGCCAACCCATGACATGCTGCAGCAGCCGGTGCAGCGACGTGGCCGCCAGCAGGTCTTCTCCCCGTGTCACCAGGGTTACGCCCTGCAACGCATCATCATGCGTGACACACAGGTGATAGGACGCGGGCACGTCCTTACGCGACAGCACCACGTCCCCGAACTGCTGCGGGTGGCATGCACGCGGGCCGTGGCCCAGTTCATGCCACGTCAGATCCTGCGCGCCGGGCAGCTTCATCGCCGCACCCATATTCAGCCGCATCGCGTGGGGCACGCCCGCTGCCAGCATGTCCGCCCGCCGAACGGGGTCCATGTGGCGGCAGGTGCCGGGATAGACCAGCGTGCCATCAGGGGCGTGGTGGGGCGCGCTGGCGGCTTCCGCAATATCGCGCCGCGTGCAGAAACACGGATACAGCAGCCCACGTGCGCGCAGGCTGTCCAGAACACGGTGATAGTCCGGCATATGCCGTGACTGCCGGCGCACCGGCTGTGGCCATGACAGGCCAAGCCAGGCGAGATCGGTGTACATATCCGTAATGAATTCAGTTCGGCAGCGGACCGTATCGATATCTTCCACCCGCAGAAGGAAGGTGCCACCCGACTCCGCAGCGTACCGCCAGCCATGCAGGGCCGATGCGACATGTCCAAGGTGCAGGTGCCCGGTGGGGCTGGGGGCGAAACGGGTGGTGACTGCCATTATCGAACCATATCAGGAAGATACCGGAAAAAATCACGGCTTTCCTGTTTTCCTGTGTGCATGAGGCGTGGCCGGCGGCCCCACGGGCATGGGTTGCCACGCCATGCGGGGTCTGCAATAGATTCTACAGTTACCTGACGACGACGCACACCCCAGGCGTTCGCTTCGCTACAGAGTTACGCCTGAACACCGTGCGCCGGCATTCGGAAAGGAATGCGTCCGTGCCCTGTGACAGTCAATACCTGCCTGCCCTGGTCCTGAATGCTGATTTCAGGCCCCTTTCCTACTTCCCGCTTTCCCTGTGGTCATGGCAGGACGCCATCCGCGCCGTCTGGCTGGACCGCGTATCGGTACTGAGCGAATATGACACCGTCGTACGCTCCCCCACCCACAGCCTGCGCCTGCCCAGCGTCATCGCGCTGAAGGACTATATCCCGTCCGCCCGCAAGCCCGCCTTCACCCGCTTCAACGTCTTCCTGCGGGACAATTTTTCCTGCCAGTACTGCAACACCCGCTTCCCGACACAGGAACTGACCTTCGACCACGTCATTCCCCGCAGCCGGGGTGGCCGTACCAGCTGGGAAAACGTGGTGACGGCATGCAGTCCATGCAACCTGATCAAGGGGTCGTACATGCCACACCAGATCCGCATGTATCCCGCCAGTACCCCCGCACGGCCCACCAGCCGCAGGCTGCAGGAAAACGGCCGCGCCTTCCCCCCCAACTACCTGCATGAGAGCTGGCGCGATTATCTGTACTGGGATACCGAACTGGAAAACTGAACGGATCGGGGCACAGGCCCCGACACGTTATTTTGTATAGCTGTATCCGTATTCATCCGCCATCTTCTGCAGGTCGGGCGCGCCACGCAGCTTCAGCGGCAGCGGCTGGGGATGCTTGTGGTTCTTGCTGAAAACGAAGTTGTGGTCGCTCATGCGCTGGCAGGTATTCGCCGCGATGGGAAAGCTGAGCTGCATCGTGGTGCCCATCTGCTCACGCAGGCACTTCACGTCACTTTCGAAAGGCTTGCGGCCGATTTCAGCGGTACACCCGCACATCATGACCACGCCACATGCCAGCAGCCCGAGGCGGGCAGACATTTTTTCCACGATTTTCAGATTCATTTCGACCCCGTCGCTTAAGCGGAGCCGACACTGCCACGAAAGCGCAGGCTGCGATAGGGGACATGAAGGCCGCCCAGCCCCTGTCCCGTCCATAATGCATAGGTCCCCTTCCGACAGAGCCGGACATGAAGAAAAAACATATCTGACCATGGAATATGACAAAGGGCATACAGGCATTAGCTGTATGCATAGGTGATATTACCGTGAATTGGATGACAGATCACACTTATATTGCCACCCTCTGTCATTATTCTTATTTTTTCTAAATCGTGTCTGATATATAAAAAATACAAATACAGCATTGGTCCGGCTGTAAATTTGTGACCGGATTGCGTATGCACTGGCGTGCTGTGACACCGTCCCCATCGATGCCCTGAGGTAAAAGAATGAGATTACTGGCCGTCCATCCAAGCTCGCTCATGTACACGAAGGTCTTCCTGCGTCTTGAACCGCTGGGGCTGGAACTGGTTGCCGGTGCCGCGCGCAACAAGGGACATGAGGTGGAAATCATCGACCTGCAGGTCGAGAAGCATCCCGATTACTGGGAACGCATCGAGCGATTCCGTCCGCACGCCATCTGCTTTTCCGGCAACTACCTGGCCAACGTCCCCGAGATCATTGACCTGTGCAAGGAAACGCGTCGGCGCCTGCCCAACGTGTTCCTGTTCATCGGGGGACATTCGATCTCGTTCATTGCGCGTGACGTGCTTGCGCTGTCCGACGGGGCCATCAACTGCGTGCTGAAGGGCGAAGGCGACGCCACCGTCGGCCTGCTGCTTGAGGCATGGGAACAGGGCAAGGATCTGCTGACCGTGCCCGGCGTCGTCACCATGGAAGGGGACGGCCCGCCGCCGATCTTCATCGAATCCCTTGATGAGGTCCGCCCCGCGCGTGACCTGCTGCGCCACCGCCGCAAGTACTTCATCGGCACGCTGGACCCCGCCGCCTCCATCGAATTCGCCCGTGGCTGCCCGTGGGACTGCACGTTCTGCAGCGCATGGACCTTCTACGGCCGGTCCTACCGCACCGCCAGCGCCAAGGTGATTGGTGAGGAACTGCAGGAAATCAAGGAACCCGGCATCTTCATCGTCGATGACGTCGCCTTCGTCCATGCCGAGCACGGCATGGCCATTGCCGATGAAATCAAGCGCCGTAACATCCAGAAGGAATATTACCTCGAGACCCGCGCCGATGTGCTCATGCGCAACAAGGAAGTGTTCGCGGTCTGGAAGGAAATCGGCCTGAGCTACATCTTCATCGGGCTGGAAGCGGTCGATGCGGAAGGGCTGAAGCGGTTCCGCAAGCGCGTGTCGATGGACCGCAATTTCGAGGCGCTGGAATATGCCCGTTCGCTGGACCTGATCGTGGCGATCAACCTGATTGCCGATCCGTCATGGGACCGCGAACGTTTCGAGGTGATCCGCCAGTGGTGCCTGGAAATCCCGGATATCGTGAACATCTCGGTCACCACCCCCTACCCCGGCACGGAAATCTGGGAAAGCGAGTCCCGCAAGCTGACCACGCGCGACTACCGCCTGTTTGACATCCAGCACGCGGTCATGCCCACCACGCTGCCGCTGCGTGAGTTCTATGAAGAACTGGTCAAGACCCAGCAGATCCTGAACAACAAGCATCTGGGCTGGAGCGCGATCAAGGATACGCTGGGCATTGCCCTGCGCCTTGCGCTGCGTGGACAGACCAACTTCCTGACCATGATCTGGAAGTTTAACTCCGTCTTCAATCCCGAACTACAGATGGCCGACCATGCGCAGAAGCCGGAATATGAAATGCCGCTGAAGCCGGAAGGCACCGATCAGAAGGTTGATCGCAAGACACTGTATGTTCACGGTCCCGCCGGCCGCAAGTCGCGCAAGCTGGATGATGCAACAGAAAAATTCGTTGATGAAACCCGTATGAGCACGGTGGACTGATCCCCGCACCACTACGGTTACTGACTGACGACAAAAGGCCGGTTGCGCATGCACCGGCCTTTTCTGTATTCGCCATCCAGCCCTGTCATCACGACTCATGCCGCATACGTACCGGCCAGGAAGGCACGGATTCCTCGGCAGCAGGCAGAGATGCTTCCTGCCGTCCCGGAATACTCCGGTTCCGCACCATTCCATGCAACCCGGGCGGTTCTGCCTGCCTTTCATACGCACGTATCCGGCGGAGAAGATAAGGTGACACACGGGATTATAGATACCCGGCAGGCCTCTGTTTTCAGAAAATCACCCGGACACCAATTTTATTACATTCGATAATGCCGCATCATGCCCGACCAAGGGGAACGAACCGCGCCAGCCTTCCCTGCCTTCATGAAAAAAGGAGACAATGGCGCATGGGGGTCTAATCTGGTGTAATCAGATCAGTTCTCAACCACAGGCACCCATACACAGGCTGCCAGCAGGTGATAAAGGCGATCGGATCATGGAAAAAATAACATTGAACATAAGCGGCATGACCTGCGACGGATGTGCATCCAAGGTCGTGCATGCACTCGAAAGCGTGGACGGCGTCTCAATGGTCGAAGTCTCGCTGGAACAGGGCAAGGCCTTCGTCACGTATGACAGCCGCACCACCAACCTCGATGATCTGTTCGCTGCGGTTGACGATGCAGGCTTTGACGCAGGTTACTGATCCGCATGGGCAGGCATGACCGCCTGCCCCTGTCCTTATCCCTGTGTATGGGAAAAGCCGTTTTTGATAAATTGTTCCGAAATGCCACCTTTTTTGAAAAAAGGCGGCCCCGAAAACCGGTAATCCTATTAACCGCCCATGTCGGCGGCAGCCTTGCGTATGGCCTGCGCCATGGCTTCCACCCCGTTGCCCCGGTTGGTGGACAGTGCCTGCACCAGCCCGAGGTCGCGCAGGAATTTGGGGTCCGTATTCAGGATCTCGTCCCGGCTGCGGCCGGAATATACCCGCAGCAGCAGCGCAACCAGCCCCGATACGATTGCCGCATCCGACGCACCAGCCAGATATAGCAGTCCGTCACGCGGCTGCACTTCCATCCAGACCTGGCTCTGGCATCCCGGCACACGGTGGGCATCGTCCTGCCATTCGGGGGGGAATGGCGGCAGCTTGCGCCCCAGTTCGATGATGTACTGGTAGCGCTGCATCCAGTCATCGAACAGGGCCAGTTCCTCACCAATCTCCGCAATGGCATCGGCGGCGGTATCGTCCTCGGGCTTTACGAAGGGATCGGTCATCATCTTTCCTGTTACGCGGGGGCCATGACGGCCCGGAAAACGGAGCTGAACGCAAAAGGCCGCACCCTGCGGCGCGGCCCCTGCAGCAGGCGGGTACTGCCCTACAGGATAAAGCGGCTCAGATCACCCTTACGGGCCAGGGGGGCCACACGGTTCTGGACATCCTCGGCCGTGATCACCACATCTTCCCCGCTCCGGTCGGCGGCAGTGAAGGATACATCCTCCAGCAGGCGCTCCAGAACGGTGGCCAGACGCCGCGCGCCGATATTCTCCACCCGTTCATTGATATCGGCCGCCAGTTCCGCCAGCGCATCGATCGCGCCATCGGTAAAGGACAGCGTCACTTTTTCCGTACCCAGCAGGGCGACGTACTGCTGTAGCAGCGAATGCTCCGGCTCGGTCAGGATCCGGCGCAGGTCATCACGCGTCAGCGATGCCAGTTCCACGCGGATGGGCAGACGTCCCTGCAGTTCGGGCAGCAGGTCGGACGGCTTGGCGATATGGAACGCGCCCGATGCGATGAACAGGATATGGTCCGTGCGCACGGGGCCGTATTTGGTGGAAACGGTCGTCCCCTCGATCAGGGGCAGCAGGTCACGCTGCACCCCTTCGCGCGAAACGTCGCCCCCACGCGATCCCCCTTCGGATGCACGTGCGCAGACCTTGTCGATTTCATCAAGGAAGACGATGCCATGATCCTGCGCGTGGGCCACGGCTTCACGCGTCAGGGTTTCGGTATCCAGCATCTTGTCCGCTTCCTGCCGGGTCAGGGCGGCACGGGCCGCTGCCACCGTCATGCGCTTCTGCTGCGGCATGCGGTTCATGAAGCCCTTCATCATGTCGGAAAAATTGATGACGGCGCCGGGCGTCATGTTCGGCATGTCGGATGGCGACGGATTGCCCCCTTCGGCAATCGAGATCTCGACTTCCTTGTTTTCCAGTTCACCCGCACGCAGCATCCGGCGGAACTTGTTGCGGGTTTCCGATGATGCCCCTTCGCCCACCAGCGCATTGAGCAGGATGTCCTCGGCCGCCTGTTCGGCGTTCTTTTCCACATCCTTGCGCCGCAGGTCGCGCAGCATGTTGATCGATGCCTCGACCAGATCGCGCACGATGCTCTCCACGTCGCGGCCGACGTAACCGACCTCGGTGAACTTGGTCGCCTCGACCTTCAGGAAAGGTGCCTGCGCCAGCTTGGCCAGACGGCGCGCGATCTCGGTCTTGCCGCAGCCGGTCGGCCCGATCATCAGGATGTTCTTGGGCACGACCTCGTCACGCATTGCATCGGTCAGCTGCGCGCGCCGCCAGCGGTTGCGCAGCGCAATGGCCACGGCGCGTTTCGCATCGGCCTGCCCGATAATATAGCGATCGAGTTCGGCCACGATCTCCCGCGGGGAATGATTGGGTATTTCCATTACGCCGCTCCGTCCTGCGTATCCGCGCCCAGTGTTTCCACAATGACGGAATGATTGGTGTAAACACAGATGTCACCGGCGATCTTCATCGACCGCCGCGCGATATCCACCGCTGACAGCCCCTCGATCCCCAGCAGCGCGCGGGCGGCCGACAGCGCGTAATTTCCGCCCGATCCGATGGCGATGATACCGTCCTCGGGTTCCAGCACGTCGCCATTGCCCGTCAGGGTGAAGGAGCGTTCCGCGTCCGCCACGGCCATCATCGCCTCCAGCCTGCGCAGGTAGCGGTCCGTACGCCAGTCCTTCGCCAGCTCCACGCAGGCGCGTTCCAGCTGGTTGGGATAGCGTTCCAGCTTGTTTTCCAGCCGCTCCAGCAGGGTGAAGGCATCCGCCGTGGCCCCGGCGAAACCGGCCAGTATCTGTCCGGTGGGGCCGATGCGGCGCACCTTGCGGGCATTCCCCTTGATCACGGTGGCGCCCAGCGTCACCTGCCCATCGCCCGCCATGGCCACCTGGCCGTCGCGGCGGACACATAAAATGGTCGTTCCATGCCACCCGACAGGGTCATGGGGAGATGAATGATATTCTTGCATATCAATAGAAATAAAACGTTCTCACGCCAGCACAAGGGGCAAGGCCTCACGCCCTGCCCCGCGCGGTCATGTCGCCTGCGGGGCGCGGTTCATGATCCGGTCCATATGGGCGGCCAGATCCGCACGGGTAAAGGGTTTATGCATGACGTTGGCGCTGCCCGCCGGCAGCGCCCCGGCATTGGCGTAGCCCGTCAGGTACAGCACCCTCAGGCCCGGCCGCAGCGCCTGCAGGTGATGGACGGTCTCCATCCCCCCCATGCCAGGCATCATCACATCCATGATGACAAGGTCGATCGGTCCCAGCCCCTGCTCCATGGCCTGCACGGCGGCGGCACCACTGGCATATTCATGCACGTCATGCCCGCGTGCGCGCAGGAAGCCCGCCGTCACCGCGCGCACGCCCGGTTCATCATCCACCACCATGACATGCAGCGCATGCTGGCCCGCCCCCTGTCCCGCGGTTGCCGTCGTGGCCGGGGCCGGGGCGCCGGTGGCATTGCCGTCCCCCTGCACCGGCAGGCACAGGTCAACGCGCGTGCCCTCACCCGGTCTGCTGCGCACCTGGACTTCCCCGCCGACATGACGGATGAAGCCATAGATCATGGACAGGCCGAGCCCTGTGCCGCGACCGACATCCTTGGTGGTGAAAAAGGGTTCGAACACGCGGGCCAGCGTCTCGGGCGACATGCCGACACCCTGGTCGGTCACTGAAACCATGACATATTCCCCCGGCACGAGATTCGTCCCCGGCACGATTTCCCTGACCCGCTTCAGCGCAGTGGACACCTTGATCAGCCCCCCTTCGGGCATAGCGTCAACGGCGTTGATGCACAGGTTGAGCACCGCGAGTTCCAGTTGCCCCGCATCGGTGCAGACCGGCGGCAGCATGCCGTCGGACGCCGCCGTATCCACCACGATGGCGCATGGCGCGCCGCCGCTTTTTCCCTGCCGGGACACCACCGTCTGCGCCAGCAGGTCGTTCATGCCATGCAACAGGGCGTTCACGTCCACGGGTTCCAGGCTAAGGTCGCGCGGACGGCTGAAATTGAGCAGCCTGCGTGTCAGCGACGCCCCACGCTGTGCCGCCGCGGATGCATTGTCCAGCAGGCGCGCCATCGGCCCCGTTTCCGGTCCCATGTCACGCACCAGTTCAAGCGACCCCAGAACCGCGGTCAGAAGGTTGTTGAAGTCATGCGCGATGCCACCGGCCAGCGTGCCCAGCGCCTGCATCTTTTCCGCCTGGCGCAGGCGGGCGGCCATTTCCTGCTGGCGGGTAATGTCACGGTTGATCACGACGGAACAGGCCGACCCGTCGCCCAGTGCGCCCAACACGACGCGCGTGATCTCGCGCCACCGCCCCTGCACGCCGCCACGGATATGGGCAGGCAGTTCGACAACTTCCTCGTCGCGCCCTTCATCATGCAACCGTTCATGCGCCGCGCGGATCAGGGGCAGCAGGTCCGCATCGCACAGTTCCTGTTCCGTGCGGCCAAGGCAGTCCGCAATGTTGCGGCCATAGAAATCCGCGGCCTGCTGGTTGATACGGATAAAGCGGCCCTGCGCGTCCATGAACCCCAGCCCCGAGCGCAGGTTGTCCAGCAGGCCGTGCAGCAGCATGCGCTCGGTGCGCAGTTCGCGTTCCAGCCTGTGGTAATCGGCAGCCTGCACGATCATGGCGCGCAGGGCGTCGGGATCCCACGGTTTGTGGGAATAGAATGAAATACGCCCCTGGTTCAGCGCCGCCGCGACGGCACCGATATCGGCATATCCCGTCAGCAGGATGGCCTGTGCGTCGCTATGTTCGCGCGCGCGCGCCAGCATGACATCGCCCCCCATCTCGGGCATGCGCTGGTCGGATACGATCACATCCACATCGTTGCGGGCCGACAGGATATTCAGCGCCTCGGTCGGTGATGTGGTGGACAGGACGGTAAAGGTATCCTCCAGCAGGTCCGTAAGGGCCACAAGGATCTCGGCTTCGTCATCCACCAGCAGGACAACAGGGCGCGGTGGCGTCGCGGGGACGGTATTCATTGGGCTGCAGCTCCCTGCACGGAGGTTATGACACGCTTACTCGGCGCGCGTGATGGACGAAGGATGGACAGACGGGGATGGCCCGCCCTCACCTGCCGGCCCGGCGTTCCAGGGCACGGAAATGGTGAAACGCGCGCCCCCCTGTGGGGCACGGCCAACCGACAGGCTGCCATGGTGGGCCTGCACCACGCTGTAGGCGATCGCAAGCCCCAGCCCGGTTCCTGCCCCCACCGGCTTGGTGGTGAAAAACGGCTCGAAAATGCGCTCCTGCACGTCGGGCGCGATACCGGGGCCGCTATCGGTAATGACAAAGACATAACTGTCCTGTCCCTCCCCATTATGGGAGAGGAAGGTATGGATCTCGATTTCCCCTTCCGCGATCCCGCCACGGACAGACATATCATCAGGCTGGGCGGCAAGAATTGCATCCGCCGCATTGCTGATAATATTCATGATGACCTGATTGAGCAGCGCCGCCTGGCAGTACAGCCGGTCCGGAGCTTCGTAACGGCGCCTGACCATGATGCCGCTGCCCAGCTTCTGCGTCAGCAGCGCCATGACGGTTTCCAGCGCCTCGGGCACATCAATCAGCTGGAACAACCCTTCATCCAGTCGCGAGAATTTGCGCAGATTCAGCACAAGGTTCTGGATGCGCCGCAACCCCATGTTCATGGACCCCACCCGGTCGCGGCATTTGTTCAGGATCGCGGCCCGGCTGTCATGGTCGGGATCGGCGCAGCTGGCTTCCATGCCGATCACGCGGTCCAGCCCGCGTGCCACCGTGTCCTTGTGCGCCAGGATGAAGGCCAAGGGATTGTTGATTTCATGTGCAATGCCCGCCACCAGTTCACCCAGTGACGCCATCTTGGCCGTCTGCACCAGCTTGCCCTGTGTCTCGATCAGCTTGCGGTTGGCATCGGCCAGTTCACGATTGGCCTGCTCCAGCGCCTCGGCCAGGGACGCTTTCGAGGCAATGGCCGCCGCTTCCGCCCGCGCGCTCTTGACCGCGATTTCACGTGCCTGCCGCTCGACCTCGATCCGGCGCACGTCATCCTGCAGAAGCTTGCGGCGCACCAGCACGCGGATACGCAGCGCCAGCGCCGCAGGCCCCACATCGCGCGAGACAAGGTCGTCTATCCCCGCCTCGAACACCCGTGCCGAAAACTCCTTCGCGTCGGGACGCGGGGCGCCATCCACGCCCAGGATGCGCGGCGGCACGTTACCCGACAGCAGATCTTCCTGCCGCCATTCGTCCAGCCTGCGGCAGACCTCCAGCCCGTCGAACTCCCGGCACGCCAGGTCGATCACCACGCAGTCAGGCACATGGTCGGGGTCATGCAGCAGGGACGGCTCCAGCCGGGCGGGATCGGGGCACAGGGTCACGATATGCCCGTCACGCCGCAACTGGTCGATCAGTTCGGGCACCGCGCGCCGGTGGGCGGGTTCGGGGGCGATGACCATGATCCGCGCGCGGCGGAACACGCGCTGCGGCAGGAGCGAGGGGGCATGGGCCGCATGTTCGCGCAGCAGCGCGCGGATACGGAAGACGATCAGCGCAGGATCGGACGATTTGGGGATATAGGCATCCGCCCCGCTTTCCAGCCCTTCGCGTTCCAGCCCCGGCTCGATCCCCTCCGTCAGGATCAGGACGGGAATCGTGCGCGTCACCGCGTTCATGCGCAGCTGGCGCGCCAGCTGCCCGCCATTCATGCCCGGCAGGTGATAATCGGCGATCACCAGCCCCGGCAGTCGTTCATCAAGGGTATCGAGCGCATCCTCCCCGCTGGCCACGCGGTGAACATGAAAACCGTGGCTTTCCAGCATGCGGCGGATACGCAGGGCCTGCGTGTCCGAATCCTCCACCAGCAGCAGGGTATCGGTATGGTCCTCTCGATCAGTCAGCGGCATCGGGGTGTCATTATCCTGCTAGGGGGCCTGTGGAAGGGATCTGGCCACCCGCCATGATCCGGAAGATATGCGGGGCGATCTCGTGCATCGGCAGGCTTATGCACGCAGCCCCCGCGCGTTCGGCAGCGCCGGGCATGCCGTGGATGACCGCCGTGCTGCGATCCTCCACAATGGTGTAGCCGCCGGCGGCACGGATGCGGCCCAGCCCGTCCACACCGTCCTCGCCCATGCCGGTCAGCAGCACGCCAAGACTGTCCGCGCCGAACACCCTTGCGACGGAGGAAAACAGCACGTCAGCCGATGGCCGCTGCCCCTGCACCGGCGCGTCATCATGCAGGAGCACATCCCCGCGCGGGCCGACGGTCATGTGCCGGTTGCCCGGCGCCACCAGCACCCGGCCCCGTTCCAGCTTCATGCCGTGCTGCGCCAGCATGACCGGCAGGGCGACATGCTGGTCCAGCCACGCTGCGAACCCTTCCATGAAGGGCTGCCCCATATGCTGCACCAGCACCACCGGCAGCGCGAAATCCGCCGGCAGGTCCCCCAGCACGCGGGCGAAGGCCGTCGGCCCCCCGGTGGAGGCCGCAAGTGCCAGGATGCGTGGGCGGATATCAAGCGGGCGCGCCCACATGCCCTTGTGCCGGAAGGGCTCGGCCTGCAGCAGGCGGCGGCGGATCACGGGCACCTGGCTCATGATATACAGCTGTGTCGCGATCCCCTGCGCCACGGCGGCCCCGGCTTCACCCGACAGGCCCTGCGGCTTCTCGATCACCGACAGCGCGCCCGAACGCAGCGCGTTCATGGACACCTGCGTCGCCTGCGCGCCGACCGTGTCACTGACAATCACGATGGGGGTAGGGAAATGCGCCATGATCTGCCGCGTGGCTTCCAGCCCGTCCATGCCGGGCAGGCAGATATCCATGGAAATCACATCCGGGCGCAGGCGGGGAACAAGGCGCAGCGCCTCCTCCGCCGTTTCCACGGCTTCCAGCAGCTCCAGCCGCGGGTCGCCCGCCACCACGCGCATCAGCAGGTGCCGCAGGACCGCCGAATCCTCCACAATCAGCACCCGGCGCGGCGCAAGGGGCGTCACATCGTTCACAACAGCCCCTTTATGGTATCGATCAGTTCACCCTGATCGAATTTCTGCTTGGTCAGGTAGGCACGCGCACCACCTTCCATACCCCGGCGCACGTCATCCCCATCATCTCGCGATGTCATGAGGACAACGGGGATGTCCGACAGGTGCGGATCAGCCTGCATGGCCGCCAGCAGCGCAAACCCGTCCATGCGCGGCATCTCGACATCCGTCACCACCACATCCACATGCCGCGAGGACTGCTGGAGCATCGCCAGCGCCTCCTCCCCATCCACCGCAAGGCAGACATCGTAACCATGGGACTGCAATATGGTTTTCTGCAGTGTCCGTGTCGTGATTGAATCGTCCACCACCATGACCAGCGGCGCATGGCGCACGGCCACCACGGGGGCGGCTTCATCCACGTCACTGAAGCATACCCCCGCCCCATTGCCGCGCAGCCGCCAGCGCGCGAACAGCCGGTCGGGGCTGAGAATGAAGACCGGCTGGTCCTCGCGCTGCCAGGCAATGCCGGGCACCAGTTCACTATCCAGCCCCACGGCGGTGGCATCCGATACCAGCAGCGCGCGCACATCCACCATGCGTTCCACCGCAAAGCCGCAGCGCACGCCATCGACCTCCATCACCACCACGCTGACCGCGCCATCACGCACGGGCAGCGGAGCGTTTTCATCCCCGACGAAGGCGCGCAGCGGCACAAGCGGCACAAGATCCTCGGCCTGTCCGTCGCCGTGCGCATGTTCCGGCTGCGTGCCGTCGGAACGGTGCGGCACCACGGCAAAGGGCGCACCATTGAGCAGCCTGATCCCGTCACGCCGCACCCGCAGCAGGTGACGGATCACCCGACCGGGCAGACCCAGCGCCTGCCCGGCGTTTTCCACCAGCAGCACGGTGCGCTGGCGCTGGGACACCGGCACCGTCAGGGTCACGGTCGTGCCCGCGGGCTGGCGCTGTTCCATGCGCACGGTGCCGTGCAGGGCGCGCGCCGCCTCCGCCACCACCGACAGCCCGACCCCGCGCCCGGCCAGCGTATCCGCCTGCCCACGCGTGGAAAAACCCGGTTCGAACACGCGCGCCAGCAACTGCCGCGCCTCCAGCGGCGCATCGGCATGGACCAGCCCCTGCCCTGCCGCCCGCGCGGCAATGGCCTGCAGGTCGGGGCCACGCCCGTCATCACTGACCGCAACCTGCAGCCGCACCCCGGTCAGGGTGACGGCAATGGTGATGTTCAGCCGTTCTGACTTGCCTTCCTTCAGCCGCTGGGCACGGGTTTCATGCCCGTGTACGATGGCGTTGCGCACCAGGTGGACCACCGGATCGCGCAGGGCCTGCATCACCCGGCGTTCGGTCTGGACCTCCATGCCATACATGTGCACGTCCACCCCGGCATCCGGTCCCCCATGTTCGCGCGCGATGCGCCGGGCCATGGCGGCCAGGGATCCAAACACGCTTTCGGCAGGCACAAGGGTGACGGCGTGGACTTCCTCCCCCAGGCGCAGCAATGCGCGGTCGATCTGCCCGGACATGAGTTCACGTTCACGCCCCACCGTCATGAGCTTGCGCGTCATCCGCGCGAATTCGGCCACGGGGTCGGCACGCATGCGTTCAGGGGCATGCATGACCGCACGCGATTCATCGAGCAGGTCCATGACCTGCGCCCACAGCCGTTCATGCCGTTCGGCCACGGACATGAGATCATGCACCGCCGAGGCCAGCGCATCGAGCCGCGCGACGGGCACCTGCACATAGGCAGGGTTTTCCGTCGCGGTAGCGGATGCCGTCGTTTCCTCATCTGCCGGGCGGACCTCACCATCCGCCGGGGCGGATGTCATGAGCAGGTCCACCTCATCCAGCGTGTCGGTAATGGCCTTCAGGTCTGCCGCATCCGGCAGGGCACGGGCCGCCAGCAGCGCCGACAGGCGGTTTTCCAGCGCGTGGGCCACCCCTTCGACCGTTGGCAGTTCGACCGCGCGCGCCGCCCCCTTGAGCGAGTGGACGCGCCGGAAGATTTCCGCCAGTCCCTGCGCATCGGGGCAGCCGGCGGCCACGATGCCCCGGATTGCACGCAGGTGGTCACGGTATTCCGCGTCAAATACCGCCAGAAGTTCGTCCCGAAGGTTGTCCACGGCCCGGCCGTCAGGTCCGGTAACGCGCGGAAATGGTCAGAAGCTGTTTCGACAGCTTGCCAAGGTTGCTGGCCGAGACCTCAAGGTTGCGCGTGCCCGCCGATGTCTGCTGGCTGGCCTGACGGATGCTCTGCAGCGCGGTCATGACCTGCTCGATGCCGATCTGCTGCTGGTTGGTGGACGCCACGATCTGCTGGAAGGCATGCACCCCTTCCTCGATCCCGCCGGTCATGCGTTCGATGGTGCGGTAGGCGATGTCGGTCCGCTCCTTGCCCGCCGAAACACGCTTGACCGCCTCCTCCGTCAGCATGACCGAAGTGTTGATGCCGCGCTGGATGTCACCCAGTATGGCGCGCACGTTCTGCGTCGCATCGCGCGACTGGTCGGCCAGGATCTTCATTTCCGCCGCGACCACGGCAAACGACCGCCCGTGCTCACCCGCTGCCGCCGCCTCGATCGCGGCATTCAGCGCCAGCAGGTGGGAGCGTTCGGACAGGTCATTGACCGAGGCGATGATTTCGCTGATCGCCTCGGTCCGTTCGGACAGGGCGACGATGTTCGACGCCACGGCTTCGGCCCCGTCATGGGTGTGGGCCATGGCGCGGGCGGTTTCTTCCACCGCTTCCAGCCCGCTTGCGGAACTGTGGACGATCACCTCCGCCGAGGAAATGACCTCTCTCGCGCGCTTGCTGATCTGGGCGCCGGAATGGGTGATTTCATCCACCGTCGCAGCCGTTTCCTGCACTGCGGCGAACTGTTCTTCCACGCTTGCTGCCTGCTGCTGGGTGGAGGCGCGGATTTCGGCCACGGCGGCGTCAAGGTTCTGCGTGACTTCCCCGCTCTGCCGCGCGATTTCACGCAGGCCGTCGATCATGCGGTTCAGCCCGGCCGCAAGGCGGGCGACCTCGTCACGGTCCTCGCCCATCCCGCCGACCTTGGCGCGGGTGGCAAGGTCGCCCTGCCCCACGCGTTCCATGACATGCATGATGGACGAAATCGGTTCCATGATCGACCGTCGCGTCCAGAAGGTCACGATCAGTGCGACGACAACCGCGCCCCCCATGCCGATGGCCAGCGACCGGCGGCTGTAATCATACGATGCCGCCCCCTGCGTTTCGGCCACCTGCACCCCATGGTCCAGCAGGGACGCAGCCCGCCCCACCAGCAGGTCGATCGACTGTTCGCGGCTGTCGATACGCGATGCCTGTTCGCGCACGCCCGCATCATTCCCCGCCCGTATGGCCTGGAACAGCATGGCGGCGCCGTGCGTATCCATCTGGAACTGCGTGGAAATATCACGCAGCTGGCTGGCGACGGTATTGAACATCTCGCGCTGGTCATCGCTGCGCGCCAGCCTGCCGGCCTCTTCCGCGCGCGACAGCACGCCCGCCAGCAGGCTGTCCGCCCCGCGCGCCTTTTCATCCCATCCGGCAATGGCGTCTTCCAGCACGGCGGGGGCGGTTTCGAAATCATGCGCGTAATAATGCGCAAGGATGGCAAGCCTGCGGGCGACAAGGTCGTTTTCGTTGGCGCGGATATGCGTCAGTTCACGGTAGACCGACAGGTCGCGGGTGACGATGATCGTCATTTCATCACGCACCTCCCGTATCTGTCCCAGTGCGTAAATGCCCAGCGAAACCATCAGCAGGACACCGACCATGAAGCCGAACAGCAGGCGATTGGCGATTGTCACGGTACTTCACACTCCGACATAACGGGAAGAAAACAGACGCGCGGGATCAATGACCGTCAGGCTGCGCCCATCGGGCAGGCTGGCCTGGGGAAAACCCGAAGGGGTCAGTGGCGTGGGGGTGCCCGCTATTTCCGCCGTGCCCAACGCCGCACTGGCCAGTAGCGCGATGCGCCCCAGCGGTATACTGGACACCGAACGCAGCAGCAGCATCACCCCCGGCTGTTCCAGTGGCGCGCCACCCAGCAGGATGGACAGGTCAAACACGGTATAGAGGTCGCCCTGGTATCCATGCACCCCGCGCACGCCGGGCGGGCAGTCGGGCCTGCGGGGCATGTCGCTCCAGACCGGGTCGGTCACGCGCAGCACGGCATGCAGGTCCACACCGCAGGCCTGTCCCGCGAGGTCGAGCATGACCAGCAGCCGTCCCGCCGTACCATCCGCCTGTCCCTGCCCGCGCGCGGCCATGATGCGCGCACGTTCATGCAGGACCCGCCGGGCGAAGGCCTCCCTGCCCGCGGGTGGGGTCATGTCCGCATGCGTCATCAGGATGTCACCTGCGCATCATGCCGCAGTGCCGGTCCCTCGGCAGCCTGCCGGGCAAGGCGCAGCAGGCCGCCTGCCGTCATGCCATCCCCGTCGGGCAGGACCATATCGGGCGGGCAGCGACGGACGAGGTCGATCATCTGCTGGCGCATGCGGTTTGCCTCCACCCATCCGCCCGCATCTTCCAGCAGGCGGGCAAGGTAGCAGCGCGCCATGACATGGTCGCGGGCCAGATAGATGACCCTGCGGAACGATTCCTCGGCCTGCAGCAGGCAGCCTTCGCCCCATGCCAGTACGGCGGACAGGAAATGGATGCGGGTATCCATGGGGTAACGCGCCAGATGGTCACGGCACATCCGCATGGCACGAGCGACCTGCCCCCCATCTGCAACACGGCGGATTTCCGCAGCAACGGATGCGCTGTTCCCGGCTGGCACGGGCACAAGGGCGCGCGCGACCGGCCTGCGCCGCGGCAGTACGGGCACCCCGGCGCACGCGTCCTGTCGTCCCCCGCCCGAAGCCGGTGCGCGGAACGCGAGCGTGCCCGGCAGGCGCACGGTTTCAAGGCAGGGTGCGAAGTTGGACACCGGTTCCGAATGCCCCAGCAGGATCCAGCCTTCGGGCGAAAGCCGCGACGCCATGGCGCGCACCAGCGCCTGTGCCTGTGCCTGCGCGAAATAGATCAGCACGTTGCGGCACAGGATCAGGTCGAAAGGTCCCGCAGGCCCGCCATCGGGCCGCAGCAGGTCCAGCACGTTGCTGTACCGGAAGCGGACCATGCGGCGATAGCATTCATGCAGCCGCCAGATACGGGGACTGACCGGGGTGAACCAGGCCGCCCGCTGTGCCGGGACGATATCGCGCAGGGTCCATGCGCTGAATTCCGCCAGCCGGGCCTGTTCCAGCGCGCGGGTGCTGATATCCGTGCCCAGGATTTCGACATGCCAGTCAGCAGCATTCTGGCCCGCCTCCTCAAGCAGGCGGGTCAGCAGGATGGCGATGGAATAGGGTTCCGCCCCGTTGGAACAGCCAATGCTCCACACCCGCAGGTGCCGCGTGGCCGCTGCCCGGTGTATCAGCTGCGGCACAATGGTCCGTTCAAGGGCGGCGAACTGCTCGGCATACCGGAAGAAAAATGTCTCGCCTATGGTAATGGCGGATTCCAGTTCCCGCCATTCCCTGTCGCCCCGCGCGCCGTCGGACAGCAGGGCAAGATAGTCATGGCATGTCCGGCAGCCATGCAGCGCCATGCGTGCGCCCACCACCTGTTCCAGCAGATCGGCCTTGTCCACGTAATAATGCAGCCCCGTGCGCCGGGTCACGGCATTGAGCAGCCGCCGCAGGCCGGCGGGCGGAAAGGCGACAGGTTCCATCATGAATGACGTTCCCCTTCATCACCCGCCGCCATCGGGGGATCGGGGGCGTCCAGTCCGGCCCACAGGGCGGCGCGCGCACGGGTACGTTCCATCAGATTGTCCAGCCGCATGCGTTCATCATCATTGATGATGTCGGTCATGCGCAGCATGAATGCAATGCCACCATCCGCAAGTTCCAGTTCCCGGCCCGCCTCCCCGGCCTGCGCCGCGTCACCGTCGGGCATGGCGGATACAGGGGGGGCGGGCTGGGCGACCTCGCACACCGCATCCACCAGCAGGGCCACGCTCCCCCCGCCGGGCAGATTGCACAGCAGCAGCGGACAGTACAGCAGATCCACCGGCTGGCGCACTGCCTGCGCGCGGACACCCAGCAGCACCCCAAGGTCAATCACCACCACTATGGCCGCCCCCAGCCGGAACCAGCCCGATACATGCGGCAGCGCAACGGCCACCGGCATGAGTTCGGGCACGGGCATGCATTCCCTGACCACAAGCCCGGCAGGCAGACCGTACTGCCGCGTGCCCACACGGAAGATCATGACGGAGGGCCGCATGACCCGACCCGATCCATATCCGTTATCGTGCTGTGACGTGGCGTGATCCATTGCGATGGCGCGACCTGCTGTTTCCCATATGCACAAGGCAGAAGTTTGCATTTAATACAAGCCATCGCTACCTCGGTCTGGAATGCGTTTCCAACAATCCGGGGAAACGGCCCCCATGAGCGGAGTCTTGTTTTAATGGACAGTCACTTTTCCAACCAGCAGCAGGACCGCATGCCGGTGTCCGGCGCCACCATGGGTGGGGTGAACGTGCCGCGCATCGTGCGGGTGGCGGTCTGGTCGGTGTTCTACTTCCTGTTCTATCTGGTGCAGCAGGTATCCGAACTGGTCGCCCCGCTGGTGCTGATCCTGGGCATCGGGTGGAGCGCGCTGCCCCACGTCATCGGGATCGTCAACGGCGCCGCGGGCAACGATCCGCAGACGCGGGACATGATCGCGCATGTCGCCCATTCCATTCCTGACCATCTGGAGGTGGGGTCGCACCTGCTGACCCCGTCCTCGCTGGTGTTTGACGGGCTGCTGCTCATGGCTGCGGCGGCGCTGTGCGCGACGCTGTCCACCATCGCCGCACGCACCATGTAAAGACCGAAAGGTCCGCCCGCATGTTCCGCCTGCATGATGTCAGCTACGCCTATGGCGGCAATCGCGCCGGGGTGGCTGCCCTGTCGCATATCAGCCTTGATGTGGCGCAGGGCGAATTCCGCTGGCTGCTTGGCCCGTCGGGCGCGGGCAAGTCATCACTGCTGTCCATCCTGTCGCTGGAGGTGCAGGCCAGCGCCGGCATGGTGGAAATACTGGGCGTGCCGGTCATGCAGGCACGGCGCAGCAACCTTGCCCGCCTGCGCCGGCGCATCGGGACGGTATGGCAGGATTTCCGTCTGCTGCCGGACCTGAGCGTATTTGACAATGTCGCCCTCCCGCTGCGCCTGCAGCACCGCGCGGAGGACGAGATCGCCCATGAGGTCCACGCCATCATGAAATGGGTCGGACTGGAGAACCGTCTGGACGCGCGTCCGCTGCAACTGTCGGGGGGCGAACAGCAGCGGGTCGCGATCGCGCGCGCGGTCATCTACCGCCCTGCCCTGCTGCTGGCGGATGAACCGACCAACGCGCTGGATGAACGGCAGGCAGGGCGTCTCATGGCCATGTTCCACCGGCTGGCGGAACTGGGCACGACCATTGTGGTGGCCACCCATAACGACGCCATCGTGGAAAAATACCCAGCCCCCGCCATTGAACTGGCGCATGGCCATCTGGTGCGGGATTACCGCTGATGGCCCGCAGGCGTTACCATGACGGGCTGGCCCTGCATCAGGCACTGCCGGGGCAGTTCCTGCCCTTCCTTGTCGCGGCCATGTCCTTTCTTGCGGCACTCGCGCTGGCGGGGGGGATCGCGGCGCACGGCCTGTCGCAGCGCTGGACCCATGGCGCGGGTGCCGTAACGACCGTGCAGGTGCCCGGCCCCGATGACCCGGCGGCCGGCTCGGGCACACGTATCGCGGCGGTGCAGGACATTGTGGCCCATGCCCCCGGCGTCGCCACGGCGCACAGGCTGAGCGATGCGGAACTGCGCGCCCTGCTGGCCCCATGGATCGAACAGACCGGGGATTCATCCCTGCCGCTACCCGCCGTGATCGAGGTGCATACTGTGCCAGGGCAGGATCCGATGCCCCCCCTCCTGCCCCGGCTTGAAGCCGTCGCGCCGGGGGTGCTGGTGGAACATGACAGTGTCTGGAGCGACCGGCTGGCCGCACTGGCCGCCAGCCTGCAGGCCTGCGCGCTGCTGGCCGTGCTGATTGTCATGACAGTGGCGGTCTGCGTGGTCATGGCCGCAACGCGGGCGGGCCTGCAGACCCGGCGGCAGGCCATTGCGCTGATCCACTCGCTGGGTGCGATGGACAGCTATATTGCCGGGCGCTTCGCATCGCGCGTGGGGCTGCTGGCGCTGGTTGGGGGGCTGGGGGGCAGTATCGCGGCCCTGCCCATGCTGCTGGCCATGTCACATCTGGCTGCTCCCTTTTCCGCCATGACCGATGCGCAGGCCGTAGCCCCCATGGACTGGCGCAATCCCCGTGCATGGGCGGACATCGTGCCGCACGCGCTGTTATGGATGCTGCTGGCGCTGCCGCCCGCCGCCGGGATCACGGGCTGGGTTACCACGCAACTGACCGTGCGGGCATGGCTGCGCCGCCTGCCATGACCCCCACGCCGTCCACAAACCGGGCACGCCCGTCGCTATACCGATGGCTGGCGGGCGCGGGCATGCTGGCGGCGCTGCTGGCATGGCTGGGTGGACTGGCGTGGTTTATCCATGACGCCATGCGCGCGCCCACGCGGCCGCCACATGTAGACGGGATCGTGGCATTGACAGGGGGACAGGGAAGGATCGACGAATCCCTGCACCTGCTGGCACAGGGGGATGCCGACCGGCTGCTGATTTCGGGCGTGGACCTGCATGCCACGCTGGGGGATTTCCTGCGCCATCAGGCCCGGCCCGTACCCCTGACCCTGTGGACGCATACGACGCTGGGCCACAGCGCCACATCCACGCTGGGCAACGCAGACGAAACGGCGGAGTGGGTGCGCGCTTACCATATCCGCAGCCTGGTCGTGGTGACGGCGGGCTATCACATCCGCCGCGCCATGCTGGAAATTTCGCGCACGGTGCCCGATGTGCGGCTGTATGGATACCCGATCCGTTCCCCCGCGCTGCGCCACCTGCTGCATCCCGCCACCATGCGGCTTATGGTGACGGAATATGACAAGTGGCTGCTGGCCTGCCTGAATGTCGCGCGCCTGACGCGCCCGCTGCACGGCCTGATCAACCACGCTGACACCCGGCCCGGCGCCCCCCCGGTCATGGGCTGAACATCGACGTGCCGCTTGTCCTCACCTTAGTTTTCTGGTGTTAGGAAAAGCCAATCCCACACTGCCGGACCCGTTCGTGATGACATTGCTGCGCGCGCTTGCCTTCAACCTGTATTTCCTGCTGCTGACCATCGTGATGGGAATTCTGGCCTTTCCCATCCGCCTGTTCGCACCGGGCCGCGCGCTGGCCTATGCGAAGGTATGGACTGGACTGACCCTGCGCGGGCTGCAGCGTATCTGCGGGATCAGCATACAGGTCAGCGGCATGGAACACCTGCCGCCGGGGCCGTGCCTGCTGGCGTGCCAGCACCAGTCGGAATTCGATACGCTGGTCTGGATGAACCTGGTACCCCGCCCGACCTATGTCATGAAACGTGAACTTGAACGCATACCGCTGGTCGGCCCCATGCTACGGCTGAGCGGCATGATCCCGGTGGACCGGGATGGCAAGGCAAAGGCCCTGCGTGCCCTGCTGGCCGCAACGGATGACGCGGTGACCGACCGGCGCCAGATCATCATCTTTCCCGAAGGCACGCGCACGGCACCGGGCGCGCCCATCAGCCTGCAACCGGGCATTGCCGCGCTATCGACCCATACCGGCCTGCCGGTCATTCCCGTGGCAACCGACGCGGGCCTGTACTGGAAACCCGGCAGCCTGATGAAACATCCGGGCACGATCCACATTGTCGTGGGCGCGCCCCTGCCCGCAGGGCTACGCCGCGCGCAACTGCTACCTGCCATCGCTCAGGCATGGCAGAACCTGTGCGCAACCCATGGCCTGCCGGTTCCCGCATTACGGGAGCCCCAGAAGGAGACTTCAGAATAGGTCGGTGCCATCTTTTTTCCAAAAGGACGGCATTCGCTGAAGCTTTTTGGAAAATACCACACCCAAACCGGCTTTCGATTTCAGGGGCAGGGTCCGGCAATGGTCCACGATCGAAGAAAGAACAACCGGATGGATGCCGATCATCAGGAGGGGGATAAAGCGCGCCGTTGCAACCTATGTGCCCGGGGTGCCGTCCCGCCCTTCATCATCCAGACGGGCCTGTAATGCAGCCACCTGCTGGCGCAAATCCATGATTTCCTGCAGCAGGTTTTCCACCGTCCGGTTTCCTGTCCGCTCCACGGCATACAGGGATGTGAACAGGGACATGGCCTGCCGCACCACGGCGGCATTTTCCTGTCCCAGCCCATCCAGCCCGTCGGGCGTCACGCCGCCCGGCGGACGATCCATGAATTCGGTCATCATGCGTTCCAGGTAATCCGATACCTCGCCCTGCATGCTGTCACCATAACAGCGGATAAGCTGCCGCAGGAAGGCTACCGGCAGCATGGCACGGCCGCGGGTTTCCTCTTCCAGCATGACCTGCGCCAGCACGCCACGGGTTATGTCATCGCCCGTGCGGGCATCCAGAATGACGAAGGCCCGGTCCTGCTTGACCATATCCATAAGGTTTTCAAGCGTGATGTAGGCCGACAGATCGGTATCGTACAGCCGCCGATTGGCATATTTCTTGATGATCACCGGGACAGAAGAGACCGACAAATGCCTTACCTTTCGCATGGATCAGGGGCACGTTACCCCGATGGGCCATGTCGCCGCCCAACAGATGACGACTGCACTGGCCATGCACCGCGCATGCAGGCCAGTCAATGAAGTGTTCCGGGCCCACATGCCCGGTTCTGGCAGGGCATCCATGCCCCATCCCCGCGGCGCGATGGTCAGTCCTCCCCGCCCTGACCGCCAGATCCCTGCATTATGTCATAATACGGTTTCCCGCCATGCGTCGGATCATTAATCATGTTTCCAGGTGGGAAAAACAATCCTGCCGTGCCAGCGGTGACAGAACGCCACCAGAAAGTGTCCGCAGAACATTCGGATACCCATAAGATAAGGTCTGGTGACGCTTTTTCAAAAAAGCGCCACCTGGAGCCTTCTGTTATCTTTATCAATCAATTGCATTCACGTGCCCTATCAGAAACTGTCTTTTTCCTTTCGCAGCAGGCCAAGGGCCGTGGCATCCGCCGCGCGCAGGAAGGGATTGGTCTGGCGTTCCACCGACAGCGGAACCGGCAGCGTGGGCAGGCCCCTGCGCCGCAAATCCGCCACCTGTGCCGCGCGTACCTTCAGCGCGGCATTGTCCGGATCAACATGCAGGGCAAAACGCGCATTCGACTGGGTATATTCATGCCCACAGCATATCAGCGTGTCATCCGGCAGGGCCCTGATGCGGGCCAGGCTGGCGTACATCTCGGCGGGCGTGCCCTCGAACAGGCGTCCACACCCCATGCTGAACAGCGTATCACCACAGAACAGGGCCGGTCCGTCGGGAAAATAATACGAGACCTCACCCGCTGTATGGCCCGGGGTTGCCAGTACCTCCGCACGGGTATGTCCCAGCGCCACGACATCCCCATCGCGCACCGCGACATCAAGGCGCGGCAGACGGGCGGCCTCGGCTGCGGGTCCCACGATTTTCGCACCATATCGCTGGCGCAGGGCATCGGCCGCCGCGATATGGTCGGTATGGTGATGGGTCAGGAAAATCAGGTCCAGCCTGCCTCCCGCCGCATCGATTGCGTGGATCAGCGGGGCTTCCTGCGCCGGATCGACCATGGCGGCGGCCCCCGTCGCCACATCATGCACGAACCAGGCGTAATTGTCCGACAGGATGGGAATCGGCTTTATGGAAAGCTTCTGTGTCATGACTGTCCTCGACATTTCCATTGCATGGGCCCGACCATCCGGCATGACGTGATGGCCGGGGCGATGGGGTGTGCTAGTGTGTACCAATGCCAGCGAACATGCACACCGCCGCCAGCTTCTATGCCACCCGCCGGGGCCAGGTGGCCGCGCGCCTGCTGTGCCAGCGCATGGCCGCCATCTGGCCCGACGGCACGTCGGGGCACACGCTTGGCCTTGGGTACGCGCACCCCTTCCTGCCATTATGGGACCGGCCCAACAGGCCGTGCGTGTCCGCGCGGCTGGATACCCACGTTACCCGTGACGCACAGCCATGGCAGGGACGCGACTGTATCGTAAATGGCACGCACCTGCCATTCGATGACCTGCAGTTCGACCGGATCGTGATGATCCATGCGCTGGAGGTCAGCGAGGACAAGAACAGCCTGTTGCGACAGGTCTGGAAGGTCCTGAAGGATGACGGGCGACTGCTGCTGGTCGTGCCCAACCGGGCGGGACTGTGGGCGCATGCCGACAATTCCCCCTTCGGGCAGGGCACGCCGTTTTCGCGCCGACAGATCAGCCGCTGGCTGGCCGATGCCTGTTTCCGGGCGGAACGCCATGAAGATGCGCTGTACGCCCCACCCGCGGGGCCATGCCCGGCTGCCCCTCTGGGCATGGTGGAATGGACGGGGCGCAACCTGTTCCCCCGTCTGGGCGGTGTCTGCATGATCGAGGCGGTCAAGGACATTTACGCCGCCGTGCCCACCCGTCCCGCGACACTGGTGCCCGCGGGGCTGCGCCTGCGGCCGGCACGAATCTTTTCACGCAATGCGACATCCCGTCGGCAACCACGGGACATGCAGAATACTTGACCATTTTTACTGAAATCTTCATGAACATTATCCCATGTCGCTGATTCAATCCCTCAAGCTTGTCATTGCACCGCCGCACCCGGCCGCGCGCCCCTTTCTCCTTGCATCGGGGGCCGGGGCCATCATCGGTCGGCTACTGCCGTTCCGGGTGACCAGATGGCTTGGTACAGCCAGTGGCCTGTTCTTCGGCTTCTGCCTGTATTTCTTCCGTGACCCCGAACGCGTCACCCCGGCCGAGCCAAACGTGGCGGTTGCCCCGGCGGACGGGCATGTCGTCTCGATCGAGAAAGTGGCCCCGCCGCCGGAACTGGACATGGGGGATGCGCCGGTCTGGCGTATCGCCACCTTCCTGTCTGTTCTGGACGTGCATGTGAACCGCATGCCGGTCGCGGGCACCGTGACGAAAATCGCCTACCATGCCGGGCAGTTCCTGAACGCCAGCCTGGACAAGGCATCCGAACTGAACGAGCGCAATGCGCTGCGCGTGACGCTGAAGGATGGCCGCCAGGTTGCCGTGGTCCAGATTGCGGGGCTGATCGCGCGCCGTATCCTGTGCGATGCGGAAGAAGGCATGCAGTACGAAACCGGCGAACGCTTCGGGCTGATCCGCTTCGGCTCACGCACCGACCTGTACCTGCCGCCCGATGTCACGCCACTGGTGGAAGTCGGCCAGACCATGATTGGCGGCGAAACCGTGATGGCGCGGCTTTAAGCGGGCATGGCCACCCCGCCGACACGCCGTATCCGACGGTTGAAAAAACGCCAGCGCCCCCGCGTGCGGGGCCTGTCGTTCAACCGGATGATCCCAAACCTCATGACCATGCTGGGCCTGTGCGCGGGCCTGACGGGCATGCGATTCGGGCTGGAAGGACGCTTTGGCAGTGCTGCGACCGCGCTGCTGATCGCCGCCTGCATTGATGGGCTGGACGGACGAATCGCACGCCTGCTACGCGGCACCAGTCGCTTTGGCGCGGAATTCGACAGCCTGTCGGATTTCCTGTGCTTTGGCGTAGCCCCCGCCTTTGTCCTGTACCTGTGGGCACTGCATGAAGGCGGGCGGTTTGGCTACATCCCGTGCATCATGTTCACGGTCTGCATGGCGCTGCGCCTGGCGCGCTTCAATGCCAGCCTGGATGACGACGCCAACCAGCCCAAATACGCCAGCAACTTCTTCACCGGCGTTCCCGCCCCGGCGGGCGCGGGGCTGGCGCTGTTTCCGCTGTTTCTCGGGCTGGAAGCGCAGCACCTGCACTGTGACTGGCTGTATGAACTGACGCGCGCCCCGCTCCTGCCCGCGCTGACGCTCAGCGGCACGGCCTTCCTGCTGGTGTCGACCCTGCCGGTCTGGTCGTTCAAGAACTTCAAGGTCCCCTCGCCCATGATCCTCCCCACCATGCTGGGCACGGGGGCCTATGCCGCCGTTCTGGTGGCCGAACCGTGGGGCGCGCTGGCGGCGGCGGGGATCATCTACATCCTGCTGCTTCCCATGAGCAGGCGGAGCTTCCACCGCCTGCGCCGCGAAGCCGAGGCATTGCAGGAAAGCGACGACCCGCCCGCAACCGTCCCTTCGACCTGAACACCCTGCCTGGTCCCTTCCGTCAGGTCGCCTCCCCTTCGCCCTGCGTGCGCCAGCGGATCAGGGCATCAAGGACTTCCGCAGGCGATGGCGGGCATCCGGGCAGCAGCAGGCTGGCGCGCGCACGGCCGCCCACCCCGCCCAGAACCGCATAACCGGGCGCAAATATTCCCCCATCCACCGCGCAGTCCCCCACCGCGGCCAGCAGGCGCGTGCCTGGCATGGCCTGCCATGCCAGTTCGACAACCGGGGCCATATCCACCGTCAGGCTGCCCGTCACCAGCAGCAGCCCCGCCTGTCGCGGTGTAGAGACAAAACGGATATCGGAATGTCCTTCCACCAGGGCGCGCGACAGGCTGCGCAGTTCAATCGCACAGCCCGCGCAGCCCCCGGTTTCCATGTGAAAGATATCCAGCGGCACCATGCGCGGCAGCACGGCACCCTCCGGCCAGAACAGGTTCAGATACGCCATGGCCCCACCCTACAGATCCGCGCCCGCAGCCGACAGGCCAAGCGATGTCAGGATCAGCGGCACGTCCTCATACACCGCGCCGGACAATATGCCGGGCAGCGCCTGAAACAGTAGCAGGGACGCGTCACCACACCACCATGCCGCCACACGGCCATGCGCCAACCTGACCCAGTGCCAGACAGGCCCGGTGGGGCCTTCCACGCAGCCCATACCTTCTCCTGACCCATGCACGTCATATCCGGCGGGCATGCTGACGGCCGCGCCATCGAACGTGGACAGGATGTCAACGGCCATTTCCACCTCATGCAGGCGCATGGCCAGACGGTCAGCCACATCGCCCCCCGTGCCCTCCCGCCCTGCGGACCGTGACACATACGGCCGCAGGTCGCCTTCAACGCCAGACGCCCGGCCCACACAGCCCGCAATGCCCCACCTGCGGGCGACATCCGCCGGCACGATACCCCGCCCGCGCGCCTGCATGGCCATGCCACGCGGCCGCCAGAACAGGTGGCGCAACGTGGCGCAGCCCGTCCGCAGTTCCGTCAGGACCTCCATGGGAATGGATACGGTCCGTCCCGCGTCGCCCGCAGGCGGCAGCACGTCAAACAGCAGGCGACTGCCACAGCCCTCCCGGCAGGCCTGCCGCACACGCTCCAGCAGGGTTGCGGCCAGAATGGCAAAACGTCCATCGGCCAGCAGTTCCGCCGCCGTGGCCAGCGTGTCCAGATGGATCGCAATGCGTTCCAGTTCGCTTACGAACATGGCCGCATCATCCATATCCGCGCCTGCATGTTCCCCTGCAGCCCCCAGTGCGCGGGCAAAGGCCACCTGATGGGCCACCGTAACCGTTGCATCGATCCGGGCGACCAGTCGGGCTGCCTGCGCCACCGTGGCACCACGCATGCGCGCGCACAGGCCACGATGGGCGTAACCCATACGGGTGCGGACCTGCATGATCCGTTCCCCCGGCAGGCCCAGACGCAGGTGGAAGGGAGACTGGAAATCCCCCTCCGCCGGGCCATACCCCACAACGGTGCCCCCGGCCTGCACCATGGCGGCATCATCGGTGAATTCCACGCCTTCGGGTGGTGCAGGCGCGGGCGGTGGCCGGTCATGCAGGGGCCATGTTACCGGCCACCGCCCCTGATCCAGCCATGGGGCGCTGTCTGTCGCCCCCATGCCCTCGATTCCCCACAGGTCCTGCGTGATGCGTTCATAAGCCGCCGCCCCGGCCCGTACGGGGGACAGGGCAAGGTAGCGCCCGTCCATGACCGCGACACTGGCCAGCAGGGGACGTGTCCCCTCCATGAACAGGGCATGTACCTGCACCCCATCCGACCACAGGCCCAGCAGCGGCAGGGTGGAATGGCGCAGGTTTTCCACCATGTCGCGCCACGTCCCACCGTCCAGCACGAAACGCCCGGCACAGGCCGAGGGCATCCCGCTGCGGATCAGGTCCGGCACCTGCGCAGTCATGATCCCCTCCCCACCCGGTACGCAACAGTGGCAAGCACCGCGCACCCGATCACCAGCAATAACGTCGCCTGTACCCATGGCCGCCCGCCATGGCCTGCCCGACCACGCGCCGCCAGCATCGGCCACAGGCTGGCACCGGCTGCAAACGCCACGGGGGCCATGGTGCCCATTTCCCCGACCAGCACGAGCCCCGCCGCCATGCCGGGCAGGAAGGGCGGCCACGTCATGTATCCCTCCGGCAGAGCATCCGATAACGGCATGCAGGCCATGACCAGCAGGCAGGCAGCCAGTGGTAGCCCCCCCATGCCGCCATCCGGCAGGCCCGCAGCCAGCACGGCCCAACCAGCCCAGTACCCCCCGCCAGAGATGCGTTCCCGACGTGACAGGACCACCCATGACAGGCACACACATCCCATGAAGGTCAGGACAGGCAGCAGGACCGGCCACATCCCCCCCGCCCGCGCCACGACCGGCAGAACGGCCAGAATTTCCATATTCCATCCCGGCCCGGCCTGCCCCGGCCGACCCATGATGGCACAGGCCAGCAGCAGCCCGCCCACCAGCAGGATCGCCCCGGCCTGATCCTGCATGTGCCCCCATCCCGCCTGCAACACGAACAGGCCCCCCTGCGCCATCAGCAACCCGCACAGTTCCATGCGCAGAACCTGCCAGCCGTCCTGTTCCAGCCCCCGCGGGCCAATCGCCAGCGCCAGACGGGCCACAAGCCCGCAGCCCAGAAACAGCCCAAGCAGGTCACACCGCCCGAAAGCGATGGCAAGGGCGGCAATGCCCGACAGGAAAAAAGGCAACACGGCCGCCCCGCGCGATGCGTTGCCCGGTTCGTGCCGCGCCCCGAAAACCCACACGCATAATGCCAGCGCGGGCGCCGTTTCCATCATGCACCCCGCCACATCGCCCGACAGACCACCAGCCACGCCGCACAGCACCAGAAACAGCACCGCCAGAAGCACGCGCAACGCCTGTGTCGCTCCGGTCGCCAGCAGGGCGGTCAATGCCAGCGCCAGCCAGCCGCCCAGCAGGCTGGCATAAAGGGAAAGCGACATCATTCCCCCCCTCCATGCACGCGCGGCGCCGCGGCCAGCAGGACATTCAGCCCGATCGCCGCGACAATCACCTCCCCCATGACCAGCAGGTCATCCGTGCGTGCCGCCAGCAGCATGACGCCGTCCAGCCCACAGGCCAGCCCCGCGCACAACGCGACCGGGCCGCGCGCGATACACGCGCTCCATGCACCACACAGGATGGCGGCCAGACCCGTCATGCCCATAAGGCGCGCCGTCATGCCGTCCTGCGATCCCTGCATGATGACCTGTGTCAGCACCGCGACACAGGCCAGACCACCGGCAAGCCGCAGGCCGCTACGTTCGCGCCGGGCCGCGGGAATATGCAGCATCTGCACGCCCAGCAGCCCGAACAGGGCTGCAAGCCCCACGGCCATGACGCAGGCCAGCCCGACCCGCCCCTGCACCCAGCGCGACAGGCACACGCATGCCGCCGTGCACACCGCATGCCAGACCGGACCGCCGCCCCGCTCCCCCGACGTCGAGAGCGAGAGAATGACCAGCACCCCCAAAAGCAGTACAAGCATGCTCAGCCCATCCCCCGCCCGGCAAACAGCAGCACCCCGGCCATGATGGCGCATAACAGCGCAAGACCGCCCCGCCAGCCCGCATGCCGCTGCCCCGACACCACGAAAACCCGTATCGCCGCAACACACCCGCAGGCCAGCAGCATATGCGCCACCCACAGCGCGACCGCCACCAGCATGGGCACCAGCACCCCCGAACGGGGCAGGATGTCGGGCTCCGCAATTCCTTCAGGCCAGATCAGGTCACGCGCCAGCATCATCCACACTACCGCCAGCAGGTCGCGCGCATACTGGGCCACGGCGCGATCGGGGCCGGCAAGGTCCTCCAGCATGGCCGAAAACAGCCTTGATGTCGTTCCGTCCCCCTCCCCGACCGCCCCCAGCACCAGCGCACCGGCAACCAGCGCCAGCGGCACGCGCACAAGGTTCATGTCCGCCACATGCGCCTGCCGCACCAGTCCCGCCAGCGTGCCATCAGGCAGGCACATGCCCAGCACCGTGCAGGCCAGCAGCATGACCGGCTGGATCATGATCCCCCCCGCCACGGCCCGCAGCCCCGCATGCCCCGGTCGCGCCAGCCCCGGCGCAAGGGCCGCCACCACCAGCGCAAGAAAGGCCATTTCCAGCAATCCGCCGATAATCAGCACATCCGACAGGTCCCCCCCGGGCATGCCGATGGAAAAGGACGGCACCAGTAGCGTCGCCCCCATGCCCGCCGCCAGCGCCAGCCATGGGGCAACCGCCGTCACCTGCGCGCCCGCAGCCGACCGCACGCCCACCTGCCGCCATGCATGCAGCAGCACGCGCCAGTGCGCGGTCGGGTCCGGCAGGCGGCGTTCCCCTTCCATCACCGCCGCCATCCAGCGCAGCAGGCCGATCCATACCGGCGCGCCCAGCAGGACCAGCGCCATATGACAGCCCGCAAGCAGGAGGGCCTGCATCCGCGCGGCCAGCATGAATGACGTCATCATGCCGCTATCCATGCCATGCAATGAATATGAGTGCCGCCACGCACGCCATGACCATCATCACCGGCGCGGACACCGTCATGCCACCCTGGCGCATGTCGCCCACATATTGCGCCAGCAGGGGCCATACCCGCGCGCCACGCCGCCGCAGGCGCACGTAATCGCGCATGAGCCGCCTGCGCACCACGACCGTTCCCACCATATCCAGCAGCATACGCACGGAATTGCCCGGCCCCACCTGCGTCAGCGGGTCGCCAAAGACCATCCACGGCGGCACGGGGGGCGCACCCTGCTGCCACCCCGCGACCTGACGGGCGGGCGTGGGGCAGGCCATGCGCCGCACCACCATGACCACACCCCCCACCACAGCCACCAGCAGGCACAGCCGCGCGGGATGCAGCACCGCCGCCCCGTCGGGCGACGCCAGCGCGACATTGTCCCCGGCCCCTGCCGTCCCTGCGCCCGCCAGAAGCCCCAGCCAGTATCCCGGCCAGACGGACACGCACAGCACCGGCAGGGCCGCCAGCACGATGGCCGCCATGTCCCGCCCCGACGGATCAGCAGCACCCGCCCCGCGCGGCGTGCGTGGCCTGCCGCACAGCATGACCGCCACGATGCGCACAAGCGCCAGCATGCGCACCGCCCACCCGATCCCTAGTGCCAGCAGTGCGAGCAGCAACGGCAGGTCCCCGCCCAGCCCCCCGCCACGCGGCATGGCCGCCAGCAGGCGCAGCAGCATCCAGATTATGGAGAAACCCAGCAGCGGCGGCAGTCCGCTTTCCGCCAGCAGCCCGATGGAAAACAGGGCCGACAGGCGCGGCATCAGCACACCCAGACCACCCAGACGGGTCAATATCAGGGCACCGGCCTCGCGTTCCATCACATCCATCGCACGCGCCATGAACATCCATGTCAGCAGCATGCCAGCCACCAGCATGAACGTACGGCTGGCGCAGACGGCCATGGCGGGCAGGTCATCGGCACGGGCCAGCAGCCCCAGCCCCGCCAGCACGATCACCAGCGCCCCCGTGCCCCCCATCAGTCCCGTCATGACCCTGCGCCCGTCCCCCGCACACAGCGCCCGCCACGAAGCCGTCATGTACAGCAGGCAGCCGGCGACGATCAGCACGCCACCCCACCGCATGTCCCCCACCATGCCGCCAGCAGGCAAATGCCGCCACAGCGCCATGGCCGCGACCATCGCGGCAATATCCGCCATATGGAAGGGACGCAGGCCACGCGGCGACACGCGCAGCGAAAAGGACAGGCCCAGCAGCCCCCGCGTGGCAACCCAGCACAGCCCGGGCAGCAGCCAGCCCGCCGGACGCGGAAACAGCAGCACCGCCGCCATGAGCAGCAGGGCAATCAGGTCCGGCGCCTGCCGCGCCATATCATCGTGCGGGCCATCCCTGCGTGCGATCAGGATCCATCCCGCCCCCACGCAGGACAGGGGTGGCCCGCCGATCACGGCAAGTGCCGCCCCCGCGCAGGCCGCAGCACCGCGCGCGCCGGACGCCGCCACCCCGACAATGCCCAGCGGCACCAGCAGGGCAACATCATGCACGTCACCTGAAAAACCGGGCCATGGCGCAATGCCGCCCGGCAATTCCAGCCCGAGGCAGGACAGGATGGCCATGATGCACAGCGCCACCCACCCGCAGCGCAGGACAGGCACCATCGTGGCCATCTGCCGTAAACCACAGGCTGGCGGCACGCTGGCCACCGCTAGCAGCAGCACGGTCACGACAAGGATGACAGGAATGATGACAGCCCTCCCGCTTGCGCCCGGAAGGCCGGGCGGGTCAGATCATGGCCAGCGGCTCCTTGCGGCGCGGCGGCGCTATGGCTTCATCAATCTCCGCCAGATCATCGCGCGTCAAGGTGATCTCGGTTGCTGCGAAGTTTTCATGCTGGTGACGCGGGCTGCCCGCCTTGGGAATGGCCAGCACGTTTTCCTGTCGCAGCACCCATGCCAGCGCAATCTGCGCCGTCGTGGCCGGCCCGAGGGACGTGCTGTGCCGCTTTGCTATGCGCCTGAGCACCGGCGCGCGCAGCAGGTCACCCCCCTGCCCCAGCGGGGAATAGGCCATGGTCACGACGCCTGCATCACGGTCACGCTGCAGCAGGTCGAATTCCACGCCACGGTAATCAAGGCTGTACAGCACCTGGTTTGCGGCGCACGGCGTGCTGGCCGGTGTGCTTTCGACCTCCATCATGCCATCAGCATCGAAGTTGGATACGCCCCAGCTCCGGATCAGGCCCGCATCAATCAGGTCACTGAATCCCGCCAGCGTTTCCTCCAGCGGCACGCTGCCGGGCCAGTGCAGCAGGTAAAGGTCAAGGAAATCGGTGCCCAGCCGTTTGAGTGATGCTTCACACGCCCGGCGCACGCCCGTACGCGATGCGTTGGAGGGCACGACCTTGCTGACAAGGAACACGTCGTCGCGCCGTCCCCTTATCGCCTCGCCCACCAGTTTTTCGGAACGGCCGGAGCCATACATTTCCGCCGTGTCCACCACGCGGATCCCCGCGTCGAGACCTGCGTGAATGCTCTTTATCTCATCCGCGCGGCGGCTGTCGCTGTCCCCCATGTTCCATGTGCCCATGCCCAGCGCGGGCACCGTGGTTTCATTGGGGAAAGTAACCGTCTTCATTACGCAACCTGCCTTTCGTCCATGCCGCCACCCCGCAGCGGGGCCTGCGGCTATTTACGACGCGCCCAGCCTCTGGGCTGCTGTTGCCAGTAGCTCAGGTCATGACCACCATCACGCCATGCCACCCAGCGTCTGCGCGCACTGGCGACGGCGGCCTCATCATGGCCATCAAACAGGTCGAACACCCGTTCGAAAGGGGACAGGTCGGCAACTTCCACCCCGTCAAGCAGGAAGGCGAAGGTCGCACCGTTGGGCATGTCCTGACCATCCGTCAGCCAGATCGGCTGCCATGGCCCATGCCCCATGGCCTGTGTGCCATGGGGAAGCCACAGCGGGTCGGTCGACCGCCACAGCCCGTCATCAAGCTCCTGCACCCGTTCTGCCGTGGCGCAGCGGACCACCGCCCGCTTTCCCGCCGCAAGCGTCCGGCCCAGCAGCGCGGGCAGGACCGCCAGCGCCGGTGAACGCGTCAGGTGATAGAAGCCGATCTGCGCCATGGAGTTCCCTGTTCCGATCCGGCCTGCCGCGCGGGGCAGGCATTACCCTTCGTAATACGTGCCGACCATGCGATCGAGCAGGCGCACGCCAAAGCCGGTCGCCCCCCGGGGCGCATGCGACGTCGCCTTGGACGTAAACGCCGTGCCCGCGATGTCCAGATGCGCCCACGGCACGTCGTTCACAAAGCATTCAAGGAACTTGGCCGCCGTGATCGACCCGCCGGGACGCCCGCCGATGTTCTTGAGGTCAGCAATGTCCGAACGCAGCAGTTCAAGGTAGCTGGCGTCCATGGGCATGCGCCACAGCTTCTCGCCCGTCTGTTCCCCCGTGGTCGCCAGATGGCCTGCCAGGCCGTCATTGTTGGAGAACAGGCCCGCGCGCTCGACACCCAGGCTGACCACGATCGCCCCGGTCAGGGTGGCAAGGTTGACCATGATGCGCGGCTTGAAGCGGTCCTGCGTGTACCATAGCACGTCCGCCAGCACGAGACGGCCTTCGGCATCGGTGTTCAGCACTTCGACCGTCTGGCCCGCTGCCGTGCGCACCACGTCGCCCGGACGCTGCGCATTGCCCGACAGCATGTTTTCCACCAGCCCCACGACACCGACGGCGTTCACCTTCGCCTTGCGGCCCGCAAGTGCCGCCATGGTGCCGACCACTGCGGCGGCTCCCGCCATGTCGGTTTTCATTTCATCCATGCCGGCCGCCGGCTTGATCGAGATGCCGCCCGAATCAAAGGTCACGCCCTTCCCGACGAAGGCCACCGGCGCGGTCCCGTCCGTGCCGCCATTCCAGCGCATGATGACCGTGCGCGGCGGCGCGTCACTGCCCTGCGCCACCCCCAGCAGGGCGCCAAACCCCAGCTTGTGCATGGCGTCGCGGTCCAGCACCTCCACTTCCACCCCAAGGTCACGCAGGGCGAGAATGCGCTGTTCGAACTCCGGCGGGCGCAGCATGTTCGCGGGTTCGGATACAAGGTCACGGCACAGGAACACCCCGCGCGCCACCGCCGAAAGCGGCTGCCATGCCGCCTGTGCCGCGGCAGGATCGGCGCAGGCCACGGTCACGGCTGTCAGCGGGCCCGCATCGCCCTTGCGCGGCTGGGTACGGTACGAATCGAAACGGTAGCTGCCCAGCACGACACCCAGCGCCACATGGGCGGTCAGGTCGGGGGCGATGCCATCGGCCACGACCACGCCGGACGTACCCGCATCGGACAGGGCGCGGGCGGCCGCCACACCGGCCTGTTCTGCCACGGTGCCATCCAGCGCGTCCACGGCACCCAGCCCCACCAGGATCACGCGGTCATATCCCGCCCCGGGCGCCAGCACGACACAGGTTTTCGCGGCGTCGAAGCCGAATCCTGTGGCTTTCGCAGCCCGGGTCAGCGCGCCGCCCACCGCGGCGTCCAGCGTAGCAAGGGCACCCGCGGGCGCCCCGCCGGATACGGCAAGGATGGCAATGGTGCCACTGGCGGGCAGGCTTGCGTCGGAAAAGGCGATATCGAGCATATGGATCACGGTGCTCCGCTTCGAAGGTGTTGGGCAGACAGGATAAATTCCTGCACCAGCACGCCGCGCCCCGGACCGACACCACCCTGTCCGCGGCCATCGGCACCGATAAGGACATGACGGCGCGCCGTGAGTAAGCTAATGCGAACAGCATGAATACGCCATCCATGCCAGCATATGAGGACGGATTCCTTCTGGATCTGGCCCTGCGCCTTGCCAGTGAAGCCGCCGACCTGATCCGCACCATCCGCGCGCGCGGGTTCGCAACCAAGGTCAAGACCGACAGTTCCCCCGTGACCGAGGCCGACCACGCGGCGGAAAAGCATATCCTTGCGGGCCTGCGTACCCATGCCCCCGCCATTCCCGTCGTGGCGGAGGAGGAGGTCGCAGCCGGCATCATGACAGATACCGGGCGCGAGTTCTGGCTGGTGGACCCGCTGGATGGCACGCGGGAATTCGCGGCCGGGCGGGACGATTTCACCGTCAATATCGGCCTTGTGCGCGATGGGCGGCCGGTGCTGGGGGCCGTCGCACTTCCGGCCTATCACCAGCTTTATGGCGCAGGCGCGGGACGCGGGGCCTTCCGCATCGACGCCAGTGGCACGCAGGCCATCCATGTCCGCACACCTCCGGCGGAGGGGCTGACGGTGCTGGCGTCGCGCCATTACGCCGATGACCCGCGCCTGAAGGAATTCCTGGGCGGACAGGCCATCGCGCATCTGGGCAATATCGGCTCGGCGGCCAAATTCATCCGCGTGGCCGAAGGCGTGGCCGACCTCTATCCCCGCCTTGGCACCACCATGGAATGGGATACCGCCGCACCGCAGGCTGTTGTCGAAGCCGCTGGCGGGTCCATCACCACGCCCGATGGCAAGGTGCTGGGCTATGGCAAGCCCGGCTTCCGCAACCCGCATTTCCTGTGTCGCGGCGCGGCCTGATCCGGGGCCATGCACACACGCCTGTTGCATAACGACCCGCAGGGACTCGCCACTGCCGCCGCCATGCTGCGCGCGGGCGGACTGGTCGCCTTCGGGACGGAAACGGTTTACGGCCTTGGGGCGGATGCGGGCAATGATACGGCCGTCGCCGCCATCTATACCGCCAAGGGGCGGCCGGGCATCAACCCGCTGATCAGCCATTTCGCCAGCGCGGACGCTGCTTTTGAACAGGTTGAGGCCACGCCGCTGGCGCGCAGGCTGGCCGACCGGTTCTGGCCCGGTCCGCTGACAATGGTGCTGCCACGCGGAACGCATTGCGGCATATCCACCATCGCCACCGCCGGCCTGCCGACCGCCGCCGTACGGGTGCCTGCGGGGCAGACCACGCAGGCCCTGCTGGCGGCGTGCGGGTTTCCGGTCGTGGCCCCTTCGGCCAACCCGTCGGGCCGGGTCAGCCCGTCCGATGCGCAGCACGTGCTGGCGGGGCTGGATGGCCGCATTGACGCGGTCCTTGACTGCGGTCCATGCCGCGTGGGCGTGGAAAGCACGATCATCGACCTGTCCCGCGATGTCCCTGTCCTGCTGCGTCCCGGCGGCATCACGCTGGAGGCGCTGGAAGCGGCATGCGGCATGAAGCTGGCCCTGCCCGCGGGCAGCAATGACGCCCGTCCCACCGCCCCCGGCCAGCTGTCATCGCATTACGCGCCCGGCCTGCCGGTCCGTCTGGATGCCCGCAGCGTGGCCCCCGACGAGGCGCTTCTGGCGTTCGGCCCGCCCCTGCCCGGCAGCGCGCTGGTGTGGAACCTGAGTGCCACGGGTGATTTGCATGAAGCGGCCGCCCGCCTCTTCGCGGGGCTGCGGTTTCTTGATATGGAAGGTCACCGCCGGGGACTGGTCGGGATTGCGGTACAGCCTGTGCCCGGACACGGGCTGGGCCGTGCGATCCGTGACCGCCTGATCCGCGCGGCCTGCCCGCGACCGTAAAATAGTTTCAACCGCATGATCCGACCCCGGTGCCCCTGAGATGAGCGACACAATCGACCCCAAGGAACTGAAAATCCTTTCGGACATCCTCGCACTCGTGCTGGAGGAGCATGCAGGCCAGTCGGAAAATGCGCTGGCCGCCATCCGCGCGCGCGCGCAGAAAAATCAGGTAACCGGCGGGGCGCTGAAAAACCTGTTTGCCGCCATCGCCCCCAATCCCCCCAAAAAGGCCGCCGCGAAACCGCGCGCCCCCCGCGCGACAAAAGCCAGCGCCGCCGCCGCGAAAGAGATTCAGGAATCGCACCAGCGCATTTCCCAGCTGACGGAAAGCATCCGCAGGCTGGATACGGAAATACGCGACCTGAAAGTTGACAATTCGGCGCTGCGCGCGGAACTGAACCAGACGCGGCAGGCCCGCGCCGAAACGCAGGCCGTCCTGTCATCGGTGGTGCAGTCCCGTCCCCCCGTACGCCGTTCGGGCCTGCTGGTGGCGGCGGCGGTGGGCGCGCTGACCGGTTTCGTGCTGACCGAGACATGGCACCTGTTCATGTCCCCCAGCCCGGCGCAGGCCAGCGCCACCTACCCGCCCGTGCATCATCAGGGGCAGACCTACCTGCCACCGCCCTCCTTACCCTTTCATTCAGGAAGCATGCCGTCATGACCGTTCCCCCCCCAACCGCACCGGCACGGCAGGACCTGATCGCCCGTTTTACCGACATGCTGGGGCCCGTGGGCGTGATTACGGGTGAAACCGACACCGCATCCTACTGCACCGACTGGCGCAACCTGTACCACGGCCGCGCGCTGGCGGTGCTGCGTCCAGCCAATACGGAAGAACTGTCACAGCTTGTCCGGTTCTGCAGTGAACACGGCATCCCCATGGTGCCACAGGGCGGCAATACCAGCATGGTGGGCGGCGCCACACCGGATGACAGCGGGCACGAGGTCGTGGTCTGCCTGTCGCGCATGAACCATATCCGTGGCATCGACCCCCATGACCTGACCATGGAAGTCGAAGCCGGCGTCACACTGAAGGCGGCGCAGGACGCGGCGTGGGATGCGGGGTTCATGCTGCCGCTCTCCATCTCGTCCGAAGGGTCGGCGCAGATTGGCGGCGTGCTGGCGACGAATGCGGGCGGCAACAACACGCTGCGCTACGGCAATGCGCGTGAACTGGTGCTGGGGCTGGAGGCGGTCATGCCCGATGGCGGCGTGTTCCATGGCCTGCGCCGCCTGCGCAAGGACAATACGGGGTATGCCCTGCGCCAGCTTCTGATCGGGTCCGAAGGCACGCTGGGGTTCATCACCACCGCCATCCTGCAACTTCACCCGCAGCCCCGCGCTATCGAGGCCGCACTGTGTGCCGTGGACGACGCCGATGCCGCGCTGAAGCTGCTGGGGCTGCTGCGCGCGCGCGATCCCGCCCTGCTGCAGGCGTTCGAGTTCATGTCCGGCACCGGCATGGACCTTGTCATCGACCTGATCCCGGGTGCTGCCCTGCCGCTGGGTGAGCGCGCACCCGCCTATGTGCTGCTGGAACTGGCGACCCCGCGTCCCGATGCCGATCTGCGTGAATATGCCGAGGAAGTGCTGGGCGAAGCCCTGGAGGAAGGCATCATCACCGATGCCGTCATTGCCGAAAGCGAAGGCCAGCGCGCCGGTCTGTGGAAACTGCGCGAGGAACATGCCGAAGCCCAGCGGCGCGCGGGGGCCAGCGTCAAGAATGACGTATCGGTGCCCGTGACCCACGTGCCCGAACTGATCGCACGCGCCAGTGCCGCATGCGAAAAGCTGATTCCGGGCTGCCGTCCCGCCCCGTTCGGCCACATGGGCGATGGCAACATCCACTTCAATGTCGTCCAGCCCGAAGGCATGGCGGCGGATGCCTTTCTGGCCCGCAGCCACGACATAATGGACACGGTGGCGGCGATCGTGAAGGATCTGGACGGTTCATTTTCGGCCGAACATGGCGTGGGGCAGCTCAAGCCCTACATGATGCCGTCATGGCGGGGCGGGGCGGAGCTGGAGGCCATGCGCCATATCAAGGCCGCCCTTGACCCCCGGAATGTCATGAACCCCGGAAAGGTGCTGCCGCCTGTCACATCCGGGACATGACGCCGGGCGCGTCCACACGGCCGGCATCTGAGCGTACCTGTCCCCGCCGCATGAGGGGATCACCCCTTTTGCACGGGCGGGAACAGGGTTAGACAGGGGCATGCCTGCCGTCCGCCCTGTCCCTGACCGCCTTGCGCCGCGCCTGTCGATTCTGGACAGCTACATGCTGCGCCAGCTCCTGCTGGCGCTGGTGGCGACCACGGGCGCTCTCGTGACACTGATCTGGCTGACGCAGTCCCTGCACTTCGTGTCGCTGGTGGTGGGGCGCGGGCTGTCGCTGCGCGTGTTCTTGGAACTGACCAGCCTGCTGATCCCTTCCTTCATCGCGGTCATCCTGCCGATTACCACGTTCGTGGTGGTGCAGTTCGTCTATCAGCGCCTGGGCACCGACCGGGAACTGACGGTCATGCAGGCCGCTGGCCTGTCGCCCGCCATGATGGCGCGACCGGGCCTGGCCTGCGCCGCCATTGCGACAGCCACGTGCCTGGTGCTGAATGTCTGGATCGTGCCGGTTTCCTACCACGCCTTCCGGCAGTATGAATTCCAGATCCGCAACCGCATGGCCGCCTTTCTGGTGCAGGATGGTGTGTTTACGCAGGTGTCGGACAACATGACCGTGTACATCCGCGCGCGCGACAAGGACGGCACGCTGCATGGCATCATGGTGGAAGACGACCGCACCCCCGGCGCCGAAGCCACCATACTGGCGGAAGAAGGCAATCTGGTCATCCTCAACGACCAGCCGCGCGTGGTCCTGTTCAACGGATCGCGGCAGGAAATCGACAGCCATACCGGGCGGCTGAACGTGCTGACCTTCACCCGCAACACGATCGACCTGTCCAGTCCGCACACCGCGCATACGCGCCTGCCCGATGCCAATGAACTGCCGATTTCACAGCTTCTGCACCCGGACATGCGCCAGTATTCGCGCAGGGACGAAAGCAAGATGTTCATCGAGGCCTGGCGCCGGCTGAGCAGCCCCTTCTGCGCCTTTTCCTTTGCCATGATCGGACTGGTGGGGGCCATGGGCGGCAGCTATTCCCGGCAGGCCAGCATCATCCGGCCTGTCCTGGCCATCCTTGCCGTTGTCGCGGTACAGGCGCTGACGCTGCTGGTGCAGAACCTTGCATCGCGCAACCTGCAGCTCATGCCACTCATGTGGATCTGTTCGATCGGCCCGGGCGTGATCTGCGCGGGCGTCCTGTTCTGGCCGGAATTCCGCGCCGATCGTGAAGCCCGGGCGATTACGGGCGCCACACGGTCATGAAGCTTGCCTTTACGCTGTCGCTGTACATCGCCCGTCAGTTTACCTACGCCACCCTGTCGGTGATCGCCTTCCTGACCGGGCTGATCACCATGTTCGACTTCATCGACCTGCTGCGCCGGGTTTCAACCCGGCCCAATGTGCCGACATCGCTGGTCAGTGAAATCGCCTTCCTGCACATTCCCTTTGCCTGTCTTGAAATCCTGCCCTTTGGCGTGCTGCTGGGGGGGATCATCTGTTTCTGGCGTCTGGCGCGGTCATCGGAACTGGTGGTGGCGCGGGCGGCGGGCATTTCGGCGTGGCAGTTCCTGGCGGGGCCGGTCACCTGCGCGGTGCTGATCGGGACAGTGGCCACGACCTGCATTTCCCCCCTGTCATCCGTCATGTACCGCCGGGCGGAAATGCTGGACCGGCAGTACCTGCGCGACAATAATGGCAAGTCCCTCAACCTCAGCGGTGGCACCCTGTGGCTGCGGCAGGGGGATAACGGATTGGTGGACCATGGGGTGGACATCATCCATGCGCGGCATGTCAGGCTGACGGGGAACGTGCTGCATATCGGCGGCATCACCATTTTCCGGCTTGGCCCGGATGACGGCCTGCTGACCCGTATCGAGGCCGATAGCGGTTATCTGGGCAAGGACCGCTGGGTTCTGGAATCCGCCCGGCAGCTGCGCCCTGATGAACTGCCGGTCGATATGGGGCACCTGACGCTGCATGCCGACCTGACGCTGGCGGGGGTGGAAGAAAGCTTCGCCTCCCCCGATACGCTGTCCGTCTGGGCGCTGCCGGGGTTCATCCGCCAGCTGAACCGGTCGGGATTTTCCACCATCCGCCACCGGCTGCATTTCCAGACGCTGCTCACGCTGCCAGTCCTGTCCGGTACCATGGCGCTGGTGGCGGCCGGGTTTTCCATGCGGCCCGCGCGGCGGGGCGGGGTCATCCGCATGATCAGTTTTGGCGTGGCGGCGGGTTTCGCGTTGTTTGCGCTATCTAAAATTGCCGCGCAGTTTGGTGAAACGGGTACGTTGCCCCCCCTTCTGGCCGCCTGGGCCCCCACCGGGGCCGGGCTTTGTCTTGCAGTCACGCTACTTCTTCATCTAGAGGACGGTTAATGGACCGTCCCGCCCCTTCCACGCGCGCGCCGTCACTGACACGGCTTACTGCCGTTCTGCGGCAGTTTCCGCGCGGGTTGCTGCTTTCAGCCACCATGCTGGGGGGCATGATGTGCGCGCTGGGCCCGCGTGATGCCCATGCCGACGCCCCGCCCGACGGGCCGCGGCGCAGCATGCCCATCCACGCCCCCAAGAGCCAGCCACAGTCGCCCGCCAACTTTTCCGGCACGGTGTCCAATACCGACCCGATGACATTCCAGGCCGACCATGTGGCCTATGACAGCCGCAACGGCATTGCGACTTGGACCGGCAATGTCCAGCTCTGGCAGAATGACCAGATCATGCGCGCCGACAAGGTGGTCTATGACCGCAATACCGGGGTGGCGTCCGCCCGGGGCAACGTGGCCATGGTGGAACCGGACGGCACGGTGCTGTTTACGGAATATGCCGAACTGAGCAACGGCATGCGCGACGGCATCATGACCCGCATGTATGCCCGCATGGAAGATAATGCGCGCATGGCGGCCAATGGCATGCGGCGCACCGGTGCCAAGGTCAATGACCTGACGCGCGTGGTCTATACGGCGTGCGAAATCTGTGCCCGCCACCCCGAACGCGCGCCGTTCTGGCAGTTGCGCGCGTATGACGCCACGCATGACCTGCAGCACAAGCGACTGGAATTCCGTGACGCCTTCGTGGATTTTTTCGGGGTGCCGATCTTCTACCTGCCCGCCTTCTCCATGACCGACCCGTCGGTACGGCGCCAGAGCGGCTTCCTGACCCCCGGCTTCACACCGCATGACCGTTATCTGGGCACGTATGTCACCATTCCCTATTACTGGGTCATTGACCGGCAGTCCGATGTCACGCTGCAGGGACTGTTTTCCACCCGCACCGGGCCGGAGCTTACGGCAAACTACCGCCGCTATTTCAGCAACGCGCGCCTGAACCTGACCGGTGGCATCGCGTATGACACGCATCGCGACATCGATTACATCAACACCTTCGGCCAGAACGTGGACAGCGCCGACAACCACGGCATACAGGGCTATATCTTCGCCAACGGCCAGGTTTCGATAAACCGGACATGGCGGGCGGGCGCCAACATCCGCTGGGCCAGTTCGCCCAACTTCATGCGTGACTACCGCGTCAGCGGATACGGGCAGGACACGCTCAATTCCAACATCTACCTGGAAGGGTTCGGGACGGGATCGTATTCGCGCATTGATGCCGAAGGGTATCAGGGCATGAACCAGGGCATCATCCATAACCAGGACCTGCCATGGGTGCTGCCGCGCTATACCTACAGCTATTTCGGGCAGCCCGACGCACTGGGCGGGCGGTTCAGCCTCGATACGACCGATTTCTACGTCTATCGTGAAAACGGGACATCGGACCAGCGCGGGCAGCTTTCGCTCAACTGGGACCGGCCGTTCCACAATTCGCTGGGGCAGATATGGAACCTGACGCTGCATGTTGAATCCGCCATCCACCGCGCGACCGAACTGAACCAGCAGCCCAACTATGCCCGCACCACCCGCGCACAGGTGGAGGGGCAGGTCCTGCCCACCGTGGGGCTGAAGATGAACTGGCCGTTCCTGCGCAGCTTCAACCACAATACCGGCACCCAGATCCTTGAACCCATCGTGCAGTTCCTGGCTGCGCCGAACACGGGTAACAGCACGTCACGCAACATTCCCAACGAAGACAGCCTGTCCTACGAATTTACGGATTCCACGCTGTTCGCGCTCAACCGCTATGCCGGCACGGACCGGCTGGATGGTGGCCTGCGCGCCAATGTCGGGCTGCACAACAACTGGACATGGAACGGCCATCAGATTGACGTGCTGATCGGTGAAAGCTTCCAGGAACATGTCGACCACAACCGCATCCCCTATTCCGGGCTGAGCCACCACCTGTCGGATGTGGTCATGGGCACGCATATGGTGCCCAACCAGTTCTTTGATTTTGATGGCAAGATGCGCCTCGACCCCTATGGCGGCAAGGTGGACTTCGCCGATGCGCTGGGCAGCGCGGGCTTCCGCCATTTCCGTGTGACGGGTGGCTATCTGTTCGAACCGGTCACGCCCTATTATTATTATGTCAGGCAGCCGTATGACACGGCAGCGCCCGATATTTACTACAAGCCGGTCAGCGAGCTTACGGTCGGGGCTGCCTCCAACTGGGACAACTGGCACATTGCCGCCTACCTGCGCCGCAGCCTGTCGCGCAAGGAAAGCGTGGCGGTGGGTGGCGACGCCGGTTACCAGAACGACTGTTTCGGGCTGGATGTCATGTATCTCAAGCAGTACACCACGATTGGTGGCCAACAGAGCAATTCAACCGTAATGTTCTCCCTTACGTTCAAAACCATCGGTACATTTGGTATTAATGGCTGACCTGATGCGCGAAAGACTGAGCCGGATGTCCTTCTTCCCCATGCCCCGTGGCGCTGTTTCCTTCCCCGCACCGAACCACGGCCGCGTGGGACGCACGCTGGCTGCGGCCCTGCTGGCCTGTGCAGCACTGGTCGGCCACGAACACGGTGCCGCCGCCAAATCCGCGCGCGCCATTGCCCAGCAGGCGCAGGCGGCGGAAGATCAGGATGCGATCATCGCCACCGTCAACGGCGCGGTGCTGACCAAGCGCGATGTCGATACGCGCGGGCGGCTGTTCGCGCTGTCATCGGGGCTGGATGTCAGCGATGACGTGATGCAGCGGCTGCGACCGCAGATCGTGCGGCAGCTGATTGATGAAAAACTGCGCATGCAGGAAATGCTCGACCGCCACATCAACGTGCCCATCCAGCAGATCGGGGATGCAATCGCCAATATTGAACAGCGCAATGGCATGCCCCAGAACGCCCTGCGCAACAAGCTGGCGGAAGACGGCGTCTCGCTGACCACGCTGATTGACCAGATCCGCGTACAGATCGGCTGGTCGCAGGTCCTGCGTCAGGAAACGGCCGAGCACGGCCGCATCACCGCATCTGAAATCGAGCAGCGTATGGCCGCGCTGAAGCGCGAGGACGGCAAGCCGGAATACATGATCAGTGAGATTTTCGTGCCGGTGGAAGACCCGCGCCATACGGAAAACGAACTGAAATTCACCGAAACCATCATTCAGGAACTGCGTGAGGGCGCGCCCTTCCCCATTGTCGCCGCCCAGTTCTCGCAGGGGCAGAGCGCGCTGGACGGCGGTATGATGGGCTGGACACAGGAAGACGGCCTTGACCCCCAGGTGGTGGACGTGGCGCGCAAGATGCCCGATGGCGCCATTTCAAACCCCATCCGCGTCGCGGGTGGATACGTGATCGCCACCATTGCGGAACGGCGGACGGTCGGCCACCAGATGGCGACGATCCTGACCATCCGGCAGGTCTTCTTCCCCTTTGATGAGCCACTGAACCCTGAAAACCCCACCGACCAGCAGAAATCGACACTGGACACCGCCACGGCATTCGCCAATGAAGCCAAGAACTGTGACCAGATGGAAGCCGAGAACAAGAAACTGGGGGAAAAGCACCCCAGTGATCCCGGCGAACTCATGATGAACCACCTCAACCCCCAGATGCGCGAGATACTCGAGCCCCTGATGCCGGGCAAGACCAGCAAGCCCCTAGTGTCGATGGATGGCATTCTGGTGCTGATGGTCTGCACCCGTGAAGAACGCAACATCGCCATCCAGACCCCCAGCCAGATCGCCGACCACCTGATGAACGAACGCGTGGAACAGACATCGCGCCAGCTGAACCGCGACCTGCAGCGTCGTGCGATCATCGACATGCGTTCCAAGACCTGATCGGTCATGACCATGACCGGATGCCCGTCGGGGCTTGAACCCCTGCGTGAAACCATTGCGCGCCACGAACTGGACGCACGCAAGGCGCTGGGCCAGCACTTCCTGCTGGACCCGGGCATTACGGCGCGCATCGCGTCGCTGGCAGGTAATCTGTCGGGCCAGCATGTTGTGGAGGTCGGTCCCGGCCCCGGTGGTCTGACCCGCGCGCTGCTGGATACCGATGCCGCCAGCATCGTGGCGGTGGAAGTGGATACACGGGCGGTTGCCGTCATTACGGAACTGGCCGCCCATGCGCCCGACCGTCTGCAGGTGATCGAAGCCGATGCCATGCGGTGCGACCTGACCACGCTGTGCCCCGCCCCGCGACAGGTCATCGCCAACCTGCCCTACAATGTCGGCACGCCCCTGCTGGTGGGGTGGCTGCGGCAGGCGGCGGAGTGGTCGCGGCTGACGCTCATGTTCCAGCAGGAAGTGGCCGAACGCATCTGTGCCGCCCCCGGTTCGGCCCATTACGGCAGGCTGGGCGTGCTGGCGCAATGGACGTGCCGCTGCGGGGTGCTCATGCATATTCCGCCTGGCGCGTTTTCCCCGCCGCCCAAGGTACATTCCGCCGTGGTTGGCCTGATCCCGCATGCAGACCAGCCCGATGCCGCACTGTTCCGCGCCATGGAACAGGTGACGGCGGCAGCATTTGGCCAGCGGCGCAAGATGCTGCGCGGGGCGCTGAAAGCCATCGGGGGAGAAGCGTTGCTGGATGAGGCCGGAATTGAAGGCAGCCGCCGGGCCGAGACGCTGGATATTGCCGAATTCGACCGCCTTGCCCGCCTTCATGCCCTCAGGGCCGCAACACTGTCCTGATCTGGCAGACCCACGGGCTGCGGGGCATACATGTAATCCCGCGACAGGGGCACGGCGTCGATTTCACGCACCATCTGCAGCTGGAAGTTCAGGTGCCCCTGCACGCGGAAGGCCAGTTCGGATACCACAAGATAGAATTCGAACATGCGGCAGAACCGTTCATCATAGAGCAATGCGACCTGCCGACGCCTTGCCGCGAACCGGCGGCGCCAGTGGGCAATGGTGCGCGCGTAATGCAGGCGCCAGATCTCGCAGTCCGTCAGCCATAGCCCGGCGCGCTCCACGGCGCTGACGGCCTCGCTGACCGCCGGTGAATAGCCGCCAGGGAAGATATAGCGGTCAATCCACGGGTTGGTGACGCCCGGCCCTTCCCTGCGCCCGATGGAATGCAGCACCATGACCCCATGGGGGTGCAGGGCAGCGCGCATGGTATCAAAAAACGCCGGATAATGGGCCACGCCCACATGTTCGAACATGCCGATGGAAATGATCCGGTCGTACTGCCTGCTGACGGCACGGTAATCCAGCAGTTCAAACCGCACGCGCCCGTCCAGCCCCGCCGCACGCGCACGCTGGCGCGCGATATGCAGCTGTTCCACCGACAGCGTGATGCCCGTGACCTGCGCATCGTAATCACGCGCCAGCGTCAGGGCCATGCCGCCCCACCCGCACCCGACATCCAGCACGGTCATGCCGGGACGTGACAGATGCAGCTTGGCCGCTAGATGGTGTTTCTTGGCCGCCTGCGCCTGCGCCAGCGTTTCGGTGCCCGTGGGGAAATAACCGCAGGAATACTGCATGTCCGCATCAAGGAAGAGACGGTACAGCCTGCTGTCCAGGTCATAATGATGCGCCACGTTCCGCCGGGCGCGCCGCAGGGTGTTATTCTGCAGCCATGTCCGCGCGATATAGCGCAGGGAACCGAAAATCCGCTCCCCCGCCGGGCTACGCCGCATGACATTGAGCATGAGCACGTGCATCAGATCATACAGCGTGCAGTCAACGGGGCGCAGCCTGCCCGCCATATAGGCTTCCCCCACCTTCAGCGCGGGATCAAGCAGCAGGGCGCGCACCGTTTCCCCATCCGCGATCCACATGCCCGCCCGTGGTCCGGGGCCGCCCACATACGCACGCCTGTCGCCCCCGGGATAATGGACATCCAGCCGCCCCAGGGTCACGAAGTGCGCAAAGGCCCGATCCAGCAATAGAGATGCCATCGCCCGCTCCCTCAACGCATGTGCGCCCGGCAAAAAGCCTGATGCACCCGCCCCGGAAACGGCAAAAGCCCGGAAGAGTTTCCTCTTCCGGGCTTTTGTAACCAGCCAGTCACCCCGGGGGCAACGGATCAGGTCAATCAGACAGCCGGGGTTTCCTCGACGGCGGTTTCTTCCGAAACCTCGCCTTCGGTTACCACGCCTTCTTCGGCCAGAACCTGCTCGTCGTCCTGATCGACGCCAATTTCTTCACCGCGTGCCTGACGTTCCGCTTCTTCTTCGGAACGGGCGACGTTCACGGTGACCTGCATGTTCACTTCCGGATGCAGGGCGACGCTGACTTCATACAGGCCAAGCTGCTTGATCGGCTCGGGCAGGATGACCTGGTTGCGGCTGATGGTCAGGCCGGCCTTGGTCGCTGCTTCCGCGATGTCACGCGTCGTAACGGAGCCATACAGGCTGCCGCTGTCACCAGCCTGACGGATCAGGATGACGGACAGGCCGTGCATACGCTCGGACAGGCGTTCGGCCTCCTCGCGGTTCTTGAGGTTCTGGGCCTCAAGCTGTGCACGTTCACGTTCGAAACGCTCGCGGTTGTGTGCGTTGGCGCGGATCGCCTTGCCCTGGGGCAGCAGGAAGTTACGGGCATAGCCCGGCTTCACCGTGACGATCTCGCCCATCTGGCCCAGCTTCTCGACGCGCTGGAGCAGGATGAGTTCTACTGCGGACATGTTTCTGCCTCCCTCAGCTTACAATGTAGGGCAGCAGGGCCAGGAAACGGGCGCGCTTGATGGCCTGGGCCAGTTCACGCTGCTTCTTGGCGGACACTGCCGTGATGCGGCTGGGAACGATCTTGCCACGCTCGGACAGGAAGCGGCTCAGCAGGCGCACGTCCTTGTAGTCGATCTTCGGCGCGTTGGGGCCGGAGAACGGGCAGGACTTGCGACGACGGTAGAACGGGCGACGCGCACCAACCGCAACGCGGCGGGCGGCGGGATTGATCTCGGTTGATTCGGACATCAGCTCTTACTCCGCTTCGGCAGTGGCGGTGGCGTTGGCGCGCTGCTGTTCTTCACGCTCGTTACGGGCGCGGAACTCTTCGCGGTCATCGAAATTGCGACGCGTGCCACGACCGCTTTCGAAACGGCCAGAGGGCTTGGGCCCACGGAAGCCACGCTCACGCTCGTCACCCTTGCGCGACAGGATGACGGACGGTGCTTCGTCAATCTCATCCACACGCAGGGTCAGCACGCGCAGAACGTCTTCGTTCAGGCTGAGCTGACGCTCGATTTCCTTGATGGCGCTGGAAGCCCCATCAAGACCCAGAAGCATGTAATGCCCCTTGCGGTTCTTCGTGATGCGGTACGCCAGCGTGCGCAGGCCCCAGTATTCACGCTTCTTGACGGAACCGGATTCCGCTTCAAGCTGGGCTGCGATGCCATCGGCAATGGCTTCGACCTGCTGCTGCGACACGTCATTACGTACAATCAGCACGGTTTCATACAACGGCATTGGAACTCCCTTCGGATCAGTTCAACCCCGGCATGGACGGACACGGTCCGCCATGTTGCCATGAAGGCACGGGTATAGCCGGGGACGATGCCACGCACCCGGCAGGGAAGAGGCGGTTTGAAACACAAACCCGCCAGACAGACAAGGAAAAAGTCAGTCAATCACCGTTTTTATCGGCTCCAGCCACGTAAAGACCGGTGTGGGACGGACATCCTGCGGGCGGTCATGGCGGAATCCGGTCACGGCCTTCACCACTTCCAGCGGAACATCCAGCATGCTGCCCGGGCCGCGCGGGTCCACCATTCCGCGCTGCACTGCGGCAAAGGCCCGCTTGTGCAGTTCGGGCACCGCGTCCGGCGCATCACCTTCTATATCCAGATCAAGATAATCGTTGTTGCGCCCGTCATGCTGGACGATCCAGATTTCTTCACCATTTTCATAGCCCGCCGCCTGGCTGACCGGATCGACCGTCGCGACATCGCACGTGATCAATCTGCCCTCACGGCACAGGGTCTTGCGATCATAATTGGAAATCAGGCCACTGTCGTTATTGGTGCGGATGACAAACCAGCCATTGGGCAGGTCCGCGATGGCATATGGCGCCTCATCATTCGGGTCCGGCTCGCCTGTATCACGCATGCCAAGGGCATCCAGCAGCGCAGCACGGTCAACACCATGAAATTTGTAAAAAGACAGATCGAAATCCATGCTCCCCCTCCTTCGGGTATGGGAGGGGAAATGGTTACGATTTCGTGTTATAACAGTTCTTGAAATCAAGATTCTGTGTACTAATGCCGATCTTTCTTCAGTCCAGACGCAGGCGATCCGGCACGTTCAGCCCCAGTGCGTCCGGAATGGTCCAGATTTCATGCAGGGTGCGCACCTTGCGAAAACCGGCCTTCTGGTAGTTGGGTAATGCACGCGGATGATCGGCAGAACATGTATTGACCCGCAGCACTGCCGGATTCATGGCCCACGCGCGCGCCACCATCTGGTGCAGGAATATCCGTCCGACGCCACGGCCGATCCATGCGGGCAGCAGACCGAAATAGGCAATGTTGATATCGGGACCGTAGCGGCTGTCGAGTTCGCAGAACCCTGCTGGCGCATCGCCATCATACAGCACATGCACGCCAATGCCGGGACTGGACAGAAGGACGGCCAGATCCGCATCGGACATGACCCGGCGCAGCCACCAGCAATACTCCCTACCCACCGCATCATACAGCCCGCGATACCACATGACACCGGGGCGGAAGGTCTGCCGGATGCTGAAACCATGCGGCAGGGCGGGCGGGATGCCGGGGGGTGGACGGTCCATGCACAGGAACGTCACATCCACCCCGGCCCGTGTTCCATCACCGCCCGGCCCATCCTGGGGGGCGGGGCATGGAACCTCAGTTATCATCAAGGAAGGAACGCAGCTTGCGGCTCCGGCTGGGGTGCTTGAGCTTGCGCAGGGCCTTGGCCTCGATCTGGCGGATACGTTCGCGCGTCACGTTGAACTGCTGACCCACTTCTTCCAGCGTGTGGTCGGTGTTCATGCCGATGCCAAAGCGCATGCGCAGCACGCGTTCTTCACGTGGAGTCAGCGAGGACAGAACCCGCGTCGTGGCCTCACGCAGGTTGGTCTGGATCGCGGCATCCAGCGGGATGACGGCGGCCTTGTCCTCGATGAAGTCGCCAAGATGGCTGTCTTCCTCATCCCCGATCGGGGTTTCGAGCGAGATCGGCTCCTTCGCGATCTTCAGCACCTTGCGCACCTTTTCCAGCGGCATGCCCAGCTTTTCGGCCAGTTCCTCAGGCGCGGGTTCACGCCCGATCTCATGCAGCATCTGGCGCGAGGTGCGGACCAGCTTGTTGATCGTCTCGATCATGTGGACCGGGATACGGATGGTCCGCGCCTGATCGGCGATGGAACGCGTAATGGCCTGCCGGATCCACCACGTGGCGTAGGTGGAGAACTTGTAGCCACGGCGGTATTCGAATTTGTCCACCGCCTTCATCAGGCCAATATTGCCTTCCTGAATCAGATCAAGGAACTGCAGGCCGCGATTGGTGTATTTCTTGGCGATCGAGATCACCAGCCGCAGGTTGGCCTCGATCATTTCCTTCTTGGCGCGCGCCGAATCCCGCTCCCCCCGCGACACGGTGGCGTAGACGCGACGGAATTCACCCACCGGCAGGCCGGTTTCCTGCGTCAGGTCGGCCACCTGGTTGCGCAGGCGGATCACTGTCTCGCCATGCTTGGCCAGGAAGTTCTTCCACGATTTGGCCGGCAGGGTGGCAACCATGTCCATCCAGCCGGGATCCAGTTCGCGGCCTCGGTATTTCAGCAGGAAGTCATCGCGTGACACGCGGGTGCTTTCCGCCAGTCGCAGCATACGCCCTTCCAGACCGTTCAGGCGCTGGAAGATTTCCTTCAGGTGTTCGACCAGCACCTCGATCCGCGCATTGTGCAGGTGGACCTGCTGCACCTTGCCCACCAGTTCCATGCGCAGGCGTTCATAGCGGCTTTCGTCATCGACGGAGATTTCCGCGCCCGCCGTGAACTTTTCCAGCCGTTCGGCCTGCACCTTGTGCAGGGCTGCGTACAGCGCCTCGACTTCCTCGAACTGCTCAAGGATTTCCGGCTTCAGCTTTTCCTCAAGCGCGGACAGCGACAGGCCGGCCCCTTCGCCTTCGCCCTCACCTTCGCCTTCGGTTTCCTCGGCCTCTTCGTTTTCAGCGCCTTCGCTTTCGCCAAAGGCCTCGTCGCCTTCCGCCGCCTCGGCGGGATCGTTGCCGCCGGACTGCATGGCCTCGAGGTCCACGATGTCACGCAGCAGCATTTCCCCGGCCTTGAGCCGTTCATGCCACGAAATGATGGCGCGGAAGGTCAGCGGGCTTTCGCACAGCCCGCCGATCATCTCGTCACGCCCGGCCTCGATGCGCTTGGCGATCGCGATTTCGCCCTCGCGCGACAGCAGTTCGACCGACCCCATTTCGCGCAGGTACATACGCACCGGGTCATCGGTGCGGCCCAGGCTTTCGGTATCGACGTTACCGGCGGCGGGTTCCTCGCTCTCGGTCTCTTCCTCGGCGGTATCGTCGCTCTTGGTTTCGGTGGCGGCCGGCGTTTCGGTCTCGTCGTTGTCTTCGTTTTCGACAACCTGCATGCCCATTTCCGACAGGGCCGCCATCACGTCCTCGATCTGCTCGGAGGACATCTGGTCCTGCGGCAGGACGGCATTGAGTTCGTCGAACGTGATGTAACCGCGTTCCTTACCGCGGGCGATCAGTTTCTTGACGGCGCCGGACCGGGTGTCCAGCAGGGTCGTATCGTTATCCTGGTCCCCCGAAGCCGTGTCCGTACCCGTGGCTGTCTTTGTCGCCATGCCCGATCAATCCCTACCCAGCAAATCCGTTTACGCACGCGCACACACCCTGCCCGCGCACAGCGGCCGCCCCCTTTCCGCCCGCCGGTATAGAGCGGGACAGGATACGGCCAATCATACCGTTTTCATCTGCTTTTGTCTGGTGCAGGTGGTCGATAACATGGCCGAAGTCAAGGGTTGGGGCGGTCCATTTCATGCAATCGGTCAATTTTCCGCCTCATTCGTCAAGGTCAGCCCCACCCCGGCGCAGGGTATCAAGCGCCAGCAGCCTGGTGCGCAGGCTGGCCCATGCGGCCTCATCCAGATCGCCTGCGCACATCCGTTCCGTATCCGCGCGGATTTCGGCGGCAAAGCGTTCAACATTCAACAAAGCGTAAAAGTGCCACCACTCATGCCGGGGGTCGGTGCCGAACAGGTCGTCATCACCATGCCCGCCCGCGCGCCGCCCGCGCGTCGCCCGCACGCGCTGGCACACATCGTCCAGACCGGCAGCGGACAGGAAGGCCGCCAGTTCACCCGGCGGCGGCAGTTCGCCACGCGCGTCATACAGGTCCAGCAGTTCCTCGCGCAGCGCGGCAAGGTCGGCGGGCAGTTCAAGGCGGCAATAGGCGTCCTGCACCTCATCCAGCACGCCGGGCTGTTCCAGTATGATCGCGCTGAGGATGCACTGGCGCTGCAGGTCCGCATTCATGGTGGCGACGGGGGACGTGGCCACGCTGGCCTTTTTCACACCTCCCCGTGCGCCGGAACGACGGAACGCCTGAAAAAAACTGTCCAGCAGGGTGGAACGGTATTCGGACGCCAGCGCCTTGTCGGGAATCAGGGCTGCCACATCCACCAGCCTGCGCCGCAGGGCCGCACGCTGTTCGGGGCCGGGGTTGCGCACGCCCTCGCTCAGCAGGTCGAACAGGACCTGCCCCATCGGGCGCGCGCCAGTGATCAGGGCCGCCATGGCGGCCGGGCCATCACGCCGCACAAGACTGTCGGGGTCCTCGCCTTCGGGCAGGACGCAGAACCGCAGGGTATGGTCCACGTTCAGCAGCGGCAGCGCGGTTTCCGCCGCCTTCACCGCCGCGCGCTGTCCCGCCGCATCCCCATCGAAACACAGCACCGGGGCCGGGGCGACCTGCCACAGGGCGTCAAGCTGTTCGGATGTCAGCGCCGTGCCAAGGGGGGCGACCGCGCCACGGAAGCCTGCCTGGTGCAGGGCGATCACGTCCATGTAGCCTTCGACCACCAGCAGGTCCGCTTCCGGCCCCGTGCCACGCACGGCCTCCCGCGCGCGGTCGAGGCCGAACAGCACCCGCCGCTTGGAGAAAATGGCGGTTTCCGGGCCATTGAGGTATTTGGGCTGGCCATCGCCCAATATGCGCCCGCCAAAGGACACCAGCCGCCCGCGCCGGTCGCGGATGGGAAAGGTCACGCGGTTGAAGAACAGCTCGCGCGATGGCGTGCCGTCATCATCCGCGCGCATCACGCCTGCGTCGCGCAGCATGACGGGCGTGATGTCCAGCGCCGCCATTTCCGCAACCAGCCCGCCACGCCCCTCCCCCGACCAGCCAAGGCCGAAGGCGGCAATGGTTTCGTCCGTCAGGCCACGCCCCTGCAGGTAGGCCAGCCCTTCGCGCCCCTCCGGCTGGTACAGCCTGCGCTGCCATGACGCCTGCACCGCTTCCAGCACCTCGCCCAGCGTGCGGGCGCGTTCGGCCTGCTCACGCTGGTTGCGGTCGGGCTTTGGCATCTCCATCCCGGCGGCGGTGGCCAGTTCCTCCACCGCTTCGGGGAAGGAACGGCCCTCGCTCTGCATCACGAAGGTGATGACATCGCCATGCGCCTGACAGCCAAAGCAGTGGTAATGGTCGTCATAGACATAGAACGATGGCGTCTTTTCCCCGTGGAAGGGGCAGCATGCCTTCCAGTTCTTTCCCGAGCGCACCAGCTTCGTCCGTCGCCCGATGATGGGGGCGATGGGCGTGCGGGCACGCAGTTCGTCAAGGAATGCGGGATCAAGCGCCATCGGGGCGTATGCCTCCCGCCTCAGGCGGCAAGCTGCGCGCGCACCACGGCGGACGCGCGCGCGGGGTCAAGGGCGGCACCAAACAGCTGCTTCAGCGCCGCCATCACCTTGCCCATGTCCTTCATGGAGGTGGCGTCGGTGCGTTCGATGGCTTCGCGCACGGCGGCCTCGATGGTGGCATCGTCAAGGTCGGGCGGCAGGTAGGCGCGGATGATCGCGATTTCGGCGTTTTCCTTGTCCGCCAGTTCCGGGCGGCCGCCCTTGGCATACATCGCCGCCGATTCCGTGCGGGACTTGATCATGCCACGCAGCATGGAGATCACGGCTTCATCGCTGACCTGGTCCTCGCCCTTGGCACGGCCCGCAATATCGACATCCTTCAGCTTTGCGGTGATCATGCGGATGGTGCCGACCTTTTCGCTCTGGCCTGCCTTCATGGCTGTCTTCAGGTCATCGGTGAAACGTGCGCGCAGGGACATGGCTGTCAACTCCTCTGCCCGGCGGGCGGGGCGGGATGCCCCGACCGTGCCGGGAATAATTTTCCCATCATCTCATTTGATCGGCATGTGGGAATTTTCTTCCCAATTACCAGAGACGCTGTTAGGCAATACTCCCGGAAGGGACATCATCCAATGCCGATGACGATAGAAAGTATTATCGAACGCCTTGGCGGCGCCGAACAGGCAGCCCGGCTGACAGGCGTCAGCACCGAGGCCATTCGCAAATGGCGGCAGGCCCGCGCCATTCCGCCCAAGCACTGGACCACCGTGCTGCGCGCGACCGGACTGTCACTGTCCGACCTGCAACCCGACACAGAATCCGACCGACCGGAGCCCATGATGAGCACGTCAAACCCGATCGCACCGGCCGACAGGCCCGAAGCCGCGACAGCCGCCCTGATCCTGGCGGATGGCACCATTCTGTGGGGGCGCGGATTCGGCGCGTACGGCACGGACCGCGCACTGGGCGAAATCTGCTTTTCCACCGGCATGACCGGGTACCAGGAAACGCTGACCGACCCGTCCTTCGCGGGGCAGATCATCACCTTCACCTTTCCCCATATCGGCAATACCGGCACCACGCCGGAAGATGATGAGGCCGCACGCGTGCATGCCCGCGCGCTGGTGGTCAAGGAAGACCTGACCGCGCCGGCCAACTGGCGTTCGACCGAATCGCTGGATGCATGGCTGAAGGCACAGGGCGTTCCGGGCATATGCGGCATCGACACCCGTGCGATTACGCGCCGCATCCGCGAAGGCGGCCCGCAGACGGCCATCGTGGCCTACCCCGCCGATGGGAAGTTCGACATTCCTGCCCTGCTGGCGCAGGTACGCGCATGGCCCGGGCTGGAGGGCATGGACCTTGCGGGCGAAGTCACCTGCGCCAAGGCCTATTCATGGGCCGAAGGCGTGTGGCAGTGGCCGCACGGCACCGCCGCACTGCCTGAAAAGCGCCGGAAGGTGGTTGCGGTCGATTACGGGGCCAAGCGCAACATCCTGCGCTGCCTTGCCACCGCCGGCTGCGACGTGACGGTGGTGCCCGCCACGACGACGGCGGAGGATATCCTCGCCCTCGACCCCGCGGGCGTGTTCCTGTCCAACGGGCCGGGTGATCCGGCGGCGACGGCGAAATACGCGGTCCCCGCCATCCGCGGCGTACTGGAAGCGGGCAAGCCGGTATTCGGTATCTGCCTTGGCCATCAGCTTCTGGCGCTGGCGCTGGGGGCCACGACCTACAAGCTGGCGCGCGGCCACCGTGGCGCCAACCAGCCAGTCAAGGACCTGGCGACGGGCAAGGTGGAAATCACCAGCCAGAACCATGGCTTTGCGGTGGATGACAAATCCCTGCCTGATGACGTACGCGCCACCCATACCAGCCTGTTTGACGGATCGAATGAAGGCATCGCCACCAGCCGTTACCCGGCATTTTCGGTGCAGTACCACCCCGAAGCCAGCCCCGGCCCGTCCGACAGCCATTACCTGTTCCGCCGTTTTGTCGATCTGATCGACACCACAACCAAGACCGCGTGAAAGCCGACCCATGCCAAAACGGACAGACATACGCTCCATCCTGATCATCGGCGCCGGCCCGATCGTTATCGGCCAGGCGTGCGAATTCGATTATTCCGGCGCACAGGCGTGCAAGGCGCTGAAGGAAGAGGGCTACCGCGTCATTCTGGTCAACTCCAACCCCGCCACGATCATGACCGATCCGGGGCTGGCGGACGCGACCTATATCGAGCCGATCACCCCAGAATTCGTCGAACGCATCATACTGCGTGAAAAGCCCGACGCCGTGTTGCCCACCATGGGCGGCCAGACCGCGCTGAACACGGCCATGGCGCTGGACAAATCGGGGTTCCTGAAAAAGCACAATGTCGAACTGATCGGCGCCAATGCCGAAGTGATCGACCGTGCCGAGGACCGGCAGAAATTCCGCGAGGCGATGGATGAAATCGGCATCGAAAGCCCGCGCAGCCTGATCGCCCATTCGCTGGAAGACGCGCGCAGCGCGCTGGCCACCGTCGGCCTGCCCGCGGTCATCCGCCCGTCATTCACCATGGGTGGATCGGGTGGTGGCATCGCCTACAACAGGGAGGAATTCGACCGCATCGTCTCCTCCGGGCTGGATGCCTCCCCCACCACGGAAGTCCTGATCGAGGAATCCGTGCTGGGCTGGAAGGAGTACGAGATGGAAGTCGTGCGCGACAGCGCCGACAACTGCATCATCATCTGCTCCATTGAAAACATCGACCCGATGGGCGTGCATACCGGCGATTCCATCACCGTCGCCCCCGCGCTGACGCTGACGGACAAGGAATACCAGCGCCTGCGTGACATGTCGCTGGCATGCCTGCGCAAGATTGGCGTGGAAACCGGCGGGTCGAACGTGCAGTTCGGCATCAATCCCGTCGATGGCCGTGTTGTCGTGATCGAAATGAACCCGCGCGTATCGCGGTCCTCCGCCCTTGCATCCAAGGCGACAGGCTTCCCGATCGCGAAGGTCGCGGCCAAGCTGGCGGTGGGCTACACGCTGGATGAACTGACCAACGACATTACCGGCAGCACGCCTGCGTCGTTCGAGCCGACGATTGACTACGTCGTGGTCAAGATCCCCCGGTTTACGTTCGAGAAATTCCCCGGCACCCCTGCCCTGCTGTCCACCAGCATGAAGTCGGTTGGCGAGGCGATGGCCATTGGCCGTTCCTTCCCCGAGGCGCTGCAGAAGGGCCTGCGGTCAATGGAAATCGGGCTGGCGGGCCTGGACCCGGTGGAAGCACCGGGCGATGGCGGCCCCGACGCCTTCCGCGCCGCCCTGTCGCAGCCGCGCCCCGAACGCATCCTGATGGCGGCGCAGGCCCTGCGCGCGGGGCTGAGCGTGGAAGACATCCACGACGCCTGCCGCTTCGAGCCGTGGTTCCTGCGCGAACTGGCCAAGATCGTTGCGGCCGAACACGCTGTGGTGCGTGATGGCCTGCCGGAAGATGCCGACAGCCTGCGCACACTCAAGGCAATGGGCTTTTCCGATATCCAGCTTGCGCGCCTGTCGGGCACCAATGCGGACGAAATCGCGAAGCTGCGCGAAAACCGGGGCGTGCTGCCAGTTTACAAGCGCATCGATACCTGTGCGGGTGAGTTCGCATCCCCCACGCCGTACATGTATTCGTCCTATGAAGGCGGATATGGCGTGCCGGAATGCGAAAGCCGCCCAACCGACCGCAAGAAGATCGTCATTCTTGGCGGCGGGCCAAACCGCATCGGACAGGGGATCGAGTTCGACTACTGCTGCGTCCATGCCGCCTACGCCCTGCGCGAGGCCGGGTTCGAGACGATCATGGTCAACTGCAACCCCGAAACCGTCTCGACCGACTACGACACGTCGGACCGCCTGTATTTCGAACCGCTGACGGGCGAAGACGTGATCGCCCTGATCCGTCGCGAACAGGAAAACGGCACCGTGCTGGGCTGCATTGTCCAGTATGGCGGGCAGACCCCGCTCAAGCTGTCCCGCGCGCTGGAAGCCGCCGGCATCCCGCTGCTGGGCACACCGGCGGACGCGATCGACCGGGCGGAGGACCGCGAACGCTTCCAGGCCATGCTGCACAGGCTGGGCCTGCGCCAGCCCGCCAACGGCATCGCCCGCAGCCCGGCGGAAGCCGAGGCGGTGGCAGAAAAGATCGGCTATCCCGTGGTGGTCCGCCCGTCCTACGTGCTGGGCGGACGCGCGATGGAAATCGTGCATGACCGCGCCAGCCTGCAGCGCTACATGCGCGTGGCACTGCAACTGGCGGGTGCGGAAGTGGCCAATGGCCCCGTGCTGATCGACCATTACCTGAACGATGCGATCGAGGCGGATGTGGACTGCATCGCCGATGGCAGCGAGGTGTATGTCGCCGGCGTCATGGAACATATCGAGGAAGCGGGCATCCATTCCGGTGACAGCGCATGTTCGCTGCCGCCCTACACCCTGTCGCCCGCCATCGTGACCGAACTGAAAAGCCAGACCGAGGCCATGGCCCGCGAACTGGGCATTGTCGGCCTGATGAACGTGCAGTACGCGATCAAGGGGCAGGAAATCTTCGTGCTGGAAGTCAACCCGCGCGCCTCGCGCACCGTGCCGTTCGTGGCCAAGGCCACGGGGGTTCCGGTCGCCAAGATCGGCGCGCGTGTCATGGCGGGCGCGAAGCTGGGCGAATTCCGCCTGGACGACCGCGCTGTCGCCCCGCATGTGGCGGTGAAGGAGGCGGTCTTCCCGTTCAACCGCTTCCCCGATGTCGATACGATCCTCGGCCCGGAAATGCGCTCCACCGGCGAGGTCATGGGCCTCGACGCCTCGTTCGAACGCGCCTTTGCCAAGTCACAGCTTGCCGCAGGCGTGAAGCTGCCGCTGTCGGGTACGGTGTTCCTGTCGGTGCGCGACAGCGACAAGCCCGCGGTCAAGTCCATTGGCCGCCTGCTGTCGGACATGGGTTTCCGCATCGTAGCGACACGCGGCACGGCAAAGTGCCTGCGTGAAGCGGGCGTGAACGTGGATGTGGTGAACAAGGTGCTGGAAGGCCGCCCGAACTGTGTCGACGCCATCCGCTCGGGCGATGTCCAGATGGTCATCAACACCGCACAGGGTGCGCAGGCCGTCAGCGACAGCTTCGACATCCGCCGCTCCGCGCTGACGCATGGCATTCCGCATTACACCACCATCGCGGGCGCGCGCGCCGCGACCCATGCCATTGCGGCCATGCGCGAGGGGGTTCTTGAAGTCGCGCCCCTTCAATCCTATTTTAAGGGATCATTCTGAGCGTATCGTACCAAAACGGGTGGCCACCGGTCCCAAAACCGGCGGCCACCCGCGTTGCATTGGTGCGATGGGCCCGGAGACGGCAACCAACAGTCAGTTGTGGAAACTGACCTTCACCTCGGGGACAAACCTTGCAGAAATTTCCGATGACAGGCCCCGGCCTGGAACGGCTTGAAGACGAACTGCGCAAGCTCAAGAGTGAAGAACGCCCCGCGATCATTCGCGCGATCGCCGAAGCGCGGAGCCATGGCGATCTTTCGGAAAACGCGGAATACCACGCAGCCCGCGAACGCCAGTCCTTTACCGAAGGCCGCATTCAGGAACTGGAGGAAATCGTCTCCTCCGCCGAAGTGATCGACCCTGCCTCCCTGTCAGGCGACCAGGTAAAATTCGGCGCACGCGTCAAACTGGTGGATGAAGAAACCGACAAGGAAGCGACCTACCAGATCGTGGGCGTGTACGAAGCCGACATCAAGCAGGGGCTTCTGTCCATTTCCTCGCCGCTTGCCAAATCACTGATCGGCAAAAGCATTGGTGACACCGTGTCCGTCCCCGCCCCCGGCGGCGACCGGACGTACGAAATCCTGGAAGTCATCTACCGCTAGGCGCACCCGACCGTGATCACGCTTGAAGACATCACCGCCGCCGCACAGCGGATAAAGGGGCGCGTGCTGCATACGCCCACCGTGCCGTGCCAGACACTTTCACGCGCGACCGGCGCGGATATCGTGCTCAAGCTCGATAACCTGCAGGCTGTCGGTTCATTCAAGGAACGCGGGGCCGCCAACAAGCTGGCCCTGCTGACCCCGCGCGAACGTGAACGGGGCGTCATTACCGTTTCGGCCGGCAACCATGCACAGGGCGTTGCCCGTCATGCTTCCCTGCTGGGTATTGACGCGGTGATCGTCATGCCGCGCTTCACGCCCGTGGCCAAGGTCACGCGCACCGCCGCATGGGGGGCGACCGTGGTGCTGGAAGGCGACAACTTCGCCGAGGCGACGGCCCACGCCAACATGCTGTGCCAGCGCGAGGGGCGGGTGTTCGTCCACCCGTATGACGATCCCGAAGTCATGGCCGGACAGGGTACCTTTGCCCTTGAACTGTTCGAGGATGCAGGGCCGCTGGATACCTTCGTCTGCCCCATTGGCGGTGGCGGCCTGCTGTCGGGCTGCGCGGTCGCGGGGCGTGCGCTGCAGCCCGACATGGATATCGTAGGCGTGCAGGTGGAAAACTATTCCTCCCTCGCCGGTTTCCCCGGTGATGAGGTACTGCCGCCGGGCGGGGCCACCATAGCCGAGGGCATCGCGGTGCTGCAGATCGGTCGGCAGCCGCTGGAAGTCATTCGCGAACTGGTATCGAATGTGCTGGTCGTGCCCGAAAGTGCGATCGAGACCGCGATCACCATGCTGGCGGAAGGGGCCAAGCAGGTCAGCGAGGGCGCGGGCGCAACAGCCCTTGCCGCCGTGCTGACCTACCCCGAACTGTTCCGTGGCAAGCGGGTGGCGCTGCCGGTGACGGGTGGCAATATCGACAGCCGCATTCTGGCCAATACGCTGCTGCGTTCGCTGCTGCGTGACGGGCGGCTTCTGTGCCTGAAAATGGAAATACCCGACCGCCCCGGCGTGCTGGCCGATATTTCGCGCAAGATCAGCGATGAAGGCGGCAACATCATTGAGGTCTCGCACCAGCGCCTGTTTACGACGCCCAGCGTGCAGGCCGCCGAGCTTGAAGTCATGATCGAGGCCCGTGATCCCGACCATGCCCGCGCGCTGGAAGCGGAACTGGCCAAGACCTATATCGTGCGCCGCGCCTGAATCTGCGGGTTCAGGCAATACCACGACATAAAAAAACCTGCGGGGCACATACCCCGCAGGTTTTTTGAATTTGACAGACAATTAAACGTTTTCGGGTATCGGCTTTTTTAAAGAGCGGCATTCTTTAAATGCTTTTGAAAAAAAGCTTTACCAAAAACTTTTATTATTTTGTCCCGAACAGACGGTCGCCCGCATCCCCAAGGCCGGGGCGGATATAACCATGTTCATCCAGTCCCCGGTCAATGGCGCAGGTCACGATGCGCACATCCGGGTGGGCCTTGCGCAGGCACGCGATCCCTTCGGGGGATGCCAGCAGGCAGACAAAGACCATGCGCGCGCAGCCCGCCTGCTTCAGCCGGTCGATTGCAGCAACGGCGCTGTGCCCCGTCGCCAGCATGGGATCGACCACCAGGCAGATGCGGTTGCCGACATCATCAGGCAGCTTCAGATAATATTCGACCGGTTCCAGCGTTTCAGGGTCACGGTACAGCCCGACATGGCCGATCCGTGCCGAAGGCACCAGATCCAGCAGCCCGTCAAGAATACCGTTTCCCGCCCGGAGGATGGAAATCAGGCACAGCTTCTTGCCCGCAAGCCGCCATGCCTGCATGCGTTCCATGGGGGTGTCGATTTCCACGGGTTCCAGCGGCAGATCCCGCATGGCCTCATACCCGATCAGCAGGCTGAGTTCGCGCGCAAGGTTCCGGAATTCACCGGTCGAGGTCTGGCGTTCGCGCATGAGTGTCAGCTTGTGCTGCACCAGCGGGTGGCTGACGACAATCACGTCATCATCATGCGTGGCGGATGCCTGGGTCATATCTGTTCCTTCAATGCCATTTCATTTCCGTGATAAGGTAGCGCCATCACGCGGGACGAAAGTCAATGCCAGTCCGTTCATGCAATAGCGCAGACCGGTCGGCGGCGGCCCGTCGGGAAACACATGACCCAGATGGCCATGGCAGTGGCCGCAGTGCACTTCCGTCCGGGTCATGCCGTGGCTGGTGTCGGTCGTGGTGCCCACGGCACCCGGAATCGCCTCAAAAAATGAGGGCCACCCACTTCCGCTTTCGTATTTCGCACCGGAACGGAACAGCGGCGTCCCGCATCCCGCGCAACGATATTCTCCGGCACGCTTTTCATTGTTCAGCGGGCTGGAACCGGGGCGCTCGGTCCCGTGTTCGCGCAAGATGCGCAGCTGTTCCGGGGTCAGGCAGCCACACTGCGCCCCACTGGTGTTGGCGGTATCGGTCATGACGATTTCCTTCCTCCGGCAGACAGGCATTTCATGCCTGCTTTTTTTAGGGCATCATGCCACCCAAAATAAAACAGGGAGACAATAACCCATGAACGACCAGGCACGCGCACACAAGGCACCCCGTCCCGTCATGCTGGCCATCCTTGATGGCTTCGGCTGGCGCGAGGACCCGGCGGACAACGCCGTCCGGTCCGCCCATACCCCCACATTCGACAGGCTGTGGCAGGCGGGGCCGCATGCCTTCCTAAAAACCTGTGGGGAGGACGTCGGCCTGCCGCAAGGGCAGATGGGCAATTCCGAGGTCGGTCACCTGAATATCGGCGCGGGCCGGGTGGTGATGCAGGAACTGCCGCGCATTTCTACCGGCCTTGCGGACGGGTCGGTCGCACGTGGCGCGGTCATGCAGGATTTCATTGCCGCGCTGAAAAAAAGCGGTGGCACCTGCCATCTGCTCGGCCTTGTCTCCCCCGGCGGGGTCCATGCCCATCAGGACCATGCCATAGCCCTTGCCCGCATCGTGCGCGAAGCCGGTGTGCCCGTGACATTCCATATCTTTACCGACGGTCGGGACACCGCCCCGCAGTCCGGGCATGGCTATGTCAGCCATGTGCTGTCCGCCCTGCCCGATGGCGTGCGTATCGGCACCGTATCCGGCCGGTATTACGCCATGGACCGTGACCGCCGCTGGGACCGGGTGGAAAAAACCTACAATGCCATTGTCGCGGGGGCGGGTCCGCGGGCGGGCGACGCGCTGGAGGTACTGGACCGCGCCTATGAAGCAGGCATAACGGATGAATTCGTAATCCCTACCGTGATCGGGGAATATGGCGGCATGCGCGACGGGGATGGCGTGCTCAGCTTCAATTTCCGCGCCGATCGTATCCGGCAGCTGCTCGATGCCCTGCTGGAACCGAATTTCGAAGGCTTCCGGCGCACCAGGCTGGTCAACCTTGCCGCCGTGACCGGCATGACACGCTACAGCGACCGGCTGGCGGAACTGATAACCGTGCTGTTCCCGCCGCAGGAACTGCATGACCTGCTGGGCGATGTGGTATCGGCCGCCGGCCTGAAGCAGATCCGCATGGCCGAGACCGAGAAATATCCCCACGTCACTTATTTCCTCAATGGCGGACGCGAAGGCGAACTGCCGGGCGAGGATCGGGTGATGGTTCCCTCCCCCAAGGTCGCGACCTATGACCTGCAGCCCGAAATGTCCGCGCCGGAACTGACCGACCGCGCGGTCGAGGCCATAAAAAGCGGTAAATACGACCTGATCGTGCTGAACTTCGCCAATGCCGACATGGTGGGCCATACTGGCGTGCTGTCGGCCGCGATCAAGGCGGTCGAGGCCGTGGACCACGGGCTGGGCCGCATTGCGGACGCCATTCACCATATGGGCGGCGCGCTGCTGGTCACGGCAGATCACGGCAATGCCGAAACCATGTTCGACCCCGAAACCAACGGCCCGCACACGGCCCATACGCTCAATGTGGTACCGGTCGTCCTGACCGGGGTGAAGGGGGCGGCACTGCATGACGGTCGCCTGGCCGACCTTGCGCCCACGCTGTTGCAGCTTATGGGCCTGCCCCAGCCTGCGGCCATGACCGGCCGCTCCCTGCTGGATGGGGCCACGCCATCCTGACATCCGGCCTCCTGACCCTGACGACCCGCTGGCGTGGCCGGGTCGCCTGCGGGGCCGTTCTGGCCTGCTGCATGGCGACAGCGGCATGGGGTGCGTCCACGCTCCATACGCCAGCCGCGACGACACCCGCCCATACCGCCACCCATGTGCCCACCGCGCGCGAACAGCGCATACGCCAGCAGCTGGAAGCCGCGCGGAGCGCGCGTGAAAACCTGATCGCGCGCCAGCAGCAGCAGGCGCACGATCTGGAAGAACGCCGCAAGGTGGAACAGGAAGCCCGCGAACAGGCCCGTCAGGATGCGCAGAAAGCCGCCAGCCTGTCCGCCGCTACGGTCGACGCGACCGCCCGCCTGCAGCGCACCGAACAGCAGGCCGCCGATCTGGACAGCCGCATTACCGACCTGCACACCGAACAGGCCGCCCTGCGCCAGCAGCTTGCCCGCGAGATCGCGCGCCTGTCGCCCCTGCTGCCGCTGGCGGAACGCCTGTCGCTTTATCCTGCCGACACGCTTCTGGCCGTACCCCTGCCTGCCGACCGCGCGGTTACCGGGCTGCTGGTGGTGCATGGCATGATGGGGGATATCGCCAACCAGACACGCGCCATCCATGACCGCCGCACCCGGCTTACGCAACTGGACGGCGAACTGGCCCAGCAGCAGCAGCAGATGCGTCAGGTCGTCAGCGAACGCGAAAGCCAGCGCGACACGGTCAACCGCGCGGCCCATGCGGCGCTGGAGGCGCAGCAGCGCTCCAACGCCGCCGCCGCCAGCGCGGCACAGGCCGTCGAGGATGCGGCACGCCGGGCGTCCAGCGTGCAGGACGCCATCGCCCGGATCGAGGCGACGGAAGAACAGGCGGAAAAAAATCTGGAAGAAGCCGCCCGCGCCGCCGAACGCGCCCACAACATGCAGGCAGCCGCCGCCGCCCGCAGGCAGGCGCATGAAATGGCCACGGGCGCAGGCCCCGGTATTACGCCCGCCACCAGCGCCAGCGCAGGCGCGCCCGTGGCGGGCACGGTACTGACGGCATGGGGCCACCCCACCGAAAGTGGCCCGTCGACAGGCATTACCTATGCGCCGCCATCACGTGCGACCGTGCGCGCCCCCTGCACGGGCCGTATTGATTTCGCGGGCGCGTTCCGCACCTATGGCCAGATGATGATCCTTGATTGCGGCAAGCATTACCGTTTCGTCCTGGCGGGGCTGGGGGAAATCGCAGTGGCGGCGGGCCAGCAGGTCAGCCATGGTGCTGCGGTGGGACAGATGCCGCAATGGAGTGGTGGCGGCAGCAGGCCCACCCTGTTCGTGCAATTGCGCCACGGGGGCAGCACCGTCAATCCGGCCCCCTATCTGTGATTTCGGTGCGAGACGGTTTTATCCCCATGCAGGTTCGGTATATGCTGCCTGCCCGTGACGAACGAGCAAGATCACGTTACAACGCAACACGAAGAGTACATGCAGGCCAGCCAGATCATGATGGCGGGCATCCAGGAGACAACGACGCATGAAGTTCCGTAATGGCTTGCTGATCGGTTGCGCCTTTCTTGCAGGGATCGCGGCAGCCCCGCAGATCGCACGTTATTCAGCCAGCGGATGGGACCATATCGCTCCCATGGCCCATGCGGCGGATGCTGTCGCAAAGGATGACAATTCCCCCCATGAGATCGAACAGCTCATGTTCCTGTTCGGTTATGTACTGGAAAAAGTGAAGGCCAATTATGTCGAGCCCGTCTCGACCCGCGACCTGATCACCAATTCACTCAACGGAATGCTCAGCGGGCTGGACCCGCACAGTTCCTACATGACGGAAAAGCAGTTTTCCGACCTGCAGGTCCAGACCAAGGGATCGTTTGGCGGCCTGGGGCTGGAAGTACAGGGCGAGGACGGGCATGTGCGTGTGGTCTCCCCCATTGACGACACGCCCGCCGCCCGCGCGGGCATCAAGCCCGGTGATTTCATTGTTGCGATCGACGGCAAGAATATCGACGGTCAGCCGCTGGATCAGGTCGTGACCCAGATGCGCGGCAAGCCCGACACCCGCATCACGCTGACGCTGATCCGTGAAAAGGCGCCCAAGCCCGTCATCGTCACGCTGACCCGCGCCATCATCCCGCTGCAGGTCATCAAGTCCGCGCTGTATGACAATATCGGTTATATCCGAATCGCGCAGTTCAACGAGGAAACGCAGTCCGGCCTGCTGGCCGCGTACAAGAAGCTGCAGGCCCAGACACATAACAAAATGGCTGGCCTGGTCATCGACCTGCGGTCCGATCCGGGCGGGCTGCTGACGCAGGCCATCGACGTAGGGTCCGACTTTGTCCGCAGTGGGGAAATCGTCTCCACCCGCGCGCGTCACCCACAGGACAGCCAGCGCTGGGATGCCCATAACACCGACATTACCAATGGCCTGCCGATTGTCGTGCTGATCAATGGCGGGTCGGCCTCGGCCAGTGAAATCGTGGCTGGCGCGCTGCAGGATCACCAGCGTGCGGTGCTGCTGGGTGAAAAAACCTTTGGCAAGGGATCGGTGCAGACGATCCTGCCCATCCCCGGCGAAGGTGCGATCCGCCTGACCACGGCGCGGTACTACACGCCGTCGGGCCGCTCCATCCAGGGGCTGGGCATCATACCCGACATCCCCGTGCGCGAAGCGCATGACGACGCGGGCTACAGCATCCACGAAGCGGATCTGGCGCACATCATCAAGAACCGTGGCGGCAATACCGCGCAGCCGCCCTCGCGCACCGACCTGCCCGCCATAGCCAAGTCCATCCCGGCGCAGCCGCCCGCCAACTGGCCCACATTCGATCCGACAAAGCCCTCGACCGATTTCCAGCTTCAGGAAGGGCTGCGGGTCGTCCGCTCCATGGCGGGCCTACCGGTTCCGGCTGAACCGCCGATTCATGACGACAAGACGCAGGCGACTGCCGTGCCGTCCGCATCCGTCCCGCCCAAGGCCGCAGCGCCTGCCGCCCCTGCGGGCACGCCGGCGACACCGACAACGCCCGCCACCCCATCCGCCCCGGCGGAAAAGGAAAGCCCGGCGACACCGCCTGCCGCCCCTTCGGCACCGGCGCCCGCCACACCCGCCCGCCCCTGATCCAGCCGGAAGCCTGCCATGACTGACCTGCCCTACCGTCCCAATGTGGGGGCGCTGCTGTTCAACCGACAGGGCAAGGTGCTTGTCGCACGCCGCACCGACATGGACGGCGCGGGCAGTCCCCCGGATCAGGGCGTGTGGCAGTGCCCGCAGGGCGGCATAGATGAAGGGGAAGACCCGCAGACCGCCGTCCTGCGCGAGCTACATGAGGAAATCGGCACCAATGCCGCCGAAATCATGGGCACCTATCCCGAATGGCTCAGCTACGACCTGCCCGCGCACCTGATTGGCAGGGCGCTGGGCGGTCGTTACCGGGGCCAGACGCAGAAGTGGTTTGCCCTGCGCTTTACGGGTCAGGATTCCGATATCCGGCTGGATACGCACATGCCTGCGGAATTCGATATGTGGAAATGGGTCCCGCTGGCCCAGTTGCCGCTGCTGAATGTCGGCATCAAGAAAGACATCTACACGACGCTTGCGGCGTATTTCGCCCCTTACGCCATTGCTGCCTGAGGCATAAGCCCCGCGTGCACGAGGGCGGTCATGGTTTTGCCCCGCAACAGGGGGGCAAGGTCAAGCCCGGCCATGTCCCCTGCCCCGATCCAGCGCAGTTCCGCAATTTCGGCCGCGGCATCCGGCGTGCCGTGCAACTGCCCGGTCCAGATGCGGGCCTGCACGGTAAAGCCGGGTTCGTTGGCCGCCACGTCGGTAAAATCGCCAGACAGTTCCGTCCCCGGCGTCAGGGCACAGCCCAGTTCCTCGCGTATTTCACGTATCAGTGCCTGTTCGGGACGTTCCCCTGCATCGGGCTTGCCACCGGGCAGCATGAAGGCCGTCGTGCCGCGCTTGCGCACGACCAGCAGGCGTTCGCGCACGATAATGGCCGCACACACAACCCGGATGATACCTGACATGACGACTGATCCCCCTGCTACCCTCAGAAAATTGGTAAAAAGATAAAAGTTCCTGTGTGCTGTCTTTATACCTGATCGGCAGCACCCCTCGATACGATTCCAAAAAAACAGAAGCAGGAACTTTTATTATTTATCAATTACTCGCCCTGAACCACTCCGTTACTTATCTTCACCCTTGAGCGGCGACATGAGAAAGCAGAAGGGTACGACAAGCATGCAGCCTATGCCAAGGATCATGAAGACCTCGTTATAGGCCAGGATGGCGACCTGACGCTGGAATTCCTTGTACAGCCGTCCCATGGCCACATTATTCAGCGCCCCCTGCGCATACCCGCGCATGACGGCCACCGCGCGACCATGGGCCAGATATTCGTTGAACGGCTGGTGATAGGGCGTCATCCAGTGGACCATCTGGTTCTGATGCGCCTGACGCAGTTCGGTCACCAGCGCCGTGGCCCCCGAAATACTCAGTGACCCCAGGACGTTACGTGCCATGCTGAACAGGGCCGACCCATCGGCATTCAGTTCGCGTGGAAGCGTGGCATAGGTAATGGTGGAAATCGGGACGAACAGGAAGGCCATCGTACCGGTCTGGCTCATGCGGAACAGGACCAGATGGCGGAAATCCAGATCGGGTACCAGTTGCGCCGACCACAGCATGGACACCCCCATGAGGAAGAAGCCGAACGCGATGATGTAGCGCAGCTGGATATATTTCATCCCGATCCCCACCAGTGGGATCAGCACAATCACCACCATGCCGCCGGGCGACAGGATCAGGCCGGACAGGGTGGCGGTATAACCCATGATCTGCTGCGAAAACTGCGGAACGATAATGGCCGAGGAATACAGCAGCGCCCCCACCGCGCCCATAAGCCCGGTGCCCACCGCAAAATTGCGGTCCTTGAACACACGCAGGTCCACCGCCGGATTTTTCGCCCGCAACAGCCAGACAACCGCGCCCCCAATGCCAAGGAAGGCAAGGATGGCCATGATGACGATCATACGCGAACCGAACCAGTCCTCGTCCTCACCGCGGTCAACCGCCACTTCCAGGCAGCCGAAGCCAATGGTGATCAGACCGATGCCCACGAAGTCCAGCGGTGCCTTCTGCTTGCGCGCCCATGGCGGGTCCTCGACCATGATCGACACCGCAATGGTGGCCAGCATGCCGACCGGCACGTTGATGAAGAACACCCACCGCCAGGAATAGTTATCGGTAATCCACCCCCCCAGCGACGGGCCAAGCACCGGCGCCACGACGGTGGCGATGGCGGTCAGGCCGAAGGCGGCGGCCCGTTTGTCGGGCGGGAAGGTGTCAAGGATGATGGACTGCTGGTTGGGCTGCAGCCCGCCCCCGAAGAACCCCTGCATCAGCCGGAACAGGATCAGTTCGGGCAGGCTGGTGGAAATGCCGCACAGGAACGACGACAGCGAAAACATGGAAATACAGATCAGGAAGTAGTGCCTGCGCCCGAACAGCTTGCCCAGCCAGCCCGAGATCGTCAGCACGATCCCGTTCGCCACCAGGTAGGATGTCAGCGTCCATGTCGCATCATCATACGTGGATGACAGGTTCCCCGCGATATGCGGCAGCGCCACGTTGACGATGGTAGTGTCCAGAATTTCCATGAAGGCGGCCACCGTCACAACCACGGCGATCAGCCATGGATTGTGTTTCGGTTTCCAGTTCGTGCCATCGGCTGCCCCGGTGGATGCTGCCTGCGCGCTCATTCCGTGTGGACCGTCGGTTCAACCGACAGGCCGATCGACAGCGGCAGGTCCTGTCGCAGCCCTTCATCAATCAGGATCTTGACCGGCACGCGCTGCACGATCTTCACATAATTGCCCGTGGCATTTTCCGGCGGGAAGGCGCTGAAGGTCGCCCCCGTGCCCAGCTGCAGCGAATCAACATGCCCCTTCAGCTTCAGAAACGGATAGGCGTCGATCGCGATATCCACCTTCTGGCCCGGGCGCATGTGGGTCAGCTGTGTTTCCTTGTAGTTCGCCACAACCCATATTTCGGGTTCGACCACGGACACCACGGTCTGGCCTGCCGTGACATAGGTGCCACGTTCGATGTTACGCTGTGAAATCCAGCCATCATGCGGGGCGCGGATCTGCGTCCATTCCACGTTCAGTTCCGCCTCGCGCAGCTTGGCTTCCGCCTGCGCAAGCTGGGCCTGCTGTTCGGTCACGCGGGCTTCGGTGCTGGAAATATTGGGAATGACCGGCAGGGCGGTTTCAAGGTTGCCCTGTGCCTCGAGCACCTTCGCCTTCGCCGCATTGAGGGCCGCAGTGGCGTAATCGATATTCTGCTGCGATGTCGCCTCGCGGGTCACGCCATGCTGGCGGCGATAATCGGTTTCCGCGCGGAACTGCTGGGCCTGCGCTTCCACCAGCTGGCCCTGCGCCACCATCAGGTGACCGGGGAAGTTCTTTTTCGCCACTTCCGCCAGCAGGCTGTAGTTGCGGACCTGCGCACGCGCGATATCCACGGCTGCTGCCGCCTGATCGCGTTGGGCGCGCCAGTTGCGGTCATCAATGCGGGCAATGATATCACCCTGGTGAACGAACTGATTATCGTTCACCAGCAGTTCGGTCACATAGCCGGATACATGGGGAGCCACCGCCACGGCGCGACCGGCGGTAAAGGCGTCATCCGTCTCGACTTCATTGCGGTGCAGGAACCAGTACAGCCCGGCCAGAACGGCCACCACCACCAGAACGCCGATCAGGATCACCTTGCGCCGGGGGGAAGCCTTTTCCTTTTCCTGTTCGTGCCCTTTATCCTGTGCGGTCTGTCCGTCTTCAGGTGCCTTGCCTTCGTCCGCGGCCATCTGCTTCCCTCATCATCACTTTGATTGCAGCCCCTGATCCTGTCATCCACGCATTGACCGAACGGGTCGGTCAATCCATGACACGAAGCTTGCAACACTTCAACCGCCATCACCGGCCCGGATGCACATTCAGCGCAGTTTACAGCGTAAAGGCCTGATTGCGCACCATGCGGGCATACAGGCCATCTTCATCCATCAGCGCATCATGCGTGCCACATTCCACCGCGCGGCCCTGCGCCATAACCACGACAAGATCGGCTGACCGGACGGTGGACAGGCGGTGGGCCACCACAATGGTCGTGCGCCCCTGACGCAGGTGCGTCAGGGCGTTCTGGACAATGGCTTCGCTTTCGCTGTCCAGCGCGCTGGTCGCTTCATCCAGCAGCAGCACACGCGGATTGCGCAGCAGCGCGCGCGCCAGCGCCACGCGCTGCCGCTGCCCGCCCGACAGGCGCTGCCCACCGGGCCCGACCACGGTGTCATATCCGCGCGGCAGGGCCCGAATGAACTCGTCCGCCGCCGCCGCGCGGGCGGCAGTGCGGACCTGTTCGTCACTGGCCTGCGGGTTGCCCATGCGGATGTTGTCCATGACCGACAGGTCAAACAGCAGCGTGTCCTGACTGACATAGGCAATGGCATCGCGCAGTTGCGACAGGACCAGACGACGCAGGTCCACGCCATCCAGCGTGATGCGCCCGCCCGATACATCATGCAGGCGCGGGATCAGCGACAGGGCGGTGGATTTTCCCGCCCCCGACGGACCGACAAGGGCCACGGTCAGGCCGGGGCGTGCCACGAAATCCAGCCCCTCCAGCCCCATGCGGCCATCGGGGTAACGGAACGTCACCTGTTCAAATCGCAGGTCGCCCCCACCGGGCGGCAGGTCGATCGCATCGGGCGCCTGTGCCACGGCTACGGGCTCATCAATCACGTCAAACACGCGCTGCAGGCCGCCTAGCCCCTCCTGCAATGCGATATTGAGCGTACCCAGCGCACGCAGCGGCCGTGCCGCCAGCAGAAGGGCCGCGACAAACCCCGAAAAATCGCCCAGCGTGGCACCTCCCTGCGTCGCCCGCCACCCGGCAAAGCCCAGCACGGCCGCCACCGCGATCCCACCCAGTACCTCCAGCATCGGGTCCACGCGCGCACGGCCCCGGGCAATTCGCAGCAGGCCCGCATGCAACCCGTCCAGCACATGCGCCGCCCGGCGCTCTTCCGCCCCTTCCAGCCGATAGACGCGGATCGTGCGCGACTGGCTGAAGCTTTCGGTCAGCATCGCGCTCGTCTCGCCCACCTGTTCGTGCACGCCACCGGACTCGCGTCGCAGGCGCTTGCCCAGCCTGCGCACCGGCATGGCCGCGATGGGATACAGCACGGCTGCAATCAGGCTGAGTTCCCAGTCCATGTAGAGCATGGAGGCAATCAGCCCCACCACCGTCACAGCGTCACCAAGGGCGTTGGTTGCGCGGATCATCGCCTCACGAATCGCGACCGCGTCGGTGGTGAAACGGGCGGCAATCTGGGCCGGGGCCTCGGTTTCGATGCGGGAGATGTCGGCATGGACCAGATGGTGGAACATGCGCTGCTGCAGGCCGCGTATGACCAGCAGCACCAGCGACTGCACCGCGATCGACTGCCCGTACTGCGATATGGCCTTCGCCACCGTGATCACCACCACCAGCAGCGGCACCTGGTACAGGATGCGCGGGTCATGATCGGCAAACATGTCCAGCGCACGCTGGATGACCAGCGGATACAGCGCACTGAAAATGGCCATGAGCGCGGTCAGCACCATGACAGCCAGTATGCGCAGCTTGTGGCAGGCCAGTTCATCATGCCACAGCCGTCGCATCAGGCTGCGTGACGACACCATATCCGTGGGTGTGGCCTGCCTGTCGGGCGTGGGCGGTTTAATCGCGTTCATCAATCGGGCTATAGCCGCATGGCTGCCCAAAACAAAGGGCCGCGACACACGGTTACAAATTATGTCGCGTCGGCAGGACCGTCCCGCAATACCGCGTTCATACGCGCCACACAGTCCGCATGGCCTGCGGTGCAGCCATTTTCCAGCCACCACTGCCGCACCTGCGCCAGCACACGACCCACCATGGCCCCCGATGCCCGCCCGGTGGCCATGATATCGCGCCCCGCCAGCGGAAAGACCGGCTTTTCCATACCATCCAGCCGGGCGCGCAGGGCGTCCCATGCCGCGTCCCGGCGTCCGGCACGGCCGGCCTGACGCAGCCATGTGCGCCACAGCAGATCACGCAGCGCATGATCGGCCAGCATGGGCGCCAGCACGTCGTCCCCCATGCCGGGCAGGGGCACGGGGTCCGCACGTGTCTGTGCCAGCGCCATGGTGTCGGCACGCGACAGCTTCAGCCGCCGCGCCACCTCCCGCACGTCACCCGATACCAGGGCGGCAAGGCGCAGCACCGCATCCGCTGGCGCGCCACACGACAGCAGGCGGGCAAGGCGGCCAATGTCGTAGCCTTCGGGCAGGACATGGCCCAGCACGCCGCTGTCGTGCATCTGGACCAGCGTGCGTGTCACGTGCGGCCCGACCAGGATACGGCGCAGTTCCGACCACACCCGTTCCACCGACAGGCGGTCGATCATGCCGGACAGGGCAGTGATGGCCGCAATGGCGTCGGGGTCGGGCGCGGCGCCGCCATAACGGGCCTGAAACCTGAAAAAACGCAGAATGCGCAGCGCATCTTCCACAATGCGCTGCCGGGCATTTCCCACGAAGCGGATACGCCCTGCCGCAAGGTCGGCCTGCCCGCCAAAATAGTCGTGCACGACGCCTGCGCTGTCGCACGACATGGCATTTATGGTGAAATCCCGCCGGGCCGCGTCCTCACGCCAGTCATGGGTCCAGGCCACGGTGGCGTGGCGGCCGTCGGTTTCCTCATCACGGCGCAGGGTCGTGATCTCGAACGGGTGGCCGTCCAGCACGGCGGTGACCGTGCCGTGCGACAGGCCCGTGGGCACCACCCGTATCCCCGCCTGTTTCAGGCGCGCCATGACCTCATCGGGTGCGTGCGGGGTGGCAAGGTCGATATCCGACACCCCGCGCCCGCACAGCAGGTCGCGCACCGCGCCGCCCACCAGCCGCGCATCGGGCAGGATGCCCCATATCCGCGCAAGGTGCCCTGATATGTCGGGCATGTCGCGCCGCAGGCCATCAAGCGGGCCGGTGCCCGTCATGGGCAGGTATCATCCGGCATGACGGACAGGGGGAAAAACGCATGCTGGCTCCATACCCCCAGGCAGGGCACGCCGCGGCAGTTGCCTTCCACCGCCAGCGCCGCCAGTTCGTAATAGACAGGGCGCGCGATCCTGGCCTCGATCGGCAGCGCGCCGTCCCCGTCGCGCACATGCAGGTAGGGCACCGGCCCCGTGCCGCAGCCCTCGCACGGCACGTCCCATGCACAGCGAATCGGGTGCTTCGGTCCCGCGCAGATCACCTGGTCCACATTGGTGCGGAATGACAGCACCTGCCCCCGCCCACAGCCATGCCATTCCAGATGGGTCGCGACGAAGGGCGCGTCCTCCACCTCGATCGTGCCCTGCTCGACCGGGGTCTGCAGGCGGTAGCCACCCTGCGCATCACGCCGCAGGGTGGATGCGAACAGGCAGACCATCGTCTTGCGGCGAATGGGGGAGCCACGGTACAGCCATGTCCCGTCCCGCCGGATCAGAAACGGCAGCGCGCCGCATGTGCCCGCCGTCCGCCCCATGGAAAGGGAGGGCATGGTCTCACCTGTCTCGAAATCGTCCATCAATTGCGTTAACCCGACACTATGGAAGCTGCTGGACTTGATATAGGGATCAACACCGGCTTGATGAAACCCCCGGACCTGTCAGACTGTTGGAATGATGACCATGGATGATACCTCACCCCTCCATGCGGCGCCGCAGGCGGGCATGACATCCCCCTCCGTCCCTACGGGCGAACAGATCGCAGCCCAGGCCGAACGCATGGGCGGCCGCCTGCGTGACGCACGCGCGGAAATCGGCCGTGTCATACTGGGACAGGACCGGGTGATCGACCTTGTGCTGACCGCCATCCTGTCGGGTGGGCACGCACTGCTGGTGGGTGCGCCGGGACTGGGCAAGACGCTGCTGGTCACAACGCTGGGTCACGTCATGGGCATGGATGCGCGGCGCGTGCAGTTCACGCCCGACCTCATGCCATCGGATATTCTGGGCAGCGAGATACTGGATGAGGACGACAGCGGCCGCCGCAGCTTCCGCTTCGTGGCGGGGCCGGTATTCTGCCAGCTGCTGATGGCCGATGAAATCAACCGCGCCAGCCCCCGCACCCAGTCCGCCCTGCTGCAGGCCATGCAGGAACACGAGGTCGCCATCGCGGGCACCAACCACCTGCTGCCCCGCCCCTTTCATGTTCTGGCCACCCAGAACCCGATCGAGCAGGAAGGCACCTATCCCCTGCCTGAGGCACAGCTTGACCGTTTCCTTATGCAGGTGACGCTGGATTTCCCCGATGCCGGTGCCGAACGCGCCATGCTGCTGGCCACCACCGGCACCACCACGGCCACGGCCCGGCCCGTTCTGGCGGCGGCCGACGTGCTGGCAGCACAGGATCTGGTGCGCGCGCTGCCGGTGGGCGAACAGGTGGTGGATGCGATCGTGCGGCTTGTCCGCGCGGCCCGACCGGAAACGACCGATGACCCGACCATACGCGAAGCCGTGGCATGGGGCCCCGGCCCACGCGCGGCACAGGCGCTGATGCTGGCCACCCGGGCGCGCGCCCTGCTGGATGGCCGCCTTTCCCCCACAATCGAGGACGTGGCCGCACTGGCCCACCCGGTCCTTGCCCACCGCATGGCGCTATCCTTTACCGCACGGGCGGAAAATGTCCGTCTGGCAACGCTGATCGACACACTGGTCGGACGGATTGGCTGACGTTGCGGTCTCCCCTGTCCTTTCTCACGCGGCTGTCCGGCCGGCCCAGACCGGGGCCTGAACGGGCGGCGTCCCCGTCGGGGCCTGCGGGTGGTGGCAGTCCCTTCCTGCCGCGCCACCCGGTTGCAGCAACGGCACTGGCGGATTCACTGGCCAGCCGCCTGCCCACCCTGATCGTGGCGGCGCGACGGATCGCGCAGAACGCAGGCGGTGGTCCCCACCCCCGGCGCAAGGCAGGTGTGGGCGAGGAATTCTGGCAGTACCGCCCCGCCACACCGGGCGAGGCCGCGACCCATATCGACTGGCGGCAGTCGGCGCGGGGGGACAGGGCCTTCGTGCGCGAACATGAAGCCCAGACCCCGCATACCATATGCATCTGGTGCGATAACAGTGCATCCATGCGCTGGCGGTCTGCTGACAGCCTGCCGCTGAAGGCCGAACGCGCCTTTCTGCTGGCACTGGCCTGCGCCGCAATGCTGCTGCGGCAGGGGGAGGACATCCGCCTGCTGGGCACGACCGGCGCGCCACCGCTGCGCCTGCGGGGCCGACAGGCGCTGGAACGGATGGCGCAGGCACTGATTGCCGCCCTGCGCGCAACGGTGGATGAGCCCGCCCTGCCGCTGGCCGCCGCCATTCCCGCGCGCAGCCGGGTACTGCTGTTTGGCGACGGGCTGTATCCCGCGCCACAACTGTCGGCCTTCCTGCGCGCAGCGACCGCGCGGCAGGCGACCTGCACGCTGGTCGAAATAATCGATCCGGCGGAGACCAGCCTTCCATATGAAGGCCATACACGCTTTACCGGGCTGGAGGACGAAACAACCGTGCTGCTGAATGGCGATGCCACGCTGCGCCACGAGTACAGTGCGGTCTGGGCGCGCCATCAGGATCAGCTGCGCACGGTGTGCCAGGCAGCGGGCTGCCCGCCCGTGCCGCACCTGACGGACCAGCCCCCCGAACAGGCACTACTGGCGCTACATGCCCTGCCGGGCATGGGGAACAGGCCATGATGCTGCTCGCGCCATGGATGCTGCTGGGCCTGCTGGCGCTGCCGGTGGTGTGGTGGCTGCTGCATGCCCTGCCCCCCGCGCCGCGCGTGCAGTCCTTTCCGCCCATGGCCCTGCTGCGTGCACTCAATGCGCCGCCGCCGGACGCGACCTCCGCCCCGCTCTGGCGGCTGCTGCTGCGCTGTGCTGCCGTGGGGCTGCTGGTTCTGGGGCTGGCGCAGCCGGTCTTTCCGCGCGGGCAGGCCGGCATTGCCGATGCCGACTGCCTGATCGTGCTGGATAACGGCTGGGCCGCGGCGGGTACATGGCCACAGCGCATCCACGCGCTGGACGGGCTGCTGGATCACCTGTCGCGCACCGGGCATGGCGCGCGCCTGCTGCTGACGGCGCGCGGTGACGCGCTGGATCCCGTCATGGTCCAGCCCATGCAGTCGGCACAGGTGCTGCGCGGCATGCTTGACCCGCTCCTGCCCCGCGCATGGCCGGTTGACCGCGCCGCCGCCACACAGGCGCTGGCGCAACTGGCGCAGCAGGGCTGGCACGGACCGGTCATCTATATTGCTGACGGACTGGCCACCCCGGCGGATGCCGCATTTGGCGCCGCACTGGCCAGAATCGGACCGGTACGGGACATGTACCTGCCCGGTTCGGATATTACCCTGCTTGCACCGCCCGGCCGGGGCGAAAGCAGCCTTGCCACCCGCATCCGCGCCGTGCCACGTCCCCAGCCGCGCACATGGCAGCTGCGGCTTGAAACCGCGGCGGGCGGCACGCTGGGTCTTGTGCCCGTGACCCTGCCCGCGGGACAGGACCATGTGGACGCCGCCCCCGACCTGCCGGCGGAACTACGCAGCAAGGTCGATCACCTGTCGCTGGATGGCGTGAACGGGCCGGGCGGGATACGCCTGCTGGATGAACGCGAACGCCAGCGCCCCGTGGGGCTGATCGCCAGCACGTCATCCGACACGCCGCTCATGGGCAGCCTGTTCTACCTGCGCCGGGCGCTGCAGCCCACCGCCGAACTGCGCGAAGGGGACCTGGATACGCTGCTGGCCCGACCGCTGTCGGTCATCATCGCGCCTGACGGCACGCTGGGCAGCCCGGACAGCCGCAGGAAAGTGGAAGCATGGGTACGCAGTGGCGGCACACTTATCCGTTTTGCCGGCCCCCTGCTGGTCCAGTCCGGGGATAATACCGACCCCACACCCAAGCCTGCGGACACGCTGCTGCCTGTTCCGCTGATGGGGGGCGAGCGGGTGCTGGGCGGCACCATGTCATGGAGCAGGCCGGAACACCTTGCCCCCTTCCCCGCATCTTCCCCGTTCCATGACCTTGACATCCCCGGCGATGTCACGGTGTCGCGTCAGGTTCTGGCGCAGCCCTCCACCGATCTGGACAGCCATAGCTGGGCGCGGCTGACCGATGGCACACCACTGGTCACGCATGCCGCCCTTGGCGCCGGGCAGGTCGTGCTGTTCCATGTCACCAGTACGGCGGAATGGTCCAACCTGCCGCTGTCGGGGCTGTTCGTCAGCATGCTGCAGCACCTGATTGATGAAGCTTCGGGCATCGAGACACCAGCGGGCCGTACCCTGCTGGCCCCCTACATGACGCTGGATGGCGACGGCGCGCTGGTCACGCCACCGGCGGGTGCGCAGGCCCTGCGGGCCGATGCCTTTGGCCATACCGCCCCGACACCGGAACACCCGCCGGGACTGTATGGGCCGCGCAACAGCCGCCGTGCGCTCAATCCGGGCGATGATCCGGCCCCGCTTGCCCCGCAGGCAGCCATCGGCACGGCATCCGACCTGCGCGGTCAGGTGCCTGACCTTGCCATCGGGCCGGTGCTCATGGTCATGGCCGCACTGCTGCTGATCGTGGATGGGGTGGCAAGCGTGATGCAGCGCGGGCGCAAATGGGGCCGCCGGGCGACCGTGGCAATGCTGCTGGCCTGCACGCTGCATGAGCCCGCCCATGCGGCGGAGGACATTCCCCCCGACGTACCCCGCGCGGCGCTGGAAACCCGGCTGGCCTATATCGTGACCGGACATGCGGATATCGATGATGTCTCGAAAGAAGGGCTGCAGGGACTGTCGGATTACGTCAATGCCCGGACCTCCGCCGTGCTGGGCCATCCTGATGGCGTCGTGCCGGAACATGATGACCTGTCGTACTATCCGCTCATCTACTGGCCCGTGACGGCGGACGCCACCACCACGCCCGCGCGCACGGCGGCACTGAACACCTACATGCGCCATGGCGGCATCCTGATGATCGACACGCAGGGACAGGACCCCGCCACGGCACCCGACACCGCCAGCAGCTATACCGGGTCCGCCCCCGGAACGGCGGCGGCGTTGCGGCGCATGACGGCGGGGCTGGATATCCCCCCGCTGACCCGGCTGGATACCCACCATGTGCTGTCGCGCACGTTCTACCTGCTGCACGATTTTCCCGGTCGCTATGACGGCATGCCGGTATGGGTCGCGCAGGAAGGCGACAGCACGAATGACGGCGTCAGTCCCGTCATCATCGGCAGCAATGACTGGGCACATGCATGGGCGGTGGATGATGGCGGCAACACACCGTATGCCCCCGTTCCCGATGGCGCGGAACAGCGCGTGGTGGCCTACCGGTTCGGGGTCAATGCCGTGATTTACGCGCTGACTGGCAATTACAAGGCGGATCAGGTGCATGTGCCCGCCCTGCTGAAACGGCTGGGGGAATGATGGGCATGCCCGACCTGTCACGCCACATGATGGCATTCAGCCCGCAGGTGCCGCCATGGTGCATCGACATCCTGCTGGCCATGGCTGTGGCCCTCGCGGTCATGGGAGTTGTGCGACGGGTGCGCGGCAGCGTGTGGCGGCTGCTGGCGGCGCTGGGCCTCATCGCGTGGCTGTGCAACCCGCAGCGCATTACCGAAACATGGCACCCTCTGCCTGAAACCGCGCTGATCATGGTGGACCAGTCGGCATCCATGTCCGAGCGCAACCGCGACGAGATGGCGCGCAACACCGCCGAACGCCTGCAGGCGGAGATGAACCGCGTGCCGGGGCTTGTGCCGCGCATCGTGACCCTGCGCGAAGCCCAGCATGGGGGCACGCGGCTGTTTGGTGCATTGCGGCAGGCGGCGGATATCCCGCCCTCGCGCCTTGCGGGTGCGGTGCTGGTGACCGACGGGGAAGACCATGACATTCCCGCAAGTGTTCCCGACATGCTCGACCCCGATGACGGACATGGCCACCGCACGATGCTGCCGCTGCATGTCCTGCTGACCGGCAGTGGGGAGGAAACGGATCGCCACCTGCGCGTGCTCCAGGCGCCGCCCTTCGCCATTGTCGGCAAGGACGTGACCATCCGTGTCGAGATTGATGACCAGGGCGCGCATCCCGCCCCCGGCGCCACCACCCAGCTGACCCTGACGCAGGGGGATGGCACGACCTTCTCCCGTCCCGTGCAGATCGGGCAGCCACAGGACATCACCCTGCCGGTCACCCATCCGGGCGAGATGCTGGTGGGCCTGTCGGCGCCTGAACTGCCTGGCGAGGTTTCGACACGCAACAATCATGATGTCATCCGCATCAACGGCGTGCGCGACCGGCTGCGCGTACTGCTGGTATCGGGCACCCCCAACCAGGGCGAACGGGTCTGGCGGCGACTACTGAAGGCCGACCCGTCGGTTGATCTGGTCCACTTCACCATCCTGCGCCCGCCCGATCGCGATGACGGCACGCCGCTGTCGGACCTGGCTTTGATCGCCTTCCCGGTGAATGAACTGTTCCAGCAGAAAATCGACCAGTTCGACCTCATCATCCTCGACGGGTTCGAAAACCGGGGCATCCTGCCTGAAGCCTACCTGCGCAATATCGTCAACCACATCCGCGCGGGCGGCGGGCTGCTGCTGATCGGGGGACCGGAATTCCTGACCCCCGGGTCCCTGCAGGACACGCCGCTATCGGATATCCTGCCGGCTCACGTGGCGTCCACCGACGGCATGACCGTGCGCCGGTTCCGGCCTGACCTGACGGAAACCGGCATGCGTCATCCCGTGACCTCCGGCCTGCCGGGCGCGCCCGACCACGCGGGCGGCCAGCCGGGATGGGGGCCGTGGTACCGCAGCCTGCATACGGATACGGCGGGCGGCGAAGTGCTGATGACAGGCCCGGACCAGCAGCCCCTGCTGGTCCTTGACCACGCGGGCAAGGGACGCGTGGCCTTCCTGCTGTCGGACCAGGCGTGGCTGTGGTCGCATGGCGAAGGTGGCGGGGGGCCGCAATCCGAACTGCTGCGGCGCATTTCACACTGGCTGATGAAGGAGCCGGAGCTGGAGGAAAACCAGCTTGAGGCCGAAATCTCGGCAGGCCAGATGACCATTACCCGCCGTTCGGTCACTGCCGGGCCGCCACCGGTTGTCCATGTGATCGCCCCCGATGGCACCACGCAGTCCATAACGCTGGAACCCGCGGGCAATACGGGACTGACCCGCGCACGCCTGCCCGCACGGCAGGAAGGGATATGGACCGTGCGTGACGATGCGGGACATGAAGCCTTTGCCGCCCCGCGCGCCGAAGACCCGGTCGAGTTTGCCGACCTGCGGGCAACGGCGTCCCTGCTGGCCCCCATGGCCGCGGCGACGGGGGGCGGCGTGCACTGGCTGGGCGATAACCCGCAGGCACCGTCCCTGCCGCAGGTTGTCATGGAGGACGGACGGGTGACCTCGACCGCGGACCGGTTTGCCTTCCCCGCACGCAACGCGCACAGCGTATCGGGACAGCAGGCCACGTCCATGCTGCCAGCCTGGGCGGTGGGGCTGTTCGTGCTGGTCATGCTGCTTGTGGCATGGTGGCGCGAAAGCCGTTCCTGACAGAAAGATGATTAGGCATCGCATCCGCCGTCATTTTGCGGTAATCACCAGAACGGTCGGGTGGCATATGGCAGTTTCGCATGCCCGGACGAACGCTCACTCTCGGGACAGGACATGATTTCCAGATCCGGTATTTATCTTCTTGTCGCAACCCTGTTCGCAGGCGTCCCTTCCGTATGCATGCCCATCCATATGGCCCATGCGCAGGATGCCGACGAAGCGGAAGCCGAGGGCGAAGCCGCCGAAGCTGCGAAAAAGGCTGAGGCCCGCCGTGCAGCCAAGGCCGCGGCCCCGCCTGCGGCCCTGCCCGGTGCGGAATCCAGCGAAGAGGAACACGGCCACGCCAGCGCCGACATGAATCCGACCGACGCACTGTTTGACGCCATCAACCGTGGCAGCCTTGGTGCGGCGAAGGAAGCCCTGAACCGGGGCGCGGACATGACGGGCCATAACGTGCTGGGGCAGACGCCGCTGGACATGGCGATCGACCTGAACCGCAATGATATTACCTTCCTGCTACTGTCCATGCGCACTTTCTCGGATTCAGACCCGCATTTTGCATCCAACAACCTTGCGGAAGGCGAGGATGACACCCCGCCGCTGACCATGCCGCACCATGCCTCCACCACCGCCAGCGCCGACAGGCGGTATGATGCGTCCGGCGGCCATGCCGATCCGTCCATCGGGTTCCTCGGCTTTGGCGGCAGCTAAGGGACTGGCTGAAATACACGGCTGATAAAAAAGAATAAAACTTTCCAGGTGTTGTCTTTTTGCGAAAAGACGATGGTTCGGGGCGCTTTCTGCAAAGGCGTCCCCAATACCTGGCCTGCTATTATTGCCGGATGCGTCCCGGACGGACGTTTCAGGCCATCCCTCCAGAATCCATTCCGGGCGCGGGTCGTGCTTAAGAAATGTCGTCAGTTCCCGCCCGGCGAATTCAGGTCGGCCTCCACGGCCATGATTTCCTGCACGATCCCGTCCGGGTCACATGTTCCGCGCCGCCGTGTATTGGTCAGCAGGATGAATTCGACGGTCATGGGACGTGCCGAATACCGCTGGCGGCTGACGCGATAGCGTTTGTAGCCACGGGTAAAAACCCGGACCTCCCCACGTTCGCAGTTGGCGCGCACCATATCATCCAGCGGAATGAAGCCATCGGTGCTGTAACTGGTGGCGACCCAGCGCGTATCCAGCGCGGATAACAGGTCACGGTAGGCCACCAGCGCCTGCCTGCGATGATTATAGGGGCTACGGCGCTCCGTCCGCCAGTCCTGCCGGATCGCCGATTTATCCCGCCCCGTGATCTTGGGGGCAAGGTCCGGCTGGTCCCACAGGGCGATCGTATTCAGCACATGGTAATTCGCGCCGTAAGGATGCTGGTTGTAGGGCGGGTCCACATACGTGATCGTAGCCTGTCCCACCTGCGTGGGCAGATGCGTGGCCAGTTCATGTGCGTCCATGCGCATGACCCGGTTGTCACGCCCGTTATCGATAAAGCAGGCCGGGCGCAGGTACAGGTCCGCCGCAATCCGGTACAGCGCCGTGCCGGTGCGCCCGCCCCAGCCCCGGTGAAACCCCTTGAACAGGCCGCTGGTATTACTGTTGTAACTGGCGCTGTACAGTAATGGCGCAAGCAGGCACGCCTTCTGCGCGGCATCAAGCAGGCCGTCATGTTCCCACTGCGCGATCCGTTCACGGATGGCATCAATACGCATGCCGTTCTTGCGCATATAGAACATCCGGTCACGTGCCGTGTCATACTGCACGTCATCATCGGGGCACAGGTGCCGCGTCACCCAGCCTTCCAGCGGCGGCAGGGCATTCAGTTCGGCCATGACCTGCGCATAATCGCGCCCCCCCGCGAACCGGGGTGGAGCGGACGTGGCCACATGGCAGCGGTTCAGGACCTCGCTATACGGTTCCCAGTCATTGGTCAGCACGCGAAAACCAAGCCGCTTGGCCAGACGCGACACAACGCCGGTCCCGGCAAACAGGTCCACGAAATCGGTCTGCCCGGGATATTCCCCCGTGGCCGCGATCGCCTGCGCGATCAGCCCCAGCAGTTTACGCTTGTTCCCGATATAGGGGATAAGCTGACTGAACAGGTAATCATCAGTCTGCAGGGCGGAATGGCGGCCCGCGTTCCATTCCATCGCGGACAGGGCATGTGGCCCGGCAAGATCGGGGCGCCGGTTCATGCTGCCGCTTCCCTGAATGGTTTGTCCTGCCCCACCGCCATCGGTCAGGAGGCGACGGCTGCCTGCTCCGCCCGGATTTCACCGCGCAGCACATCAAGCTGAGTCAGTTCGCCCTCGCGCTCGAAATACCAGAAGGTCCAGCCATTGCATGATGGCGCGTTGGTCAGCAGCGCACCCATTTTATGGATCGACCCCCGGTGCCGTCCACTGACCAGCGTACCATCGGGCGATACGGTGGCGCGCACCCGCTTCTGCCGATCCATGAGCACGGTGCCCGCAGGCACCATGCCCCGTTCCACCAGCAGGCCAAAGGGCACGCGCGGGCTTTCACGGCGGGCAGGCGTGGTCAGCACACTGTCCAGCGGCACGGGTTTTTCCCGGCGGGCGCGGCCGATCGCGGCCTCGGCATAATCGGGATGACGTTCAATGCCAATAAAGCGCCGCCGCAGCCTGCGCGCCATGGCGGTGGTGGTGCCGGTGCCCGTAAAGGGGTCCAGCACCACGTCATCGACGTTGGTCGAGGCCACCAGCACGCGATGCAGAAGGCTCTCGGGTTTCTGGGTAGGATGCAGCTTCAGGCCATGCTCGTTACGCAGCCGTTCGCCGCCGGTGCACAGCGGCAGGTACCAGTCGGAGCGCATCTGCACATCATCATTCAGCGCCTTCATCGCCTGATAGTTGAAGCGATAGCGGCTGTCCGGTCCCCTTGCCGCCCAGATCAGCGTTTCATGTGCGTTGGTGAAACGGCGACCACGGAAATTGGGCATGGGGTTGGACTTGCGCCAGATCACGTCATTGAGGATCCAGAACCCCAGATCCTGCAGGATCGCGCCAATACGGAAAATATTATGGTATGACCCGATTACCCATATCGTGCCGTCCTTGCGCAGCACGCGCCGCGCTTCACTCAGCCACGCGCGGGTAAATTCGTCATAGGCCTTCAGGTCACTGAACTTGTCCCAGTCGTCATCCACCCCATCGACCACACTGTCATCGGGCCGACGCAGCTCGCCCTTCAACTGCAGGTTGTAGGGCGGGTCCGCGAAGACACAGTCGATCGACCCCGCGGGCAGGGTCTGCATCATCTCGACACAGTCGCCCCGCAGCACCTGGTCCAGGGGCAATTCCATCATAACCGCACCGCTCATGAATTGTTCAGCATGATGGCTGCTCCGCGCTTTGGGGTGAATAAGGGGAAACCGACGCCTGCACGATCCGGCGCACCGTGCCGAATGCCGCGCGATGGTGGGGGCTGATGCCATCCGCCATCAGGGCCGCACGGTGAATGGGGGTGCCATAGCCCGCGTTGCGATCCCAGCCATAGCTGGGCCAGCGCTGCGCCAGTCGCGTCATCAGCCGGTCCCGGATGACCTTGGCCACGACGGAGGCCGCCGAGATGGACAGGCTGATCGCATCCCCCCCCACGACGCATCGCGCCGGACACCCGAAATCGGGCGCGGCGTTTCCATCAACCAGAACCAGTTCAGGGGATTGCGGCAGGCGACCGACCGCACGCTGCATGGCAACCCATGACGCGCGCAGGATATTATACCGTTCGATTTCAGAAACAGATGCAGCACCCACCCCGATCAGGACACCAGGCGTGGCGTGCAGCACATCATAAAGCTGCTGCCTGACTGCGGGCTTCAGCTTCTTTGAATCATCCAGCCTGTCCGCAAGCACGCCCGGCACGCCGGAAAGGAACATGACCGCCGCAGCGACGACAGGTCCGGCCAACGGGCCACGACCTACCTCATCCACACCGGCGACCCGTCCCCCATGGGCGTTTTCAAGCGCGTAATCGGGCATCCATTCCTTCCTGATCGTATGCGAATCGAACCGTTCCGGCCCGATTCGCATCGAATTTCCGTTCTGGAAGGATGGAAACCATTTTTATGCAGGGTTGCGCAAGATGCTGTGGACTCATCGAGTCCCTTAAAATGAAAAAAAAAACGACTCGACCCGGTTCAGCCCTTGCGACGGGGCATGAAAATCATCCCGACAATGGTGCCCAGCGCAGCTGCGATCCCCAGCGAAAACAGCGGGCGTTCGCGTACGAACGTGACCGCACGTTCAACCTTGCCCTCGCCTTCTTCATACAGGTCGGCGAATTCCTGACGTGCCATGCCCGCAAGCTGGTCCACCTTGCCTTCCGCCTGCATGCCCATGTTGCCCGTCAGGCCACCAGCAGCATCCTTCAGGCGGCCCACGCCTTCGTCCATGATGCCTTCGGCCTTGTTCTCGATGGGCGTTGCCTTGTCTTCCGACATGATTCGTACTCCGTTATATCGCTGATGTGTAGCGCAGGCCTGTAACGCCACGATGGCGCTTACGGTTCCGTACCGCGTATATCATGCATGATCATGCCCCCCTTGACGACCGCTTCCCCCACATTGCCCCCACCTTCCCCCCGCATGGAGTCACCCTCCACCGCGCGCAAGCGTATCATGGCCCTGATCGTCGCCAGCCTGATGATGATGGAACAGATTGATGGCACGGCCCTGACCACGGCACTGCCCGCCATGGCGGGGGATTTCCATGTCGACATTCCCCAGACCAGCATCGCGCTGACGGTCTACATGCTGGGCCTTGCCGCCCTGATCCCGGCATCGGGCCATGTGGCCGAACGCTTCGGCAGCCGGACCACGCTGCGCTGCGCCGTCGTGCTGTTCCTGTCCGGTTCGCTGCTGTGCGGGTGGGCGCCCAATCTTGTGGTGCTGGCACTGGCGCGACTGGTGCAGGGCGCGGGCGGCGCCATGATGGTCCCGGTCGGTCGGCTGGTGATCCTGCAGAACGTGCCCAAGTCGGAACTGCTGGCCGCCATGGCATGGGTCATGCTGCCCGCCACCATCGGCCCCATGGCCGGGCCGGTGCTGGGGGGCGTGCTGACATCATGGCTGTCGTGGCGGTGGATCTTCTACATCAACATCCCGCTCGGCCTGCTGGCCATTGTGCTGACGGGACGGTTCATTCCCCAGATCCGTGCGGTCCGTCCACCCCCCTTTGACCTGCGGGGCAACATCCTGTCCGCGACCGGGCTGGCGGGGCTGATCTTCGGCATGGAAATGCTGACCCATCCGGGCTTTCCACCCGTCATATCCTTCGGGCTGCTGCTGCTGGCCCCGCTGTGCGCCGGGGCCTACCTGCGCCATGCGCGGGGAGTAATGCACCCGGTGCTGGACCTGTCGCTGCTGCGGGTGGCGACCTTCCGCATTTCGGTCCTTGCCGGGGGACTGACCCGCATTGCCACCGCCGGGATCATCTTTCTCCTGCCATCGCTGCTGCAGACACGCTTTGGCGCCAGCGCCGCCCAGAGCGGGCTGATCACCTTCATCGCCCCGGTTGGCGCGCTGGTCATGCGGTTCGCGGCCCCCCGCATTTACCGTGGCCGGGGCTTCCGCACCGTGATGTGCGTGGCCAGCCTTGTGCTGCCGGCCGTATGCCTGCTGCTGGCCGGGTTCCGACCGGGCATGCCCATGGGGTGGCTGCTGGGGCTGCTGGCCATGAACGGGATGGGGCAGACGCTGCTTTACACCGGCTACAACACCATCGCGTATGCTGACATGCCAAAGCCACGCATGGGAACGGCAACCAGCCTGTATTCCACCTGCCAGCAGGTCATGCTGACAATGGGCATATGCCTTGCCGCCGGGATGCTGGCCGCATGCCACTCGGTACTGCCCGTGAAATGGCAGGGGCAGGATTACAGTCTGACATTCATGGCGTGCGCGCTGGTCGCATCAATGGCGCTGCCGATCCTGCTGCGACTTTCCGCCGATGCCGGGGCCACCGTAAGCGGGCATGAACACATTGAAAACACCGGAAAGAAACGATATTGAAACGTTCGGCAGTTTCCCTCTTTCCCACCGCGCAGACAATGTTACATTCCCTAACTTAGACAGTTTCGCAGCCGTGTTAATACTGCAACTGGGCGAATCAGAAACCTTGCCCCATCACGCATGACCCGGTCCTACAAGAGCAGGACATCCGTCCGACAACAGGCAGAAAACCGACCGCATGGATACAACCCCTCCCCCGCCCCCCACTTCAGGTCCCGGCACGCCCCCCGGGGGAAGCTCCCGGCGCGGGCGGCGCATCCTTTATCTGGCGAGCGGGGCGCTGGCGGTTGTGCTTGGTGTCGCCTTCCTTCGC